>JAEXOR010000056.1 GCA_023439185.1 Bacillota bacterium | reverse complement strand
CACCGGAGCTACTGGCGACACTGGGCCGACTGGACCCACCGGAGCTACTGGCGACACTGGGCCGACTGGACCCACCGGAGCTACCGGCGATACTGGGCCGACTGGACCCACCGGGGCTACCGGCGATACTGGGCCGACTGGACCTACCGGGGCTACCGGGGTCGCAGGAAGCAGCGCAATAATTCCGTTTGCATCCGGCGGTCCCGCCAATATGACTACTGTCGCACTTGGCTTAGTCGGCAACACAAGTATAGTAGGATTCGGTAGTTCCGCCACCGGGATAACTCTTGTAGGTGGAGCAATAGATCTCACAGGCACCATTGCGGGCCCAGTAATTAATTTCGCATTTTCTGTTCCCAGGGACGGAACCATTACCTCAATTGCAGCATATTTCAGCAATACGGTGTCGCTGTCCCTTACCGCAACAACTATAACCATTACGGCGCAATTGTACAGTTCACCCGCACCGCCAGATAATGATTTCAATCCAGTTTCAGGTGCTGTTGTGACACTATCTCCCGCCCTCTCAGGTACAGTGTCGCTTGGTGACATCAGCAGCGGCATTACAACCGGATTGTCGATACCGGTAACAGCGGGAACACGTTTATTAATGGTGTTCTCTATAACGGCCAGCGGTTTAAATCTGGTTAATTCAGTAACTGGTTACGTAAGTGCAGGCGTTGCAATAAGCTAATTGATTACCGGCATAGAACAAAAAGAATCCGGGCCCGGAATTGCTGCCGGACCCGGATTCTTTTGCTGAACGGCTAACGCAAATAGAGCATAAATATATTACATGTAACGCGATTAATATTTGGAGTGATCACAATGCCGTATAGCTCGGCTTCGGGAAAAGCCTGGTCCGAAAGAATAATAAAACGCCTGATTGCAAAATGCCGCAACAACTCAATATTGGATGTCGGCGCCGGTGCGGGTAATTATCACGACCTGCTTCGCTCCCAATTACCCTCCACCGAATTCCACGGCATAGAAATATGGGAACCATATATTGAAAAATACTCTCTTGAAGAAAAATATGACCAGATGATTAAAGCGGATATTAGAGCCTTTACCCCGCAAAAAATCTACGGAATAACTCTTTTAGGCGATATTCTGGAGCATATGACAAAAGAAGAAGCCATAAAAGTTTACTACAAACTGCTGAATGCCAGCGAATATGTACTGATCAGCATCCCCGTTGTTAACTATCCCCAGGACGAATATATGGGCAATCCCTATGAAAAGCATGTAAAAGACGACTGGAGCCACAATGAAGTCCTGGCGTCCTTTGACTGCCTACCGCTTTATCACCTTGAAAATGAAATTGGCATTTATGTCGGGTATAATCCAAAACTGCAAAAAAAGGAGGGTTTGCTGGACGCAAACAAACCAGCCTGCGCGGTTTATGGAATTTACAAAAATGAAGAAAAATTTATGGCCAGGTTTTTAAACTCAGTAAAGGACGCCGATGAAATAGTCCTGTGCGATACCGGTTCGGCTGATCAAACAAATACAATACTGCAAAATTTTAAAGAACAGAACCCCGGGGTTAATCTTAAAACCTATCAAATATTTGTTTCTCCATGGAGATTTGATGACGCGCGCAATACAGCGTTAGCCCTGATTGACGGCGACATGGATATCTGCATCTCTTTGGATATCGACGAATACCTGATGGAAAACTGGCGGGAGGTTTTAAGCAGCAAGTGGGACTTAAACTTTACGCGGTATTACCATAAATTTAAAACCATTTGGGCCAATGGCCGCTTTTCCGCCCACTGGCACGAAAGAATCCACAAAAGACACGGCTACACATGGAAGCTGCCGGTACACGAAATCCTGGAGTATCAAGGGGAAGAAAAAATTTGCTGGACAGACGATCTCTGGATTTATCACGAGCCTGAGCATAAAAAATCCAGGTCGTCCTATTTACCCATGCTGGAACAATCGGTCAAAGAAAGGCCGGATGTATGGAAAACCTGGAGCTTCCTGGCGGGTGAGTATTTATCGGCAAGCAGGTTTGAAGAAGCTTTGGCGGCCATAGATAAAGCGCTGGCCTTAAAAGATTCCGATAAAGGTTACCTTTATAAAATGAAACACCATTTGTACAGAAATCAAAATAAACAGGCGCTGGCCATGCTAAACCTTAATACTTCCATCTCTTACCTGCCGAACCGGAGGGAACCGTATTTTGAAAAAGCGCGTTATTTGCACCAGCTGGGCAGAAATATTGAAGCTTATCTCACTCTAATAGAGGCTCAAAAGCTTAACCAAAAGATCATCGATTACCATTACCATCCGGATTGCTGGGACGAAGAGTTTGACAAATTCATGCGGGAAGCACGTGAACTCGCGCAAAAGGAATGGTTGCTGTATGAATAAATACAAGGTATGCGTTTATTCAATATGTAAAAATGAGGAGCATTTTGTCGACAGATGGATCGCTTCAATGAATGAAGCGGACCTGATCGTTGTATGCGATACCGGCTCATCGGACGGTACGGTGCAAAGGCTCCGGAATAAAGGCGCGGCGGTCTATAACATAAAGATTGCTCCCTGGAGATTTGACGTCGCCAGAAACATATCGTTAAATTTTATCCCTGGCGATTTTGACATTTGCGTCTGTACGGATCTCGACGAGGTTTTGGAGCCGGGGTGGCGGGAAAAGCTTGAAACTGTTTGGACTCCCGAAACTACAAGGCTGAAATACATGTACACCTGGCAGTTCAACCAGGATGGGACCCGGGGCGTTACCTACTGGTATGAAAAAATTCACGGCCGGCATGGGTACAGGTGGGTAAATCCGGTTCACGAGGTGCTGCAATACTACGCGGAAAAGCCCGAGGTGTACGCATTTGAACCAACAATTCACCTGGACCATTTTCCCGACCCCACTAAATCCAGAGGACAATATTTGCCCCTGCTTGAGCTTTCGAAAAAGGAAAATCCCGCCGACAGCAGCACCACCTTCTGGCTGGGCAGGGAATACATGTTTCACCAGCAATACCACAAATGCATTGAAACACTTCAGGGACACCTTGCCCTTTCGAGCGCCGTATGGGATCAGGAACGGTGCGCTGCAATGAGGTATATTGCCAGGTCGTATAAAGCCCTGGGTGATTTAAACGAGGCGAAAAAATGGCTCTACAGGGCCATCGCGGAGTGTCCTTCAATAAGGGAACCCTATGTGGATATGGCGCGCCTGGGATATGAGCTGAAAGAATGGTCCCTGGTTTATCAAATGCTTGATGAATCACTTAAAATAAATGTCAGGCCTTTTTCCTACCTTGTGGAAGAATCAAGCTGGGACAGCACCATATACGATCTGGGAGCCATCGCTTGCTACAGGCTCGGATTGTTTGAAAAAGCCTGTGCGCTGGCCCAAATGGCCTGTGATATGAATCCCGGTGATGAAAGGCTTAAGAATAATCTTGAAATAATCAAAGAAAAAATCAAAAGATAAGAATTTAACTGCGATTTATGGGGGGCCGGCGCCATGAAAAAGCTAAAAATATGTGTCTACGCGGTGTGCAAAAATGAAGCGCAATTTGTTGACCGGTGGATGGACTCAATGAGCGAGGCTGATTGCATCATCGTGACCGACACGGGTTCTGCGGACGGCACGGTGGAAAAGCTGCGCCAAAGAGGCGCGACAGTTTACATTGACGTGATCAAGCCCTGGCGGTTTGACCAAGCCCGGAACTCATGCCTGGCGCAAATTCCGGCGGACGTGGATATATGCGTAAGCACCGACCTTGATGAAGTTTTTGAAGCAGGCTGGCGCAAAAATCTGGCCAATGCCTGGATTAAAGGGACCACCAGAGCCAGGTACCATTACACCTGGAGCTTTAATCCGGACGGCACGCCTGGCGTCACATTTTATTATGACCGGATCCATGCCAGAAAGGGCTATCAGTGGGTCAACCCGATCCACGAATGTCTTGATTTCATCGGCCAAGGGGAGGAAAAATACGTGTGGTGCCCTGATGTAAGGCTCCGGCATTATCCGGACAAAAGCAAAGACCGGAGTTTTTACCTGCCCTTACTTGAACTGGCCGTTGCGGAAAGGCCCCACGACCCCAGGAGTTACCATTATCTTGGCCGGGAATACATGTTCTCCGGCCTGTGGAATCAATGTATAGAAACCCTGCAAAAACATATCTCGTTGCCGGACTCGAACTGGAAGGACGAAAGAAGCGCTTCCATGCGGTTTATCGCCCGGGCCTGCAAAGCGCAAAATAATTACGCCGAGGCTAAGAACTGGCTCTATAAATCAATAGCGGAAACACCGCATGTAAGAGAGCCGTATGTTGAAATGGCCAAACTCATGTATGAGCAAAAAGATTGGGCGGGCATTTACCACATGGTAAAAGACGCGTTAAAAATAAAAGAAAGGTCGACTTATATAAACGACGCCTGGTGTTGGGACTATACAATATATGACCTGGGCGCGCTGGCCTGTTACTATATCGGCTTAAGAGACGAAGCGGCGGAGTTTGCCCAAATGGCCCTGGAGATGAATCCCCGTGACGAAAGGTTAAAAAGAAATTATGAACTAATCAAAAACTCTCATTCTACCTGAGCAGCAAATCCTTCATAAAACTCCTTATCCCCCTTAGATGCCGGTGGTAGTCGCCTTTGAACAATCCCCACAATAACGGCAGGCGTTTGATGCGCATGTCTTGTTTAAAGCGCTCCCTTTGGCACGCAAATTCCAGGCGTCGCTCACATTCAAGCAGAAACTCAAGGAACCTGAACCGGTATGCCGTCTCCAAATCCCCCGCGCTTATTTCCAGCAACCGCCGGTACATGGAGCCCCAACGCTCCCTGTCACCGGTATACACGGCCATCCCCGAGGTCTGCAGTATTCTTTGCCACTTGTTCAGCCACCCGTCCTCAAGGGTCAGGTCAATGCCGCAGTTGCCGCCATGCCGGCGATAGAACATCAATGGTTTACTGATGGGCTGAACGCCGGTAACGGCATGGGCAATAAAAGCAATCCAGTGGTCATGGCCCCAGCCCCTGCAAACAGGTAGGGCAAATTCTTTTAATGCAGACCGGAAAGCCATGGTGCAACCGTTTATCCCCACCCCTTTAATCAACTGACGAGCGGAACGCACCATGTTCAGGCGCAGGTTCCGGCGCCGTTTAAAGAGCGTACTGCCCCGGTGCTGCAAGGCCATATCGGTAATCAGGGCGTCGCTGTACACCAGCCCAATCCCGCGGTTCTCGGTAAACGGGGCACACATGACTTTAATTTTATCTCTGAACCACACATCGTCCTGATCGCTCAGAAAAATAACGCTGCCGCCGGCCCGCCGGATAGCTTGCTCAAAGTTCTTTACGCAGCCAAGGTTAACGTTATTTTTGTACACGCGAACGATACCGGGATAGCTTAAAGAAACGCCGCGCACAATGTCAACGGTATTGTCCGTGGACCCGTCGTCACAAACAATTACTTCATCCGGAAGCCTGGATTGGTTCAGAATACTATTCAACTGGGCTTCTATAAAACGCTCCCCGTTATAAGTGCACAGGGCCACGGAAATCTTTAAAACCTGTTCATTATTCATGTCTATACCCCGCCATTTTTGCCTATTAGAACCGGTTTCCGTATTTATACCGGGCTCACAGCCGTCGCAGCCCCCGCGCTTTCAGCCTTGCGCCCCAGAGCGCCAGATATGCCCGGCCCCCAAATAACGCGGCCAGCCACAAGAGCAGCGATTTAACGTTTGGGCGGGCCCAAAAACTTTGCCCCAGGCATTTGCGGGCCGCGGCGGCATCACCGCCGCTGATTTTGATGAAAGCGTATAAACGCAGGAGCCGGGACTTAATTGGGGGATACATATTGTAATCTTCCTGATATTTCTCCAGTATCCGGCCCAGCGCTTCACCATACGCCGCAGCATTGTCACTGATGCCGCCCGGACTGTGGTAGGCCATGACCAGCGGTTCATCGACACAGGCGAAAAGGTACCGGCGCGCCACCCGGATCCACAAGTCCCAATCCTGCAGCCTGGGCATCCCCTCGTCAAACAGGCCGCATTCCACAAGACAGCAACGTCTGATCAGCACTGCCGGCATGGCAATAAAATTACCCGTCAGCAACTGCCGGTGCAGATCGCCCTCCCTGACGGCCACCCGGGCGCCCGGAATATAGACGGCGTCGCCCGCCTTCCGGCGCAGGCAGCCGGTGTAAACAACACCCACCGTTTTGTCCGCGGCGGTTAACAGGTTCACCTGCCGCGCCAGTTTTTCCGGCAGCCATTCATCATCGCTGTCCTGAAAAGCCAGATACTCTCCCCGGCTTAACTTTATGCCGGTGTTTCTGGCGACATTTGCTCCCCGGTTAACATCATGCCTGACATAACGGATCCGCGGGTCGTTAAAGCCGGAGACCACCGCCCCGGTGTCATCGGTGGAACCGTCATCCACGATAATCAGCTCCAGATCCCCAAAGGTCTGCCCCAAAACACTGCCCACTGCCCGGTCCAGGGTATGGGCCCGGTTGTACGTTGGCAGCACCACGCTCACCGCTGGCTTAATTGCCGCACCGTTCATTTGCTCAAACTCCCCGCCAGTCATTGCAAAACCAGCCGCCTGTATATGGCGGCCAGGCGAGCCCCCTGAACGGAAGCATTATACAGAGCCTCGACGCGCCCGCGGCCCGCTGTCAGCATGGGCAGCCATTCGGATCGATGATTGACCAGCCAATGCAGATGCGTTACCAGGCCGTCCACATCCCGCTCCCCGGCCAGCAAACCGGTGCGTCCGTTCAAAATCACTGCCGGAATGTCGCAGTGGACCGTACTGACCACCGGCATCCCGGTGGCCGCCATTTCGATAATCGTCACCGGCGCCCCGCCTTCGGTGTCGCCGTCGCCCGCGGTTACGCTGGGCGAAAGAAACACATGGTGCCGGTAGGCTTCGGCAAACAGTACCTGATGCGGTTGAAAACCAAGCAGGCGAACCCGGGCCGTCAGGTCATGCTTCTCAATAACCCGCCTGATTTTTTCCCTTTCCGCCCGGCCGGCCGGTTCACTGCCGGCATCACCGATAAGGGTTATTTGCAGGGGCGCGTCACGCTGCAGCCGGCCCAGCGCTTCCAGCGCATCGGGGATGCCTTTCTTTTCCCGAAAGGAAGCGGCGATCAGCACCCGCAGAGGGTCGCCGGGCGCCCAGGCCCTGGGCCTGAAGGGAATGGCGTCAACCATGACGCCAAGCCTGTGCACCAGCACCTTGTGTTCCGGGCACCCCAGCTCTTTAATGCGCCCGGCCATGTGTGCCCCTTCGCACAGGATGTAATCTGCGTGCCCGAACAGTTCCCGGTACCGTTCACGCCAGCGGGGGTCCGCCGCCGGCAGTTTATTAACGTCAAAGCCATAAAAAGTGACCACGTGCCGCAGGTTGGCTTTCCCGGCCGCCCCCATATTGCGCCAGCCGATATGCCCGTAATGGGAGTGCAGCACCGCAGCCCGGCAGCTTCGGGCCTGCCGGACCAGAAAGGACTGGTAATGATCCCTGAGCCCCAGCCTGGCCAAAGCCATGTACATCCGGTAACGCCCGGCCGGAACATTTCTGGCGGCATAAATATGGGGCATGGCAAATTGGTCCAGGTTTTCCGCAACCTCGCATACAATATGACTGCGCACCGGGAGCGGCAGGCATTTAATCTGGGTGTACAGCCAGGTTTCCGTCTGCGGCAGCCAGCGCGGCACCGAGTGCAGGACCGTGATTTCCTGATTAACCAATTGAACCCCTCCGTAAATAACTTAGCGCCCGGTAAACCAGCGTTCCCCCAGCAGTTCCCTGACCTCCCGGTAGGCTTTGATATTGAAAAATTGAAGCAGCACCAGATAAAGTAGGACGCCGAAACCGGCCTGGGCCGTCAAATACTGCCCGTGCGTCCACTCCGGAGGCAGCAGCAGCCCCAAAATCCAAACCGCGGTACCCATAAAAACAGTGCAATAAAAAGGTCCCCACAGGTTTTTGACCATCTCCCCGAAACCTAGGCCAATCAGACGCCCCGGAATTGCCCAGGCCGGGTACCAGAGCAAGATGCACCCGCTGAGCACATAGGCCGATGCCACCCCAACAAGGCCCCATCGCAAGCCGATCAGGGATGAAATTCCCCGCACCGCCCCGGCAAACAAACCCCACCTGAACATCAGGTCCGTGCGCCCCTGGGCAATATAAATCCAGCCCACGGTGGTGCCAACCGACTGCAGCGCCCCGTTAAAACAAAATATTTTCAGGATCGGGCTCACTTCCTGCCATTTGTTTCCATATACTGTTAGTATAAACGGCTCCGCCGTCACCAGCAGTCCCGCCATCAGGGGAAAAGTAATCAGGGCAATGATCCGGGTGGCCCGCAGGTAAACCTCCTTTGATTTGCCGATATCCTTTTGCAGTTCGGACATCACCGGGAACATTACCCGGGCTATCACGCTTGATATATGGGCCACAGGCAGCAGCATCAGGCCGCAGGCCCTGGTATAAATACCCAGCGAAGCCGGGCCGATATATTTGCCCACCAGTACATGATCAATATTTCTGATCCAGTAGTTGATCATATTGAAACCCAGCAGGTTGAAGCTGAAGCCGGTTAATTCCCGGAATGCTTTGGCATCGCAGCTCCGGGCGGGGCGCCAGTTCGAACACAGCCACACCAGCACCACGGAGGTGGTTGTAAATACCAGGGATTGGGTAACAATGCTCCATACTCCCCAGCCTGATAAAGCGGCGGTCACCGCCGCCGCACCGGAGATGATCACCGCGGTAATCTCGATCAGAGCCAATTGGCGAAAGTTCATCGCTTTTTGCAA
The DNA here is from genome assembly GCA_023439185.1 of Bacillota bacterium. Classification (GTDB taxonomy): domain Bacteria; phylum Bacillota; class Desulfotomaculia; order Desulfotomaculales; family Desulfallaceae; genus BRH-c8a. The sequence goes on along the minus strand of JAEXOR010000056.1, from coordinate 75,555 downwards.
CAGGGCGTTTTGCACCACTTTAAAAGCCCCGATGGCAAAATTTAAGGCAATCACCGTGGTCAGCAAACGCAGCGCCGGTTCCCGGTAGAACATGGCAATCAAGGGCGCGGCGGCGACGACCAGCGCGGTGATGAGCAGCCCGGCCATGATGTTGATCCAGAAAACCGTGCTCAAATGCCGTTCCTGGATATCGGATTTTTGGACGATCGCCGCCCCCAGGCCCAAATCGGAAAAAAGGTTGGCAAAATTGGTGCAGACGGTGACCATGGCAATAAGGCCGAATTCATGCGGGCTCACCAAACGGGCCAGAATAACCGAAATTATAAAATACAGCACCTGGCGCGCCAGCTGAGCCGTGCCGCTCCAGGCCAACCCCGCAAGGGTCCGGGTCCGCATGTTATCCATGTGGGAAACAACTCCTGGAGCTCACCGGTGCTGATCGCCCCTTTTGCATACCGGCCTTTATTTCGTAACCACGCGAATGAATATATTCACACCACTGACTGTTCTGAATAAACCGGCGCCATAGCGCCAATTTCTATAAACCAGGTAAAGGATTGACCAGTTGGGGATACCCTTTCTCCACAATTTGAGGTTGAATTGCAGCCGGTCGACATCGGTTACGGCCAGGCTCAGCCCGGGACTCTGCCCGGCAATTTTCCTAATTGCTCTATGCAGTCTGCTTTTAGTCACGTACCGGAGTGTATCAAGACCCAGGGTCGGCCTGCCCAGCAGGCGCAAATAAAGTTTGGCCGCCGGCCTGGGGAAAAGGGGGAGCCAGGGCAGCCGGTAGTGGGCTTCAAAGGTGCCCAGATAATCCGGACACCGGATATGGATCCCCCCGCCGGGCCTGGTGACGCGGATCATCTCTTTCAGCACCCGGTCCGGGTCCTGCACATGTTCCAGGGTCTGATCCGAGTTTAGATACTGGAAGCGGTTATCCTCGTAAGGCAGCGATTCCCCGCAGCCCGGAACAATGCGGCTTTGCCAGTCACCGGGATACCCTGCACGGCGAATCTTTTCTTTGATGAAGTCCAATTTCCATGGCTCGGGTTCAATCCCGTAAGCGTCATAGCCGTTTTTCAAACACCAGAACACATACTGCCCGCAGCCGGCCGCCAGGTCCAAAACCGGGCCGCCGGTCCCGGTCATGCCGAACAGTTGAAAATAAAACTGCGCCGCCCGCTGGTATGATTCGTCGTACATATACCGGGCGACATAGTCGTTCCTGGCCTCCGGAAGGCTGCCCCACAACAGCTCGTTGCTTTCCAGCACCTTTTGGCGCAGCCAGTCAAATGCCCATTCGGCGCTGCCGCTCATCAGCCCACTACCGTCTGTTCCGGAGCCGGAACCGCTTTTTTATACGGCCTCTCCCGGACAACCTCTGCCGGGTCGCCCCTGGCCACCGAGTCGTCCGGGATAAAGCCCTTGACCCTGGTGACGCTGTTTGGCCCGACCCAGGCGTTTTTGCCAATCACGGTGCCCGGCAAAACAATGACGTGGGAAGCAAGCACCGCGCCATCCTTTAATTCAACTACCCCCTGCATAATGCACTGTTCCTCCGGCAGCGCCTCGGTGGTGTATTTATAAACCCTGTTTAAATCATGTCCCCGGTAATGAAAGGATTCGGAAAGCACCATGGACCCCGGCCCGATGCCGCAGCTATCCCCCAGTTTCACGCCGCCGTAGCCCAGTATGATGGCGCCGAAGGCAATATCGGCGTGGCTGCCGATGATTACCGCCCCCTTGGGAAGATCGGCGCCGGTGTCTAAATCAATCATGTCCCTTTGCTCAGGCCCGGGTTTAGGACTGCCGGTATTAATAATTACGTTTTCCCTGATTCTAACCCGATCGCCTATTTCAATCAGGGAACAGCCGGTGATGTGCACGTTGGTGCCGATATGCAGGTTATTTCCGCAGCGTTTCAGCCTTTTGGCATAATACCGGCGGCGCAACAGCACCCCCGGCGCGCCCGGCAAATAAATAATCAGCATTAAAACGACGCTGCCGATGATTTGTTTGGCCCAGGTAATGATGCTCACGCTATCCACACCTTTGATCAGTAATGAAAACGCCTGAAAAAAACCATTCCTTTACGCATTGGTCAGCACATACATAATCTGCCGGGCAAATAATCCGGGCAGGCGGCGCGCCAGAACGCCGCGCGGGGGTTCGGTGGCCTGGACGCTCTTGATTTTCCAGCCATGGTACCGGCACATATCAATAAAGTCCTTTTGGGTCCAGAAACGGAGATGCTCTTTCATATGCAGGACGACATCCGTTACGGGAAACCTGCCCAGCAGCAGCCGCATTCTGTGTTGCCAATAACCGGTATTGGGCACCGAAACAACCAGCGTATTGGTAATAGTCAATAATTGGCTAATTAATTCCTCAGCATCCTGGACATGTTCCGCCACCTGGAGCAAGGTAACAACATCAAATCTCAGTTGCCCGGGCAGTTCATCCACCGGGTAAAAAACCGCGCCGGCCGGAAATTCCGGCGACCGGTATACATCCGTCCCCCCCAGGCTGTTATATCCGTGATGCCCGAGCCACCTGATGAACTCCCCGCTCCCGCACCCGTAATCCAGCACCCGGTCATCTTTTTTTATGTGCGCCAGGGCCATTACGTATCTGGGGTAGATAACCCGGTCATGGCCCAGCTTCTTCCGCCGGCCCCAATACTCCGCGTAATCACGGTAACCGGTTAAGGGAGCTTTTTGGCTGCTCATATAATGCCAGGCCCGGCGGCAGTTTCTTATCCATGCCCATGCCTTGCCGGCAGGCTTTAAGAAGGGCAAATTTTTTAAAAAAACCTCTGTTAAACCGGGCCGGGGGTCTTTAATATTCAGTACCGCTTCGTTAAAGGATACATAAGCCTTAATAAATTGAAAAAATGATATCGGCCATTTTTTATTGGCTTTACGCCATTTATAACCTTTGAAATCGCCTTTAACGTCTATCCAATGCTTGCCGTCGCTATTTTGTGCGCGGGTGAACATCCTTTGCCCGGTACTAAGCAAATACTGCTGCAGGGGTAAATTAACTCCCTTAAGTGTGGACATGCGAATCCAAAAATCCAATCGGGGATTGATTTCAATAAAGTACCACTTGCCGTCGGCCGGGTTCTTTTTAAATTCCATCCCGGCCGGTCCGACATACTTCGTAAACCGGCAAAACCGCTCCGCATATTCTTGCAGCCCGGGAATCAATTCGGCCCGGGCAACGGTACAGGTACCGAAGTCGGCCGGATACTGGCGTATTTTTCTGGATATAAAATATGACGGAATGCGATAATCTGCGGCCGCAACGAACTTGATGTTGACCAGGTTGCTGTTCTCTCCCGGAATCAGCCGCTGGATTAAAAAATCAATATTTTCAGCCTTCAGCCGCCTGACCGTTACGGCCAATTCCTCCGGGTTGTTGACCTGGACAGCTTTACCGCCAAAGACAGAAGGGAATTTGACCACGTCGGCCAGCTCATGATCTTTAAAGGTAAACCGGGATACCCGGGGTTTTAATACCACGGGAAAAGCGGGCGGCACGTCAATTTCTCCTGCCCCGGCGGGAAATATCGTGTCCGGTACATGCAGCCCGGCGCCGGCCGCCGCCCTGAGCATGGGCTCCTTGTCAAAAAAAGTATTAATTCTTTCCAGCTCAATATACGGGTACAAATAATATCCGGATAACTGCTCCTGATGGACGGAAACAATAAACGCGTATAAATCTTCCGCCAGGAACAGGACCGGCGGCACAGGCTGCTTTTTGCCATAATCCGTCAGCCACTCGATAAATAATCTATAATTGTCAACCGGGTTGGGCACAATGTATTTTTCCCTGACAAAGCGGGATTTAAAATTGGCGCAGCGGACAGGATTTAAAGCCACCACCGGGATGCCCGCCAAACCCAGGGAAAAAATATGACCATAGCCGGATACCGTTCCGGCCGGGTAGATAACGGCTTTATGAACGACGCCGGTTTTAATTGTCATGGGCCTTCAGCCCGCAATATCGCCCTGACCGCAGCGACGATCCTCTCCACATCCCGCTCGCTTAAACCGGCCGACAGCGGCAGGCTTACCGTTTGACGTCCGATGCGCATGGCCCGGGGATAATCCCGGGGCCGCCAACCGAAGGTGCGCCGGTAATACGAATGTTCGGCGATGCTCCGGTAATGGACGCCGGTACCGATCCGGCGTTCCGCCATGGCCGCGATAAACCGGTCCCGGCTGATTTTGGACCTTTCCCGGTCCACCAGGATGGTGTACAAATGATACGCGTGCCGGGTACCGTCCACCACAGGCGCAGGCAGGGCAACCGGGAGATCCGCAAAGGAACGGTTGTAAAGCGCCCAGATTTCCTTGCGGCGGCGCCAGTTTTGCTCCACCCGGGCCAGTTGGTGCATACCGATGGCGGCCTGTAAATCCATCATGTTATACTTGTAACCGCATTCCACCACCTGGTAATGCTTATATCCCTCGTCACTGAACCGCTTCCAGGCGTCCTTGGACATTCCGTGCAGCCCCAGCACCTTGATCCGGGCCATGTCCTTTTCCCGCCGCGTAATTACCATTCCGCCCTCGCCGGTGGCCACGTTTTTGGTCACATAGAAGGAAAAACACCCGAAGTCGCCGATGGTACCGGCTTTTAAACCCTGGTATTCGGTTTCCACGGCGTGGGCGCAGTCTTCAATAACCTTTAAACTGTACCGGCGGGCAATGTCCGTCAGCGCGTCCATGTCGCATGGACGGCCCGCAAAGTGAACCGGCAGCAATGCCTTTGTTTTGGGGGTGATTTTGCTTTGCACCTGCCCGGGATCTATGTTCATGGTGTCCGGTTGTATATCCGCCAGTACCGGAACGGCTCCGGCATGGATAATGGCATTGACGGTGGCGCAAAAGGTCAGGGGGGTGGTAATTACTTCATCACCCGGTTGGATGCCGGCGGCTAAAATGCTTAAATGCAGGGCGGCAGTACAGGAGTTGAGGGCGGCGGCGTATTTTACCCGCTTATAAGCGGCAAACCGGCGCTCGAAAAGCTCCACCTTGGGCCCCGTGCCCAGCCAACCGGACCGCAAACTGGAGACGACTTCGTTAATCTCGGCTTCATGAATATCCGGCGCGCCAAAGATAATAAAGCGGTCGTCCAAAGGTACTCTGTCACACATATCACTTCACCATGCTTATAAAACTAATTGGAGACACCCGCAAAATCAGATTGCTTAAGCAGATCATCAAAGCTGATTGCCGGCCGGCAATTTGCCCACCACGGTGATCCGGCCCGTCATCCCAACCCAGGACAGAACAGCAGCCAGGGGATACGCAAGCCTGTTGAACAGGCCGGAGCCGGCCATGCTTCTCAGCCGGCCGCTCACCCTGCCGGGGCCAAAGCGATCCTCCATGAACAGCGCCATACTGGCCGGTATATTGCTTATATTTTTTTGATAGTAGACCTTCACCAGCTCAAAACCTGTCTTGGCAAACAATGTACTGATAGATTGACTGGTGAAATGCGACAGGTGCCGGGGTATTTCCAGGGCAAACCAATTAGGACCAAATAGTTTAAACTCCCAGCAGGCCGCGTTGGGGATGCCGAAGGCAATCAGCCCCCCGGGTTTGAGCACGCGCCTGATTTCCTCAAGGGTCCCGACCGGGTCGTGTAAATGCTCCAGCACCATCCATCCGGTGACCACGTCAAAGAACTGCTCCGGAAATGCCGCGCTTTCCAATGTCCCGTGGCGAATATCCAATCCCAGCACCTGCCGGCCGAATTGAACCGGTTCCGCGGCGATTTCCACCCCGTGCACCGCCCAGCCCAGGTTTTTGGCATGCGCCAGAAAACTGCCGTAAGAGCAGCCCAGCTCCAGCAGCCGGCCGCCCGGAATCAACGGGGGCAGGTAACTGCTTCTGGTGTTGAAGTACGGTTTTAGCCACCTGAATAGCGGAAAAGATGTTTTTTTCCCGGGGCGGTAAGAACCCGCCTGGTGGGGGCCGTAAGTATCAGGGTAATACGCGGCCATGAATTCCGGTCCGGGGCGCGGGTTGGTGTAAATCAATCCGCAGCCCCGGCATTCATAAAGGTTGAACTCTCCGTCCGTACCGAACCAGCGGTCATGAACCGGCATCAATAAACGGGCCTCCCCGGCGGCGCATATATAACACCGGGCTACATTTTCCAAGTGATCAGTATCCATATTATTCATTTCCCACTCCAGACGTAAGGCGACAACCGTTACCTTTTAGTATCCGTACCAGCCCGGGAACGCTGGACTCCACCGCAAAGGCTTGCTCCACCGTTTCCCGGGCTTTTTGCACCATCCCGGAACGGGCGGCGGGATTGACGATAATCCTCTCCAGCGCCTCCACCCACCCGGCGGTATCCGCAGCCAGGTATCCGTTTACGCCGTGCCGGATAATTTCGCTGTTCACCCCCACCGGCGAAGCAACGGCAGGCACCCCCGCCGCCATATACTGCAGCAGTTTCAGGCCGCATTTTCCCCGGGACCAGGGGTCGTCGGCCAGGGGCATAACCCCGATATCAAAGGATTGGATCAGTTTTACTTCGTCTGCCAATGACCAGGGCAGACATTCAACCTGAACCCCCGGGCAATGGTACTCTTTGCCGCCCACTATCCTCAGGATAACGGCCTTTTTTTGCGCCACCTCCCGCAGCGCCGGGGCAATGAGGTCCAAATAGGGCGTCGTGGACGGGGTGCCGATCCAACCGATAATAAACGGTTCATTATGTTTGTTCCAGGGCCGGACCGGGTACCTGGCCAATTCCACGCACGTGGGCAGCACCACAACGTTTTTGCAATGGTCCCGGGCAAAATCGGCCAGGTAATTGTTGCCGGCCACCACACAGTCACAAAGCGCCAGAACCTTTGGCAGCCGGTCCGGGCAGGCCAGCCTTTCAAACCACGTTTTTTTGCGCACCCCGGAAACGGTAAAAATGGCGTCGTCAAAATCAAAGATCACCTTTTTACCCAGCAGCCGGCCCAGCTTGCAGAGCATTAACTCGGGCCAGGGATATACATGGGGCAGCACTAATTTCTGGATATAGACGGCATCATAAAAGGCCAGTCTCAACAGCGCCAGCAGCCTGGACAGGACTGATAGACCAAAGTAAATTAATTTTGACCACAGGCCCCCGGACGGCTTACATTTATCATACAGAAAAGGCGTCAGGGCGCTGTGACAAGAAGCTGTGATGCCGTATTGTCCGAGGTAAGGAAGGAACTGGTACACCCTGTACCTGGCCGAGGGCCCCCCGGGGGGAGTGTTGGTCAGGAATAAGACTCGCATCGCCATCCCTTTCCGTCAATTTCTTCATACTTTTTTCGGTAATAGTCCATGTACTCACCCGACTTGATCCGTTTCCACCAGCCGGGGTTTTCAATATACCATTTAATGGTATGCTCCAGTCCATCCGGGAATGGATATTCGGGCCGCCACCCCAGGGAAACTTCTATTTTTGTCCAATCTGTCGCATAACGCCGGTCATGCCCGGGTCTGTCGGGAACAAAGGTAATCAATTTTTCCGGTTTATTTAAAAACTGCAGGATTTGTTTTACCAGCGTCAGGTTGGTTAACTCGTTATCAGACCCGATATTATACACCTCACCGGGCAGCCCGGCCTGCACAACGGTTTCCAGGGCCCGGCAGTGATCGGCCACATATATCCAGTCCCTGACATTTAAGCCGTCGCCGTAAACCGGTACGCTTTTGTTTTCCAGTGCGTTGGTAATAACCAGGGGAATGAGTTTTTCGGGAAACTGGTACGGTCCGTAGTTGTTCGAACAACGGGTGATCAGCACCGGCAGGTTATAGGTGGTGTAAAAAGATCGGCATAAAAGATCGGCGGAGGTTTTACTGGCCGCATACGGGTTATTCGGGAGCAGCGGGGAGTCTTCGGTAAATTTGCCATCCCCGGGCAATGAACCGTATACCTCATCTGTGGATACCTGGATATGCTTTTGTATCCCATACCGCCGGGCCAACTGCAGCAGCACGAAGGTACCGGCAATGTTGGTGTTGATAAATGGCGCGGCATCTGCTATGCTGCGGTCGACATGTGATTCAGCGGCAAAATTAACCACTACGTCTATCCCATCCTGAAAGAGCTTTTCCATGCTGCCATAATCAGCAATGTCTCCTTGAATAAAGCTGTAGTTGTCGTATTCATTTAAATCAGCCAGATTTTCCGGATTGCCGGCATAGGTTAGCTTATCCGCGTTGATAATTTTCCAGTTCGGGTGTTCGTTTAGCATATGCCTGATAAAATTTGTTCCGATAAACCCCGCCCCGCCGGTTACCAGCAGCTTCATTAATCATCCCCCCTCATTTTAGCCAGATAAAGGTCTAAAGCGTCCTCCCACCGGGGCGGCAGATAGCCGATGGTTTCCCGCAGGGGAAACGGGTCCAAAACGGTAAAACCCGGCCTGCGGACCTTGCTTTTAAATTCCTGCGTGCCGCAGGGCGCCAGTTTAACCGGCAGACGGCATTTGGAAATAATGGCGGCCGCGAATTCAAACCAGGTGGCCGGATTTTGATTGGTGACGTGATAAATGCCGTAACAGCGGGTTTGCACCAGGTCGGCTGCCGCCCTGGCCAGGTCCCCGGTATAGGTGGGACAGCCGGACTGATCGGCCACCACTTTTATGGACTGGCCCAAACCGGCCCGGGCAATTATTTTAGAGACAAAATTTACTCCGCCCGAACCAAACAGCCAGCTGGTCCTGATTAAATAAGCGGCCTTAAGCACGCTCAGCACCGCCCGTTCTCCCCACAGCTTGCTGGCGCCGTATACGTTCAGGGGACACGGGGCGTCGTACACGCCCAGGGGGCGCCTGTGCCGGCCGTCAAAAACATAATCCGTACTGATATGCGCCAGCGCAGCGCCCACTTCGGCACAGGCCAGCGCCAGGTTGCGCGGTCCCAGCCCGTTGACCGAATAGGCTTTGGCGGGTTCCGACTCGGCCTTTTCCACATCGGTATAGGCGGCGCAGTTTACCACCACTTGCGGATTGCAGTCCCGAAAGACACCGCGCACCTGTTCCAGCACAGTGATGTCGAGGCCGGCACGGTCCATGGCCGTAACGGCAAAGCCACGCCCTCTAAATTCAGCCGCCATATCCCGCCCCAGCATCCCCGCGGCGCCGGTGACTAAAACCCTCACCGGTGCAAAACCTCCCAGGTATAAGGAATGGCCGGATCGTTATAAGGCAGCCTGTATTCATCGGGCTCCCGGTAGTTATACAGTTCCGTGGGGATATTTACGATCAGCGCGGTCTCGCTGCCCTCGGCGGCAAAGCCGTGGTATACCCCGGGCGGTATTTTAAGCAGCATGGGGTTAAGCCGGCCCATATGAAACACATTAACTTCGCCCCGGGTGGCGCTGTCCGCCCGGGGGTCGTACAGCGCCACCCGGGCCATGCCGCTTACGCACACAAAATGGTCCCACTGCAGTTTGTGATAGTGCCAGGCTTTAATTACCCCAGGATAAGCGGCTGTAATGTAAGCCTGCCCGAAGGCCATAAATTCCGGCCAGTCGCTGCGCAGCATTTCCATCAGGTAGCCCCGCTCATCCGGTATTACGTTAAGTTTTTTTACTGCCGCCCCCTCAATAATGTTCACCATTGACCTCCTTAATCAGACAATAATCTGGGAATCGTCGCCCACAAAGAGCCGGACGGTATCTTTGCGGAGCCCGCCCTTTTCAACCAGGGTGTTATAACCGATTAAACTGTCCTCAATGCGCTCGACCTGACATAGCCGACAGTTATCCATAACCACGGAGTGCTCGATCCCGACCTGCTCCAAAACGCTGTTTTCCCCCACCGTGGTATAAGGACCAATAAAGGAATCCTTAATGATTACGTTTTTGCCGATACAAACGGGACCGCGCAAACGGCTGTTGATAATCCTGGCACCGGCCCCGATTTCCACCCGCCCGGCCACAATACTGTCCCGGTCTAATGAGCCTTCATTTTGATAACGGGCAAACTCATCCAGGATCACCCGGTTGGCCTCAAGGATATCGTCCTTTTTTCCGGTATCCAGCCACCAGCCTTGCAGCCGGCAGGCCTTAACCCGGCACCCGTCGTCAATCAGCCGTTGAATGGCGTCGGTAATCTCCAATTCCCCACGCCAGGAGGGCTTTATTTTTTCTATGGCCGCAAATATTTGGGGTTTAAACAGGTACACGCCCACCAGCGCCAGGTTGGACGGCGGGTGCTTCGGTTTTTCCGTCAGCCGGAGCACCTGCTCGCCGGGGCCCAATTCGGCGACCCCAAACTGCTCCGGGTTGTTAACTTCCTTAAGCTGAATAATCGCTTCAGCTTCATCGTCCTCAAATCCGGCGGCCAGGTGTTTAACGCCGCCCTGGATCAGGTTATCCCCCAAAAACATCAAAAACGGTTCCCGGCCTAAAAAACCGGCAGCTGTTTTTACGGCGTGGGCCAGGCCCAGCGGTTTTTCCTGTAAAATATAAGTGATCCTGCACCCCCACCGCCGGCCGTCGCCCACCGCTTCCCGCACTCCGGCGCCGGTTTCCGGGGAAATAATGATCCCGATATCGGTAATGCCCGCTTCCCGGATCTGCTCAATAGCAAAATACAAAACCGGTTTGTTGGCTACGGGAATTAACTGTTTGGCAATGGTATGGGTCAGTGGCCTTAACCGGGTGCCCTTGCCCCCGGACAGAATAATCGCTTTCACATGCTCACTTCCTTGGATTTTTGCATTACCGCCCGCCACGTCGCCACCGATTTCCCGGCCTGCCCCGGCAATGTGAACCTGGTTAGCGCCAGGACTCTGCCCCGTTCGGCCATATATTTAACCCGGTGCGGATTATTGAACACTGTCAGCAGCGCCCGGGCAAGCTCTTCGGGGTCCCCGGGGTTCACCAGCAGTCCGTTGTCGCCATCGGTCAGGATTTCGGGTATGCCTCCCACCCTGGTGGCAATCACGCACCTGCCGGCCATCATGGCTTCCAGCATGGCGTTGGGCAGCCCTTCGGTATACGAGGCCAAAACAAAAACGTGCAATTGGCTCAGCACTTCCGCCACATCATCCACCCGGCCCAGCAAAACCACCCGCCCGGTTAAACCAAGGCCGGTAATCATGTCCGCCAGCCTTTCCCTCAGTTCACCCTCACCGGCGATCAGGTGTTTCCAGGGCACCTGGTCGCCCAATTGAGCCTTGGTGAGGGCCAGCGCCTGCAGCAAAACATCGTATCCTTTTTCAGGCCTCAAGTTGCCCACCGTGCCGCTGATAAAACAATTACCGGGCGTTTCGGTTTTCGCGGTCAAGTTAATCTCGGGCACGCCGTTGTAAATAACGGTGACCCCCTGTGATCGACCGATCTTCATTTGCAGCAGTTTTTCCTTGGCTCCCTCTGAGTTGGTGGTATAATGGCTGACCAGTATACCGGTCAGTCTTTCAGCCAATGGCCTGAAACCTGTAAAATGCCCGTTGCCCACTATACCCACCACCACTTTGCTCCTCAGCGGCAGGGCGGCAAAACGGCAGAGCATGCCGGCCTGAAAGCCATATACCTGGATCAAATCCGGCCTGTTAATCAGCAGCCATATAAAGAGCCGCCAGAACACCGCCAATACATTTAATCTGCCGGGCCGCAAGCCCAGACACCGGCAGTCGACACCGGCGGCGGCGCATTTTTCGGAGACATAGCCTCCGCTGTCCAATACCGCGACGGTGACCGCAACGCCATGTTCCCGCAGGTGGGGTATCAACCGGATGGTATTTAACTCCCTGCCGCCCAGCCCGGAAGACGACAACAGGATCAGCACCGTCAAGGGCCCCCACTTCCCGTCCCGGCGCGCCCGGACAATAACCGGCCCGGAGCGTTTAATTTATGCCCCAGCAGGCCATGGCTGATGAAAATGAACAGCAATGACAACACCTGGAACCGAACCCGGTAAATGCCGCCCATGTTGGACCCGCCCATAGCGTAAATAGCGGTAAAACTGGCGATTAAAATCAGCAGGAAGAGGCATTCGCCCCGCCTGTGCCGCCACAGGCTGTAAATACCGGGCGCAACATATAGGTATAACACATATAGCAGGAGCATTTCCGGCAAACTGATGATTTTAAGCAGTCCGCCCGGCTGCCACGGCAAAGGGCCGAAAGCGAAATGAAACAGGCCCACGGGGAGATACTTCAGGGCGTTGGGCAGGGAATCAAAACTTACCCCGTCGGAATATGCCGAATCACCGATGGCCCCGGCATTATGCTGCTCAGCGATGGTCTCCAGGTTTTGACTGGCTAAATAGTCGCTGCCCAGGAATCCATAGCCCATTTGATTCAGGGTAATGCCGGCTACAAAGACCAGCAGCAGCGTATAGAGCAGCCGGTTATGCCATTTGAAATTGGTGGCGGTGACAATAAAGGAAAGGGCGATCACCAGCCCGAGCAGTATGCCCAGGTAAAACCGCAATGAGACCAACGGCACCAGGGCCAGGGCGATGACGATTAACTTGCTGAAGTGAAACTGCCGCATTAATTCCAGCATTTTTTTAACAATAAAACTGATCAGAAAGATGCACAGGCTTTCTTTAAGATTCAGCGCGGACCAGACAATAAAGGACGGGAAGAAGGCCGTTAAAACAAATGTACACTTGGCCGCAGGCCGCCCGCTCAGCCACAGCGAAATGAAATAAAGATTTAAGGCCGCGCCGATGGCGATGATACTGTTAATCAGCCGCATTACATCGGGGTAAAAACCGGTGATATAATAGATGACGGCATTATAATAGTAATAGCCAAAGTTATTTTTATTAATGATGTAACTGCCGCCGTTATGCCACGTCCGGGCTATTTCATCTCCGATTCTCCCGTAGGTAATGCCGTCGGCCGTAAGAAAGGGGTTATCGAAGGCATTGGTGATCACGATAAACAAAACCCGCACCAGAAAGGCGCCCAGGGCCAGCACAAACAGCAGGATCCGGTCCTCAGCCGGCACCCTGTGCCCGTCGGATAAATAAAAAACCAGGGCCGTAAATAAAAACAGCACTGCCACAATGCTCATTTTGTCGTATACCAGTACGCCCGCAATAAAGGCCAAAGCTATTACGGCCGCCGGTACCAGCCCGCGCTTGTCGGCATAATCCTGCATTTAATTTCCTCCCGTGGTTAAATTCTGATTATGTTTTCCCTGCTTCCGGCAACCTGCCGGGTTGCGTTACGGGTATCAATAATCAGGCCGGCAGTATCGGCAACCATTTGATAATCTATGCAGGAATGGTCGGTTAATATCAGTACGATATCGGCACCGGCAATGTTTTCCCGGGACAGCCCGACTGAGTTATAATGCTGGGCGCCTGGCGGGAGTTCAATTCGCGGTACGTGAGGGTCATGGTAACACACCACTGCCTTACTCTCCCACAACCGTTTGATAATCTTTAAAGCAGGTGATTCCCGTACGTCGTCAATGTCCTTCTTGTACGCCACTCCCAGTACCAGCACGCTGGAACCGTTCAGGCATTTGCCCCGGTCATTAAGGGCGGCGGTTATTTTTTGAACTACGTATTCGGTGGCTTGATTGTTTAATTCGCCGGCCAGTTCGATAAACCGGGGTTGAAATTCATAAGCGCGGGCTTTCCAGGCCAGGTAAAAGGGGTCTACGGGAATACAATGGCCCCCCACGCCGGGGCCGGGATAAAACACCTGGATCCCGAAAGGTTTGGTGGCTGCGGCGTCCAGTATCTCCCAGACATTAAGCTCCATGCGGTCACACAGAAGCATGAATTCGTTAACCAGCGCTATGTTTACCACGCGATAGGTGTTTTCAAAAATTTTGGTCATTTCAGCGGCATCGGGAGAGCTTACCGGTACCACGCACTCAGTGCTCTGCTGGTAAAAAGCGGCGGCCACGCGGCTGCACAAAGCGCTGACGCCCCCGATCACCTTGGCTACCTTGCCAACGGTAAAGCTTTTGTTTCCCGGGTCAACCCTTTCCGGAGAAAAGACCAGGAAAAAATCGCTGCCGGCTTTTAAACCGCCGGCTTCCAGGAGCGGCAGCACTATCTCCCTGGTGGTGCCCGGAAAAGTTGTACTCTCCAGGATAATTAACTGGCCGCGCCGCAGGTTCCGGGCTAATTCCCCGGTAGCGGATGTAATGTATGAAAGGTCCGGTTGACGTAATTCGTTCAGCGGCGTAGGCACGCAGATGATCACCACATTCATGTCGCGCAGCAGGCTGAAATTTGTGGATACGTCAAGTTTTCCGGCAGCCAACAGTCCAACAAGGTCTTGCTCGTTAACGTCCTGGATATAATTCTTTCCTTCCCTCAGCTTATTGACCCGCGAGTCGTCTATATCAATCCCGGTGACCTGGAAGCCGGTTTTGCCCTGCAGCACAGCCAGCGGAAGACCTACATACCCCAATCCCACCACCGCGACCCGGGCACTTTTGTTAACAAACCTGTCAATGGTTATTTGGGCTAACCCTTCTCCCTGTAAACAGTCGGACACTTGACGCACCGCCCTTATCAAGTTCTTTGCAACCCAACAACTTGATTTAGATGTTGTTTTATCGTTTCCCCGGCATATATAAAGTTTTTCCGGCTAAAAATTTCCAGCAATTCTTCCAGATTTTTAAAACAGCGGTTAACTAAAGGAACTTTATAAATACGCTTATGGCTGGTGGGCACAATTTGTTCCTGTGCGCAGTATAAACTCTCTGTTAATTTTTCCCCCGGCCGGATGCCCGAGAACCGGATGGGGATATCAAGCTCCGGTTCGTAACCGGACAGCCTGATCAGGTTTTTAACCAGGTCCAGAATCAAGACCGGTTCACCCATATCCAAAATGAATATTTCTCCGCCCCGGGCCAGCGCCCCGGCCTGGATAACCAGTTGGGCCGCTTCGGCAACCGTCATAAAATAGCGCTGCATATCCGGGTGGGTTACCGTTACCGGTCCGCCGGAAGCAATTTGTTTTTTAAACAGCGGCACTGCGCTGCCTCTGCTGCCAAGGACGTTGCCAAACCTAACGGCCGCAAATTTGGTGGCGCTCTGCTCATTCATCCGCTGGACAACCATTTCCGCGACCCTTTTGGTAGCGCCCATAATACTGGTGGGGTTGACTGCCTTATCACTGGATATCAGCACAAAAACACGCACATCAAACCGGTGTGCGGCCTCAGCCAATATTTTGGTGCCCAGAATATTGTTTTTTACGGCCTCCTCGGGATTATTTTCCATCAACGGCACATGTTTGTGCGCCGCCGCATGAAATACCACTTCAGGACGATGGCGGTCAAATACCCGTTTAATTCGCTCACCATCCCGGATATCAGCTATTTCCGGCACCAGGTTTGCCAGGGGAAATGTGCCCCTCAGCTCCATCTCCACCTCATAGATACTGTTTTCGCCGTGCCCCAGCAGCACCAGCCGCCCCGGTTCAAAACCGGCCAGTTGGCGGCAGATCTCCGACCCGATGGTGCCCCCGGCGCCTGTAATCAGAATCGTGCGGTTCTTGAGATATCCGGCTATATCCTTAACATTAAGGGGTACCGGCCGCCGACCGATTAAATCCTCCAGCCGAACCTCGCGAATACTGCTGGTTTGAATTTTTCCAGTGATCAGATCATAAAAACCGGGCATAATTTTCAAGTACGCTTTGGTCTGGTGGCAAACCGCCACAATTTGCCTGATGGTTTCACAGGATGCGGAAGGGATGGCAATAATGATTTGTTCCGCACCGGTTTCTTTTACCATGGCCGGTATTGCGCACCGGTCTCCCAATACCGGTAAACCGTGTATGACAGTGTTTTTTTTCCCGGGGTCGTCATCAATAAAACCCACCGGCAACAGATTTCCATCAACCCTGTTGATTAAAACCTCGGCAACAACTCCACCGGCAACTCCGGCACCAATAATCAGCACTTTCTGCCTGTGCCCAGCCATGAATCAACCCTCTCTCAACCAGGGACTCTTGAAAGCGGTTTTACTACGGTTTTCTAAGCATAATATGGCATAATCTGAAAAATGTGCATATCCACAACAAATCCGGATTTATCCAGCCTGTTGGCTAGGGATCATAAATTACCGGCGGGCAGGGGAAAATATTCGCATACTACGGTTGCACTGAAAATCCTTAAAATTTTCAAAGGAGAGCCAGATGAAATACGATAAACCGCTGTTGGCCATGCTAATCGGCATATTGGGCGGAATACCGGTTGAAATCTACACTCAGCTCATGAAATACTTTCAGCTGACAACGGTCTCCGCTGCCGAATCCATCAGTATGATGTGGATGGAGGAAGGAAGCTGGCTGATTGGCGGCTTGGGGGTAATTGGTTTCGGTTCCTGGGTGGGTTTGATTATCTATTACGGCACCAAAATTTTAGGCGCCGATTACCTGATCATTAAGGCCATCATTTTAACTATGACCGCTGAATCTTTACTGTTCAATATCTTTGGTACTCTGGGCAAAAACCCATACTTAATACAAGACCAAAGCGGCAACCTGGTACATGCTTCGGCTGCCGCCATTGGAGGTTTATCCGTTGGCTTTTTAATGAAAAAATATCTGGTTATAGAAACGGCGCCCGGTAAAGGAACCAGAATCAACAGGTATTTTATTTTATACGACCCGGCAGCCAAACGGTTCCCACCGGAAAAGGAGGTTCTAATATCCGGCAAACCGGATAAAGGGCTTGTTCAGGACCTCAATAATAAACTCGAAAAGCATAAATAAAAACACCCTCCTAAAAACGGAAGGTGTTTACGTGGTGACCCCACCGGGATTCGAACCCGGGTTACCGCCGTGAAAGGGCGGTGTCTTAGGCCACTTGACCATGGGGCCGTATGGTGAGCCATCCGCGACTCGAACGCGGGACACCCTGATTAAAAGTCAGGTGCTCTACCAACTGAGCTAATGGCTCGTACAGTTCTATATATTACAGCAAGTTAACTGAGGTGTCAACAATTTTAGCGGTTTAAATTATGGTGCTAAATTATGGCAGGCAATTACCCCGCCGGGGGAAGCTGGGGACAATTTTCCTGCACACCGCAGGCGCCCGTAAGGGGCGCCCCTACACCTTTTAACCAACCGGAGAGGAAGCGGGAAAACCGTCCCCAGTTTCCCCCCCTGACTACTGACTACTGACTACTGAATTCTGACTACTGACTACTGAATTCTGACTACTTAAATTAAAATATTTCCTTCAGCACCAGGGTTTGTTTCCGGCCGGGGCCAACGCCCAGTATGGCCACGGGTACGCCGGACAGTTCTTCCAGGTGTTTGACGTAGTCCCTGGCGTTTTGGGGCAGTTGGCTGAAGTCCGTAGCCCCGGTGATGTCTTCCTGCCAGCCGGGGAATTCTTTGTAAACGGGCATGCAGCGCGCCATCTTTTTCAGGCTGGCGGGGAATTCGGTAATCACTTCTCCGTCGCACTCATAGCCCACGCAGATTTTCAGGGTGTCCAGGCCCGAAAGGACGTCCAGCTTGGTGATGGCCAGATAGCTAAGCCCGTTGATCCGGGCCGCGTAGCGGGCAATCACGGCGTCATACCAGCCGCAGCGGCGCGGGCGTCCGGTGGTGGTGCCGAATTCACCTCCGCGCTCCCTGATCAGGACCCCCAGCTCGTCGTGCAGTTCCGTGGGGAAGGGACCTTCGCCCACCCGGGTGATATAAGCTTTGGCCACGCCGATCACCTTGCTGATTTTGGTCGGCCCCAAGCCGGCCCCGGTGCAGGCCGCCGCGGCAATGGGGTGGCTGGAGGTGACATACGGATAGGTGCCGTGATCCAGGTCTAAAAGCGTGCCCTGGGCGCCCTCAAATAAAACCTTTTGGCCCTGGTCAATGGCTTCGTTCACCAGCACCGACACATCCGCCAGATATTGTTCCAGCTTTCGGGCGTAGCCGGTATATTCCTCCAGTATCTGCCCGTAATCAATCCGTTCGGCCGACTGGTAAACCCCGGTAAGTTGCCTGTTTTTGAAATCCACCGCGTACCGCAGTTTTTCCTCCAGTTCTTCCGGGTCCAAAAGCTCCGCCAGCCGGATGCCCACCCGGGCGGCTTTATCGGTATAAGCCGGTCCGATACCACGGTTGGTGGTGCCGATTTTGCCGCTGCCCTTGTAATCTTCCTCGGCCTGGTCAATACTGCAGTGGTACGGGAATATTATATGCGCCCGGGGGCTGATGCGCAGTTGGCTTGTGCCAACACCCTGTTTACGCAAGGCGTCAAGTTCCTCCAGAAGCACAGCGGGATCTATCACCACGCCGTTGCCAATCAGGCACTGCTTTTCACCGTACAATATGCCCGAAGGGATCAGGTGCAGCTTAAAGACCTGGTCGTCCACCACCACGGTATGGCCGGCGTTGTTGCCGCCCTGGTAACGCACCACCATGTCCGCTTGTTCGGCCAGGAAATCGGTAACCTTGCCCTTGCCCTCGTCCCCCCACTGCGCGCCAATCAATACTATCGCAGACATCGCAATCCCCCTTACAACCTGTTGAGAATTTCCCGGGCGGCAACCACGCCGGCCACCGAAGCCTGAGCCAGACCCCGGGTGATCCCGGCGCCGTCCCCCGCGGCAAACAGGTTCTTGTATTTTGTTTCCAGCCCGCTGCTCAGGGCCAGCCGGGATGAATAAAATTTAACTTCCGCTCCGTAAAGCAATGTATAACGCGAGTAAACCCCGGGCGCGATCTTATCCATCGCCTTGAGCATCTCCACGATACCCACCAGATGCCGATAAGGGAACACCAGGCTGAGATCCCCCGGGGTAGCGTCTTTGAGGGTGGGCGCCACCAGGCTTTTTTTCATCCGATCCGTAGTGGAACGGTGTCCGTCCAACAGGTCGCCCAAACGCTGGACCATCACTCCGCCGCCCAGCAGGTTGGCCAGTCTGGCCACGTACTTGCCGTAAGCGATAGGCTCCCGGAATGGTTCGGTAAATGTCTTGCTTACCAACACCGCAAAGTTGGTGTTGCCGGTTTTATTGAAGGCATGGCTGTGACCGTTGACCGTCACCAGCCCGTCGTTATTCTCCATCACCACTTCGCCGTAAGGGTTCATGCAGAACGTCCTGACCCGGTCGTCAAAGGTATGTGAATAGTAAATCAGCTTGGATTCATAAAACACACTGGTCAGCGGTTCCATCACCTCGGCCGGGACTTCCACCCGCACGCCGATGTCCACAGGATTATTCACGGTTTTCAGGCCCAGACGTAAAGCTTCCCGGGTCAGCCACTCGGCGCCTTCCCGGCCGGGAGCCAGGATCACGCACCGGGCAAGGAGCTTTTCGCCGGATTCGGTTTCCACTCCCTGGACGGCGCCGTCCTTGACAATAATGGATTTTACCGCGCAGCGGGTGCGTACCGCCACATTTTTTTCTTTCAGGTGTTCATACATCAACTGCAAGATTTCCTGGCAGCGTCCGGTGCCCAGGTGCCTGATGGCTACAGGGATCAGCTTCAGTTCGGCCAAAGTGGCCCGATGCTGAAATGACTGGATTTCCTCCTGGTGCTCCAGGCCGTATACATGCTCGGGGGCGCCAAACTGACGATAAATCCGGTCCACATATTTAATCATTTCCAGCAGATGTTCTTCGCCAATGTATTGTTCCAGACTGCCGCCGATTTCCGAGGACAGGGTAAGTTTACCGTCACTGAAAGCGCCGGCTCCGCCCCAGCCGCAGACGGTGGAACAAGGGCTGCAATTGAAGCAAACGCCGCCCTTTTCCCGTGAGGGACAACTGCGCAGGGAAATATCATTTCCCTTTTCCAGGATTAAAATCCGCAGGTCTTCTTTTTTTTGGGTCAGTTCCAGGGCGGCAAAAATACCGGCCGGACCGGCCCCGGTGATGATCACATCGTATTGTTGCGCCAACTGGTCAAACCTCCTGTCAATAACCATATTCTATGCCGCCAGCATAAAAATAACCCAAACAGACAACTTTGTTTGAGTTAATTAATTAATTTCCATAACTGTCACTCCATAACTGTCATGCGCCAGCATCCAACGCCGCGCAACAATATCATACTATCAAAACCAAACTTGTCTTGTCAAGAAAATGTTGCCAGGCCCTGGCTTATTTGGGCGCTGTCAATTATTTTTTTGAGGAGAAGGGATGTTAACTGGTTGTCCACTTTCAAAAGGTGCTAATTGATTTCAGTTTATTGCCGTGTTAAAATGAAACAAGGAAGGTGGTAAATACTGTATGTTGCCAGAGACAGCTGAATGGCTTGAACAATCAACATATGACCTAAAAACGGCGCAAAGCCTTTATCGCGCCAGAAGGTATATTTACACTATTTTTATGTGCCACCTGGCGGTTGAAAAAGCGTTGAAAGCATTAGTAGTTGAAACGACAGGCAAAGCGCCGCCCAAAACCCATAGCCTCGTCAATCTGTTTAAACTGGGACAAGCCAGGTTAACCGATGAGCAAACCAAGTTCATCACCCGTTTAAGTCTGGCCGGGATAGTCACCAGGTACCCCGAAGAACTTAAAAGAGCCTTAGACGACTACCCGCCCCCCGTAACCAGGGACTATCTAAAAAGAACTAGGGACGTGATTAAATGCGTAAAGCAGCAGCTAGAATAGAAGATACTATCAAATCATATCTGCTTGCTCTTCAAAAAAAAGGTATCCCCACTGAAAAAGCATATTTATTCGGTTCTCAAGCCAAGGGCACAGCCGGACCGTACAGCGACATTGATCTAATAGTGGTCTCCCCTGCTTTTATCGGTATGCCCCAGTGGAAACGGTGGGAAATTCTCGGAGACGCCTTGGCCGAGATAATGGAACCCATAGAGGTAAGGGGATATGCACCGGGCGAGATAAACCAAGCAAAACAACAAAAAGCCAGCTTCCTTTACGAAGTGCTCACTGAACCACAAACCATTGAATATCAGCTTTAGCCTTTTTCAATCAGCCATAGCCATAAGCGTTTTCCAAGCCGTAAATCGGGGACATTCCCAAGGCAGTGGCTTTTTTGTTTACTCGTTTTGCCAGCTTGCTAAACTCGCTGGGTTAATTTTCTCTTCTCTGCATATCATCCCTTCTTTTGTCCTGCCATCCACATAAAGCCCGAGTACCGGCAACTTCAGATGATAGCCTTCGTTCTCAGAACGGGCAAGGGCGCGACAGCCTATCTACCGCAAGACTCATAGTTTCAAACAGGTTATTTGCTTTGGTGTGTGATGTTAACTCTGTCTGAAACGGATTGCAAGTCATTTCTGCGGTAAAGTGAAAAGCATCAAATGCAGAAAAGAAAAAACGGAGGATTTTCGTACCCCCTTATACCCCCCTCTGGCGCAAATTTTACTACAGAAGAGATTTTCTGTAAATCTATGGTTCACCATGAACCATGGGGTACAAGCCAGTTTACATGTTCGTTACTGGCAATTTATAGAAGATGCTCGTTACATTTTCATAAATACACTCGTTATTCGGCACTCGAATGCTTAACGCCGTAAGCCACTGTGTGCCGCTGTGTCGCATTTTGTTAACCGCCATAGGGTGTGTTCCCCTTCGGCAAAAATGAAACCGGATTTGGCGACTTTCTGCGAAAGAACCTTTCCCTTCAAAATGCAGCCCCAAAATGTGCCTTCATCCCCTCAATCACAGGGTGAACCATGAGGTCGAAAACTGTGCAGGTTAAAGCGCCGGGGTCGCAGAGCTTCCCCGGCACGGCTCACATCAGCCCGCAATGCGGACTGAAAGGCAAAACTCAGCGGGGTCAGATTTGCAACTATGGGGTCGGAACCGGGGTTATGAACTGCGGAAATCCGCATTTGTCAAGGAGCATGGAGGGGGCATTGCTGACCCCTCCATAAGATGTTATTCATCATGTGATATTAACTTTTTAGTTCTTTCGTTAAATTCCTCTATATTATCCGGATTGTACAATGCAATCGTTAGCTCATGCTCATAATCCGAATCATTAATGTGACTATGGTCGTTAAAAATTTTCTGAGATATTAACCTCTCAAGATCGTCCCTCAGCTCGCTTGCTTCTTGAACTGTAAGCAACAATAGAGCATTTTTCATTGATTTATTGCTGTCTTCATTAAGAATTCTCATTTATACCCTCCTATTAGTTATGCGGAACGTCGGTCGGGTAAATCGGGCCTGATTTCACCCATTTTCCGTTTACCAGTTCCTCAACGTGACCGTGAGGATTATTGTGTGGGGAAGGATTATTTATATCAAATCTTATTCTTTTGGTTCCATCACCTAACATAAAAACCTTATCCCCATTCTTATTTGTAATTACCCTTGCATCCTTTCCTAACCAATCCTTCATATTTTTTGCTAAGTCTGTAACTTTATTTGGAACGTTACCCGCGCCCTCAATAACATCTTTACCCGCAGCATTCTGCCCTTGGCGGCATAGTCGCCCTCCGGTTTTGCTCCAGACCCAGGATGCGCAGGATGCGCCTCTTACAACGGCTTGTCCTGCTTGTTGTATCACACGAACGTATGGATTGTGTCCGGTCGGATCAACAAGGTTCACCGGGTCACCCTGGCAGTAGATATATCTGTTCAGGCTCAAGGTTTCTTCCACGCTGCCGGTAATCACGTCCCGGTTTATAAACCGCATGATCCCGGGGTTGTAGTAGCGGGCGCGCATGTGGTAGAGGCCGTTGGCATCGGTCATTACGCCGTCTCTTCCATTATACAGGAAAGGCGTGGCGGTGTGGCCTGTAATTCTTTGTACTTCTCCGTAGGGGCCGTATTGGAATCTGTCGGTAACCGTCCCGGTAGGGCCGGTGATGGCTACTGTGCTGCCTCTGAGGTCGTAGTGGTAGGTCTTGTATGTTCCGCCGGATTCTTCGCCGATTAGGCCCAGGCCGTAGATGTAGTAGGTGGCGGTGTTGTTGGGGTCTGTTTTGATCAGTACCTGGCTTAAGGCGGCGTGGGGGTTGATTACGTAGCTGGTTTGCTGGCCCCCTATGGTGGTGGCGATGCGTCGGTTTTCGGCGTCGTAGGTGTATTCGGCGCCCCCGGCCGCGGTCAGGCGGTTGCGGCTGTCGTAGGTGAGGTTTTGCATGGTCCCCTGCAGGGGGCCGGTGGTCATGTTGCCGTCGGCGTCGTAGCTGATTGCGCTGCCGTTGTAGTTGGCCAGCCGGTTGTCGGTGGTGTAGGTCATGGCCTGGTTGCCCATAACGAAGGACTGCCCGGGGTTGGGCGTGATTTCGGCGGTGATGTTGCCGGCGGCGTTGTATTCCCAGTTGTAGTGGCTGATGATGGCGTCGCCGCTGCCGGTGTCTTTTAGTTCGGTGAGGCGCCCGTTTTCGTCGTAGCTTCTGGTTTCTGTTGTGCCGTTGGGGCGGGTGGTTTGGGTCAGCCGCCCGTTGGGGTCGTAGCTGTAGGCGGTGGTCCGGCCGGCCCAGTCGGTGACGCCGGTTAGCCGGTTGGCGGCGTCGTAGGTGTAGTGGACTTGTTTGCCGTCGGGGTAGGTCAGCCCGGTCAGGTTGCCTGCCTGGTCGTAGGTGTAGCCGATGGTGTTGCCGGCGGCGTCGGTGACGGTGAGGATGTTGCTGTTGTTGTCATAGGTGTATGAGATGGCGCCGTCCGGGTCGGTTTGGCTGATTAGCCGGCCGGCGGCGTCGTAGGCGCAGGTTTGGGTCTGGTTTCTGCCGTTGGTGCTGCCGGCCAGGTAGCCCAGCAGGTTGTAGGCGTATTGCCGGCTGCCGGTGGGGGAGGATATTCCGGTGAGCCTGTCCGCCGGGTCGTAGGTGAAGTGTTGGGTGTTGCCGGCGGGGTCGGTCAGCGCGACGCGGTTGCCGTTGCTGTCAAATTGCTGGCCGGCGGTTTTGTTCATGGGGTCGGTAACCTGGATCAGCCGACCCAGCTCGTCATAGGCGAACCGGGTGCGTTGGTTCAGCGGGTTGGTGCTGGCGGTCAGCCGGCTCAGGCTGTCGTATTGGTTGGTGGTGGTGTTGCTCAGGGCGTCGGTTATACTGGTGCGGTTGCCGTTGGTGTCGTAGGTGCAGGCGGTGGTGTAGCCCAGTTCGTCTCTAACTCGCACCAGTTCGTAGTTGCCGTTGTGGATGTATTCTTTGCTCCGGCCGTTTCTGTCGGTGATGGTGGTTTCTATTTTACCGGGTGGATATCCGGCGGTGCCATATTGGAGGGTGCTGGTTTGGTTCAGGCCGTCTTGCTGTTGGATTACCCGTCCCTGTTCGTCGTAGGTGTTATGGAATATTTGATAGCCTTCCCCGTCGGTTGCGGATTATATCTGGTCGAAGGCGTCATAGGTAAAGCTGGTGGTTTTGTTGCCGGGATAGGTGATGCCGGTCAGGTTGCGACCGGTGTTGTAGGTCAGGGTGATTTGCCGGTTCAGGCTGTCGGTCAGGCCGGTGAGCAGGCTGCCGGTATAGGCAAGGGTCAGGCCCTTGCCCGACAGCGGTTCGCCGACGGTCTGCAGCCGGCCGGAGCCGTCGTAGGCGAGGTTGATTAACTGGCCGTGTCCGTTCAGGATTTGGGTCAGTTGTCCCGCCGGGTTGAATTTATAGACGCTTTGGTCTTTGCGGGTCAGGTCGTAGCTGCCGTCGCTGTTTTGGACCAACAGGTCCGCCCGGCAGGATTGGTCCAGCGAGATGTACTGGTTGCCGCCGACGGGGCTGAAGGTGTTGGAGCGGTTGGCGGTCCAGCGCAGCTTGACGCTGCCGGCCGGCTGCGGTTCCAGGCGGGCTTCGTAGTTGTGGCTCCAGCCTTTGCCCAGAGGGCCTTCCTCCAGCATCATGGAGTTGTAGCTCAGATCAAAAGTAAACGAAATGGCGCCGTTGATTTTGATTAGTTCTTCCTGGACGATGTGCGCTCCGGTGGCGGTGTCGATGGGGTCGCCAATCAGTGACTCATCTCTTTGCGCGGGGTCGCATTTCTGGTAGTAGTTCTGGACATCCTGCGTCCCGCCGCCGCCAACATTATTCCAATTGGGGACAACAAACTCAGCGGCACTCAGAATGGCGTTGATCTGCGCCGGCGACAGGTCGTAATGGTAGAATAAATTGTAAAAGTCGTCTACAATAGTAGGCAGAGCGTCGCTGCTATACGCCGGATAATATTCCGGGAACATGATGTGGGCCAGCCATTGGGCGCCCAGCATGCGGTTAACCGAAGGCGGGCGGCCGATCCAGTTGTAACGGGCGTCGGGGACCTGGACGTATTTGCCGTTTCTAACGGCGGAGATCTCTTCCCAGTCGGGATCGTCGGCTACGTAGTCGTAATAGCTGCCGGGGCCGAAGATAATGGCGTCCGGGTCCCAGCCCTGGACTTGTCCGATGGTGACCGGGGTCAGGCCCTGTCCGCTGGCAGATTCAATATCCGCCACGTTGATCCCGCCGATAAAGCGCATAATGTCCTGGTGGATGGCTCCCGGCCCCCACGTGCCGTTGGTCAGAAGGCCGTCCGGGCCTTCGCCGTAATAGATGGTCCTGGTCTCGGCCACGTTTTGGGGAATTGCCTCCCGCTGAGTTTCAATGTATTCCTTTGTGTCGAAGCAATAGCCCTGCAGAGCATAGATCTGAGCGCTGTCGTTGAGCAGGAAGATGCTCAGCCGCTCATAAACGCGGTCGTAATCATGGACAGGGGCGCCCAGGTCGTCCGCCCGGATAAACACCACCGGGATGCCGGCTTCAGCCTGCAGTTCATCAAAGGCGTTCGCCATTTCCGCCACGCTGCCTTTGATTTGGCCGACGTCGACGATTACTTGAGCGCCGGAGGCCTTTACGGCGTCGACGTTATATATGCCGGAGCCGCCGTAGATTTGGCCGAAGACCGGCAGGTTCGCCAGGTTCGGGTAAGCGGTATAATTGATATATTGCTGCTGGGCGGGGGTCGGGGCGTTGGCCCAGCCCGCCAGCTTGGCCGGGTTCACCGAGTAGAGGACGATCTCCGCCATGGCGCCGGACGGGGCAAATTTGTTGATGGTATTGGGCAGGGAAACCGTCCGGCCCAGGTCGTCGGTGTAGTTGTAGGCAGAGGCCATGGTTGGCATGGCCAGGATCAGCAGCAGCAGGATGAATAGGCGGAATATTTGGGGGAACCATTTTTTTATGGGGCGCCGCATTTGTTTCGTGCCTCCTTCACTTTAATTCGTCTGTTTATATAGTGAGTTGATTGACTAATTTGCAGGTATCTTATATTTATTCCGTTTCGACGGTTGATTCAATATATGGTCCGCTTAATATGTTTCCGTTAGCGTCATATTGATATATGATGATTTGGCCCGGCAGTTCAACATTTCGCAGGCAATTGTTGTTATTGTATTCATAATAGAAGTGGTTTAGCGGAGTATAATCGTCGTAGTCCTCCCAAACGGGGTCAATAAACTCGGCGGTACTTAGAATGGCGTCGATTTGCTCCCGCGACAGGTCGTAATGGTAGAATAAATTGTAATACTCGTCTACAATAGCAGGCATAGAATAATACTCCGGATAATATTCCGGGAACATGATGTGGGCCAGCCACTGGGCGCCCAGTATGCGGTTGACCGAAGGCGGGCGGCCGATCCAGTTGTACAGGGCGTCGGGGACCTGGGCGTACTTGCCGTTTTCAACGGCGGAGATCTCTTCCCAGTCGGGATCGTCGGCTACATATTGGTAATAGCCGTGGGGTCCGAAGATAATGGCCCGCGGGTTCCAATTCCGGACCCGCCCAATGGTGACCGGGGTCAGGCCCAGTCCGCTGGTAGATTCAATAACCGCCACGTTGACCCCGCCGATAAAGGGGATAATGTCCTGGTTAATGGCTCCCGGGCCGGCGATACCGTTGGTTAAAAGGCCTTCCGGGCCTTCGCCGTAATAAATGCTCCTGGCCCGGGCCACGTTTTGGGGAATTGTCGCCCGCTGAGTTTCAATGTATTCCTTTGTTTCGTAGCAATAGTCCTGCAGATCAGAGATATGGTCTCTGTCGTCGAGCAGGAATGTGCCCAACCGCTCGTAAACGCGGTCGTAATCGTAAACAGGGGCGCCCAGGTCGTCCGCCCGGATAAACACCACCGGGATGCCGGCTTGGGCCTGCAGTTCATTAAAGGCGTACGTCATTTCCAGCACGCTGTCCTTGATCTGACCGACGTCGACGATTACTTTCGCGCCGGAGGTCTTTACGGCATCGACGTTATATACGCCGTAGCCGCCGTAGATTTGGCCGAAGATCGGAAGGCCCCACAGGTTTGAATCAATGTACTGCTTCTGGTCGTACGTCAGGGCATTGGCCCAACCGGCCATTTTATCCGGGTTCACCGAGTAGAGGACGTACTGGGCCATGGGGCCGGTCGGGGCAAATTTGTCGATGGTGTCGGGCAGGGAAACCGTCCGGCCCAAGTCGTCGGTGAAGTCGGCGGCAAAAGACAGCGTTGGCATGGCCAGAATCAACAGTAACAGGATGAATGGGCAGAATACTTTGGGGGACCGTTTTTTTATGGGGTACCGCACATTTTGTACCTCCTATTGCAAAATTTTTTATATTTAATAAGCCCTGCACCGCGAAATGAATCGCAATGCAGGGCTTGTTAAATCCCCAACACACACTATCCTTTCCACAATGGGAGGCACAGCCGTTTCCAGCTTGTACCCTGCCGGTCAGGTTACCATAGCCGCTATGGCCACAGGTAAAATGACTTCGGATATTGTTAATATCAGGCGGTATTTATAATAATCTGTCATAAAAATAATACTATAAATATGTTAAAAAGCAACAAAAAAAGATTGTTGAAATTTGTCACAAATACCAACAATCTGGGTGTGCATTTAATTTGGGGATTGCGATTCTATCGCTGTTGACATTCCAGTGCCAGGCTCCGGCTTGCTTTGGCTTACACCGGGGGAACCTGTTCCCGCTCACTGCGCCGGGCCAGGTTCACAAACCGGGTGAATTCCTTGATAAAGCCCAGCTCCACCGTGCCCGTGGGGCCGTTCCTCTGCTTGGCCACAATGATATCGGCAATGGAAGCCTTCTCGGTGTCCGGGTTGTAATATTCGTCCCGGTAGATAAACATCACCACGTCCGCGTCCTGCTCAAGGGAATTGTGTACAACAATATCGCCGGCTATAAAATTATGGTAGCCGGGAATTTCAAGGTCAAAGACCGGTTCTATTCCTTCAGGTTTAACATCGGTGATACGATCCCAAAAAACGTCACTCTTGCTTAGCCGGGAAAGCAAATCGTCCTGAACTATTTTGGCTACTGCGGCAGCCCTTTTCCGGCTTAAATTATGTTTGTATAAAGTTGAACCACAATAAGAAACACCTAACATGCTTTGCATATTACGTTGACTCAATCCTATTACGCGTCTGGCAGGCTCAACTAAAACGCGCCAGACGGTCGCAGGTATAACATCATTATTTGGTACATGATCACGGAATTGATAAAAATCAATGATAGGTTTAATTCTTTTTGCTTTTTCACCAATAGAACCTATTTCATTAATAAATTTAATAATGTTAGGCTTCCCGGTTATAACAACATGCCATTGGTCACGTCCCTTTCCACGCTGCGGAACACAATGAATGACTGAAATTATTCCACAGTGCAGAAGTAGATGTTGTACATCATAAGCCATTTTCTTACTGCTTGTGGCGTAATATATCACAGGTCTGGGTTTCTTATGCCCTACAACACCTAATGTACCGTCGGTCACCCATAAATGACGTAAAAATGTATTAATTATTTCCACCGGTTGCTGAAATACCTTTTGGGGTACTCTTTTCTCATATGAACGAAAACCCCAAACCCCTAAACTCTCCAACCAATCGGCTACAGGATTTCTGGTACCATGAGTTAAATGTGATGAAGCTGCCAGATATACCTGCCACCAGGTATATTGTCGTTCGATACGCGGTTTTACTGAATCCCCGAAAACATCGTTTGCTAATTCCGCAACAGTTTTTGCCAGTTCAATTTCATTGGATGTGTATTGCACGGCATGTCTTGGTAAAGTGCAACCGTCCCCTATTAAATGACCAAGCAACGCCACCTCCGCTTCTGTCATGGTTGCTTTTTTACGCAACTTTTCCCATGATCGAGGTAATGCAAGATGGTCACCTGTTTTAAGCTGATCAAGACGTTTCCAGCCCTCCACAGTACGGAACTTATGGTTGGCTGTAGCCCTGATTTCCCTGCCTGATTGAGTTGTTAACCGGAAAACCTGCTTTGTACCCGTACACCAAGCCTTGCGTATCCTGGCCGGTTCCAGTTTCCAGGTCGTTTCATTTAAGGCCATTATTTGATCAGGATTATTGGTCTCGCTGAGACATTTAATTGGCACCCGTTCACCATTGGACATCTGCACTAGCGAGTCGCCGGTTAGACACCCGCTTTCACGTAAATCGGCCAACTGAGGCACTTTGATCTGGCGCTGCTCCACCGAGCGGCTGAGCTGGGCCAGGGCCAACACAGGCACGTTCAATTCCTTGGCCAGACTCTTTAAGGAACGTGATATCTCGGCAATTTCCTGCTGCCGGTTTTCCGTGCGCCGGCCGCCGTGCATCAGTTGCAGGTAATCGATGACAATCAGCGCCAGGCCCTTTTCCATATGGATTTGCCTGGATTTGGCCCTGACCTGGCGCGCGGTGAGCATACCCGAATCATCGATAAATATGGGCAGCTTGGCCATTTCCCTGGCTTGGCCGGCCAGTTTCACCCAGTCGTCCTCGCCCATTTCCCCCCGGCGCAGCTTGTGGTGGTCCACCTTGGCCTCGGCGCAAAGCATCCGCTGTACCAACTGTTCCTTGGACATCTCCAGGCTGAACACGGCCACCGGTTTGCCGGTCCGGACCGCCGCCTGGTAGGCTACGCACAGGCCGAAGCTGGTTTTACCCATGGAGGGCCGGGCGGCCACGATAATCAAATCGCCAGGCTGAAACCCCTGGCAGAGCCTGTCCAGGTCGGCATATCCGGAAGGGACTCCGGTAATTTCACCCTTGCTTTTATACAGGTGTTCCAGTTGCTTGAAGGCATCTTTAAGGATATCCTTGATTTCGGTGAAGATGGTGGAAGTGCGGCGGGAACCCAGCTCCAGCAGCATTTTTTCCGCCTCTTCCATCAGGCGTTCGGCATCCTCGCCGGCCTCGTAGCCCATACCCGCGATCCGGGTGGCCAAATTAATCAAATTGCGCAGCAGGGCCTTTTCTTCCACAATACGGGCGTAATATTCGGCGTTGGCCGCCGTGGGCGCGATATTGGCCAGGGTGGCCACGTAAGCGGCGCCTCCCACCTTTTCCAGTTCGCCCTTGCGGCGCAGGCTGTCGGTGACGGTCACCAGGTCGGCGGCATGACCGCCTTCCTCCAGTTCCAGGATGGTTTCGAAAATTACCCGGTGGGATTCCATATAGAAATCCTCGGCCCGGATGTGACGCACCACTTTGGGAATGGCCGTGTTATCCAAAAAAATTGCGCCCAGCACCGACTGTTCGGCATCTATATTGTGGGGAGGCACCTTATCCCACATGAATTTGTTCACCTGCCCGTGAGAACAGGAGTCAGGAGTCGGAAGTCGCAGAGTCAGAATACGGGAACAATTTAACCGTATTAAGAATTCTTATCAAGTCGGCTTCCAGCTGCAGTTCCTGTTGTTGTTCCTTTCAAAAAACAAATCAGTTTGTAACAGCGGCATCAGAAGCGGCGGGGAAAATATGACTGATGATCTCTTCCACGTTCTGCACCGTGATCACTTTAATGCCCCGGGTGTCGCCCGGGATATCCTTTTCATTCTCCTGAGGCACAAACACCGTTTCTATGCCACACTGTTTGGCCCCGTATATTTTCTCCGGCACCCCGCCCACCGCCCGGATCAGGCCCTGGATGGAAAGCTCGCCGGTGACAGCAATGTTTTGCGGAATAGCGCGGTCTTCCAACGCGCTGTACAGGGCCAGGCATATGGCCACCCCCGCCGACGGTCCGTCGATGCGGCCGCCGCCCACAACGTTGACGTGCACGTCAAATTCATGCAAATCCCGGCCGGTGAGCTTGCGCAGCACCGAAGCGGCGTTGAATACCGAATCCCTGGCCATGCTGCCGGCGGTTTCGTTAAACCTGATTACCCCGCCGCCTTCCCGGCGGGCCGGGAAAACAACCGCCTCAATCTCCAGCGCCGAACCCAAAAAACCCGCCACGCCCAGGCCGAAAATCCGGCCCACTTCACCGTTTGGCGAGGCCCGCCTGGTTACATAGGGGGTCAGACGGCTGACCTGGATCACTTCATAAATATCCACCATGGCGATGGAAGCGCCCTGCCTGCCGCCCGACCGCCGGCAGGCCAGCGCGAAGGCGTCGGCCAGTATGCTTACCGCCTTGCGGCCTTCGATGGTGTACTCGGCAATCACGCTTTCCACGCCTTCTTCCATGGATACCGCCAGTTTTTTAGCGGCCTGAATGACAATGGCGCGGATATCCTGCGGAGTCAGGGGATCGAAAAAAATCTCCGCGCACCGGCTGCGAATGGCCGGGTTAATCTCTTCCGGTTCCCTGGTGGTGGCGCCGATGAGGATGAAATCCGCGGGAGCTCCTTCTTCAAAAAGCTTTTTAATATACTGGGGGATATTGGTTTCAGACGGATCATAGTAAGACGATTCAAAAAAAACCCTTTTATCTTCCAGCACTTTAAGCAGTTTGTTCTGCAAAATGGGATCCATTTCCCCCACCTCGTCGATGAACAGCACCCCGCCGTGGGCGTCGGTGACCAACCCGGGTTTGGGTTCCGGGATCCCGGTGTCGGCCAGGTCCCGCCGCGCCCCCTGGTAGATCGGATCATGCACCGAACCCAGCAGCGGGTTGGTCACTTCACGGGGATCCCAGCGCAATGTGGTGCCGTTTACCTCCACGAATGGCGCTTCGGGCTCAAAGGGGCTGTAAGCGGTGGCCCGGGCCGCTTCCAGGGCCAGCCTGGCGGCGGTGGTTTTACCCACCCCGGGCGGCCCGTAAAGCAAAATGTGCTGCGGAAACGGTGAGGCCAGTTTGGACAGCAGCGCCCGCACCGGTTGTTCCTGGCCCACAATCTCTTGAATGCTGGCGGGCCTCAGCACATCCATCGCCGAGCTGACCAGGCTCTTTTGCTCCAGCTTTTCCAGAATAGCCAGTTTTTTAAGGGTCTGGGCATTTTCCGAGCCGGTGTTTTCCTTGACGATCTGCATTTTGATTTCCTGCACATAATCTTCGTGCCGCTGCTGCAGGCGCTCGTTAATTTTTTTGTCCAGATCGTCCTCCACCATGCGCCGGGCAATAATATCGGCGATCTCATCTTCAATCTCATCCAGCAGTTCCGGCAGTTTGTCCGGTTCAGGAACGGCATCCAGCGTGGGATCCTCAAAAACCAGTTTCTGCAGGGCCAGCACCCGCTCGGGCAGGTACTCCGAACGCATCATCTGCAAAACGTTCAGTTTACCCGCCCGCAGCACGATCTTATCCGAGCCGTAAATGTCTGTTAATACATTAAATAATGAGTTAACCTGTCTCAGCAACTGGTCCTGCTCTAAAAACAAGGGGTCCGGTTCGCTTGGGGCTTTGATTTTGTCGAGAAAGCTTTTCATTGGTTTATGCTGCTCCTTTCAGCGCCGGCCTGGACAAACCCGCCGGAACATAACCGGTAAACAGGCTTTATTTACAACCGATATTATTCCGCCGTTACTTCAACGATAATGTTCACCTGCACCTGCGGATGAAGTTTAACCGCCACATCATGCGCACCCAGCGTTTTAATGGGTGCGTCAAGTAATACCTTTTTCTTGTCCACGCTGAAGCCATGCTGTTTCTTGACCGCGTCGACAATGTCCTTACTGCTGATCGCCCCGAATAATTTGCCGGCTTCGCCCACCCTGGCGGTCATGGCCACCTTAAGGCCTTCCATGCGCCGACTAAGCTGCCGCGCGTCCTCTTCAGCCTTCTTTTGTTTGTCGGCCTTAATTTGGTTTTGCCGGTCCAGTTCATTGATTTTGCCCCGGGTGGCTTCAACGGCCAGTCCCCTGGGGAGCAGAAAATTCCGGGCGTACCCTTCGGCCACGTTCAATACGTCGCCTTTTTTACCGGTTTTTTTTACGTCTTCCAGCAATATTACCCGCATTTATATCAACCTCCCTGGTTGGAGCATTACTCATTTACTTCTCCGGGCAGCCGGCGCAGGTTGGCGACAGGATCGGCCAGCCCGAGAGCCAGGATGACAAAGGGCAGGTACAACACTATTATAACGGCTATAATAATCTTCACAATCCGCGCCATTTTCCACACCTGGAATAAATACGCCGTTACGGATATACCAAGCACAAAGAAAATAAACGCGGATACAAAAAGGATGTTTTTACCCAGCACCGCCGCCCAGGTGACGGAAAACTCCTCCCCCGCCAGCGTCAGGGCCAGACCGGCAATCGCCAGCCAGATGGAATACCAGGGGAGACGCCAGCGGGAAAAGGGAATTCCTTCGGAAACGGCGTAACCCAGGCGCCCCAGCAGCCGCCGGCCAATAAAAAAAGTGCCCAGTATAGCCGTATAAGTCCATACAATCACACTGCCGGGCAGAAACAGCCAGGCCAGGCGGGCCATCTGTTCGGTAATCTGTGTCAACCGCTGCTGTTCGTCCGCATCGATTTCGCCGCCCAGATACCGCCCGGACATTTGCTCAACCGCCGCATGCAATTCCCCGGCGGTGTTGTCGAACCCGGAAACTCCGGTGGCGTATAAATAGGCGATATTGATGCCGGCCACCGCCAGCGTCAGGAAAAATAACGCGTTAATACTCCGGACCACGGAAACCCTGTTTTTGATCAATAGCCCGATTACCACCGCCGGCGGCCCGATATGCAAGAGCAGCAGTAACACCAGCGGCGCATTGCCAACGGCCAGCAAAAAAAGTATGGCGGCAATGGCCAGCGCCATAATGCCCTGGCCGAGATCCCTTTTAACAATCAGATAAACCATGGGCAAAGGCAATACCATGATGGCCAGAAAAAACAACGGCAGCATCAGGGACAGCAAACCAATCAGCACTGTAACCGCGGCTATGGCCGGAATTTCAAAATAAGCGGGGTACTTGTCCGCCGACAACAAGAAATCACCTCAAAATATATATCAGTCGAAAGTCAATCACCAGCGCAACTTTGGATTTTGGACTTTTAACTGTCCAAACTGTTCTATATTTCTGCACACCTACGTGTATTCCTTCCCCCCGGCGTCTAACCGGCCTTGTTATTTGTTGCTCCGAATGCCAGAAAGTAATAAAGGCAGGGTGCCGACATGCCCCTGCCTTAAGCGGACGTTCGAAAAGTCCGCTCCTTTATGAATGGGTCGAACTTACTCCAGTGTAAACGGCAATAGCGCGATGTTGCGGGCCCGTTTGATGGCCAGCGTCATCATCCGCTGATGCCGGGCGCAGTTGCCGGAAATGCGGCGAGGCAATATTTTACCCCGCTCAGTGATATATTTTTTTAACCGGGGCACATCCTTGTAATCTACAGCTTGCATTTTATCCACGCAAAAACTGCAGATTCTTTTCTTGCCCCGGCGACCGCGTTCACGTCTCATACTGAATTACACCCCTTAAAAAGGTATTTCCTCCTCGTTAAAACTAATCTCGCTGGCAAATCCTTCTCCGCCGGCCTTGGCTCCGCTGCCGGGCGGCGCTTCCCGGCCGTCCTTGGGCCAGTCCAAAAAGCGGACCTCGTTGGCCACAACCTCGGTGATCCAGCGCCGGTTGCCCTGGTTGTCGTCGTAGGTGCGCACCTGAAGCCTGCCGTCCACCGCCACCAGTCTGCCCTTGCCAAGGTGATTGGCGCAGGTTTCCGCCAGTTTTTGCCAGACTACAATGTTAATGAAATCGGTTTCCCTTTCACCCTGCTTGGTGGTAAAATTGCGGTCAACCGCCAGGGTAAAACTGGCTACAGGCGCACCGCTTGGCGTATACCGCAATTCAGGATCCTTGGTTAACCGTCCAATCAAAATTACCTTATTTAACATTAATTTTTCACCGCCTTGAGCGTTTTTTATTTGTCCAGCGGTTGTATTCGCTGCACGGTTGTTGATCCTAGTGCCGCCTCAAAACGGTTTTTGTAGCAACTAAACTTAATCTATCACCCGGTATATAACTTTTTAAGACTTTCAAGGCACTAGTTTACTCTTCCTCACGCACAATCATGTGCCGCAACACCGGATCGGTAATTTTCAGTACCCGATCGAGCTCAGCCGACACGGCGGTTTCGCCCTTGAAATTGATTACAACGTAGAAACCGTCACGCAAGTCTTTGATTTCGTAGGCCAATCTGCGTTTGCCCCACTTGTCAATCTTGGCGACTTCCCCGCCGTTGTTCTCAATCATGGACCGTACCTTTTCAATTACCGCCTCGGTTGCTTCATCGTCCAGGTCGGCCCTGATAATAACAACCAGCTCGTACCCGCGCACGATGCTCACCTCCTCCCTGTGGACATAAGGCCCTACTTATGGCGGCGTTTGCCCGGCAAACACGGCCTGTAGAGCAGGGTAGGCCAATCAATTATGCATTTTTTGGCTAACAAATTATAGCATATAACCACGCCCGCGGCAAGAAAAGTTGACCAAAAGTAAAAAATTTGATTGTTTTACCGACCAGGTCAACACGCTTGGCAGCTGAAAAATTGTTTTTTTAAATATTCTCCTCTTTAAGCACGTCAATAATATTCTCATGCTTAATCTTTGAGCTGGCATACAGCATGGTCGAACCAACAATTAAAAACACCACCACTATGGCCGCCAAAACGCTGGCCCAAGGAACAGTAAATGCTGATTCAAATGAGTTGCCCAAAACATTGTGCATCAAATACATCATCACAAAACTAACCGGCAAGCCATAAAGCAGAGCCTTTAGACCATAAAACAAACTTTCATAATTAATCATTTTATTAAAGCCCTCAGGCGTCATGCCAATTGATTTGAGCATGCCAAATTCTCGCTTGCGAAGTGCTATACTGGTGGAAACGGTATTAAAAATATTCGCCACACAAATAGCAGTAATCAGGGCTACAAAGCCGTAAAAGAAGATCCCGATAAATATAAAAAACCGTTTACTGTCTTGATCCGCTTTAGCAACATCAAAGATATTCACATTGGCTATCGAGGTATGCCTTTGGTATTCATTGATGTTTTCAACAAGCCTGGCGGGATTAGAGCTTTTAATCAGCATATCTACCATATTTGTACCGGCGTATTTTTCCGGCAGCCCGGCTTCCATAGCGGCGAACACTTCCTCCGATACGATAAACATTGCTTGCGACGGGTTTCTTAGCGCTGTTTCGCCAATCGGTGTCTTGTCCGCAAGTGCCGCCACCTCAAATATATTGTTCAATGCATCCGGTTCATTATCTGTCCGGTGAGTTAATTTCAACTTGTCTCCCGCTTTAATATTAAACTGATTTAACCGCCTATATTTATGATCCATATTTACATCCACAGTATTAACCAGTATGCCTTTGGGATTTACCGTATCTTTTAATAGCACGACATCTATGCCAAGCTCTTTCGCGTATCTGGTAAGGGCCGCCTCATCAATCGCTGTGATATCGAAAGCGATATCATATGTTTTAATGTTCAGCTCTTTATAATTCGGTTCAATGGCCGATTTAACCTTATCCGGAAGCAACTGGCCGTCGGCGTTCAGTACAGCTTGCATCGTTTGTTCAATAACACTTACATCGGCATACTCCATCCCGGTTATGGCATGATAAAAGTCCTTTTTCTCCTGCGCCGTGGCGGATGATGCTACAAATACCTGAACATCGTAAGGAATATTGCGTTTGGCAAGCTCCGCTGATTTTTGAGTTAGCAGCGATAGCGATGAAACAGACAAAAACAGGACAATACTAAGCACCAGCGAAAAAATAGTGGCTAGATACCTGCGCCTGTTACGCTTCAAATTCTTCAGCGCCAGCTCCGCCTCAAAACCAAATATAAGGCGCGTCAATTTAGAGGTTTTAACAGCCCCGCCCGTAAGCTTAATATCCCGCGCTTGACGTATCGCATCAATGGGCGATATTTTTGACGCCCGGCTGGCGGGAATATAAGCCGATATAAAAATAATAATTATCGAAAGCAGCACAGCCAGTAGAATTGCGGCGGGCGGGGTTACCAGCGTTAGCTTCTGGGTGCCGCTGATGGCCCCAAGCAAAGGCTGCACCAAAATAAAGGTTAAGCCCATTCCTAATGTCCCTGTAATAATGCCGGCAGGAATCCCGATCACTCCGACAACCAGGCCCTCAAAAAATACAGAATTTCGTTTTTGCTTTTTAGTGGCGCCGATACTTGCCAGCATACCTAAATGGCGGCTGCGCTCCGATATGGAAATTGCAAAAGCATTATAGATCAGGGAAACGGACCCGACCATGATCAAAACCAACACAACAGCCGCAAGGTTATATAATGTTGACAGCAAATTATCGTCCGAGATAACTCCATGGTAACGTAAAAGCTCGCGATTATAGATGATGCCCTCGTTTGAGATGCCGGCATTTTTGGCAAGTTCATCTGACTTTTGATACAGGCTTCCCGGTACACTTTTCAAAGCAACGGCTATATCAACGGCGCCGGCGGAAGCAAGTTCATTTTGATCCAAATAAGCGATTACCGTATAGCCCGGCGCCCAATACGGTTCAAAGCCCGGCCTGCTGATAATGCCTGTGATAGTGTATTCTTTTGCAGATTTGGCAATCAACCTTTCCCCGCGGTGCTCAGTGTTTGAATCAACAAAACCCGCATCCTGTCCAAGTGAATTCTCCTGCCCATCCAGATAACGCCCGCCCACATTCAATTTAAGGACGTCACCAACTTTATATACCACACCCGCATTTTCGATAATTTGGGAGGATATTACGATTTCGTTTGCATTTTTGGGAAAGCGGCCCTCGATTAAGTTTAAATTAAAGTTTTTAAAGCCCTGCGGATTAAATGCTTTGATAAAAAGATAAGGCTTATCCTCGTTTTTCGATCCGTCAAGCAGCGCATACCCGATATCCTTGCCCAGTGCCGCCGTGGCTGTGTTTTTATCGCTTATTACCGCATCCGCCTTTTGGATGGCCACATCCTTATACAGCACATGCCAATTGCCCGTGTCCCCTATCACAACTCGCTGCATCATACTCAAAAAAGATGTCACAAAGGTGGCGACCGCCGTAATCATGGCAACCGAAATAATGACACCGATGATGGTCACAATCGTGCGTTTTTTGTTCAGCTTCAGATGACGAAGCGTTAAAGCATTGATAATATTCATCTGCGCATCACCTCATCTTTACCGATGCGCCCGTCTTCAATGGCAATTATCCGGTCAGCCTGCACAGCAATGCGCTCATCATGGGTGATTACGATTAATGTCTGATGATATTTTTTGTTGGACAGCTTTAACAGCTCTATTATTTCCGCACTATTTTTGCTGTCCAGGTTCCCGGTGGGCTCATCCGCCAGCACCAGTGCCGGATTATTAATCAGCGCCCTACCGATAGACACACGCTGCTGTTGACCGCCGGAAAGCTGGTTCGGCAAATGGCTTAATCTATCAGTTAAACCAAGGGTGCTGATTACTTCATCAAGCTGCCCCTTATCAACATCACGTCCATCCAGCAATAGCGGCAGAATAATATTCTCCCGCACATTCAGAACCGGGATCAGGTTATAAAATTGATAAATTAGGCCGATTTGCCTCCGTCTAAAGATGGCCAGCTTTGTTTCGTCCAGCGCGTAAATATCATTTTGTTCAACAAAAACCTTACCACTTGTCGGCGTGTCCACACCGCCCAGGATATGTAAAAGTGTTGATTTCCCCGAACCAGACGGCCCAATAATGGCGACAAATTCACCTTTATTGACAGATAACGATACATTATCCAGTGCCTTGACGGCAGTTTCTCCCTTGCCATAGACCTTGGACAGATTTTCCACCCTTAATATTTCCATTGCTGCTCACTCCTCTTTCAGTCCATGGCTAAAATATATCTGCCCAACATGACTTTACGGTGACTATTGGGTGACACTTTTGTCACACAATCATTTTATATAGCTTGATTGTGAATTGCGTGCCTTGACCCTTTTGGCTGGCAGCCTCAATGCTGCCGCCCTGGTTTTGCCAAATGCTTTTGGCCATGGCAAGCCCGATGCCGATACTATCATTACCGGCATTTTGTCCTTTGTAAAACCGATCAAATATATGCGGCAAATCATCCTTGTGGATGCCCTCGCCGTTATCAAATATGTTGATCACGGTATAAACAGGGGTTGTTTTAAAGTTAATACCGATTTTTCCGCCGCCAGGCGTATGCTCGATACAATTTTTGACTATGTTTGCAACAGCCTCTGATGACCAGTTAAAATCGCCTATAAACTGAGCATTATCATCACCGTTGATTGCAAAGGTTTGCTCCTTAATTTCCATCGGAATCAACAGATGTTCGGTAGCCTTGCCAATCAGCTCTTTTACCTTTACAATCTCTTTTTTAAACTCAACCGCGCCCGCATCGACCTTAGACAGCTTGAGCAGTGACGCAACAAGCCATTGCAGTCTTTCAAGCTGTGAGCGGATATTTTGGGTGAATTCCACGCGCTTGTCCCGCGGCAGGTTTTCATTGCATAACAGGTCTGTCATCACGAACATTGAGGTCAACGGCGTTTTTAGCTGGTGTGAAATATCCGAAATTGTATCGGCCAGAAAAAGTTTGTCTTTCTTTAATAGCTCGGCTTGCTCAGATAGGGTTACCGTTACCTTGTATATTTCGCTTTTGAGTATGCTCAGCTCGCCTTCAGCATTATCTCTGATATCAAGGGAATATTCGCCGCCGGCAATCCGCTTGAGATACCCGGACAATTCGTCTAATTGCTTATATCTCCACCGGGTAAAAAACCAGGAAACAGCCAGCACTGCAAGCAGAGCCAGGCCTGCCGCTATTCCGGCCATGGCATTGAAGAAAAA
The DNA here is from genome assembly GCA_023439185.1 of Bacillota bacterium. Classification (GTDB taxonomy): domain Bacteria; phylum Bacillota; class Desulfotomaculia; order Desulfotomaculales; family Desulfallaceae; genus BRH-c8a. The sequence continues at coordinate 35,655 of JAEXOR010000056.1, read as the reverse complement.
GCAGGCCATCGTTCCCATGAGCGCCACTGCAGCCAAAAAGGTGACATATATTTTTATTTCTTTGTTTCGCAGCATGTCAGTCGCCCACCTTATATCCCATCCCGCGCACTGTCTTAATGATGGTCGGGTTTTGGCTGTCATCCCCGATTTTCTCCCGCAAACGCTTAATATACACCGTTAAGGTATTATCATTTACGAACTCTCCCGCAAAATCCCATATGCCGTCTAAAAGCCGGCCGCGGCTTAGAACTTGTCCCACGTTGTTGGCAAAGATCAGAAGCAGCCGGTATTCGAGCGAGGTTAATGAGATCTCCCGCTCTCTTTTATACACCTTGGCCTGTGCCGTGTTGATTCTGATGTCGCCAAACTCAAGCAATGTCTTGGGGCCTTCCGACTTGTCATACCTGCGCAGCACACTCTTAATGCGAGAGAGCAGCTCCCGTAAACGAAAGGGCTTTGCTATATAGTCGTCCGCGCCCATATCAAGACCCATAACCACATTAGCCTCATCATCTATGGCAGTCAGAAAGATCACCGGCATATCTCCTTGCGCCTTAACTATTTTGCAAATATCGTAACCATTTCCGTCGGGAAGCGACAAATCAAGGATGGCCAGATCAAATTGATTTTCATTTATGGTTTTTTTTGCATCTGCAACGTTTGTACAATGTAAAACGGTATATCCCTCTTGCACCAGAGAGTACTCAAGCCCCGACGCAATCACCTTATCGTCCTCTACAAATAATATTTTCAGAGCAAACACCCCGCTTTCTTAACCCAATTATAGACTATTTCAAGGCTGGCTTAATCGCCGGGTTTTATTAATAAAGCAATACTACAATTCATGTAGTGTCATAATACGCTCAAGGTGTTATAATAACACCAAACACGTATTATGGAGTTGAGAAGCCTTGAGTGACAAGTTGTTTCCGCTCGGATATCCGGTACCGGAAGAAGATCTGGTTGGAAGACTGCCTTTTATTGACGCGCTTGTTGCCAGACTGGAAGAAGGGAATAGCGTCATGCTGGCCGGTCCGCGCCGGATCGGCAAGACTTCTCTGGCGGAAGAGGCGTTACGGCGCCTGAAAGACAAAGAGTATTATACTCTTTCGGTCGACTGTTTTTCTATCCGGGATAAGGAACATCTGGCGGAAAGAATTATGGAGGAGTGTTTGGCCAACCGTACAGGTCTGCCAAAAACGCTGGCGGCAGTCCGGGAGAGGTTGCGTCAATTTGGCCCGGTCCCAGTGAGCCTGAAACTGCAGGACTTGGAAATGGAAGTCCGTCTTTTCGTCAGCAAGAAGGCAAGCCCTGACGAGCTGCTCGACCAGGCCTTGGAGTTCCCGCAAAAGCTGGCGGAAAAGGACAATAAGCGAGTCATTGTCCTTTTCGATGAGTTTCAGGATATGTCCATCGTTGCCGGCGAAAACATCTTCAAACGCATGCGCGCCGCCTTTCAGCATCAGGATCGGGTCAGCTATTTGTTCTTAGGGTCTAAAGAAAGCATGATGAAAACGCTGTTTTCTTCCCAGCGGGAGGCTTTCTACCGTTTCGCCGTCCCTCTGCCGGTGCCGCCTGTTCCGCAGGATTCGTGGCTTCCCTATATCAAAAGCAAATTCGCCGGTCGCCAGGTGGAGGCGGATACCAGCGTGGTGAGGGAACTCCTGGAGCTTACGGGCGGCCACCCGTACGATACAATGCTGTTATGTAACGAGGCGTACCAGCTTGCTGCCCTGGGAGGGCATAATGCCCTGACACTGCCCGTCTTGCAGCACGCTTACGATCAGGCGCAGACCATTCTCAAGCCGGCGTTTACCGAGATCCTGACCGAAATCGGCCGCTCCGCTCAGATGCGGGATGTGCTCTGTAAGCTTGCTACCGATCAACCGCCATACAAAGGCAAACCTCAATCGAACGCCGTCACCAGGTCAATCAATAAACTTGAGGAGAAAGGCATTATTGAGAGAGTGACCAGGGCCCGGTACCGGTTTATGGAACCGATGTTCAAGGATTTCATTATCTGGACGTTTTCATGTTAAGGAAGTTATGAGGAAATGTTAAAATTATTCTTGGAGCGCAATTTCAGTTAGTTTAAGTTTGCCCTTCGGCTTCCGGGCCGGCGGAACTGATAATTTTTTTGACGCTCTTTTCAAACTTGGGCCGGGGCAGCATAACCACCCGGCCGCAGCCCGTGCATTTGATGCGAAAATCGACCCCCGTGCGCAAGACCTCCCATTCGTCTGTGCCGCAGGGGTGCTGCTTGCGCATCTGCACAATATCTCCCACGTAATATTTGACCAGCATACCCAGCCCCCCGTCCCTCTACTCTACACTTTCAGAGGAAATTCCCAGCCCACCTAATTGGGGACATTCCTCGACCCCATAGTCTCGACCTTTAAGCAAGAGGTGTGTCCCCATTCCGCTTACCGGGGACATTCCTCAGACCCCATAGTCTCGACCCCTAAGCAAAAGGGATGTCCCCTTTCCTTACCTACCCCAGCAGAAAAGCGGCGTACCCGCGCACCGCCATATACAGATCCGCTTTATGACATACCTCGAAGGGTGAATGCATGCCCAGCAGCCCGACGCCGCAATCCACCACGTCCAGGCCGTGGGCGGCCATCATATAAGCTATTGTACCGCCGCCGCCCTGATCCACCTTGCCCAATTCCCCGGTTTGCCAGATCACCTTCCGGCTGTCAAAGATTCTGACCACCCGGGATAAAAACTCGGCGTGGGCGTCATTTGATCCGCTCTTGCCCCTGGCCCCGGTGTATTTGGTTAACACGACGCCACAGCCCAGGCGGGCGGTATTGTCCTTTTCCACCGTGTCCGGGAACCCGGGGTCCAGGGCCAGGTTTACGTCCGCAGATAGTCCGCAGGAGGCGCTTAACGCCCGACGCAGCAGCAGCCCGTTATAGGTCCCAGCGCTTCTTTCCACCAGTTCGGCGATAAAGTCCAAAAACAGGCTGGATTGCATACCGGTATTGCCCACGCTGCCGATTTCCTCCTTGTCCGCAAATATGGCCACCGCGGGGCGAGGCGGGCTGACAATGCCCGCCATGGCCGACAACTGGGCGTAAGCGCAAACCCGGTCGTCCTGACCGTAAGCGCCCACCATGGAGCGATCAAACCCCACGTCCCGGGGAGGTACGGCCGGCACCAGCTCCAGTTCGGCAGTGACCAGATCGGCTTCGGTTAAACCGTATTTATCATGCAGCAGCAACAAAATATTCTCTTTCACCCGGTTTTTGATATCCGCGTCTCCAGCCGGCAGGCTGCCACAGATGACCCTTAAAATTTCACCGGGAAAGGCCTCGTTAATATTTTTTTCCATTTGCTTGCCGGACAGGTGGGGCAATAAATCGGTAATGGTAAATACCGGGTCCCCGGGTTCGTCGCCCACCCGAATCTCCACTCCCGAACCGTCGCCGCGATAGACAACCCCGTGCAATGCCAGCGGCAAAGCCAGCCAGTGGTATTTTTTGATTCCGCCGTAATAATGGGTTTTTAACAAGGCCAGCCCCTCGTCCTCGTAAAGAGGATGTACTTTCAGGTCCAGACGCGGACTGTCAATATGGGCGCCAATGGCATTAAACCCTTCGGTCACGGGCCGTTCACCCAGCACCGCCAGCAGCACGGACTTGTCCTTCACCAGGCGATAAATCTTGTCCCCGGGCTTTAGGTGACCCTGTACGGTTTCCAGGGGAACAAAACCCAGGCTCCTGGCCTGTTCCGCCACCAGGGCGGCGGATTCCCTTTCTGTTTTGGCCCTGTTCAAAAAGACCTTGTAATCCTCGGCCAAATTCATGGCTTCCTGTTTTTCCTGCCCGGTCAGATGTTCCCAGACCGTTTTCCGGTTATAGGCAAGGGCACTGCTTTTCTCAGCCAATGTATTACCGCCTTTCCACACCGAATTGCTCAGGAGCCGCATTTACGCGTCATTCTGAATTCCGGCTTCTGACTCCTGAATACTAATAAACATAGTATTCTCACCAGGCGTCTAAATAAAGCGGGCCGGTTTTACCAATAGCGGCCAGCCGGGAAACTGCAGCTTTAAAAAATCCACCGCCGGCTGAGCGTAAGGCAAAATAACGGACCCGGTTACGGCATGGCTCAAAAAACCGTTTTGCGTTTCGACAGCCGGAGCGTCCGCCGGATATACGGGATTCAGCAGGGCAGCGGCAATTATTACTACCAGGGCGCCCTTGAACAAACCCAGGACCAGCCCCCCCAACCTGTCCAGGGGACCAAGCAGGGAATGGGCTGCAGCGCCGGATATGACGCGCATCATGATGTTCACCAGTATATAAACCGCCAGCGCCAGAATAATAAAGGAAACGAGCTCCAGAACCGACCCCGCCATTTCCCGGGCGGCAATGGCGGCATAATCGCTTACCATACCGTCCAGCAGTTGTTCAGCGCCGGCGCCGGGCACGGTTAAATTTCCCGGGGTGATGCTGTCCAGCGCTCCGCTGATGGTTTGGGGGAAACGTTCCAGGATAAAAACCGAGATGGTTTCTCCCCAGTGCCATTGGTGGTCCAGGTAAACCGCCAGATCTTTATATCCGGTGAAGGCCGCAGCCAATCCCAGCAGCAGTCCCAGCAATTTGGCCACACTGACGATGAGACCCGCCTTTAAGCCGCGCCATGCCGAAAGCGCAATAATTATTGTCAGCGTCCAGTCCAACCAATTCATGCCTACCGCTCCCTTGTGTTCGATTTTTTCTATTGCTTGGGTAATTAATCCTTCTTTCCGGCGCTATAATTTAGTTCTTTTAATCAGCGGCCAAAACGGATTGACCAATAATATCAAAACCATTAGCAGCCCGGCATAACCGAAAAGCGGATATATCGTGCCCACCAGCCGGTCAAAATCCAGCCTTGCCAGGGGCAGGGCCAGCAGGGCGCATCCCGTGCCGGCAAGCTTGTATTTAACTGTTCCCGGTGGGGCGAAACGGGCCGCCAGGCCGTGAGCGTTGGCCACCGCTGTGGTCAGTATGGCCAGCCAGATCAGCACGGCCACGGGAATCCTGAACAAATCCCCGATTTCCCCGGCCATATACAGTACCGGAACCTTATAAGCAGCAATGGCCGGGTAAAGCTTAAGCTGGGCCAGCACCAGCAGCCCGGCGGCAATGCCCAGCCCGGCGCCGCCCGCGACGCCGCCGGCCACCGCCCGGCGGGCGGTCACCCTGCTGCCGAGGGTACTCAGTACCGCCAGCACCAGAATCATATTATAGGAGACGTATAATACTCCGGATATATACCAATTTCCGGTGGAAATGGAAGACCGCACAGAAGTTTCCTCCGCCGGTGTGCCGCCGGTGGCGCAAAATGCCAGTACCAGCAGGGAAATAATCACAATAGCAGCGATCTTTAGCGGCACCAGCACAAAGTTAAACTTGATTACTCCGGCCATTCCCCCGGCGAGTACAATACCCACAATAAGCAATAAAAAAAGTACCCCCGGCCAGGCAGCGATTCCAAGGTACTCGCTGAAGACCGCCCCGCTGCCCGACAACATCACGCTCAAACCGGCCAGCAGCATAGCCATGCTTAACAAATCAAAAATTTTGGCCACCCACGGCGAGGTTAACTTGTTGATTAGCAGCAGATAATTACCGGTGCCGTATTTTACGGACAGAAACAAAACGGCGCCTCCAAGGTAGGCCAGCAGCATGGTGGCCGCCCCCACCCCCCAAAGACCCTTGTTCCCGTAAACGGTGAAAAACTGCATTATCTCCTGGCCCGAGGCAAAGCCGGCCCCGATAACCGCCCCAATATACATGGCCGCAATTTTAAAGACGGAAATATCGCTATTGGTTTCCGACATATAAGAACCTCTAAAATAGTATTTATAATCATCATATTCGTTGATTATTAAATTAAATACCTTGGAATATTTAACGGCCGGACGGGACATAAATATATTAATTGTTTGTTTTTAGAGGTGAAGTATTATGGCCATTGCCAACAAGATAATTAAGGATAATCAAAAATACCGTGTCCACATGCAGGATCCGCTGGCGGCGGATAAAATACATCAGGCGCTGCAGAAGAAGCTGACCGACAGTTACGGGAAGGATATCGACGGAGTGGTGCTTTTGTGCATCGGCACGGACAGATCCACCGGGGATTGCTTCGGCCCCCTGGCGGGAAGCTTATTAAGCCTTGAAAGACAGAATTTTTTCAGCATCTACGGCACCCTTGAGCAGCCGGTACACGCAGCCAATCTGCAGGATTATATCGAAACAATCAGGCAAACCTACCGCAACCCGCTGATCATAGCGATTGACGCCTGCCTGGGCAACACGGAAAATATCGGTTATATCAATATCTGCGATGGGCCTCTGCGGCCCGGAGCGGGTGTGAACAAATCGCTTCCTCCGGTGGGCGACATCTATATTACCGGCATTGTCAACATTGGCGGGTTCATGGAATACCTGGTGCTGCAAAACACCAGGCTCAACCTGGTGATGACAATGTCCCGGGTGCTGGTACAGGGATTGTGCAAAACTGCGACTGAATATGGAAAACAAAAGGTGCTCAGTTGTTAAGCAGAGACGCCGAACATATAGGCGCCGGCTTTGATTTATCCAATGCGAACCCGCAGGGGCGACCCTCGCGGTCGCCCAAAACAAAATAACCTCGCTCGATCATTTCCCTGCTTTATTCAGACCGCATCCAAGGGGTTGGGATTTCCGGCCAGCAGTTCCCGGACCTCTTCGTCGCCGGTCTGTTCAAATTGCTCATAGAACTGTCCAACGGCGTAAAAATTATCCGGTGTCAGCGGGCAGACCAGCTCGTCCACTTCATCGGCAAGCGCACTAACCACATCGGGCGGAGCAACCGGCACAGCCAGAATGATTTTTACCGGCGCGAATATGTTTTTTATCGAAGCAATGGCGGCTTTGACGGTAAACCCGGTGGCTATACCGTCATCAACCAGGATAATTGTTTTACCCTTGTCGTAGCGGTAATCGTCCCGGCCACGGTATTTAACCATCCGTCTTTTGATTTCTTCCACCTGTTCATCTACCAGCCCGTCAATTTCACCCCGGCTGATTTTGTAAACATCCATAACCAGGCGGTTCAAAAAAACCGTGCCGTCCTGGGTCACCGCCCCCACGGCGATTTCCGGATTAAAGGGGGCGCCCACCTTGCGCGGAATAATTATATCCAGAGGAAACTTCAGTTTTTTTGCCACCCCGGCGGCCACCACGATCCCTCCGCGGGGGATGCCGAGCACCAGGGCGTTATCAATGTTAAGCTTTAGCAACTCTTCCGCCAGTTTTTCCCCGGCTGCGCGGCGATCCTTGTATTTTTGCATCGCCCGGTCACCTCTTTTTACCGTAAATAATTGCCGGTAATATTTTAACAAAAAAGGGCTGTGCACATGAATTTAATCAGCAGAATTTATTACTAAATTTTGGCTTCTAACATCAGCGGACTTCTTTACTCTCAAAATCAAAGAAGCCGGGTGACGAATTCTTCCTTGCACAACACCGGCTAATGGTATAGAAGCATATGTTTGCCCGCAACTATATCAATACTGAATACTTATCCACGTAATAAGCCAGGATGATTACAATCAATATAGAAGGAAGCAGGTTACCCACACTTATTTTTTTTATGCCCAGTATATTGACTGCCACCCCAATTATCAGCAGGCCTCCGGTCGACGTCAGTTGACAAATCACAAAAGAATTTAAAATATCCTTAATCGAAGTCGCCAACAAAGTGATGGTACCTTGATACAGCAAGACGGAAAGGGCTGAAAAAATCACCCCGATACCCATTGTTGAAGCAAAGAAAATTGATGTAACTCCGTCCAGCATTGATTTGGCATATAATGTGCCGGCATTGCCGGTCAGACCGTCCTCAATCGATCCTACCACAGCCATGGCGCCGACACAAAATAACAAACTGGAAGTAACAAAGGCGTGGGCTACATTACCTCCGTTGCCGCCAATCCTCCTTTCTATTAATAAACCGAGCTGTTCCAGCCTGGATTCGATCTTCAGCAACTCCCCGCAGATGCCACCCAGGGTCATGCTGACAATGACCACCAAAATGTGCGTACCCTGCAGGGCCATCTGACCACCCACAAGCAAGACAGCCAGTCCGATGCCTTGCATAACGGTTGTTTTTATATTTTCCGGAATACCTTTTCTCAAAAGCATGCCGATCGCGGTGCCGGCGCCTATGGCCGCCGCATTTACAATGGTGCCTGTCATATGCCGCAGTACTCCGTCAGGATGATTATTTTTGTTTCACGTGAAACATTATTCCAGGGTCAGTTTGTTCAACAGCAAATTAAGATCATTTGCGTTTTTGTACCTTAGCACCAGGGTACCGCTGCCGTCCGATTTTTTCCTGATCTTGACCGGCCTGCCCAACCGTCCGGCCAACCTTTTTTCCCAGACCTTCTGCTCCTGGTCGGCAACTTTTTTTTCTTTCCCTTTGCCTGAACGTTCCTCAAGGAACTTACGAACCAGATGTTCCGTCTCCCGCACGCTCATTTTCCCGTCCATGATCCGGGCGGCAAATTTCTTCTGCCATTCCGAGCCGGGCAATGACAACAATGCCCTGGCATGTCCGGCGGTCAACCCGCCTTCGGCAAGTAATGATTTAATCTCCTCCGGCAGGGCCAACAACCTGATCATGTTAGCTATGAAAGACCTGCTCTTGCCCAGGCGGTGCGACAATTCTTCCTGGGTTAAGCCATGGTTTTCCATTAACTTTTTGTATGCGCCGGCTTCGTCCACCGGGTTAAGATCCTCCCGCTGAATGTTCTCAATCAGCGCCGCCGCGGAAGCCTCCAGATCGTTGTAATTTTTAATGATCGCGGGAACATGCTCCATGTCCAGCTTTTTGCAGGCCATCCAGCGTCTTTCACCGGCAATGATCTCATAGCCTGTTTTTTTAGCCGGTCGCACCACAATCGGCTGGATCAACCCGTGGGTTTTGATGGATTCCACAAGCTCCTCCAGACTCTTTTCGTCCATCTTTTGTCTGGGCTGATTAGGGTTGGGGACAATTATGGACAACGGCAGGTCGCGAAATTTCTCGTCATTGGTAGTTTCCTCACCACTATCCGCATTGGGGATTAAAGATGACAACCCCCTGCCCAATCCTCGCTTTTTATTCAATACCCATCACCTCGCGCGCCAATTCATGGTACAATTCCGCTCCACGGGACCGCTTGTCGTATATCATGACCGGTTTCCCGTGGCTTGGTGCCTCGCTGAGTCTTACGTTGCGGGGAATAATGCTCCGGTAAACCTTGTCCCGGAAATATTTCTTTACTTCGTCCACAACTTGAATGGAAAGGTTGGTTCGCCCGTCAAACATCGTCAATACCACTCCTTCCAGTTCAAGCTCCCTATGGAGGTTTTGCTTAACCAGTTTAATGGTATTGATCAGTTGCCCCAATCCCTCCAGGGCGTAGAATTCGCACTGTAAAGGCACAATTACCGAATCCGATGCCGTCATTGCGTTGATGGTTAAGAGACCCAGTGAGGGGGGGCAGTCGATAATTATGTAGTCGTAAAGCTCTTTTTCTGGCTTTAGTACCTGCTCCAGCAAACGCTCCCTGTTTTCCAGTCCTACCATTTCAATTTCCGCGCCGGCCAATTCAATTGACGCTGGGATAAGGTCCATTTTTTCCATCAAATTGACAATCTTAACTTTACTTGTTTCCGATTCACCAAGCAGCAAATCATATATACAACCGGCTAATTCGTCTTTATTAATGCCCAATCCACTGGTGGCGTTGCCCTGGGGATCAATATCCACCAGCAACACCCGGCAGCCAAGTATGGAGAGCCAGGCGGACAGATTAACCGCCGTTGTGGTTTTACCCACCCCTCCCTTTTGATTGGCGACAGATATAATTTTCCCCACATCATGCACCCCTCGGCTGCCATTTTACATGCTTATTCAACATTTACCATTCATCTTCCTGCATTGATTCCACTCAGAGCGTGGTTAACCTGTCCCGACCTGCTCATGGCTCCCGCGTATTTTAAAGGGGTTTCTTCCCTGGCATTCCCGGGCGGCGCGGATACTTGGCGGGGGTTGCGGATATTTTCTCTATTTTTACCACCGTCCTGTAGCCGCCGGCAGGTAAGGTGAGTTCCCTTACCGTTTCCACCTTGCCGCCCAATATCTTTAGCGCGTTGGCCGCAGCCTTGATCTCTTCCCGCGCTCCCGGGCCCTTGGATAATATCACCTTACCGCCCACCTTGACCAGCGGCAGGGTCAGTTCCGCCAGCACTCTGAGTTCCGCCACCGCCCTGCTCAATGCCGCGTCATAACTCTCCCGTTGGGCGACGGCATGCTCCTCGGCCCGGGCGTTAACGGTCCGTGCATCACCTAAGCCCAGCTCATAAATAATTTTATCCATGAAGGCTGTTTTTTTGCCCGCTGAATCCAGCAGCGTCATATGTAGTGCCGGTCTGAATATTTTAATGGGCAAACCGGGAAAACCCGCGCCGCTGCCCACGTCAATCACACTGGATGCCTTACATTCATCCAGCTCGGGCAGCAACATAAGGGAGTCCAAAAAATGTTTTTCCGCCGCTTCCTCCGGTAAGGTAATGGTGGTCAGGTTGTATTTTGTGTTTTCCTCAACCAGTAAGGCATAGTACCGGCCGCACTGCTGAAGAATATGCCTGTCCCAGTTTATACCCGAGCCGGCCAATAAGTTTTGCAGTGTTTCTCTAAACTTATTTTCCATTTATTTCTTCTCTGTATTTTCTTTTTTCCTGTTCCAGGTAGATCATCAACACCGAAATGTCCGCGGGGTTCACCCCCGATATGCGTGAGGCCTGCCCAATGGATAGCGGTTTAACCTGATTCAGTTTTTGCACCGCTTCCGCCGCCAGGCCCCGCACCTGCCGGTAATCGAGATCGGGCGCCAGCTTAATGCCCTCCATCCGTTCAAACTTCTTAACCTGGACGTCCTGCTTTTTAATATATCCTTCATACTTAATTTCAATTTCCACTTCTTCGGCCACTTCGTCTTCCACCGGCGGGTGTTCCAGCGGTAAGACAAGCAGGTCGCGGTATTCAATTTCCGGCCTTTTAAGCAGAGTGTACAGCGAAACCCGGTCCTGCACCGGAGAAGAACCTTTTTGCTCCAGGATTCTTTTTAATTCCTGCGACACCGCTACGCTGGTTCTTTCCAGACGGTTCCTTTCCTCCCGTACCGCTGTTTTTTTGTCCGCGAATCTTTGGTACCGTTCCCGGGTGACCAGGCCCAGGCTAAAACCTTTTTCTGTTAAACGCATATCCGCGTTATCATGCCTTAATAGCAGCCGGTATTCAGCCCGGGAGGTCAGCAGGCGATACGGCTCGGTGACTCCCTTGGTCACCAAATCATCAATCAATACCCCGATGTAACCCTCGGAACGGGAAATAATGAAAGGCGCTTCGCCTTTTAAATATCGGACGGCGTTAATGCCCGCCATGAGGCCCTGGGCCGCCGCCTCCTCATAACCGGAGGTGCCGTTAATCTGACCGGCGGTGAAAAGCCCGGCCACCGATTTGGTCTGTAAATCCAAACCAAGCTGCCCCGGGATCACATAATCATATTCAATGGCGTATCCGGGACGGACTATTTCAACCTTTTCCAGTCCAGGCAGGGTTCTGAGCATTTTTAACTGTACGTCTTCGGGCAGGCTGGTAGACATACCCTGGACATACATTTCATTGGTTTTGCTTCCCTCGGGCTCAATAAATACCTGGTGCGCCGGTTTATCCGCGAAACGGACCACCTTGTCTTCGATGGACGGGCAATACCGGGGCCCGGTGCCTTTGATAAAACCGCTGTATAAAGGGGAGCGGTGTAAATTCTCCCTGATTACCGCGTGGGTTTGCTCATTGGAATAGGTAAGCCAGCAGGGAATTTGCTCCCGAAAGCGGATATCGGAGATAAAAGAGAAGTTCAGCGTTTCTTCATTGCCGGGCTGGATGAGGGTACGGCTGAAATCAATGCTGCGCCGGTCCACCCTGGCCGGGGTGCCGGTTTTAAACCGCCCCAGGTTAAAACCCAGTTCCTGTAAACTTTCGGCCAGGGTCACCGATGGAAATTGCCCGTTGGGTCCGCCTGGGTAAGCCAGATCGCCAATCACAATCCGGCCCCGTAAAAAAGTGCCGGTAGTGATTATAACCGCCGGAGCGGAGAAAAAAGCTCCGGTGCGCCCCACCACACCTTTTACCTTACCGGATTCCACAATGATCCGCTCGGCCATTACCTGCTTTACATCCAGTAAGGGCTGATTTTCCAGGGTCCACTTCATATGCACATGATATAAATTTTTATCCGCCTGGGCTCGCAGCGCCTGGACCGCCGGCCCTTTGGCAGTGTTCAGCATGCGCATCTGGATTGCCGACCGGTCCGTGTTGACGCCGATTTCCCCGCCCAGAGCGTCAATTTCCCGGATTAACTGGCCCTTGGCGGGACCTCCCATTGCCGGGTTGCAGGGCATCATGGCTATATTTTCCATACTAATAGTAAGGAGCAGCGTTTTCATCCCCAGCCTGGACGCCGCAAGACCCGCCTCACAGCCGGCATGGCCCGCTCCCACCACAATGACGTCGTAATTGCCGGCTAAATATTCCAATCTTAAAACCTCACCTTAAATGTGATGTTCAAAAAGTCCGCACACTCTCTGATACAATTATTTCCCGATGCAAAAATCAGCAAAGATCTTGTCCACTATATCTTCGGTAACCACCCGGCCGTTAATTTCGCCCACCGCTTCCCAGGCGGCGCGTATATCAACAGCAACCAGTTCCGGGGTATGTCCGGCTTCAATTGCCTCCCGGGCTTCCTTTAGATGCCGCGTTGCCGTCACCAACTGCTTTTTATGCCGGATATTACTTACCATGGCGCCTTCCCGCGGCAAAGACCGCCCCCCGGTGACCAGTTCCACCACAGTCTGCTCCAGCCCTTTAATCCCCTGTTCCAACAGGGCGGATATTTCCACCACCGGCCAGTCCGGTAAAGCAAGGGACAATTCGTCCTTAATCCGGACTGTTTCTCCATCGTCCAGGTCAATTTTATTGATCACCAGGATCCCAAGCTTGTTTTTGACCAGAGCCATTATTTCCCCGTCCCCGGCGTCCAATCCTGTAACGGCGTCCACCACCAATAATATCAGGCCGGCCTGATGAATGCTTTCCAGGGTCCTGGCCACGCCTATTTTTTCCACCTCGTCGCCGGTTTCCCTGATCCCGGCGGTATCTATCAGCACCACCGGCACTCCCCCCAGATTAAGAACTTCCTCGATGATATCCCTGGTGGTGCCCGGCACTTCGGTGACGATAGCTCTTTTTTCCCTGAGCAGTACGTTTAATAATGATGATTTTCCCACGTTGGGTTTGCCTATAATTACTGTTTTAATTCCTTCCCGGTATACTTTGCCTGTTTCGGCGCTATCAATCAATTCCCGCACCCTGGCGGTCACTTTTTCCAGTCGTGCTTTAATTTTAGCCGGGCTGTAATCCTCAACCTCGTCCTCGGGAAAATCAATAGCCGCTTCCACCAGCACAACTATGGCCAGCAATTCATTTAAAATATCGTCTATTTCCCGGGATAAACGGCCGGAGAGCTGGCTTACAGCCAACTGCAGGGCATCCTCGGTGGTGGCCCGGATAATGTCAATTACGGCTTCTGCCCGGGCCAGATCCAGTCGCCCGTTTAAAAATGCCCGTTTACTGAATTCCCCGGGTTCAGCCAACCTGGCGCCGGCCATTAAAACCAGTTCCAGGGTTTTGCGCAACGGCACCGGACCGCCATGACAGTTTATTTCCACCACGTCTTCCCTGGTGTAAGAGTGCGGTCCCGGCATATTGCCCAGCAGCACTTCATCAATTGTTTTTCCTGTTGTTTGATCAACGATATGACCGTAGATCAGCTTGTATTTTTGCCTTTGCCAAAGTCTGTCGGCAGCGGGAACAAATACTTCCTCCGCAATCGCCACGGCCCTCGGACCGCTGATCCTGACTATGCCGATACCACCCTCCCCCAGAGGCGTGGAAATGGCGGCAATGGTATCGTCGAACATCTGTCGACCTCCGGTTTCAATATGTATGATATGCTTACCTTAATTAAGGTGGTTTATGGAATTATATATTATACCAACAACTTGCAACACGCAACTTGCAACACCCGGCACTAAAAAGAAGATGCGCGGCCGGCTCGGGTATCCCGGCGTTCCGAGGGAGCCATAAACAAACAAACCCGGCGGCGGGAAATCCGTGCCGGGTTGTTGAAGGCCTGTTGTTTTTAGCCCCTTTTGGGAGAGATGATGATTTTGCGGTAAGGCTCCTCACCTTCGCTAAAAGTATAGATATCGTCTCTTTCCTGCAACGCGGTGTGAATAATTCTTCTCTCCATGGAGTTCATCGGTTCCAGCACAACGTTGCGCCCTCTTTGCCTGGCCTTGTCGGCCAGTTTAAAGGCCAGCTTCATCAGGGTATCTTCCCGCCGCTTGCGGTAACCCTCAATATCAATAATAATCCTTTTTCTTTTTTCCGCGTTTTTATTAGCCGACAGGTTCACCAGATATTGCAGGGCATCCAGTGTTTCTCCCCGGCGCCCGATTAATATGCCCAGATCCGGACCGCTGATATTGATGATTACCCGTTCGTTTTTTTCAATGGTTTCAATATCTACTTCCAAATTCATGGCCCGCATTACATTGTTCAGCATTTCCTTGGCCCGCCCTGCGGCAGTGACCCTGACTTTCACCCGCACCCGGGCCGGTTTGCCGCCCAAAATACCGAATAAACCCCTGGTGGGCTCTTCCAGTATTTCTACCTCAGCCTCCGTCCGGTCCAGTTTCAGATCCTTCAAGGCGCTCTCAATTGCCTCATCCACTGTTCTGCCGGTCGATTCAACGATATTAGATTCACCGTTCACTTCGAAGGAGCACCCTCCTTTGCCTGTCCCAACTGTTTGTTCACAAAGTACTGCTGTACGTATCCAAGTACGTTAAACGACGTCCAGTACAGTGCCAAACCAGCCGGTACGGTTGTACAGATCCAGCCGATAAACAAAGGCATCATATATAGCATCATGCGTTGTGTCTGGTCAGTGGTGGATGTGGTAAGCCTGGTCTGTAAAAATGTTGTCGCGGCCGCCAAAAGGGGCAGCAGCAAATTTTCCGGATTAGTAAACGAGATCGGATATACCTTACTTAAATCAGCAACCCACAGAAACGTGGCATGGGCGTGGTTGATAAAATCAAAATCAAATAACGCCCTGTACAGAGCGATAAGAATCGGCATCTGAACCAAAATGGGCAGACATCCGGCCATCGGGTTGACGTTGTTCTCCCGGTAGACCTCCATAATTTTTTCCTGCATCTTTTTGGGGTCTTTATTCTTATACTTGTTCTGAATCTCTTTAACCTTGGGCTGTATTTCGGTCATTCTTCTCATTGAAACCATTTGCTTCTGGGTAAGCGGATATAAAAGAAGCTTAATCAACACCGTCAACAAAATTATGGCAATACCATAGTTAGGTATGCCGACAGACACCGTCAGGTTATAAAACCAGTTTATCAGGCTGGCCATACCGCCTACCAGCGCACCCCACAATTCTCCCAAACCATCGCCTCCTGCCTAGTGCAAAAAATGAAAAAAATCACTAAACCGGGTCATACCCGCCGGGGTGAAAGGGGTGACATTTCATAACTCTGATGATCGCCTTAACCGTCCCCTTACATACTCCGTACTTGTTCAACGCCTGAACCGCGTAATCGGAACAAGTTGGATAAAACCTGCAAGTAGGTCCTTTAAGCGGAGATAAAAAGACCTGGTATAGCCGGATTAACCCGATAAGCAAACTCTTCATCCGTTAATTTTCCTTGCTGATTTTTTATTTATTCTGTACGTTAGATTTTCCACACTCTGCTTCATTTTCAAAAAAGGTTGGTTCTCAATTCCTTTGCGGGCGATGAAAATATAGTCATGACCGCTTTTAAACCACTGGCTGTTTTCCCGGCATATTTCCTTCAGGCGTCTTTTAATTTTATTTCTCTGAAACGCCTTACCAATTTTCTTACCGATGGAAAAACCCAACCGCCAATAAGTAAAATTGTTTTTCAAACAAAAAACAACCAGGTACCGGTCGGCCACAGAAGGCCCTAGCTGGTATATTTTTCTGTATTCCTTGTTTTTTTTAATCAGGTACTGTTTTTTCATGCCGGAAAAATACAATTAACAAAAGGCCACTCCAGGGAAGCGGCCTCATGCACTTAATCTCTTTCTTCCTTTATTCCTTCTGCTTTTAATAATATTGCGTCCCGCTTTAGTTGACATTCTCTTTAAAAACCCGTGCACTTTTTTTCTTTTGCTTTTTTTAGGCTGAAAAGTCCTTTTCACATAAGCACCCCCTGATTGCGTCACAATGCTGCCATGATATATTTGGAAAATACTAGACGTACGTACCCATTATATAGTATGGGTTTTATAACAGTCAAGTATTCTTTGCCGCTATGCCGCGCCGGTCAGTGTTTTTTTAGATCCGGTAAAGTTCAAGTTATTGAACATATCAGTAAATTTTGGTATCATTTAGCTTAGCACCGCAGAGAATATTTATACACAGGCTGTGGATAAAACTGTGTGTAAATATTTTTTACAGTAATGGAAAGTAACTATTTAAATTTTTAGTTAATTTAGGGGGCACTATCATTGACTACTGTCAACATCATGGCTATATGGGACAAAACAGTCAATCAATTAAAAAACGCACTTAACACCCATTCATACGAAACCTGGATTATAGCCATGCAACCGGTGGCCGTTAAAAACAATATTTTTTACATCGGTGTGCCCGACCACTTTTCCAAGGATTGGCTAAACAGCAACTATGCACCTTTGTTTAAAGATATTATCAGCCAGATCATGCACTTGGAAACAGATGTCCGGTTTATTCTGCACGATGAGTACCGGCATACCGAAAATGAGCAAAAAAAATCACCGGCCCGGGATGACGAATTAAATGACAGTACCCTGAACCCGAGGTTTACATTTGATAATTTTGTGGTGGGCAACAGCAACCGGTTTGCCCATGCCGCCTGCCTGGCAGTAGCGGAATCACCGGCTAAAGCGTATAACCCGCTGTTTATCTACGGTGGCGTGGGATTGGGTAAAACTCACCTGATGCACGCCATTGGTCACATGATCAGAGAAAAACTTATTAACAGCCATGTGGCTTATGTTACTTCAGAAAAATTCACCAACGATTTAATCAACGCCATCCGGGAAGAGAAAACTGTGGATTTTAAGAATAAGTATCGGGGTATGGATATCCTGTTAATAGACGATATCCAGTTCCTGGCCGGTAAGGAGAGGACCCAGGAAGAATTTTTCCACACTTTCAACACTTTATACGAAGCCAACAAGCAAATCATCATCTCCAGCGACCGTCCGCCCAAAGAGATACCGACCCTTGAGGATCGGCTGCGTTCCCGTTTTGAATGGGGATTAATTACGGACATCCAGCCGCCGGATTATGAAACCAGGATTGCCATTTTACAAAAGAAAGCCCAGGTGGAAAACTTACATGTCTCCGACGAGGTGATTAATTTTATCGCCGACCGGATCAATTCCAACATCCGGGAGTTGGAAGGAGCCTTAATCCGGGTATCCGCGTACAGCTCCTTTATCTATAAGGAAATGGACAAGCAAACCGCCGCCGAAGTGCTCAAAGATATACTGCCGGCCAAAAAACCGGTGCAAATAACCATTCCCTTGATCCAGGTTAAAGTAGCCGAATACTTCGGTGTTAAAAACGAAGACATGAAATCAAAAAAAAGAACCCGCTCCGTTTCCTTTCCCCGCCAGGTGGCCATGTATCTGTGCCGGGAGCTGACGGAAAACTCTTTACCGGTAATTGGCAAAGAATTTGGAGACCGGGACCACACTACCGTACTGCACGCCCAGGAAAAAATCGGTTTGGAAATTGAAAAAGATCCAGCTATTTTACAGGCGGTAAATAAAATAAAAGAAGAACTGCAACAAGGTTAAGTGTTAACAATTAACCGTTTTTTTAAACCAATTTAGTCACAGGTTTATACAGCGGTTTTTGCGCGCCTGACCTATTACAGCACCGCTTTTCCACATATTCACACCCCCTACTATAACTTCTTCTTTATTTTATAAATAAAAATATTGTTAACATTCATGGAGGAACGAATATGCACTTTGCAGCCCCTAAGAACGACCTGAACACCCTAACGCAAATTTCTCTCCGGGCTGTTTCCCAGCGTAACCCACTACCGGTTTTATCCTGTCTGCTCTTTGAGGCCTTTGAAAACAGATTGGTTTTAACCGCCACCGACCTTGAGTTTGGTATCCGCTGTTCCATGCCGACAGAAACGGTAGTTGAAGGAGCAGCCGCTTTACCGGGCAAATACGTAGCCAACGTGCTGGCCCGCCTTCCCGATGTTAATATTAATGTGATTACCGACCTTACCACCAATAATACTTCTTTTGCTTACGACGGCTCGGAAATGGTTTTACATGGTTTTCCGGCCGAAGAATTTCCCAGGTTTCCCGCTTTACCGGAGGAACCGGTTTTAAAGATCAACCAAAAAATCTTTAAAACCATGCTGAAAAGGGTTTTGTTCGCCGTGGCTTATGATGAACACCGGCCGGTTTTTAACGGTATAAATATCAAATTATCCGAAGAGGGCTTATTGTCCATGGTAGCCACCGATACAAGAAAACTAGCGGTCTGCGAGGAAAAAACGGCGCAGCGGGCCGGCCGGGTTATAAACATTATCGTGCCGGGAAAAGCTTTAAACGAGCTTTACAAGATTCTTGAACCGTCGGATGATGAGCTTAGGGTATACGTAACCGATAATAAAGCTTTTTTTGAAATGGGTGACACATGTCTGATGTCCCGGTTAATAGCCGGCGCATATCCCGATTACCGCATTGTTATTCCCAACCAGTTTCTTTGTGAAGTAAAGGTGCCGGTAAACCTTTTGATTGATGCTGCTGAAAGGGCCTTACTGCTGGTAAATGCCAAAAGAAATGTTTTTAATATCAAGTTTCAACCCGGAGAGTTACTTGTGCATTTTAATTCCGAGGCGGGCCGCATCCGGGAAGAAATTACGGTGGACTTTTCCGGTGAACCTTTGGATGTTGGTTTTAACATCCGGTTTTTTATCGATCTTTTAAGGTCCGCAGATACCGAGGAGATATTGATTAAGCTAAGTGGTTTTAAAAGCCCGGCGGTTTTCAAACCCGTGGACGGCGATAGTTATTTTTCCATCCTGGTGCCGGCTATAGCCTGATATTTTATGTACTTTTTAAAGGTGTGAAGTGATTGTCCGATAACACTGATAATATAATTGACGTCCGGGTCGACAGTGAAATTAAACTGGATCAATTTTTAAAATGGTGCCGGGCGGCGTCAACCGGAGGTCAAAGCAAACAAATGATTAATGATCATCTGGTGCGGGTCAATGGTGAACCGGAGGACCGCCGCTCCAGAAAACTGAAAGACGGAGACCTGGTGGCAGTTGAAAACATGGGCTCTTTCCGTGTTTTAATCCGGTAGGAGGGCTCATGGTTGTACTTACAAAAAATCAGCCTGGTTAATTTTCGGAATTATGCCGATCTGCAGATTCAACCACACAAGGAACTAAACTTTATTACCGGTCCTAATGCCCGGGGTAAAACCAATTTTTTGGAATCTATTTACTTCGCCGGATTTGGTCGGACATTTCGCAGTCTTGACCGTGATATTATTAAATGGGACACAGACCGCGCGTTGGTGCAAGCTTTTTTTACTCTTGTGGACGGTACGGTTGAAGTTAAGGCTGAAATAACCGGTGCAGGAAAGAAAAAAATACTTATCAACGGTGCCGATTACGGGCGGCGTGAAATGCCGGGTTGTTTCGGCATTGTTCTTTTTAAACCCGATGATTTACAGATCATTAAAGGCGCTCCCGGATTGAGGCGTGATTTTTTAGACAACGATCTGGGCGTTATTGAACCGGTGTACCGGGATACGCTGCATAAATACCGCCGGGTGCTGGCGCAAAGAAATAATCTACTGCGTGCCGGCGGCGATGCAGGCACGGAAAATATGACGGTATGGACCGAACAACTTTACCTGTACGGGGCTCAGTTACTGTCAATGCGAATTAAGCTGCTGAAAAGGTTCTTTCCCCTGGTAAAGGAGTGTTACTCGGAAATCACGGGCTCCGGTGAAAAGCTGGGTATGAGATATCTTTCCACGATTAAAATATCCGATGCCGCAGATACGGCACAGATAACGAAAGATTTTGCAACTGAAGGAAAAGCCAGAGAAAAAGAAGAAGTATATAGAAAACAAACCGTGATTGGCCCGCACAGGGATGATTTGGTTTTTTACTTAAACGGCAGGGATATCCGGCAGTTCGGTTCCCAGGGTCAGGTAAGATCCGTAGTTTTGGCTTTGAAAACCGCGCAAATGAAGCTATTTTATCATGACACGGGAGAGAAGCCTATTTTATTATTGGACGATGTTTTAATGGAGTTGGACGAGTCCAGGCAGCATTACTTGATACATATGTTAGGCGGTCAAATACAAACTTTTATCACCTCGGCCACCGGCAGGGGAAAATTTAGCGGCCAACAGGGTAAAATATACCTGGTTGACGGTTTTAGGGTAAAGGAGGTATAAAAATGTTTTTACACTTGGGCGGCGATGTAATTGTGCCGAAAAAAGACGTTGTGGCTATCTTGGATATCCGGTCCAGAGCTTCCGCTATTACCCGGGAATTCTTAAAAACCGCCGCGGAAGAAGGGTTTATTGTTAATACCGCCGAACCGGGCAAAGAAAAAAC
Source organism: Bacillota bacterium (assembly GCA_023439185.1). Classification (GTDB taxonomy): domain Bacteria; phylum Bacillota; class Desulfotomaculia; order Desulfotomaculales; family Desulfallaceae; genus BRH-c8a. Next base: position 14,794 of record JAEXOR010000056.1, on the reverse strand, counting down.
ATATGTGATCACCAGCAATGAAATATACTATTCACCCATCTCGTGCACCACTTTGAAAAAACGGGCTTTAGCGTCCTACTAGAAGCAGTTACGAAACGGGGGAGCCTTGTTGTTGGAGAATGAAGTAAGATATGGCGCCGAGGAGATCCAGGTTCTTGAGGGTCTGGAAGCGGTCAGACGCAGACCGGGCATGTACATTGGCAGCACCAGCGCCAGGGGTTTGCACCACCTGGTTTATGAGGTCATTGACAACAGTATTGACGAAGCTTTAGCCGGGTATTGCGATAAAATTGAGGTCACCGTGCATGCCGATAATACCGTGACGGTGTCGGATAACGGCCGGGGCATTCCGGTGGAAATCATGCCCCAGAAAGGGCTGCCCGCGGTGCAAGTGGTGCTGACCGTTTTGCATGCCGGCGGCAAATTCGGCGGCGGTGGTTATAAGGTCAGCGGTGGTTTACACGGCGTCGGTGTGTCGGTGGTGAACGCCCTTTCCGAATGGCTGACGGTGGAAGTCCGGCGGGACGGTTTCGTGCACCAGCAGCGCTATGAGCGGGGAACGGCGGTCACCGAACTGCAAAAAACCGGCAAGTCGAGGACTACGGGCGTCAAAATAACTTTTAAACCGGATTACGAAATCTTTGAGGAATTGGAATTCAGCCAGGAAACGCTGGTTCAGCGGATCCAGGAGCAGTCTTTTTTGACCCGGGGCGTAAAGATTGTCTATCATGACGAAAGAACGGATTTTCATAGGGAATACCAGCATAATGGCGGGATTAAAGATTTTGTGCAGCATATCAACCGGAATAAGAATGCGCTGCATAAACCGATTTTTTTTGAAGATATCAAAGACCAAATCATGGTCGAGATAGCTATGCAATACACCGACAGTTATGTGGAGAATTTATTTTCCTACGTTAATAATATCCACACCGTGGACGGGGGCACCCACGAAACGGGTTTTAAAACTGCTTTGACCAGGGTGGTCAATGATTACGGCCGTAAGTACAATATTCTGAAAAACGGCGTTACCGGACTGATGGGCGAGGACATCCGGGAGGGTCTGACTGCGGTAATCAGCATTAAGGTTCCGGAACCGCAGTTTGAAGGACAAACTAAAGCCAAACTGGGCAACAGCGAAGTGCGCGGCGTGGTCGACACAGTACTGTCTGAGAAACTGAGTACTTTTTTGGAAGAAAACCCCTCCATCGGACGCCGGATTCTGGAGAAGTCGGTCAACGCCTCCCGGGCCCGGGAAGCCGCGCGTAAGGCCAGGGAACTTACCAGGCGCAAGAATGTCCTGGAGAGCTCAACCCTGCCGGGTAAACTGGCGGATTGCTCGGAACGGGATCCCGCCCTCAGCGAGCTTTTCCTGGTGGAAGGAGATTCCGCCGGCGGCTCGGCCAAGCAGGGGAGGGACAGGCGTTACCAGGCCATACTGCCCCTAAGGGGTAAAATATTAAACGTGGAAAAGGCTCGCCTGGATAAAATTTTGAGCAGCGAGGAAATCAAGGCGCTGATTACGGCCCTGGGGACGGGCATCGGCGAAGAATTCAACCTGGGCAAGGCCCGGTACCACAAGGTAATCATTATGACCGACGCCGATGTGGACGGCGCCCATATCCGTACTCTGTTGCTGACGTTCTTTTACCGCCATATGAAAGAGCTGGTCAAAAACGGTTACGTTTATATCGCCCAGCCTCCGTTATACAAAGTACGCAAAAACAAAACCGACAATTATGTTTTCACAGACCGGGAACTGGATCAGTTATTGAGCAGGATCGGCCGGGACGGGATATCGCTGCAGCGGTATAAAGGTCTTGGCGAAATGAATCCGGAGCAGTTGTGGGAGACCACCATGAACTTTGATACCCGGACCGTGCTGCAGGTAAAATTAGAGAACGCCCTGGAGGCGGACCAGATATTCTCCATGCTTATGGGTGATAAGGTGGAACCGCGCCGTGAATTCATCCAGGAAAATGCCCGTCTGGTCAAAAACCTGGATGTTTAAGTGTACCGACGCGGCGCAAATTTAACCTTGAGGTGAAAGTATATTGTCTGCCCTGACCGGAAAAATCGTACCCATCAATATTAACGAAGAAATGAAGAATTCTTACCTTGATTACGCTATGAGCGTGATCGTGGGCCGGGCCTTGCCGGATGTAAGGGACGGTTTAAAGCCTGTGCACAGGCGTATTTTGTACGCCATGCATACCCTGGGGGTGGCCCCGGAGAAGCCGCACCGCAAATCGGCTTATATCGTGGGTGAAGTAATGGCCAAGTACCATCCCCATGGCGATTCGGCTATTTACGATACCCTGGTCCGGCTGGCCCAGGACTTCGCCTCCCGGTATCCGCTGGTGGACGGGCACGGCAACTTCGGCTCGGTGGACGGAGACGCTCCCGCGGCCATGCGTTATACGGAAGCCCGGCTGGCTAAAATTGCCGTTGAGATGCTGGCCGACATTGAAAAGGAAACCGTGGACTTTATCCCCAACTACGATGAGAGCGGCAAGGAACCGGTTATTTTGCCGTCCCGGATCCCCAACCTGTTGGTGAACGGATCGGCGGGCATCGCCGTAGGCATGGCCACTAATATCCCACCCCACAACCTGGGTGAAGTAATCGACGGGGTGGTAATGCTGATTGACAACCCCGAAACCGAAATAGATGAACTGATGTCGGCGATCAAGGGGCCGGATTTCCCGACTAGCGCCATTATCATGGGTCGGGATGGTATCCGCTCCGCCTACCGGACCGGCCGGGGTTCCATAAAGGTACGGGCCAGGGCTGAAGTTGAAGAGATGAACGGCGGCAAAAGCGCTATTATTGTATCGGAATTGCCCTACCAGGTGAATAAGGCCCGGCTGGTGGAAAAGATCGCCGAGCTGGTTAAAGAGAAAAAAATCGAAGGTATTTCCGACCTGCGTGACGAATCAGACCGGCATGGCATGCGCGTGGTGATTGAATTGCGCCGGGACGCCATGCCCAAGGTGGTTTTAAACCAACTCTACAAACACACCCAGATGCAGGAGTCCTTTGGAGTGATTATGCTGGCGCTGGTGGATAACCAACCGCTGGTTTTAAATCTCAGGGAAGTGCTTCAGCACTATATCCTGCACCAGAAAGAGATCATTACCAGGCGTACCCAGTACGATCTGAACAAGGCGGAGGAAAGGGCTCATATAGTCGAGGGCCTACGCATCGCCTTGGCCAACCTGGACGAAGTAATTAAAATTATTCGCGGTTCCAAAACTGATAAACAGGCCAAGGATGGTCTGATGGACCGGTTCAGCCTGACGGATATCCAGGCCCAGGCCATTTTGGATATGCGACTGCGCCGCCTGACCGGCCTGGAGCGGGATAAACTGGAAGCCGAATACAAGGAATTGATCAAGAAGATTGAATATTTACGGTCTGTGCTGGCCGATGAAAAAATGGTGCTGGGAATTGTCCGGCAGGAAATATTGGAGATTAAGAATAAGTTTGCTGATCCCAGAAGGACGGCCATATCCAATGAATCCGTCGATTTCGTGGATGAAGATTTAATTCCTGAAGAGGATATCGTGGTGACCATGACCAACCACGGCTATATTAAGCGCATGCCCGTGGATACTTACCGCAGCCAGAGACGGGGCGGCCGGGGTATTAACGCTATGGGCGTGAAGGAGGATGATTTTCTCCGGCATCTGTTCATAGCCACCACGCACCACTACTTCCTGTTCTTTACCAACCGGGGCCGGGTGCTGAGGCTTAAAGGGCACGAAATACCCGAATCCGGCCGCCAGGCCAGGGGTACGGCCATTGTTAATTTGTTGTATATAGATAAAGAAGAGTATATCACCACGGTGATCCCCATCCGTCAGTATGAGTCTGACTACTATTTAATGATGGGCACCAAAAACGGCGTGATCAAAAAAACTTCCCTGAGCGACTATGACTCATCAAGGCGTGACGGCATCATCGCCCTCAACCTGGATAAAGGGGACGCCCTGGTTAACGTATTGCTTACCGATAGCGGCGGCGATGTTATTATTGGCACCAAATACGGCATGGCCATCAGATTCACCGAAGACGACGTCCGGGTCACCGGCCGGGCCACCCGCGGGGTCAAGGGCATTACCCTGCGCAAGGGAGACCAGGTGGTTTCCATGGACAGCGCCCGGAAAGGCAGCGATTTGCTGGTGGTTACCAGCAATGGTTACGGCAAGCGCTCCAGGCTGGATGGATACAGGGTCCAGTCCCGGGGCGGCATCGGCGTCACCAACATCAAGTGCACGCCGCGCAACGGTAACGTGGTGTCATTGCAAGTAATCAGGCCGGATGAAGAAATATTGATGATCAGCGCCGAAGGAATTATGATCAGGCTGAAAGCCGGCGAGATTTCACTAATTGGCCGGGCCACCCAGGGCGTGATGCTGATGAAGATGGGCGAGGGTGACCATGTGGTGGCGGTGGCCAGGGTAATCAGCGGCGAAGAAAACGACGCGGATGGTGAAAATGGCGAATAATTAAAAAGAGATTCACTCTTCTGCCATGCGATTTAAACGGTATTGTAGTACCCGTCTCGTTAGGCCAAGGTACGAGGCTGTTTTGGTGATGTTTCCATTATGCATTTTCAACGCGCGGCTGATAATATTATCGTTTAGTTTGTTCAAATCCAACCTGTCCGAAGGAAGGCGGCAGGTATCCAGGGTAACCGGGGAAATAAGGTCATCTTTGGCGTAATCTGCGTTTTGAAACCGGGGCACATTGTCAAGATGTTCTATCTTCAGCTTATCATCATCGTACATGAATACAATATATTCGATAGTATTCATCAGTTCCCTGACATTACCGGGCCAGTGATGGAATTGCAGTGCCCTGGCTGCTTCGTTGCTGATATGAACAAACTTTTTGTTTCTATTGCGGGTGAACCTCCTTAGAAACATCTCAGCCAGCGGTAATATATCCTCTTGCCTTTCCCGCAGCGGGGGCACTACAATGCGGCCAATATTCAAGCGATAGTAAAGATCCGGTCTGAAGCGCCCCTGTTCAACACTTTCTTCAATATTTGCATTGGTTGTATAGATGATCCGCAGATCGGTACTTATTTTTTTCAGCCCGCCTACCCGGTAGTATTTTTTTTCCTGGAACACACGCAATAGCTTGGCTTGCAGTTCCAAGGGCAATTCGGTAATTTCATCAAGCAAAAGTGTTCCCCCATAAGCCAGATCCAGCTTGCCCTTTTGCCCTTTCTGCAACCCCCCGGTAAATGCGCCGGCCTCATAACCAAACAGTTCGCTCTCGAACAGGTGGGGGGGGATGGCCGCGCAATTAAGGGCTATGAAAGGAGAAGTGATCACAGCATCGCCGTAATGAATGCACTTGGCCACAACTTCTTTCCCGACTCCTGTTTCGCCCTGAATTAAAACCGGTATTGACCGGTCGAAGTGAAATTTTTTAGCTTGTTCAATAACGCGCCTCATGACTTCGGAAAAAATACCGATGCCGCCAATACCCGTTTGAGCGGCATTGGCCTTTTTAACGCGCATTAACTCACTTTTTGTTTCTTTGCCGGAGGCTTTTATTTCACCGGCGAACTCGGTAGTTAAAACCTGGTTTTCTTTTTTGAGTCGCTGGCGTTCGGCGATCCGCTCCACCAAAACAGACAGCTCTTTAATATTGACCGGCTTGAGCAAATAATCGTAAGCCCCCGCTCTTAAAGCCTCGATAGCTGAGTTTAAGTCGCCGTGGCCGGTAAAAAGAACGACGGCCACATCCCGGTCCGGATACCCGGTGGAAATATTTTTCAGCAGGTTAATACCCGTCATTAAGGGCATTTTAATATCAGTAAGAATCATATGGAAATTGCGATTATTAAATAAGCTCAGCGCGTCAAACCCGTTACCGGCCTCATCCACGTTGTGGCCGAGCTTGCGTAAAAATTTGGCCAGGGTAATGCGGCTGTCTATATCATCTTCAACCAAAAGAATATCCATTAAAAACAACCCCCGACTAAGGCAAAAAAAAATGTGCTGTAATCAATTTACCTTAAGTTATCTGTAACCAATTATGACCAACCTCACTTGCAACGCGATCCGGACCCACATTGATTCTATAAATATCCTTTTATTCCGTCAATTTGTCCGCGATATTCTTTCTTAATACCTCAACTTTCGGAGTTCAAAATTGGCTAAAAGCATGATTAAATAATCTTTTTTTGCGCTGATGCAAATTATAACTAAACAGTCAAGTTTGGAGCGGGAAATTCAACCCTGAAAGTAGCGCCGCCGATACGGTTTTTTTGAACATGGATTTGTCCCTCAAAGGAGGTGACTATGGAATATACAATTGACAGCCCCAACCCCATGCCTAATCCCGCTTCCTTGGTGGTAAAAAAAGGCTCAAATATTTTATGTGCCATGTCTTGATCCACCCCTGTGGCATTGTCACTGATTTCAAGAATGATGTTGTTGTTTTCAAAATTGGTAATGATCGATATTTGCTTATCAGGTTTTCCGGTGGTATTCAGCGCCTGCATGGCATTTAGCGTCAAGTTGATTACAACTTCCTCCAGTTTTTGCTGGTCGGCTAAAATAAACGGCATCCGGCGTGATAAAGATTTTTCGACGTTAATCCCGTGGGCGGAGAACTGATATCCAATCATATTCAACGCGCTTTCCACCGCGTCGTTCAAGTTGCAGTGACTCAGTTGCGTTTTATGTTCGCTTTTCACAAAGAGACGCATGCGGTTGATGATACTTCCTATACGCTCGGCCTGGCGGGAGATTTTATTAAGTTCCTCAACCACCTCGTCCACATTCAGAACCCTATGCACCGAATACCAGTAAAGCAATGAATCAGCGATAATTTTTAATGAATTCAATGGCTGGTTGATTTCATGAGCTACCCCGGCGGCCAAAGTTCCCAGGGAGGCCAACCTCTCGGCCCGGTTGGCCCTGGCCCTGACTTCGGCCAGCTCGGCCTCAGCCTTTTTACGTTCAGTAATGTCACGGGCAATGAAAACAAGCCCCATCGCCGTTTCATGCTGGTCTAAAACCGGATAACCACGCACAAAAATGGTTCTGCCCCTGATTTTTTTTATTTCGCCGTCAACGAGTTGAGCGCCTGAAACGGCGTTTTTAAAAAGGCAATCCGGGCATACATTACTGCTGCTAAAAAAGACCTCATGGCAATGCCGGCCATTTAATTGCTTTCGGGTTAAACCGGTAAATTTGGATGCAGCCCTGTTGGCCCATAATATTCTCATTCCCAGGTCACAGTATAATACGATCTCGGCAATGCCATCTAATATCAGTGATTTTTCTTTTTCAGACTTTTGCAGCACCGCCTCTATGCGCTTGCGCTCGGAGATATCCCGGATAATACTGAGCAGCACCCGCTCTCCGTCAAGATCCGCGTTTTTTGAGCTCACTTCCACCGGAAAAGCACTGCCGTCTTTTCTATAGTGCATTGTTTCAAAAGTAATACCTTGTTTTTCAGCCTGCGCCATTTGTTGTCTTATTAATTGCACCGGTTCGGTGTGGCGTAAATCATAAACGGTTTTTTTGAGCAATTCCCCCCGGGTATAGCCGTATGCTTTTAGAGCGGCGTCGTTGGCTTCAATTATCCTGCCGTCCAGACTTACAAACAGGACAAGATCGCGAATTTGTTTGTACATAAGCTGGTACCTGCTTAATACTTTATTGACTGCTTTTCTTTCATTTTTTTGTTGAGTAAAGCTATTTTGTAATTTTTTAATCAACTGGTCCTTCGCAAGCAGTTTTTTAATCAACTGCTCCTTTGAAAGCCCCTCGTAACACAATCCAAACACCCCTTAATTTTGCAAATATCCCTTTATTAAGCATCATTAAATTGAACCCCTATTTGTTTACCGGGGTATTATGCAGCTTGATGAAAGCTTTAAATATACCTTGAGTATAAAATAATTCGGTATAGGTAAGGGAAAAATAAGCCGGCGTGTGCAGTAAAGTTTGCTTTGTCTGCGGTGTTTTTGTTTGCCGGCATATTGGTTGCTGATCCGGCAAAAAGCATGGGGTTGATTCCTCCCCATCAACGGCGACCGGGTGTCCGCGTTTCAAATGAATCAGCGCCGGAGCCGCCGCTTTTTCTTGCGTAGCATCTTTTCCCGATACATATGGTTGTCGGCCTCTCTGAAGACATCAGTTAAACTTGCCGTCTGTTCATTGCTTACAGCGAAACCAACTGACATGCTCAGTTTAAATCCCGGACCGGCGGGGTGATGATTTGTTTTAGCGTCGGCAATTCTACGGCACGCCTTTGCCACTATGTTTAAATCACTGCCCGGCAACAGCACGGCAAATTCATCTCCGCCGATACGGGCAACCACGTCGCTTTCCCGAAGGGACTGCTTAAGTACATTCGCGGCTGCTTTTAGCGTTTGATCGCCGGCATAGTGTCCCAGGCTGTCGTTAACCAGCTTGAGATCATTCACATCACATATGATTATTCCCACCGGATAGTGGCGCCCGTCTTCCAGACGCTGCATTTCTTGCTCAAAATAAGTCCGGTTGTAGAGCCCGGTTAGAACATCGTGAAAACTAAGATACCGCAATTGTTCTTCCATGAGCATACGATCGGTAACGTCCCGGGCAATACCCTCCAGTGCCACGAGCCTGTTTTGGCCATCATAAATAGGTACGTTGCGGTGCTCCATCCAAATATCCCTCCCGTCCTTTGGCAACCAGCGCACGGTAATCGGTTTTGCATAATCATAGCTCCCGTCCGCAGCCTTTTTCCAGATGCCGTGGTCGTCCGGGTGCAATATTTTTGTAATCAGAAAAGGGTCCGCGTAAAATTCCTCGGGCTCGTATCCCGTTATATAGCCGACAGCCGGGCTCACGTATTCCAATTCCGGCGCCGGATAAATCCGCGCGCGGTAAATAATATCGCGGGCGTTTTCAGCCAGCAGCCGAAAACGTTCTTCACTTTTCTTGAGCGCCTCTTCAACCAGCTTACGTTCGGTAATATCCTTAAAATTTTCAACGATACCGATTAATTCGCCGCCGGGTGATCTAAGGGGGGTTGCCGTTAAAATACAGGGTATTTTAATACCGCCATTACCTTCCTTTAAAACATCACATTCAACACGTTCCTCGCCGCCGGTGATCCGGAACAATGAGCAATCCTGAGTATTACAGTTGTTGCCGTAAAACAAATCGTAACATTTTTTACCGATGGATACCTCTTTGCTCACTCCTGTTAAAGCAGCAAAGGCGTCATTTACGCGCACCACGTTGAAATCACTGTTAATCACCCGCATACCATCACCCGCGGTGGTGAATATCTGGTTAAGTTCCTGGTAAGCCAGTTGGGCAGCCTGTTCGGATTGATTGCGTTCTTCCTCTACCCGCCTGAATTCAGTGATATCAACCAGTTTATTTTGGACCGTATCGTTCCACTCCGCACAAAAAGCAATTTCCACGCGATCAAAAACCCGATTTACAAAAAGCCGGCAGCGTTCCTCGTCATCGCGAGCAAACCCGGCCTGCCGCACCAAGTCGATATAACCCTGCCGGCAGCATTTCAAGCCGCCCAGGAACATACCCGGGCCAACCCCGCGGGCACGATGTTTCCGGGCTTCCAGGACGGCAAACCCGGCCATGGGTTCATTTTTATGGTTTATGTCCGGGCCCAGGGCGGGAGGCCGGTCGTAATTCTCCAAAGCCTTAAGGATGGTATCGGACATGCCGGCAATGGATATGCGCCAGGCTTTCTTCAAGGCCGATGAATATTTCACGTAATCATATTCTTTTGCATATCCGATAATCCGCTCGATAAGCCAATCCTCGTTATGTGCAATCAATTCATGCAACCGCAGCATGTTTACTATTCAGCTCTCTTATGTAATAACTATGATTGGGTAAATTTTTATAAGCATTGTGGTCTTAAACAAACCTAGCCTGCCACGTGTTTATAAACTGATGAACTTGTCCACCAAATACCGGTCAAACTGAGTTCCGGCGCACCTTTCAAGCTCTGCCAGAGCTTCCGCACAGGTCATCGCCCGGCGGTAGGGCCGGTCACTGGTCATGGCGTCAAAGGCGTCCGCAATGGACAGTATGCGGCACTCCAGCGGTATTTCCCCCTCTTTAAGACCCAGGGGATAACCGCGGCCGTTATACCATTCATGATGCTTGAGAATACAATCGGCAATGGGGGCCAGGTCCGGCGATGATTGGGCAATGCGATAGCCTATTTCACAATGGCGTTGCATTTCCACATATTCTTCGGGTGTCAGCGTACCTTGCTTGAACAAAATACGATCGGGGATGCCAACCTTGCCGATATCGTGAAACCTGGCCAGCAGGCGCAGGTCGGTTATCTTTCGCTGGGGCAGGCCGATAGCCGCCGCTAAACCGGCCACCATGTCTTGCAGCCTGTCCGCGTGACCTTCGGTAATATAATCCCTGGCTTCCAGCGCCTTCATCAGGGTCTGCACAACGGCGCTACGGGAACTCTGCCCGTGGTGCAGTTTTTCGCGGTTCATGTTGCTGTCGGCTTCTTTATAAAGTAATTTTAAATCTCCGATCGGGTCGCCGCCTACGGCAAATCCGATGGACAGGCTCATGGGCAGCCCGGGTTTTTCATGGTTATACCTGGTCACGGCATTTTTGATCTTCCTGCAGACATCCTCAACCGCGTCAATGCCGCTCCCCGGTAGCAGTACTGCAAATTCGTCGCCTCCGATCCGGGCTGCCAGATCGCTTTTACCCAGGGCTTTCTTGATTACACCGGCTGCCGCGACCAGCAGCGCGTCTCCCGCATTGTTGCCCAGGGTGTCGTTGACCAGTTTCAGCCCATCCACGTCGCATACCATCATCCCCACCGGGGTATGGCATTTGCCCGCCATCCGCTCTACCTGCTGTTCGAAAAAGGTACGGTTATACAGCCCGGTAAGGGGATCGTGCACCATAAGATATTGCAATTGCTTTTGGATTTGTTTTTGTTCGGTAATATCACGGATGGATTCTATGGCCCCCGCTATCCGGCCATTGCTGTCCCAAAGCGGCGAGGCCATGGCCCATAATAAGGCCCCTCGGCCTTTAAACAAGCTGGGAGTAAAAATTTCCGTAAACAGCGCGTCGCCTATTTTTTTGACCTGTGGATAGAGCATCTTGCTTTCCAACTCGCTATCGTCGAGGCCCATAAAATCAATTAACATCGGCCTGGGTTTCCCGTAAAACGGTACCGCATAGGCGTAATCGCCTTTACCGAGCATGTCTTCTTTAGAAACTCCCGTCAATTTCTCCATGGCCCGGTTCCAGGCGATCACTTTTTTATCCCGGTCAATCACACAGATAGCGTCGGGAAGAAATTCAATGATGTCACTAAATTGACGCTTGGCGCTGCGAAGCGCTTTTTCCTGTTCTCTTTCCCCGGTCACATCCCTAAAAACAAGGACAACGCCCAAAATGTTTCCCCGGCCGTCTATGATTGGCGCCGCGCTATCGGCAATGGACCGTTTTGCACCGTCCCGGGAGATTAACGCCGTGTGGTTGGCCAGACCAACGATCCTTCCTTCGCTAAAGACCTTGGATACGGGATTTTCGACAGGCTGATCACTGTATTCGCTTTCGATTATAAATACCTCTTCCAACGGACGGCCCAGAGCTTCAGCCTGGCCCCACCCGGTGAGCGACTCGGCCACCGGGTTAAGCAGAGTTACCAGTCCCCGGTTATCCACGGCTATGACCCCGTCTCCGATACTGGACAGGGTAACAAACAGCCGTTCCTTTTCCCTGCGCAGTTCTTCCTGCGCCCGCTTGCGTTCGGCAATTTCCTGCTGCAGCCGTTCATTTATGCTTTGTAATTCAGTGGTATGCTCTTCATTCAATTCCCCAGGGTTGAAATTGTTCTTTGACCTTTTGCCCATACCAATCTCCACCTCCCTTTAGGCCCCCGGGACCGGGCACCGCCCCTTTTGTTTTCAAAGCCCGGCCCCGGTGATGATTAAACCTTGAACTTGCCTACCAAGGCATTTAATTCCTCCGCCAGCCTGGTTAAGGATTCAGAGGAGGCCGAGACTTCCTCCATAGCTGCGGTTTGTTCCTCCGTGGTCGCGGCAACATTTTGCACGCCCGCGGACATTTGTTCCGTAGCCGACGCCACTTCCTGTATCTGTGATGTTAACTCCTGTACCGAGCCAATGATCTCCTTAAAGTTTGTCCCAACTTCCTCTACTACCCGGGTGCCGGATTCAACCTCTTTACCGCCTTCCGCCATGCTTTCCACGGCTTTTTGCGATTCAAGCTGAATAGCGTTAATCAAGGTATAAATCTCTTTGGCCGCGTTGGCTGATTGTTCGGCTAGTTTCCTTACCTCTTCCGCCACTACGGCAAATCCCCGGCCCTGCTCGCCGGCCCGGGCCGCCTCGATAGCGGCGTTTAAGGCCAGCAGGTTGGTTTGGTCGGCAATGCTGGTGATTAATTCAACTATTTGATTAATTTCCTGGGATTTTTTGTTTAAACCGTCTATGGAAACCGAAACTGCTCCGGACGCACCGGCAATGGCCTGCATTTGTTCAATAACCCGGTTAATGCCCTTGTTGCCCTCATTAGCATGTTCGGTTGCTGATTCAGATAACGCGGAAACTTCCTGGATGTTGGCGCTAACTTGCTCAACCGTGGTAGAAATTTCCGTCATGGTGGCCGAAGTTTCATTGGCGCTGGCCGCGGTTTCCTGGGCGCTGGAATTTAATTGCAGGGATGAGCCGGCCACGGTATTGGCTTTATCTATTACTTCCCGCACGACTTCACGCATTTGAGCGACCATCTGGCTAAAAGCGGCGGCCAACAAGCCTATCTCGTCTTTTGTTTTTACCGGAATATCAACGGTTAAATCGCCCGAGGCGGCGGTATTGGCCGCTTGCACCAAACCAGCCACCGGTTTGGTGACACTGCGCGCAATAGACAGGGCGATAATGATACCCATAAATACGGCAAACCCGCTTACGGCAAACATGAACGTGCGCGCAAAGGCGTAGCTTTGCATTGCCTCTTCATAACGCATTTGGTTGCGTCCTTCGGCATATTGGATTAGTTCGCGCAGAGAATCCCGCCATAGTTGCATTTGGGGGTCTGCTTTGACCAGCAATTCATTAATTATTGCTTCTTTATCGGTATTGTCGGCCATGGCCATGGTCAGTATTCCGTCGTTGGCGGTTCTTGATTTTTCTTTAAACTCTCCGGCTGCTTCCAGAAGAGGTTTGCCCGCCTCGTTAATGATTTTTCCCAGTTCGGCCTCGGCCTCGTCATATTCAACCCGTGCCTGATCGAACCTTTGCTTTTCATTTTGCTTGGCCGATGCATCATCCAGCAAAGTTATACTGCGGATGACACGGCTAACCACATGCACGGAATCCATCATTTTGTTGGCCAGTTCAACCTGGACATTGTTATTATTCACGATCCGGTCCAGCTTATCGTTAATCTGTTTTAATTCATAAACACCAACGGCCAGCAAGCTAACCATAAAAACTATAATTAATCCAAAACCGATTCCGAGACGGGCGCCGATTTTTAAATTTCCCAGTTTCATTAATGTATCTCCCTCTCTTTACGCATATATGATATAAATAAGATTATTTGTCCGCCCTGCAAGCGTCAGGGGTGTTTTTAATTGATTTTATCCAGGTCCAAAAGCAGGATCATACCGCTCTCATGGTGCACAATCCCTATGATATGCTGTTCCTCCGCGGTGACTGTTTCCGGCCTGTCCACCTCGTTTTCGTTATAAGTGGTTACCGAATAAACATTTTCAACGGTAAAGCCTATCTTGTGGCCGTTTGCTTCGGTGACGATAATACGGGCATCTTTGCCCAGTTGTCCTTCTTCCAACCCCAGGCGTAAATGCAAGTTGATTACGGGCACAACAGCCCCCCTGAGGTTAATGATACCGGTGTAGTAATGCTGCGCGTTTGGAAGTCTGGTAACTTCCATGTTGCGAATAATTTCCGATACGTTGTGAATTGGTAAAGCATAACGTTGGTTACTCAACCCAAACACGACTAATTGGCTGTTTGTGGTCACAAAAATCCCCCTTAAAATTTAAAAATAGCGGGTTAATTACATCTAAAATTTTCCACCGGTTTGTTCAATTTATTATTATTCCAATCAGCAACAACACCAGAGCCAACCGCTTTAACATCATTCATCCCTCCTTTCTAATATTTTCGCGTAAAATTTATAATGCCAACTATTTCCAATGTCAACTGATTAATGCAAAAAACTTGCCACGTGGCGAGTTATGGCAATTTGTGTCGTTATATGTCTAAAAAAATGATTGCGCACAAATTTGTACTACAATTTTGTGCGCTTGTACAAATCTGCACATAGCTATTTAAATAACACACTGTCTTTTTACAAACGCCAGCCTGCTTTTATGCTTACGGGTAGTTCACAGGTCGAGCCGATAGAAAAAAGCCGCACCCGTTAATGCCGGATCCCTACCGGTAATATTTAAGGAAATCTACAAATCTACTAGTAATAATGCGTTTTCCTTATTGACATTAGTATTCCGTATATGCTATATTAACAAAGCTGTCGCATCGAGTCCGAAGTTGTCTCAGCTGGAAAAAATATAGGGTTGAGCAAGGGCGTCGGAAGTGATAATATAGAGGATGTCGCTCGGAAAAAAGCAACAGCGGCAGTCAAAAAGCGGCACTTGACAGTGCCCCGGAGCCATGATACAATGAAAAACGCCGCTGGAAACAAGGCGGCAAAAAACGGCAACACCCGGTCTTTGAAAACTAAACAGAGTAAAGAGAAAC
>JAEXOR010000052.1 GCA_023439185.1 Bacillota bacterium | reverse complement strand
ATTGCGGCCACAAAAAATCGAGCCCCCGGCGCCATGGCGCCGGGGTCTATATGTATGACTGATAGTATAGCCTACCATTTGCAACGGGCGATACTGGACAGTACGAACGAAGCCATTACCAATAATGTAAACCAACGACGCATTACACTTACCCCCTTTTCACAGATTTTATATCAATGTTCAAATACCTACCATTTGCAGCGGGCGATACTTGAAAGCACAAACGAAGCCATTACCAATAATGTAAACCAGCGGCGCATTACACTTACCCCCTTTCACAAATTTTATATCAATTTTTTCAAAGACCTACCATTTGCAACGGGCGATACTTGAAAGTACGAACGAAGCCATTACTAATAATGTGAACCAGCGGCGCATCTTCATACCTCCTTTAAATAATTATTTTTATATTTTTTAATTAAGTTTTAAATATTCTTTTTCGCAACCATACCTCAGATAAAACGAGATAAACACTATTCCCCCCAGGGTGATAATAATATCACCGATACTAAAAAGCTTTAACATCGGCCCGCCCCAAGGTATCGAAATAACGTCACCCAAGAAAGATAACCTGGTATTGGCGGAACTCAATATGTAACTGTCAACGGGCAAACCCTCTCTCAATCTAACCAGTTCAGACGCCGAAAAAAACATATCCGCATATTTTTCATTGATGGGCATATTACCGCCGTTTACAGCTATAACCAGGGTATTTAAAAATAACCCCAATCCCACAACCGGAACACCACGGTATGAGATATTAACTACGGTAAATATAACTACTAATAATAACGATATGACGCGTAAGTATGAATTTAATTCTTCAGTCAAACCAAACAGATTGTAAATGCTGACAGCCTTGATACATACCGCAACCAAAACCAACCACGCATGTTTAAAGGTACAATTGAACAAATTTTTAGGTCTTCCGCCCCAAAACACTATTACAACTACAGCGGCAATCAATATGGGCACTAAAAAGATCATTTGCTTTTTTCTCCGTCAATTTGCTTTTCCGCATCCCAAACCCTTAGAAATGCATCCACAACATCCGGATCAAATTGTTTTCCTTTATTTACTATGAGTTCATGGATTGCTTCTTCATCGCTCATGGCGGCCCTGTAGACCCTGTCACTGGTCATGGCGTCAAAGCTGTCGGCCACGGCCAGTATTCGGGCTCCGAGCGGAATATTGCGACCCGCCAACCCGTGCGGGTAACCCTTTCCATCCACCCTTTCGTGATGACAAAGAACATAGGAAAGCAACTCTTTATATATATCAAGGGGAGATAATATGTTATATCCTGTTTCCGGATGCGTTTTCATTAACTTATACTCAAATTCCGATAATCGATCCGGTTTTTGAAGAATACTGTCTCCCAGCGCCACTTTGCCAAGGTCGTGTACTTTACCGGCCATAGCCAAATTTTCAACCTGCTCGTAGGGCAAATCCATCTCCAGCCCGATCTTTTCAGCTAATTCCGCGACTCTTGATGAATGGCTCGCCGTGTATTTATCGCGCCTGTCCACAACATCCGCCAGCAGTTCTATCGTTGTTCTGGCCTGCTGCCTGAGCTTCAAATAGTTTTCAAAACCGTTATGCGCCAAAACCAGCGGCGGTACGATCAAAACCATACTCCAGGGCTCGTTGGTGTATAAAACCACCATCAGCAGGCTCATTGGCGCCAGTGAAAACAGGAATAAGGCAATCATGCCCAGGTCTTTTTTGATGATACTGAACAGCCTTATTTTGTAAGATAAAGATACTATTACGGCCACCAGCAAAAAATTTAAAGCTATATAAACCAGGGCGGTAACCAGAAAGGGTACGATATGTTCACTGACGATAAATGACTCATCGATTGATACATTTAGCTTAATGTTCAGACCGTCATAAATTACACCGGCCGCAAAGGTACTGATTGAAAACTGGGAGCAATTAAACAGGGTTTTATTCCAGCCGCGCTTACCTATAATATCCGTTAAAATACTGCCAATGCCTGAGACAATAATACAGAACCAGGTGCCGTATATTAACAAGATCGCTAAAGCCAGCGCAAAAGAAAGAGTAACCTGCCCCTTGATATCAAGGGAAATGGGACGGATATCAATAAACACAAACAGAAAGATCCAAAAAATATATAAATACCATAATCCCCAATCGATATGCAAACTGCTTGACAAGAGTATTAAAATACCGGCCAATACTACAACAATAAAGTACGACCTAAATTTTAAATCCTGCATGTCCAAGTACGATGCCTCCCAGCACGCCGTCAAAACACCCGCAAGCTGACTGTAACCAAAAGCTAACCAAACCCAGGAAGCCGTAAAAACAGAAAATTTAATTTAGATACTGTTCAAAAACTATAAAATTTGAGATAATGAAGATTTAACTAATTATAGCATTATGCTTTTCTTATCACAAGTTAATTTTTACCAATTTAGACTAATTTTCTAGAAAATTTTTTGAACATTGTCAAATTTTAAAATTTTGTCCAGAATAGTTTAAGTCTAAAAAAATTATAACATCGATTAACACCCTTCCGCCGAGGTAAAATGCCGTTTTCTCAACACAAATTGCTACAAATAACCCTTATCCTCGAGTTAAATCGACAAGAATAAAGGAAAATCCTAAAACCCATAGAAAGTGTATATATTTACTGAATACAGGCCAAATTTCCAGCAAAAAAAGCGCACTCATTCAGTTTCCTCAGCGTGCTCTTTCAGTACTTTATTCTTTCATTCAATGGAGAAGAATCAGCAATGTTAAGTTATATACTTAAAAGACTGGCAACTTCACTGGCGACTGTTTGGTTGGTGGTCACCTTTACCTTTATCTTAATGCACGCTATCCCCGGCGGTCCTTTTACCGGGGAAAAAACGTTGCCTCCCGCCATACTCAAAAACATTGAAGAGAGATATCATTTAAACGATCCGCTCTGGAAGCAGTATGTCGATTACATATACCATTTATCCCGGGGAGACCTGGGCCCATCCTATAAACACCAGGGTGTCACTGTAAACAAGATTATCGCCGATGGTTTCCCGGTCTCAGCCCAACTTGGCCTGGCCGCCCTGCTGATCATATTGCTTGTCGGGCTGCCTGCCGGTATTATTTCCGCCCTGAGGCAAAACAAATGGCAGGATCGCCTGGCCATGTCCGTGGCTGCCGTGGGTGTCGCCGTACCTAACTTTGTGATTGCCACCCTGCTCATCTACATCGTCGGCGTTAAGCTGGGGTGGCTGCCCACTGCCTGGTGGCTTAACTGGCAAAGCGTGATCATGCCTTCCGTGGCCCTGGCCGGTTATTACACTGCTTACGTGGCCAGGCTCACCCGTTCCAGCATGCTGGAGGTGCTGCAACAGGACTATATCCGCACCGCCAGAGCCAAGGGCCTGCCCGAACGGGTGGTGGTTTATAAACATGCCTTGAAAAACGCACTAATACCAATAGTTACTTACCTGGGACCTGTTTCAGCGGGAATACTGACCGGGTCTTTCGTTATTGAGAAGATCTTCGCCCTCCCCGGACTGGGTGAACACTTTATCGCCGGTATCTGGAACAGAGATTATACTGTTATCCTCGGAGTAACTGTTTTTTACGCAACCCTGCTGGTAATCATCAACCTGATTGTTGATCTGCTGTACTGTATAATTGACCCTCGCATCAGGCTTGACCATTAGGAGGAGCCATGCGCGAAATCCCGCGGGAAAAATTCGCTCCCCTGCCGCCGCGCGACAAGGAGACACCCATCGTACCAGGTCCCGCCGCAACTTACCGGAGGGACGCCTGGCGCCGGTTGCGTCAAAACAAAATGGCCATGCTGGGCCTGTATACTATTATATTAATCACCCTGCTGGCTGTTTGGGGTCCGGTTTTGTCCCCGTATTCGTACTCCGACCAGTTTCTGGACCAGCAGAACCTCCGCCCCGGCAGCGGGCACTGGTTCGGCACCGACAGCCTGGGCCGCGACCTGTTTGTACGTGTCCTTTACGGAGCCAGGATATCTCTGGCCGTGGGTTTGGCGGCCGGCCTGATTAACCTTACCGTCGGCGTGCTGTACGGCGGTATTGCCGGTCTTGTCGGCGGGCGGGTTGATAATGTGATGATGCGGTTTGTGGATATATTTTACTCCATCCCGCTGGTGCTTTACGTAATTCTGTTGATGGTGGTTATTGGTCCGGGTCTGAAAAGCGTTTTCATTGCCATGGGCCTTGTTTACTGGCTGGAAATGGCCAGGGTGGTGCGGGCTCAAATCTTAAGCCTCAAAGAACAGGAATTCATCCTGGCCGCCCGGGCCCTGGGCGCCGGCCGGGCCAGGATTCTTATCCGGCACCTGCTCCCGCATTGCACCGGCTCTATTATTGTCACTATGACCATGAACATCCCGCTGGCTATTTTCACCGAATCCTTTCTGAGCTTCCTTGGTCTGGGGGTGGCCGTTCCCATGGCCAGTTGGGGGGTGCTGGCGTCAGACGCCCTGCCGGCCATCAGATCTTACCCCCACATGTTGTTTTTCCCGGCCATGGCCATTGCGATTACCATGCTGGCGTTCAACTTCCTGGGCGACGGCCTGCGGGACGCCCTGGACCCCCGCCTGTCCAAATAAGGAGCCGCCGATGAACGATATCCTGACCGTCAAAAACTTAAGCACGTCATTCTTTACTCCCGCCGGGGAAGTTAAAGCCGTCAGAAATATCAGCTTTACCGTCGGAGCAGGCGAGGCAATCGGTATTATGGGCGAGTCCGGCGGCGGTAAAAGCGTCACCGCCCTTTCAATTATGAACCTGCTGCCTGATCCGGGTAAAATTATCAGCGGTTCAATTCGCTTCGCCGGAACCGAACTGACCAATTTAAATGAAAAAAAAATGCAGTCTGTCAGAGGTAACGAAATAAGCCTAATTTTTCAAGATCCGGCTACTTCTTTAAACCCTGTATATACCGTGGGCAACCAGATTACGGAACCACTTATGCGACACCAAAAGCTAACCCGCGGGGAAGCAAGAAAAAAGGCGCTGAAAATGCTATCCCTGGCGGGCATTCCCGAGCCGGAAAAGAGGTTCGGTCAGTACCCGCACCAATTCAGCGGCGGCATGCGCCAAAGGGTAATGATCGCCATGGCGCTGTGCTGCGAGCCCAGGCTGCTCATAGCCGACGAGCCGACTGCCGCTTTGGATGCGCCAATTAAAGTGCAAATTATGGCCCTGCTCAAAGAACAGAAGGAGAAAAACAACACCTCCATTATTCTGATCACGCACGACCTGGGCATGGCGGCCCGGTTTTGCGACCGAATCATCGTTATGTACGCCGGCAGCGTGGCGGAAGAAGGAACCGCCGGGGACATATTTTACAGTCCCGCGCATCCTTATACCCGGGGGCTGCTGCAATCCATACCCCGAATGGATACGGAGCTGGAAGAACGGCTGACTCCCATGGAAGGAGAACCACCGGATTTACTGAACATCCCTGCCGGATGCCCTTTTTACCCCCGGTGTAGACACGCCATGCTAATTTGCACAGAAACCCGGCCTCCGCTGTTTCAAGCCGGGGAACAGCACCGGGCCGCCTGCTGGCTGCTGCATCCCGACGCCCCCCGGACGGAAGGGGGGCGCTAAAGACGGTCGAGGACCAGATATTATTAAAAGTGGAAGGCCTGGTTAAGCATTTTGAGCTTACCGGGGGATTTTGGGGACGCCGGGCCGTCGTGCGGGCGGTTGACGGCGTGAGTTTCCATATTCGCCGGGGTGAAACCCTGGGGCTGGTGGGTGAAAGCGGCTGCGGCAAAACCACCACGGGCAGGACTATAATCAAACTGTACGAACCTACCGCCGGGAGCATTATTTTTGACGGACGGGATATCACCAACCTGAAAGAAAAAGAAATGCTCCCCCTGCGCAAGAAGATGCAAATCATCTTTCAGGACCCTTACGCTTCCCTGAACGCCCGTTTGACTGTGGGCGATATCATCAGCGAGCCCCTGGAGATTCACCGTCTGGCCCGGGGGCAAAAAAAGAGGGAACGGACAGCGGAATTGCTGCGCAAGGTGGGTTTAAGCCCGGATCACATTAACCGTTACCCCCATGAATTCAGCGGCGGCCAGAGACAGCGCATCGGTATTGCCCGGGCACTGGCCGTTAATCCGGACTTTATCGTCTGCGACGAGCCCATTTCGGCTCTGGACGTTTCCATCCAGGCCCAGGTGGTCAACCTGCTGGAAGATCTGCAACAGGAAATGGGGCTGACTTACCTGTTTATCGCCCATAATTTGCCCATGGTTAAACACATTTCCAACCGCATCGGGGTTATGTACCTGGGCAAACTGGTGGAGATTGCCGAGAGCGGCGAACTGTTCCGGAAACCCACGCACCCTTATACCAGGGCGCTGCTTTCCGCCGGCGCGGCTCCCGGTACGGACCCGGCGCCGGGTTCCATCAACCCGCCCGACGGCTGCCGGTTCAGAACCCGCTGCCCAAATGCCCTTGATATTTGCAGCCGGTCGGAACCGGAACTAATGCGGGTTGGCCGGGATCACCTGGCAGCCTGTCACCTGGGTATCTGAAGCAATGATAAATTAGCAGGGAGGCGGATAAAGAAAACCACCGGTAAAACCGAAAAGATTACTGTTGACAACTGGGAATGCGAGGAGGAGGCATAAATTTGAGCAAAAAGATACTCTTAATTCTGATGGCATCGGTCCTGGCGGCGATATTGGCGACCGGATGCGGCGGAGGCGTGAACAATAATACCGCCGGCGAAAACGGTGAAAAAATACTGCGGCACAACCACGGAGAAGAACCGGATTCCATTGACCCCGCCTTAACCACCACTGTCGACGGCGGAAATATCGTTAT
Organism: Bacillota bacterium; assembly: GCA_023439185.1. Lineage (GTDB taxonomy): Bacteria > Bacillota > Desulfotomaculia > Desulfotomaculales > Desulfallaceae > BRH-c8a. The sequence goes on along the minus strand of JAEXOR010000052.1, from coordinate 192,215 downwards.
TGCCTGTTTTGAAGGCTTGACCACACTGGACGAAAATGACCTGCCGACGGCAGGAGTGGCCGAATCCTGGGCTGTAAACGAGGAGCAAACCCTGTATACCTTCCACCTGCGGCAGGACGCCAGATGGTCCGACGGCCAACCGGTTACGGCTTATGATTTCGACTACGCCTGGAAACGGACACTGCGCCCCGATACCGCTGCCGAGTATGCATACCAGCTTTTTTATATTAAAAACGCCATGGAGTACAATGAAGGCGCGGCCAACGCCGAAGATCTGGGTATCCGAGTGGTTGACGAGCATACCCTGGAGGTTGAGCTTAACGCACCCACCCCCTATTTCTTATCCCTGACCGCTTTCCCCACCCTCTTCCCGGTGCGGCGGGATATCGTTGAAGCCAATGGAGAACAATGGGCGCTTGACCCCGCGACGCATATCGGCAACGGCCCCTTCAAACTGGCGGAATGGCGAAGCAAGGACCGGATGAAACTGGTGCCCAATGAACATTACTGGGATCGCGGGCGGGTAAAACTGGATGCCGTGGTCAAAACATTTATCGCCGAAGCCGGCACCATGCTGGCAGGCTATGAAGCCGGCGAAATTGATGTTATTGACTCGGTGCCCTTCAGCGAAATTGACGGCATGAAACAAACCGGTGAATTGCAGATGATTACCCAACTGGGCACATATTATTATTGCTTTAACGTTGCCAAACCACCCTTTGACAACCCCAAGGTACGTGAAGCGTTCGCCCTGGCCGTCGATCGGGAGGATATCACAAATAAAGTGAGGAAATCCGGGGTTCCGGCCACCGCCTTTGTGCCCCCCGGAGTGCCCGATACCGCCGCCGGCAAGGATTTTCGCGCCGTGGGTGGGGATTACTTCCCGCCCACGGCTCAACCTGAACAGGCCAGGCGCCTGTTATCCGAAGCAGGCTATCCTGACGGCGCAGGGATGCCTCCTATAACCCTGCTGTTCAACGACAGTGATGAACACCGAATCATCGCTGAAGCAGTCCAGGAAATGTGGAAGCAAAACCTGGGCGTCAATGTCGCCGTGCAAAACCAGGAATGGAAGGTATTTATAGACACCCGGCATAGCGGCGACTTCCAGATCGCCAGGCACGACTGGCTGGGTGATTACAACGACCCCATGACGTTCCTTGACCTGTTCACCACCGGCAACGGCAACAACGACGCCCGGTGGAGCAGCAAAGATTTTGACCGGTTAATCGACAGGGCCCGGCTGGCCGCCGATGAAAGCGAACGGATGGCCACCCTGCATGAAGCTGAGAAGATGATCATGGAAGACGTGATTATGATCCCCATTCTGTACTATACCGAAAACACCCTGATCAAGCCTTACGTGAAAGGCATGGTTAAATCAATGCTGGGTTTTACCTATTACGATAAAGTCGATATCGTGAAATAATATCCCTGATCCCCAAAAAAGGAGACGCTCTTCGGCAACCGAAAAGCGTCTCCCCGGCATTTAAGATATATTGCAATTCTTATGGTGATCATTCATTATTGTACTGTTCCAGAAAGTGATGCAGGATAATTGCCGTCATGCCCCAGATGAAATGTTCACCGTATTCATAAACGTAAGTGGGGAAAGACCACCGTTTATGCCATCCCCCCCGGTATACCTCGGGAACGCGGTGCAGCGGGAAGTCCTCGTTCAAACGGGTGGCCACATCCATCATGCTGGTTTGGGGCGGGTAGGAGGTCAAAAAAGAAAGGGGCACGGTAAACGTGCTTTCCACTTCTCCCCGGTTAGGCTTGATTCGTTCCGGGGCAGTTATATGACCCACGAAGGGATAAGTAATCGTACCCATGGGCGTGAACGTAAAACCCAAGGGCGTTAAAATTTTAATATCGTCGCATTGCAGGCCCAGTTCCTCTGCGGTCTCCCGGACCGCGGCGCTGGCGGGGCTATTTAACTCGTGCCTTTCAACCCGCCCGCCGGGAAAGCAAATTTCACCCGGCTGTCGCTTCAGTAGTTTGGAACGCACTTCGAACAAAATCTCGGTAGCCCCGTCCACTTCCACCAGCGGCAGCAAAACGGCGGTAACCAGCAGGTTTTCCAAACCCATAATATTGGGAATGCACTCCTGCGGTTGATTAGCCGGCTTTTTTAGCTCTTTCATCTTATTCACCATGTCTTATTTTATATAAAACCAACCTATTCCGAATCATCCTGATCGTCTTCATACCGCTCCAATTGAAGCTGCACTTCCTTTAGGCTGTTTTGAATTTGGTGGTAGGAGCGCAAAAGCCTGAGAATAATATTCGGGCAATCCTGAAGTTCCGAAAAATCCATGGAAAAAGAACACTTGGCATTCGGATTGTCGATATCACATCCCGTAATCAGTATCTGGGCCGGGTTCTCTTTTAAATTATGCCCCAACGCCATTAAGCTTTGCCCCAGGGCAATCAATTGCACATTGACATTACTCAATTCCTCAAGCAAATATTCTTCCTTGGCGCTTAACCGCAGTTTTTCATTGGTCATGAAAACCCCTCCCACTCGGCTACGTTGCTTCCTGATCAATATTTACGCCATTGGATCTGATAATCCTGTTACCCGAGACGGTATTTTTCCCTCAACCGGCGGGAGATTAAACGCACTGCCTGATAAGCCCGCTCGACCGTGGCGGTGCCGTCGGCGTTAACCAAACAACACCTGGCCGGCGCAATCCAGGCCCGGTCCAGGATCATCTCCATCGGTATGCCCCGGCCCGCCAGGTAATTCCAGTATTCTTCAAGTCTGGCTGTCAGCCGATCCGGATTTTCCTCATCCAGTTCCTCGGTCAAGGTGGGCACAATGCCCCAGGATAAAATGGCGCCCCGTTCCAAAAAGGCTTTTATCTCATCGGTATAGCGGGTAAAAATATGTCCGTTGCCGTAAATATCCACCGATAAAATATCCAGGTCCAGTCCGCTAAGCAGGAACGACCAATCCGGGTTGCCGCACAGGTGCACCCCCCGGGGTCCCTCCAGCAAATCAAGAAACGCCTTGAAGTCTTTTTTGGCCACGCCGCTGGAATAACCGGTAAATGAACCAAAGAGAATTTCCAGCCCGGGCTCGTCGATCCAGACAAAGGCGTTCGGGTGCGCCTTTAATAACTGGCGGTACTGAGCGTTAATCTTGCGGGCGATAAAATCAAACATAAAGGCCCGGATTTCATCGTTATAGATGATGGGCTTCATGTTTTCGTCGGTGATTTTCAGCCCAAAGCTCAAGGGACCGATATTCTGTCCCCGGATAAGCTCAAACCGGCCCAAATCCTGACCTAAGAATGCGTCAAAGGCAGCCGAATATTTCTCCGACAGCTCGAAGGTCGCGACGTTTTCGCTGCGCACCGCGTAATCGGCCAGTTCTTCATAAAACGACCCGGTGTCCAGCCACAGCTTTTTTTTGTCTTCATCCAGCCTGATACCGGGGAAATTCTCACTTACCTGCACATACATATCCTCATAGATACTGTAACGGGGCAACTGGGGCCAAAAGGGTATATCCACCGATAAAGACAAAGGCATGGCGTCTTCGATTCTGGTGTGCGGTAAAATACCCATGGCAGTGGTCATACATTTACCGGACAGCTTTTTCATCCCTATGCACCTCCGTTAAGCATTTCTGGTTTTAAAGTATTATATAACCAACTACCCGGGCACGCTATGACTGTTTTATTTGTTTTGCTGTGATACTGATCACAAAATCGTGAACCAGGGTTCCCGCTCCACCCCCGAAACCAGCACATCTACGGTCATACCGGCCGCCACCAGGTTATCCCGCAACCGGGGCAGAACCACTTGCTCGGTGGCGAAATGCCCGGCGTCCACAAAATTCATCCCGGCCGCCAGCATATCCCGGGCGGTGTGGTAACGCACGTCACCGGTGATCAGCACCTCCGCTCCCCTGCGCCGGGCCAAGGGCCACAAATCGCCCCCTGAACCGCCGCATACCGCCGCCCTGGTGATCAAAGCGTCCGGTTGACCGCCGTAGCGCACGCTTCCCGCCTGCAGAACACCTTTGACCCTGGCGGCAAGATCGGCCAGCGAAACAGGCTGTTCCAAAGGACCAATCCGGCCCAGCCCGACCGGCGCGGCGCCGGCGTTTTCCAACGGGTACAGATCATAGGCCGCTTCTTCATAGGGATGAACTGCCAGCATGGCGTCCAGCACAGGTTTTAGCTCATTTTCCCTGACAATGGTCTCTATCCGCACCTCAGCCACCTGTTCCAGCTTACCAACTGTGCCGATATGGGGATTGGCGCCATCCCGGGGCCGAAAAGTCCCCACGCCCCGCGAACTAAAGGTACAGTCACTGTATTTGCCGATCCAACCCGCTCCCGCCTTGCCCAAGGTCTCACGCAGCGCGCCGGCGTGTTCTTCCGGGACAAAAACCACCAGCTTGACCAATTTCTCATAGCCTGCCGGGTGCAGCACCTCCGGTTCCCGCAGGCCCAGCAGACGGGCCAGCACCTCGTTCACGCCATCCCGGGCGCTGTCCAGGTTGGTGTGGGCGGCGTAGACTCCAATCCCCGCTTCAATCAGCCGGTATACCAGGCCGCCCGGCAGGTTATCGCGGCGGACCGATTTAATGCCTTTCAGGAGCACAGGATGATGGCTGATGATTAACTGCGCGCCGCGTTCCACAGCCTCTTCCACCACCTCCGGCGTTACGTCCAGCGCCAGAAGCACCTTTGATACATCTGCTACGGGATCGCCCACCTGCCAGCCGCTATTATCCCATTCCTCCGCCAAACCCGGCGGCGCCAACTGCTCCATCACAGCCACTATATCTTTTGCCCTGACGGCCAATGGTCAAGCACCTCCTCTATTTGTTCAGCCTCCCGCCGCAGCCGGGAGATCTTTTCCTGCGCCCGTGTTCCCCGGGCTGTCTGTAACTCGTTTAACACAGCCGCGATATCGGCTCTTTTCTTGAGTAAAAACCGGTGAAACACCGGCGAACGGTTTTCCAGCAGGCAGGGGCCCAGTTCAAGGGCGCTGTCCGTTATCTTTTCCCGGCCCGGTCCGGCCACTATAATCACATAATAATGGCTGTCCTCGTAAACCATTTCCTCATCAATGATCCGCCAGTTGTTGTCCGCCAGCCACCGCCGCACCATGGGAATATCCCGCATGGGCTGCAGGATTAATCTTTCCAGCCCGTCTAAAACCGCCCGGCCCGAGTCCAGAATCTCGCAGATGGTCCTGCCGCCCATACCCGCCAGCACCACCACATTAACCTCACCCGGCGAGATGACCTGCAGACCGTCGCCCAAACGGACTTCAATCCGGTCCTCCAGTCCCGCCGCGCGCACCGCACCGGCTGCAATACCGTAAGGCCCGCCGCTCACCTCGCCGGCCACCACCCGGCCGGCAATTCCGTTTTCCAGCAGGTAAACAGGCAAATACGCGTGGTCCGCGCCAATGTCCGCCACCACGGAACCGGCGGGCACATGGCGTGCCGCACACGCCAGCCGCGCAGACAGTTTAACCGGCATACCAGATACCTCCAAACCCTATAACCATATCTTTCCCCGCCGGCGGAGGTTTTCCTCCCGCTAGTTATTACTTGCGCAAACGGAATAAACGGTAATTTAAGCGCCCCCAAACTACCGGACCGCGGCAGAGCACCCAAGTGAAAATTTCGACATTTGGAAACAGCCCTTAAAGGGGCAAAAAAGTCAAAACGGCCGTAATTAATTGCTTTAAAGAGATTGCGGGTATAATTTAAAGATAAAGTAGAACACAAGAGGTGATTCAAATGGCCAAAATGCTTTTGGTCGTAAACGGCTCGGATTATTCGTTGGAAGCGGTCAGAAAGGCAACTTGGCTGGCTAAGCAGGACGATGCGCAGGTTGAGATCCTTTATGTCAACCCGTCATGCACGCAGTTGTACCCAAACATCCCGGGCCTGTGCTTCTGGATGCCTGAATTTGAATATAAAATTCGGGCCCGGCAGTTAATGGAACGGGTGCTCAATGACAACATCATGCCTGTGCTCAATGAAGCACACCTTGACACTGAACTGTTTACCACCTACGGGGATCAGGATGCCGAAATTAAACGATTCAGCGAAGCAAACAGTTATGACAAAATCTTTATCACCGGATACTCCAGGTATTGCCATCCGGATAGCCGCAGTTGGCTGAGCTTCTGGAGCAAGCCGCTGGATATTCCAATCGGCACAGTCTGCCTGATATAAGGACATATGATTGTTGCCCCCCGCCCAAGGGGGGTTTTATTCTTTTAGAAAAGGTATAAACCCGCCCAGGCCAGTAACAAACCGGTCACCACGCTGCTTAAAACATAAAAGGCGCCCAGTCCCGGCTTTTTACGGTCCGCCAGCATAAAACCCTCATACATCAAAGTGGAGAAAGTGGTAAAGGAGCCCAAAAAACCAATTCCAATGGCAGACCGCACTCCACCGTTCAGCAGGTGACCGGCAAAATATGGGTGAGCAACCATAATCCCCAGGGCAAAACTGCCCAGCATATTAACTGCGAATGTCCCCAGCGGGAAATCACCCCGCCATACCCCGGCCACCGCCCGGCCCACCAAATAGCGGCCCGCAGCCCCCAAAAAACCTCCTGCTCCCACCGCCATCAAGTCAATCATGCACCTTACCCCCCGCCGGCAACCGCCCGCACCACCGTTCTCCCCAGCCGGTACACAAAATCAAGTTGCCCAGGGCATAACCGGCCCAAGTGCACAGGTAACCCAAAACCAGGGTCAGTGAAAGATAAAGCAGGGCCAGATGAGCAAAAGAATACAGCAACAAAATGCTTTCCACGCTGATAGCCGAAAAGGTGGTAAATGAGCCAATAAAACCGGTGGATACCGACAGCACAAAGAGCGAACCACTGTTTAACCGGCCCAGTATAACTGTGAGGAACAAAGCCAGTAAAAAACAACCCGCCAGGTTCACGGCCAGCGTACCCCAGGGCAGCAGATCCCTTTCATTAAGCAATACCGCCGTCCCATACCTGGCCAAGGCTCCGAATACTCCGCCGATGCCGACCATGACAGTAACCAATATAATTCTCATTACTGTTCTCCAATGGCAAATAATTAAAAACAGATATAAACATTATACAAAATAACCATGCATTTTGTTTACTTAGCCCAGAAATAATATAACCACGGAAAATGTATCCAAAGGAGCTTATTATGTCCGGCAGCCGGAACAAAACCAAGTGGCCGTACATTTTATTGGGAACCGGAGCCATAACAGCAGGCACGCTGTTTACAGGCCGGCTCCTGGCGGGGTTTGCAGCCAAATGGGTGCTCACCCGCTTGATGACCGAACCATACGAAAACAATATGTGGGAAGCAATATCGGCCGGCGCCCGCATCACGCCCCAGGTAATTGTGGAAACCAACATGATGGCTGAAAGCGGCAAAAAAATTATCCGCCCCTTTGGCGGACCCAAAAATTTCCCGGATTTCAGCAAGATCATGTTCAACGCTGCACAACTGAGCACCTTTCCGGTGGACGAAGATGTAAATATCTCAACATCTGTAACAATCGGTCCCCGGGCCCGGCGCCCCATGTGTCTGGAAATCCCCATCCTGGTATCGGGCATGGCCTATGGTTTTGCGCTCAGCGAAAAAGCCAAACTGGCCCTGGCCAAAGGCGCCACCCGTGCCGGGACGGCCACCAACAGCGGTTACGGTCCTTTTCTGCAGAGTGAGAGGGACGCGGCCAAACACCTGATTTTGCAGTACAGCAGAGGCGACTGGTCCAAAAAACCGGAGATACTTAAAAAAGCCGACGCGGTGGAGATACAGTTTGGGCAGGGCGCCATGGCCGGCATCGGGACAGTTCTTAAAGGGAACAAAATGGATAAAAAATTAACCGACCTGCTTGATTTAAAACCGGGTGAAGACGCTGTTCTGCATGCCCGGATGCCGGAAATGCCTTCACCCGACGGCTTGACCGGCCTGGTGGCTGACCTGAAGCGGATTACGGAAGGCATCCCTGTGGGCGTTAAAATAGCGGCTGGGAAAGACATGGAAAATGACCTGGCTTACATCATTAACGCCGGAGCAGATTTTATTGTTATTGACGGCGCCCAGGGCGGCACCGCCGGTTCCGCGCCCATCCTGCAGGACGATTTTGGTCTGCCGGCCATCTACGCCCTGTGCAGGGCGGTAAAATATCTGGAACAACAAAGGGTTAAAAACAAGATTAGTTTAATTATCGGCGGCGGGCTGAAAACACCCGGAGATTACCTTAAAGCCCTGGCTATTGGCGCGGATGCCGTCAACATAGGCACCATCGCCCTATGGTCTGTGACCCATACCCAGGTCTTTAAATCCCTGCCCTATGAACCTCCGGTGCAAGTGGTATATTTTTCAGGTCAGGATAAGGAAAAATTTGACGTGGAGAAGGGCGCCCGGAACCTGGCCAATTATTTGATCTCGGCAGTGGATGAAATGAAAACCGCAACCGCCGCCCTGGGCAAAAAATCTTTTCAGGCGGTAAACAAGTCGGATTTATTCGCCCTGGACAGGGATACAGCGGAAATCGCCGGCATTAAATTGGCCTGGTGAGCGAATAAAACGCAAATACCGGCGGTGATTCTAAGAAGGGTACAGTTCACGGAGCTTATTGGCAAACCAGGCGGTATGGATATCCTCGTCGATCAGATTGTCCCACAGAACATTAAAAAGGTGACGGTCATCACCTACCCGGACGATCAAATCCTTATAGTCCTTCATGGCCTTTTCCTCCAGCGTGATACCCAGCTTTAATATCCACTTGGGCCCGGCCAGGCCGCTTAAACAGCCGACGGTTTTACCCAGCAACGGAGAAATCACATCCCCCAGCTTGGTGGGCTCCGCACCTCTCCTTCTGATCTCCGCCGCCATGTTATCCACATGCTGCTGTTCGATGACCGCGATGCGGTCCAGAGTTTTGGACAGGTAAATATCCTCCACCGCGCGGGCCTGGGCCGAATACAAGTCCACCTGGTTGAGTTCCAGACTGTAAAACCAGTTCAGTTTGGCGATTAACTCTTTTTCTCGCACGGATACTACTCCCTTGAAATAATCCGATAATAAAGTTTTAACCGGTTTTCATTTAATAATCCCTGCCATTTGAAATTCAAACTGTTAATTTAAACAAGCAAAGTAAAATAATTTTTGACTGAACGATATAATTTTAATTGATAATAAGCACTGTTAATGCTATTCAAAAAAAGCAGCTTTTAGCCATGCTGGCTAAATCAATTAATTCGGCGTAATATGCGATTTATTCTACTTAATGCAAGGAAAATTAAGTATCTAAATTGTAACCGGCACAACTGCATTTTGCCATAACCAATAAAAACAGCTTATAATTTGTTGAAGTTTATTTAGCGAACGCCCGGGAGTGAAAATGGTATGGATAACGATTTGCCGGCAAATATAAATAATTTTATATTTTATTGCAACGATCTATTACCATTTTCTGTTCAAGAAATTGGCATAGCCGTTATCATATTCATTTCGTTTATGTTATTTAGAAAATTCCTTACCGGGTATATTTTTAACTTAATTTATAAGCTATCTGCCAAAAGAGGCACCGAATTGGATAAGAATATTTTACTGGCCTTTGAAAGCCCTCTCCGGCTTTTCTTTATCGTGTTGGGCATCTATTCCGCTGTTATTTATCTGCCTTTAAACATGGAGCATCAGCTATGGTTTGGTAAAATATTTCGTTCAAGTATAATTGTTCTAATTGCAGCGGGATTTTATAACTTGTTTGATGCTAATTCCGTTATAGTAAATAGAATTCAAACAATATTCGATATAGAGCTTGACCAAACATTAATACCTTTTTTATCAAAATTTGCTAGATTGCTGGTTATAATATTTACGTTTACAATTGTAGCTCAAGAATGGAACTATGATATAAACGGACTTATTGCCGGTCTTGGCCTGGGTGGTCTGGCAATAGCACTGGCGGCTAAAGATGCCCTGGCCAATATTTTTGGGGGAATAGTAATTATAATTGATAAACCCTTCAAAATTGGTGATTGGATCAGCACATCAAATCTTGAAGGGACAGTTGAAGATGTAACCTTTAGAAGTACGAAAATAAGGACTTTTGCAGATTCTGTAGTCACAGTTCCAAATTCCACATTGGCTAATGAGGCAATAACCAATTGGAGTAGAATGGATAAACGAAGAATTACCTTTAATTTAGGGGTGGCATATGCTACACCAAAAAACAAGCTGGAAAACTGCATAGCCAAAATATCCGCTATGTTGTATAATCACCCGGACATACACAAGGAAACTATCTTTGTTAATTTTGATAAATTCAGCGAGAGCAGTTTGGATATCTTTTTATATTTCTTTACCATAACAACCAATTGGGGTGAGTATTTAAAGATACGAGAAGACATTCATTTAAAAATCATGGGAATTTTAGAAGAGGAAGGCGTAAGCATAGCATTTCCAAGCAGAAGTATTTATATTGAATCTAAATTAACCAATTCGTCACATGATGATATACTTAAGACAAGTTCTTTTCACAAATAGAAACTCACATGTTATTATTAATGTAAACATTTAAACATTTTGCCTGACATAACGGAGGTGTTTTGTTTTGCGGCTGAAGGGGAAAGTTGCCATTATCACCGGGGGCGCCGGAGGAATCGGCCGGGAGACCGCTCTGCTGTTTTCCCGGGAAGGGGCGCGGGTGGCCGTTGCGGATTATGACGAGCAGGCCGGGCGGCAAACCGCGGACGAAATTAATAACGGCGGCGGTGACGCTCTTTTTGTCCGGGTTAATGTGGCCGACAGCGGTTCAGTGCAGGACATGGTCCGGCAAGTCCTGGCCAAATTTGGCACCATCGACATTTTAATCAACAACGCCGGCATCACCAGGGACGGATTCCTGGTTAATATGTCCGAAGAAAACTTTGACCTGGTAATTGATGTAAACCTTAAAGGAGTATTCAACTGCACCAAGGCCGTTGCTCCGGTGATGATGGAAAAAGGTTGGGGTAAGATAATCAACACATCATCAGTGGCGGGCGTTTACGGCAACATCGGCCAAACCAACTATTCGGCCACCAAGGCCGGAGTCATCGGCCTGACCAAAACATGGGCCAAGGAACTGGGTTTGAAAGGAATCAGGGTTAACGCCGTGGCGCCCGGTTTTATTGAAACGGAAATGACCGGTACGGTACCGGATAAAGTTTTGCAAACCATCAGGCAAAGGACACCTTTGAGTCGGTTGGGCCGGCCCGCGGACATTGCCAACGCCTACCTGTTTCTATCTGCGGAGGAATCTGATTTTATCAACGGTGCGGTATTAAATATCGACGGCGGCCTGGTAATGTAGCCGCCGTCGTTAATATTAGCCCAAGAATTTATATCCGGTGCCCCAAACGGTTTTAATGTATATGGGACTGGAAGGGTCATCCTCAATTTTTTCACGCAGTCTGCGGATATGCACGTTCACTGTGTTCTCATCGCCCTCGTATGTGCTTTCCCAGATCCGTTCCAGCAGATGCGGCTTGGTGAACACCTGTCCCGGATGCGAAGCCATCAGCCACAGCAGTTCAAATTCCTTGGGCGTCAGGTTGATATTCCTGTCGCCGTTTTCCACCAACCGCTTGGTGTAATCGATAACCAGCCGGCCGCACTTGATCACGTCCGCCGCTTTCTGACCGGCCGGTGACACACTGCGCCGCAATACCGCCTTTACACGCAGGGCCAACTCCACCGGGCTGAAAGGTTTGGTCTGATAATCATCCACACCCATGCGGAAACCTACCACCCGGTCCAGTTCTTCACCGCGGGCAGATAAAATAATTACCGGCACATCCAAGAACTCTTTTAAATGACGCAGGGTTTCAAAGCCGTCCATGCCCGGCATCATAATATCAAGCAGGATCAGGTCCGGTTTGGCTTCTTTGGCCCTGTCGATGGCCTCAAAACCATCAGCGGCGCAGACAACCTCGAAACCTTCCCTGGTTAAAGAATGCTGCAATATTTTTAACACTTTGGCGTCGTCATCCACAGCCAGGATCCTTTTTGCCATCACGCACCTCCCGCTTTTTATTTAACTAATATTTATAATTCGCATATTTTTTATAAAATCCTTTTCACATTCGACAGCTGATGGTACATAAGAAAACCATATCGCCTGAAAAAATAAAAACCCCTTTTACCATAAACGTTTTGGCAAAGGGGAAATTTTATGGATCAGCCAACTTTATTTTTCCGCGTTCGCATCAATGACGAGGTCGTCAATAAGCCACTGGTCCCCGATTTTCTTTACCACTAGAGTTACAGGGCTTTTAAAGGCGGCCTCGCCGCTGACCTTTTCCACGCTCGTCACTTCAATGATTTCGCCTTTCACTTCGTAAGCATCATCCGCCAGGTTATCAACACTGAGAATTTCTATCCGGTCCGGCCAAGGGCTTGAAACCGCCCTCCCCGGGGCAGTGCCGGGATCACTAAGCCATTTCTCAAGGAGTGCCGGCGATATGAATTCACCGTAGTACTCCTGAATACTCTTGCCTACCTCCCCTTCGGGGGCTTGGAGCGATACCAACTGCAAAGTGCCGCCGAAAGATCCGACCAGGTCCTTTATGGCCGTCAAATCACTTTGGCCGGTTTGTTGCTGCTCCTCTTCAGACTGCCCTTCTTTGTTCAGTTGGTCCTGCTTATCCCCACTGGCACACCCGAATAAAAAAACACTTGACAGCAATAATAACCCAAGCACAAATAATTTTTTCATGTCATTACCTCCCTGATGAAACTATTCAAAATAACAGACGGGTTAGCGGCTAATTAGTTCCGTAAAACAAATTGTTTAAATTGTCTTACATTTGACAGAAAAACCGCTTGAGAAACATTATAATTTATATAATCCCTAAAAAAATAACTCCTCTTCTCCCAATTCCCTAATTAACGCCCCAAAATCCGGGGCGTTTTTCATTTAACCGCAGACGGCGCATGGTATATAATAGGTATAAGTCACTTTCTAAGAGGTGTGATGACCTTGTTCCTAATCTGGCTGACAATGTTAAGCGTATCTCTGGTTCCGCTAACCATAATAGCAACTATTATTTTTTTAATTAAAGGAGATCCGGTCTGGAAAAAATGGCTGCTGGCCGCTCTTGTATCAGCGGCTTTCTTAATTGCCCTGATCATGGCCATACCGCTGCCCGGATAGTTTTTAATCCGGTTGTAAAGGATCACCCGCCAAAATCTGTTCCACTTCCTCATATCCCATTGGAAACGCAAAATTATATCGCGCCGGCAGTGCAAATACATATTCGGAATTTCGGCCAAGCTCTTTGGGCCCCACAGGCGCCGCACCGATATGGAATTCTTCCCGCTGCAGCGCATCCCACTGGGTAAGCGTAAAGACCATAATGGGAATATCCTGCCGCTGGTCCCGGTCAGTCCACTGGGGATGTCTGATGGAAACAAGCGGGCCGGTTTCAACCACCTCCCCTCCCTGCCGGCCGCCGATAGCCAAACCTTCCCACCGTTCATCAACAATTTGATACCCTTTCCAATTCTCCGGCAAGGCGAAACTAAAGCCATACTGAGTATTTTTGTATTCGATTATTCCGTCTTCCATGTCCGCATCGCCGGCAGCGCCGGTTTCCGCCGTCAAATCACTTTGACCGGTTTGTTTATCCCCATTGGCACACCCGGACAAATAAACACATGACAGCAATAATAATGCAAGCACAAATGCCTTCTTCACGTCATTACCCCCTGATAAACTGTTAAAAATACAGACGAACCAGCGGCTGATAGGTTCCGCATTTTAAAATTATCGTTGACAGCAAGTATAAAAAACTTTATACTGCTACTAGCATAGTTATTTACTAATTTACTAAATTCATTGGGAGGTAATTATTATGAAGATACCCACTACTTTAAAACACAAACCGGTTATTGTATCTGATAACTATGAAAATATTGACGGCAGATATGCCTACGATACCGACGCCAAAGGTCTCTCGTTGGGGTTGGCTCAGTGGAACGACCGGGGCAAGGTGGATATTTCAGCCAAAGTATGGAGATATACCGGAGAAAAATGGTCCAGGCAGTCCGAGGAATTACCGCTCCACCGGGTGCTGGATCTGGCCATCCTCGTCTGCAGGGCAAAACTATATTTTCAAGAGGAGTCTTACCGGCATGAGCATCTATATGACACCGGAAAACCTGTCATAGACAGAATCGGACTGCAGGGTGACGCTATGACTGTGGCCGTATGCACCGACAATGAAAAGATTGATGAGGATATTAAGTTGTTCAGCCAGGCTCTCAGTAATGATGATGAACTCATTGGCGAACGTTTGCGTATGCTGTCAAGGATATTAAAAGAAATGGGGTATTGATAAAACTTATTAAAGCTAATAGTTGCTTTACCATAAGAAACAAAGCCGGAGGCAAAGGTCTTCCATTAAAAACATATGGTCTTAACGGGGCAAGCTCAAGTAAAAAGTGCTCCCTTGTTCCGGCTTGCTGCTGACACCTATTAAGCCGCCGTGGGCTTCGATGATTTGTCTGGCTATGGCCAGCCCCAAACCGGTTCCCCCGCCTGTTCTGGAACGGGATTTATCCACTTTGTAAAAACGCTCCCAGATTAACGGCTGTTCTTCCGGGGGTATACCCGGCCCTGTATCGGTGACGGATACCTGCACCGTATCCTCATATTCCGCCAGCTCTACTTTAACCCGGCCTCCCGGTGGGGTTGCCCGCACCGCGTTATCCAACAGGTTGATCAGCACCTGCCTGATACGATCCGCATCGGCTCTAACGGTATATGAACCCGGCGCAAATTCTAAAGATGACGTTATTTGCTTGTCTTCAGCCAGAGCTTGAAATTGCCCGTATACCTGGCTGGCTAGATGATCGAGGGAGATGGTCTGCCTTTTTAATTCCACCACGCCGGCTTCAATTTTGCGCAAATCCAGGATCTCTGTTACCAGCCTGCGCAGCCGGAGAATTTCTTCGTGCACTTCCGCCAGGTACTTATTACGCTCGGTTTCGGTGCCCGCCATGCCGTCCATCAGTGCTTCGGTATAGCCCTGGATAATGGACAGGGGGGTGCGCAGTTCGTGGGAAACATTGGCCACAAATTCTCGCCTGGTTTGATCCAGCCGCTCCAGCGCAGTGATTTTCTCCTGCAGCTCGGCGGCCAGGGTATTCAATGAATGGGCCAGCAATCCTATTTCATCCTGCGATTTGACTTCCACCCGGCGTGAGTAATCGCCCCTGGCCATCGCCCGTGCCGATTGATGCATTTTCAGCAAGGGGCGCGATAAAGTACGGGATAATAAAAGGCTTAAAACAGTGGCCAGTGCAATACCAATTAAGCCGGCAGAGAGGGTAATTTTCTGCAGCGCGCTGATGCGCTCCTCAATAGGCGCCAGAGGGGAACTGAGCATCACCATGCCTGCTGCTTGGCCATCTTTATAAAAGGGCACCGCCACAGTTAATACATCGGTGTCCCAAAAATGATAGGCCCCCCGGTAGGAGACGGTTTTCCCCTGCATGATGGACTGCAAATCGGATTTTCTCCAGGGTAGGCCATGATGGCCAACCACATTGATTTTCGCGGCGGCTACATTTTGCATGTCCATACCCATGCCGATACAGTACACGATATTACCATCCCGGTCTGTAACCATAATATTGCCTCTTAAGGCCCCGGCCAGGGTATATAGAAGATGGATATCCGCGTTTTGCCCGGTGATGTCTTCACTGTCTGATAAATGTTTGACCTCGCTGGTCAGCAGCTCCAATTGCTGGTCGTAGTATAGTTGTTTCAACTTGGCGGTCTGTAGAACGCCGGTAAAATATAAAATGAGCAGCACCAGCGCCACCATCAGCAGCCATAGTTTTAGCACCACGCTTTTGTGCAGCAGGTTCATTTAGTTCACCTCAAGTCTATAGCCAACTCCCCATACCGTCGCGATGTAGGATGATTTATTGCCGGACGCTTTGAGCAGTTTATCCCTTAAACGGTTTACATGGGTATCCACCGTACGGGTATCGCCCATGTAATCATAGCCCCAGATGGTCTCCAACAATTCGTCCCGGGTGAAAGTGCGCCGGGGTGACCGGGCTAACTGGTAAAGCAGCTCGTATTCCTTGGGGGTAAGGGTTACCGCCCGACCGTCAACCAGTACCAGGCGCAGCTCGGGGTTGATGGACAGGCCAGGAAATTGAAGGATAGGCGAACCGGCGTGCTGTTCGGCAGGCGCCGCAGCCCGGCTGCGGCGCAGCACCGCTTTTACCCTGGCCACCAGTTCCCGCGGGCTGAAAGGTTTGGCCACATAGTCGTCGGCGCCAAGTTCCAGGCCCAGAATGCGGTCCATTTCATCGTCTCTGGCGGTAAGCATAATGATGGGAACATTGGATGTTTTCCTTATTTCTTTGCAAACCTCCCAACCGTCAATGCCCGGCATCATCAGATCCAGCACAATTAAATCCCATTGCCTGTCTTTGTATAAGCCCAAAGCTTTTTGCCCGTCTTCGGCTTCTTCAACGGTAAAGCCTTCTTTTTCCAAATAAAGCCGCACTAAATCACTTATTTTGCGCTCATCGTCCACGACTAAAATT
The DNA here is from genome assembly GCA_023439185.1 of Bacillota bacterium. GTDB lineage: Bacteria > Bacillota > Desulfotomaculia > Desulfotomaculales > Desulfallaceae > BRH-c8a. The sequence continues at coordinate 175,613 of JAEXOR010000052.1, read as the reverse complement.
TTAGTATTTTCCACCAGTCAACCTCCGTCACATGAGTTATGCAAATTTTACCGGTTTAATCTTGAGACCCTTTTTCGACAAATACATTTTTTAATCCTTGATTATTTTTGGATTTATATTCGCGCAGCCGCCTCTGAATAGTTTTCTGCGATTACTCCCTTTTATTTTTTCCTAAGTGCATACCGGCATGCGAGGGCCCGCCTTATTGGCTATGCGGCCCAAACGATAAATAACCCCCGCGCTGCGCAAGGGTAGATGGTGCTGCGGGGGATATGCTAAAATAATTTTTTAGTTTTCCTCGGATGAGCTATTGTTCACTTTATCCTTAACCGCTGTTAGTAAGTGCGGGGTGTCCCCGCCCCGCCAGTGTTAATTCGTTTGGGACTGGTTGTTGAACCCACCCATCATGCCGCAATATCCGTTATTACCGTAGAAATCGCCCATCATGCCGGGACCCATCGGGCCGAAACCGTTTTGGGTATGGAAATCACGCATGTAATTGAAGTGCTCCTGCCATGCTTCGGCCTGTTCCGGCGTTACAGTGCCGTCCTTTTCAGCCTGGTTAAGCCAGCTTTGATGCCATCCAAACATTTGGTCAACAAACTGCCGGTTCAATGCGTTCTGGCCATCACCGGCAACTGCTCCGAAAGCGGTGGGAACCGCCAGGGCTAAAACCAGAAGACCTGCTGCCGCCAGTAACCAAATCCTTTTTTTCATTGTTAAATTCCCTCCTTTAATTCTGATTTGGTTTGCCTGGCTTAAGGTTATTAAAAAAATGTCACGTTTCTATCACAAAAGGTTAAAGATTTTTTCACAATCTATATTTTAAAAAGTAAACTGCCGTCGGCAGCTCCGGATGTTCATAGGCAGCAATTTATCCTGAGGTATTTGATAGCCAGTTTTTTTTTGTGACATAAATGTGACATTTCTATTAAGATTTTGTGAAATTCATAAATTATAATTTTCAAGATTAAGTCTAATTTTCATTAGAAAGGGGACAAAAACCAGGCGTAAATAATCTGTGGGTAAAAGCTAAATTAAAAGATTAAAACATGGAGCGTGAGGAATAGTGAGACAAAAAAAACTATTGATCCCGACAGTTATTCTGTTTTTATTTTTGCTTCCTTTAACCGCTTATGCAGCAGTAGACCATACGGGTCACGGAATTTCTGATGGTGATGTTCATACCGGCGAGGTTATGGATATGAACGAAATGAATCATGAACCGCAAAAAGATAATTCGGAACTGGATAAGACCCGGCATTCAGATAAAGGCGGTCATGATGATACAAGTCACGGAGCTGTTTCGAGCACCGGCAGCTTGGAACCATATAAAAATGAAGTAGTTGGCGGTTTTGCGGGACTTAATGCTTTAATCATTGCCGCTGCAGCATTATTAAAAAGAAACGGGCTGGGGGTGTGAGTAATGGCCGGACGCAACCTGGTTAAGGTACCGATGGTAGAATCGATTTTCAAAAGCAAACTTTTTCCTGCCATATTCCAATGGCCCACGGCTTTTATCTTTGCTGTGGTTATATACCAGCTATTTTATGGGCCTTCTTCCGCTCACGACAACTTCGGCACCGCCATGACCTGGGTGCTCTGGTGGCCGGTTATTCCACTGGTGTTCTTGCTGCTGGGAAGGTTCTGGTGCGCGGTTTGCCCATTTGCGACCTTGCACGACATAGTTCAAAAGTGGGTTGGCCACAACCGTCCGGTACCGTCTTTTTTGAAAAAGTATGGTATCTGGATAATTGACGCCATTTTTATTCTAATTACGTGGGCGGACCATGTATTTGGTATAGTGGAATCCCCTCTGGGTTCGGGCTTGCTGCTTTTGATGTTGGTCACCGGGGTTGTTATTTCCGGGGCTTTTTTCGAACGCAGGACATGGTGCCGTTATCTGTGCTTTTTGGGGGGTCTCGCGGGCAACTACTCCCGGGCCGGAGCCTTGGAGCTCAGGGCGGACGGTACAATATGCGGTAATTGTAAAGACAAGTTTTGTTATAAAGGTAAAGATAATATAGCCGGATGTCCAATGTTTGAAATGCCCGGTGTTATGGATTCCAGCGCCAAGTGCAACTTATGCGGTAATTGTGTTAAGGTCTGCCCCAACAATTCGGTTACAATTAAGGCCCGTGTGCCGTCCAGTGAACTGTGGTTTATTAAAAGACCTCGCATTGAGGAGTCGTTCCTGGCCATAATTATCCTGGGTATTGTTTTCGTGCAGAATATAACCATGCTGGAAATCTGGCAAAAAGCGCAAACTTTTATCGAAGGTATTACCGGCACCACAAGTTATGCGGTTACCTTCACCATAACCTTTGTTATTGCCATGTTGGTGCCTGTGGCTGTTTTATATTTAACCGGTTGGTTAGCCGGTAAGTTTAACGGAGAAGCCGCGCTTGCCAATTTTATAAAATTTGGTTACGCGCTAATCCCCCTTGACCTGGCGGGTCATCTGGCGCATAATTTGTTCCACCTGCTGGCTGAAGGTAAATCCGTACTTTATACGGCCATAGCAATGTTTAAACCGGGATATGAAGGTGGCTCCGCAGCCCTGGTGTCTAACGGAACAATACAGGTTATGCAATTTGTTTTAATTGCCCTGGGTCTATTGGCATCACTGTTTACAGCCTATAAAATCAGCGGCTTTAATTTTAGCGGAACAAGAAAATTTCTACTCACCTTTTCAACCTACGCCATATTGCTGATTATTCTAGCCATTGTAAATGTATACCTTTTCACGTTGCCAATGAGTATGAGGATGTAACAAAAATTTGAGGCAGTTCCTATGGCTATACTCTTTTGCCGGGTAATATTATTTGGGCTTCCGGGCCGGTGCGGGCAACAAGCGAAAAAGCGTCTGTTCATTTTCCCTAAAATCCCGGTAAGGGTCAAAACGCTTTAATCTCAGGGAGTTGGCCACCACGGAAACTGAAGAAAAGGCCATTGCCGCGCCGGCCAGCACGGGCGAGAGAAAACCCAGGGATGCCACGGGAATACCCAAACTGTTATAAATAAAGGCCCAAAACAGGTTTTGTTTGATATTGCGCATGGTAGAGCGGCTTAACTTAATGCAGGCCGCCACCCCCCGCAGGTCTCCACGCATCAAGGTTATGTCAGCCGCCTCCATTGCCACGTCGGTACCGGTGCCAATGGCAAATCCCACATCGGCGGTGGCCAGCGCCGGCGCGTCGTTGATACCGTCACCGACCATCCCCACTACCCGGCCCTGTTCTTTCAGTCTGCCTACCTCTCGTGCCTTGTCCTGGGGCAACACCTCGGCCAGCACGTTTTCAGAGGCAATCCCCACCTCCCGGGCAATGGCTTCGGCGGTACGCCGATTATCGCCCGTAATCATGATCGTCTCAATGCCCATCTCCCGTAATACCCGAATGGCTTCCGCCGAAGTGTCTTTTACCGTATCGGCCACCGCCACCACACCGGCCGCCTGGTTGTTTATGGCCACCAGCATGGCGGTTTTCCCTTCCCCCTCGAGTTTTTCCACCGTAGGCACAATGGGCGTAATATCTATGTTGCGGGAGGCTAATAGCCGCCGATTGCCCACCAGCAGCTGCTTGTCCCCAACTTGGCCGTATACACCATGACCGGGGATAGCCTCAAAGCCCTGTGGATCTACAAGTTCGATGTCTTTTCCCCTCGCGCCATTGACAATAGCCTCCCCCAGCGGGTGTTCCGAGCCTTTTTCCAGTGCGGCGACCAGCCCGAGCAATTCCCGCTCGTCCATACCGGGGGCGGTAATGTACACGTCGGTTAAAGAAGGCTCCCCCCGCGTGATGGTGCCTGTTTTGTCAAGGATAATGGTATTTAAGGCGTGGGCCTTTTCCAGGTGCTCGCCACCCTTGATGAGAATACCGTTTTCCGCTCCCCGCCCGGTGCCCACCATAATCGAAGTGGGGGTGGCCAAACCCAGGGCGCAGGGACAGGCGATTACAAGCACCGCTGTAAAATTGATCAGCGCCCGGCTGAAGTTTCCGGTGTCGACGATAAAATACCAGGCCAGAAAAGTAGTTATGGCAAGTCCCATCACGGCAGGCACGAAGTAAGCCGAAATTACATCGGCCAGGCGTTGAATAGGGGCTTTTGAACCCTGTGCTTCCTCGACTATTCTAATAATCTGCGACAGCGCTGTATCCGCGCCAACTTTGGTGGCTTTAAATTTAAAGGCGCCATGTTTGTTGATGGTGCCGCCGATTACTTCGTCACCGGCGCGTTTATCCACCGGAATGCTCTCTCCGGTAAGCATGGACTCGTTAATAGTGGAAAAACCATCTTCAATGATGCCGTCCACGGGCACCTTTTCTCCCGGGCGCACCAAGACCAAATCACTTACCTGTACTTCTTCCACGGGGATATCCATTTCCCGGCCGTCTCTAAACACCCGGGCAGTCCTGGCCTGCAGCCCCATCAGTTTTTTGATGGCTTCCGAGGTACGTCCTTTGGCTACGGACTCCAACAAACGGCCCAGGATAATCAGGGTGATGATAATGGCGACGGTTTCAAAATAAACGTAACCCGGGACAAAAAAGGTTGTGGCCACGCTGTAAAAATAAGCGGCGGAAGTGCCCATAGCGATAAGCACGTCCATATTGGCGCTGCCGTGCCTTAAAGATTTATACGCTCCGCGGTAAAACTGGAAGCCTGCGATAAACTGCACCGGTGTGGCCAAAGCGAATTGGAATACCTTGTTATGTACCAGGGCTGGGAGATGGATATTAAAGAGTTCCGCAAACATCATCGCCAGTAATGGGATGGATAACGCGGCGGATAAAATGAGCAGGTTGGTCTGCCGCCTGGTTTCCCGCTCACGTTCCAATTTTTCATCGTCAGCGTCAAAACGCTTTTCCCCCGCTTCGGCCCGGTAACCGGCATCGGCTACTATCTTTGTAAGGTCCGCCACTCCCACCCGTTCGGGGTTATATTCCACAGTGACTTTGGCTATCGCAAGATTAACCGACGCATCCAACACCCCGTCTGTTCTTTTAAGCTGTCGCTCTATTTTAGCCACGCAGGATGCACATTCCATACCCTGCACTTTAAAGGATGCCTTTTGGTTCATGTCGTCCCCTTGGATTTTTAAAGTAGGTTAATGCTTTAAGTGGTCCTGTGTGTTTAGTATTTGCTTAACGTTCGGTTTAATCCACAGCTTTTATTGTTTGAGAGAAATAGGATAGAACCCAATACTAATATAACAATTGCTGGGAGTAATATAAAAAAATAGTAACGCATATTTACCTGCAACCATATTATGTAAAAACACAATAGGGGATACATCAATGACCTATGGTGCTTTTGGGGGTTTGGCGGGGCTTACGAAGCCGGTAAATAAGTACTAAGGTACTGGCTGCGCCAAAGAAACAAAAAATGAAGGAGGCTTTAAAAATGGCATACGGTGTCGGCGGGGGCGGCGGGTTATTATGGTTGTTGCTGCTGCTGTTGTTTTTCCCCTTATTTGGCTTTTACGGTGCACAAAACCAACCGAAACCCAAGAAATAAGCAAGGTAGATAGCTTAAACGGGAAGCCCGGCCTTTAGCAGCAAGTTAAAGGCCGGGCTTCTTTTTATTTGCCCCTGTTATTTTTATCCCCGCAACAAAACGTGACCGTAATTATTTTGAGAATCACCCAGATAAAAAGATATCAGCACATTATTGTGTGGATGACAAAGAGGTTATCGCTCAGGCTCTTTTTCCAGCCAAATGCTTCACCTGGGCTGTAACATTCAAAAGATACGGAATCTCTGGTTGCTTGGTCCCTTTGACGGGGTCGTACAGTGCTGCTTTAATTCTTTGCACGACGCGGTCTATGGAACCGCCCTCTTCGTCAAGAAGCCTGCAGACCCTGTCTTTAAAGCATTCCGCTTCATTGATGGAACGTTCCAGGAAGGCACGGACTTCTTCCCGGCCGACAAACACGAGCCGGTGGCCCTGGCAAAGAACGTCAACGGGAAGAACGGCCAATCGCCGGAGGGAGGACATGTACGCTTCGTAATCAGAAAGGAATTCAGTGATTATATTACCGGAACCGTCAAGGCATCCTGATGATTCCGCCGCGATCAAGATTTTTTCTTTGGGTAAATAATAGCTTAAGTGGTCCCGCGTATGGCCGGGAGTTGCCAGCACTTCGACGGTCGTGCCCCGGCCCAAATTTAGTGTTTGGCCGTCTTCAAGGATAATATCCACTTTAAACGGGCGAAAGGATTCATTGATTAACCGGGCCGGATCGACCTCGGGGAGGTTAATTACATCGGTCCTGGCTTCCTCGTTAAGCTTTTTGATCAGCGCCAATGCGTTTTCCCGTTTCAGTATTTCCGCCGCCTGGTTTGAAGCCGCTATTTTTAACTCAGGGAACGCATTTATCAGGTAGGAAACCGCCCCGCAATGATCCCAATGGAGATGAGATATAAAAAGCATGGTTGGTTGCCGGTGGCCGAGGACGGAACGGATCGCGTCCGCATATATTTCCCCGGCGCAAATTATACCACCGTCAAAGAGCACCGGGTTTGACGGAACATCCATTAGATGAACGGGATAGGTAGCCAACCCTGATATGTAGAAATTATCCTGAACTAAACCGGTTGTAGTGAAAAGCATGAAAAACCTCACTGGAATCAATATTACCGGGTAATAAAAAGCAGCACCGTGATATTACAATCCGGCGCTGCTCCATTATTTTGGTGGGCGATGACGGGCTTGAACCGCCGACATCCTGCTTGTAAGGCAGGCGCTCTCCCAGCTGAGCTAATCGCCCATTGGTGACCCCACCGGGATTCGAACCCGGGTTACCGCCGTGAAAGGGCGGTGTCTTAGGCCACTTGACCATGGGGCCTTGCGTGGTGGGCCCACTAGGATTCGAACCTAGAACCAGCCGGTTATGAGCCGGATGCTCTACCGTTGAGCTATGGGCCCGGGGATTGGCTCCCCGAGCTGGATTCGAACCAGCAACCCTCCGGTTAACAGCCGGATGCTCTACCGTTGAGCTATCGAGGAACGCTGCGAAAACCATTATACAATACGTAAGCCCCCAAGGTCAATACAAAACGGTTGAATAAAATATGTTAATCCAGGTAGTCTTTAAGCTTTTTACTGCGGCTGGGATGGCGCAGCTTGCGCAGTGTTTTGGCCTCAATCTGGCGAATCCGCTCCCGGGTGACGCCAAATTTCTGACCCACTTCCTCCAGGGTCCGGGCCCTGCCGTCGTCCAGGCCGAAACGCAGCCTCAGCACCTTCTGCTCACGGTCGGTCAAAGTTTCCAGCACCTCGTCCAGTTGTTCCCGCAGCAGCGTGAAAGAGGCTTCCTCGGCGGGCGCACGGGCGTCATGGTCTTCGATGAAGTCACCCAGGTGGGAATCCTCTTCCTCACCAATGGGCGTCTCCAGCGAAACGGGCTCCTGGGCGATTTTTAGGATTTCACGCACCTTGTCCTCGGATATACCCATCTCCCGGGCAATTTCTTCGGGGACGGGGTCGCGGCCAAGCTCCTGCAGCAGTTGGCGGCTGACCCGAATCAGCTTGTTGATGGTTTCCACCATGTGCACCGGTATCCGGATGGTGCGGGCCTGGTCGGCAATGGCTCTGGTGATGGCCTGCCGGATCCACCAGGTGGCGTAGGTGCTGAATTTGAAGCCTTTGCGAAAATCAAACTTCTCCACAGCCTTAATCAAGCCCAGGTTGCCCTCCTGAATCAGGTCCAGGAAAAGCATGCCCCGGCCCACGTAGCGCTTGGCAATGCTCACTACCAGGCGCAAGTTGGCTTCCGCCAAACGGCGCTTGGCTTCTTCATCCCCCTGCTCCATCCTTTTGGCTAAATGAATTTCCTCTTCCGGGGTAAGCAGCGGTACCCTGCCGATTTCCTTCAAATACATGCGCACCGGGTCGTCTATGCCAACGCCTTCAGGGACGGTTAAATCTACGTCTACTTCCTCCGTGCTTCCATCTTCCAGGGATGTGCCGTCAGCCTCATCCAGGTTTTGGGCTTCGGGAGTGACTTCAATACCCAACCCGGCCAATTTTTCATATACCTCATCAATTTGCTCCGGCGTCAGTTCCACACCCTGAAGACTGTCCATTACCTCATGGTATGTGAGAACGCCCTGCTTCCTGCCCTTTTCAATCAAGTCCTTGACGTCTTTGATGAGCTCGCTTTTATTCTGGCCTTCTCTCATGGCACATTTCCCCTCCTTTCAATGTCCTGTCGATGGCGCTAATTTGCCGCAAAATACGCGTCATTTCTTCCGGGTCTCCCGATTTTTCAGTGTCCGCAAGCACCGTCTGCAAGTTATTGCGGGATTGCATCAGATCCCGTCTTTTAATGGCCGCAATATAATCGGCCAGGATAGCGTCTTCATTATCTCCGGGAAACGGTTCCATCAGCAGGGCGCCCAACTTATGCTGTTCATTTTCTTCCAAATAGTCAAGCAAAACAGATACAGTGAAATTGGGGTGCCGCATCAGCCCTAGAACCTTGTCGTAAACCCCGCGGCAAAACTGATTATTGAAGAAATTGCCGGGCAATGCGCCGGTTACCCGGCCTAATCTGCCGGTATCCTCAAGCATCAGCTTAAGCAAACCAAATTCAGCTATGGCCCCGAAATCAGATCTTTCCCTATTACTAATATTATGCTTATTATTAGTAATATTATCCGATTTTGTCCATTTTTTTCGTTGTTGGTTGGAAAATCTCGTTAATTCTTCGGCAATCACATGATAGCCCGTAACCAGCCTGGAGGCCACCAGTTTTATACCCTCTGATCTTTCCAACTCACTGTTCATGGCTGCCAGCACCGGCAGCATTTCAGCCAGCACGGCTTCCTTTTTAAAAGGTGAACTGCCGTGTTTTTCCACAGCCGTTTTTAACCTGTATTCCACCAGCGGCGCGGCCTGTTCAATTTGCAGCCTGAAATCATCCGCCCCGCGGGCCTGTAAAAACTCATCGGGGTCTTTTCCCTCCGGCAAAGAGAGTACCCTTACCCGGCAGCCCATTTCCTGCAGAATATCCAGCCCCCGCAGCGAAGCGGCCACACCGGCGGCATCGGCGTCAAAAGCGATAATAATCTCACCGGCGTAATTCATTAACAACCGGCCATGCTCACGGGTCAAGCTGGTGCCCAGGGCGGCCACGGTATTGGTAATGCCGAACTGATGCGCCGCAATGGTATCCATGTAACCCTCGGTGATAATCATGTATCCCTTATCGCGGACCGCCTGCCTGGCTCTGTCAAGTCCGAATAAAATCTTGCCCTTGCTGAAAATCTCCGTTTCCGGCGTATTCAGGTATTTGGGCATCCCGTCATCCAGCACCCGGCCGCCGAATCCCGCCACCCGGCCCAGAACATCGGTGATGGGGAACATCAAACGGGCCCGGAACCGGTCGTAGGTTTTGCGGTCCCCGCTGACCGCCAGACCGACTTCCAACAGGTCGCCTATACCAATGCCCTTACCCTGCAAGGTTTTAATCAAATCATCCCAGGCGGGCAGCGCATAACCCAGTTTAAAGTTATCAATTATCTCCCGGGTTATTCCCCGGCGGGCCAGGTAATCCCTGGCTGCGGCCCCTTGCGGGCTTTTCACCAGGATGTCGTGGAAATAATCCCTGGCCAGGGCATTGATTTTCCAGGCCTTTTCCTCGCGGCGCAACCGCTCGCGAACCTGCGGCGTGTAACCGTCGGGCACAACCACCCCGAACCGGTCGCCCAGCATTTTTACCGCTTCGGGAAACGTTACGTTATGCTGCAGCATGATAAATTTAAAAACATTGCCTCCGGCGCTGCAACCGAAACAATAGAACATATGCTTTTCCGGTGTGACGGTGAATGAAGGGCTGCTTTCCTGGTGAAACGGGCAGTTGCCCACGTAATTCTTACCTTTCTTCTGCAAGTGCACGTATTCCGAAATCACCTGCACAATATCAGCCCGCACCCTTACATTTTCCAATACTTCTTCAGGTATGAATCCCCCCACCGTATCACCACCTTAAAAACCCTTACATTTGGAGAATTCTCCGATCGGTTTTAATTCCCTTCCGGATCATATTATTCAGCAGAAATATATTTAACGTTTAACTTTTATTCGCTGCCACTATTAATTATCCTTCTGCTTTCGACATTTTTTTGTCACCCGCCATCCTCCGGGATGGCAAATGAACTGGGGATAAACAGCGCCCTGAAACGGGCGATGGCGTAACGGTCGGTCATACCGGCAATATAATCGCAAACCGCCCGTTCCACTCCTATCTGCTGTGCCCTTTCCCGGTGTTCGGCAGGCATTTTGTCCGGGTCGGCGGTCCAAAACTTAAACAGGTACTGGACCACATGCCGGGCTTTACTCTCCTCGCGTTTGGCCTCTGAATCAATGTACACGTTTTGGAACAAGTAAGTTCTTAATTTATCCGTGGCCTCCCGCACCTGCGGGCTCATGGCGATCAAAGGTTTGTTGAGGCTGTTTTCAATCAGGTCCGTGACCATGCTGTTAATGCGGGTGCGGTGTTCACGGCCCAGGACATCAAGGCATTCGGCGGGCAGGTTACTGACCTTGATAATCCCGCCCCTGATGGCGTCGTCGATATCATGATTGATGTAGGCGACACGGTCGGCTATTTTAACAATTTGCCCTTCCAGAGTGATCGGTGTATCGGGACCGGTGTGGTTGAGAATGCCGTCTCGGACCTCGGCCGTCAGGTTAAGCCCCCGGCCGTTTTCCAGCTCTTCCACCACCCGCAGGCTTTGCCGGTTATGTTCAAACCCGCCGGGCATGATCTCCGCCAGCGCACTCTCGCCGGAATGTCCAAAGGGTGTGTGTCCCAGATCGTGCCCCAGGGCGATGGCTTCGGCAAGGTCTTCGTTCAGCCGCAAGGCCCGGGCGATGGTCCTGCTGATCTGGGCTACTTCCAGAGTATGGGTAAGCCGGGTACGGTAATGGTCCCCCTCGGGAATAATGAAAACCTGCGTTTTGTGCTTCAGCCGGCGGAACGACTTGGAATGGATAATCCGGTCCCGGTCACGCTGAAATTCGGTACGCACCCGGCACGGTTCCTCATACCCGACCCGCCCGGTTGAACGGCTGCTGCGGGCGGCATATGGCGAAAGGTACTCTTCCTCCCATAACTCCCTTTGCCGGCGAAAATCCATCCCCACTCACCTCCACTTATTAAAAACCCCCCCAGTTTATAAACCGGCGGGGCGTTCAGGAAGCTTATGTCAAGTCCTGTGAGCACGCAGTTCCCTGGTGGCCTGAGCCACCTGAAGAACCCGCCGGGCCAATATTCGGGTTTGTTTAATTCCGTTTTGGTCCTCGCCGGAAGGATGTTGAGCGCAGGCGCCCAGGTGACCGGCGTCGTCATCGAAAAAGCCGTCGCCCACCACGGTCATTCCTTGACAAAGCATCATATCCTGCATGGCGCGCACGGTTGTTTCCTGCCCGCCAAAACGGCCCGCACCCACAGAAAGGGCGCCGCCGGCAACGTTTAAAAGCGCCTTTTCCTTGCGCAGAAGCCTGGTTTTATCCCAGAACGACTTTAAAGGCGCCGATACGGTGCAGAAATAAACCGGACTGCCCATGATAATGCCGTCACAGCGCCGCAGCAGGTTAAAGGCGTCTTCCAGGGGCGTACCGGTGTAACATTTGCCGTCGCACGGGTTGGAGCAGGCTATGCAATAAGGAACCCTGGCCTTGTTTATCAGGTCACTGACCTGCATAAAATGCCCTTCCGCTCCCCTCCCGGCAATTTCGTCCAGTGCGGCATTAAGCATATTGGCGGTGTTGCCCCTGGAATGGGGACTTCCGTTTATGGCTATGATCAACATTATGTATCAGCCTTTCTTTAAAACGTTTAATTTAAAGTGGTGTTCAAACTTCCTTTTAAAATGTATGTCTGAAAATAACCCACTATACCCCGGCCAGCTTTACCCGGTCCAATACCGAGTAAACCGGCCCTCTGGAGGTTAATTCGCTTTCCATTAAGTCTACGGTTTTAACGCCCACCCTGCCGAAACAGGCCAATTCCCGGGCTGTTGCCTCAAGTTCACGCGCCAGGTCGTCGACGCCCTTCGGGGAACGAACCCGACCCAAGGTCAAATGCGGTGAAAACCCCCTGTTTTCGGGTGGGAAACCAATGCCGGCCAGACTTTTTTCAACCAAACGGTACAGTCGGCGGAACTTGTCCAATTCACCCCGCACACCAACCCATATTACCCGCGGCTGCATTTGATGCGGGAAAAAACCCGTTCCCCCGAGTTCCAATTTGATGGGACCGCTATCCGCCACGGCGGACTCCACAGCCCGGGTAACCTCATTAATCCTGTCGCGGCCGACATTACCAAGGAACTTGACTGTCAGGTGTAAATTTTGCTGTTCCACCCACTTGACGTCCGCAGACTTTCTCCGCATCCGGACCTGCAGTTCCGCCAGTTTTAATTTTACGTCGTTCGGCAAATTTACAGCCCAGAAAAGCCTGGCCTGTTCCACGCCGTCACACCGCCTAAAGACTTCGTATTTCAAACAATATTATTTCCATTTGAAGGTAATATTTACTTCTATATCTTTTTCCCGTATCCTTTTTGTTAACTAAAATGTTAATAAAAAATTAATAATACCCTCATTTTCATTTTGGCTTCCTTTTTACCTTTATAAATTCTATAACATCACTTAATTCGTCTATATTCATCACCCTGTAATGAATCCAGCCACCTTTCTCACCGCAGGGATAGCGGTTTTGCCACAATTCTTTCGCTTTTTGTGATAAACAAGGTAGAATCTGCTCAATCCCGGAAACGCATTTATCGCCAAGCTGCAATGTTACGGTAAACGCGCCGGATTCAAAAAATACATAGCAAAGGTGGCTTGACTTATGACTATACTTATATCCCCAACCATAATTATTCCCAAACGGGAATTTCATTTCTTTTGAAAGATGATCGCTTTTGTTCAAAAAATCCTCAAACTGCATCAACAGGGTATAGCTTTTTATTCCGACAAACTCTCTTATAAAATCGGTTGCAGGAGGATTATTTTTATCAAGCAGACGTTCATACATCATAAACAAAACCCACTTTAATCCCTAATTCCTTCAATATGTATAGATCGTTGCAAGGAAAATCAATTATACGCAATCAATACCATTGATTGCGTATTCATAGGGTATTACCTTCTTAAAATCACTAAGAAATAATACCTTTACTTTATTTTATACCAAATCTTTCATACCTTTTTATCCGGTTGTCTTGTCCAGAAATTCTTTAACTATTGGATTTGCTTGTTCGGGCCTTTCAAGAGGTAATAAATGTCCTGCGTTCTGAATCAGTTTTAATTCTGCTTCTGTCCCACTGTCAGTAGCCAGCTTTATTGCTCTCTCCATCTCGTATTGTTTTACCAAGACACTATCCGCCCCTCTAAGCCACAAAGTTGGGCATTTTAACAGAGGAATCTTGTCCAAAAGGTTCCATTTCAATTTAAATGGTCCGATACTATTTAGCTGCCAGTCGTCCATATCCTTCTCGCCATATTTATATTTACTTTTTACCTCATCTCGGAGGATTGAAACCAACCTATCAGGATCAGTAGGCTTTGAGCTTCCGACATAAAGAGATTCCAGCATTTTTCTCATACCAGGATAGTCCATCTTACTATATTTTCTGCTTAGCATCCTTAGCATACCAGGAGTCTTAATATATAACCAGATAATAAACTGCAAATTGACCTTGTTCCCCAGTCCACCGGGCTCAAACAGGATCATTGACCTAACTCTATCCGGATATAGAGATGCATATTCGATACTGAGGCCACCACCCATGGAAAGCCCTACAAGACTAAAGCGTTCAAGTTCCAACTGGCAAAATGTATGGTGTAAAATGTCCATCAACCTGATATGATCCATATTTCCTTCCCAGGGCCTTGACTTTCCGTGGCGCGGTGTATCAAGTGCGAATAAGTGATAATACCTGCTCAGAAACGGAAACATCTGATCCCAGATGAACCTCGCCTCATCATACATTGCACCATGCAGCATCACTACTGTTGGCCTTTCTTTATCACCTGCTTCGTAGATCGACATCGTTCCGCCACAGATATTGAAAACATGATGCCTCAACCCGCAGACATTCTCAATCCCAGCGATTATTTCTTTCGTTTGAAAATTATCATCCATTCCTTCACCTGTCTATTTTTCTTCATGGCATATGTGTCCACTTGCACATAATTACCTACAGAATCATAGTGTTCCTTTTCATAATTAAACAGCCAGCATCCATTTATCCCCCCGCAGCAAAATGCTAAAATTTTAGCAAATTGTTCTGGGGGGATTTTTATTGGTGATTGCCCACAACTTTAATATTTCGTTAGAAGATTACGCTACTCGGGGTGTTAACAACACCTTCCCCAGTATAAACCGATGTCCTCATTGCCGAGGTATGGTCAATCTCCTCCGGCACGGTTTTTACTGGCGAAATGCCATTGAGGGTGAAGATTTGTACAGGATACCGATTTGTCGGTTAAAATGTCCCTCGTGCAATATAACAGTATCGTTATTACCAAACTTTCTGATTCCCTACTTCCAATACACAGTAAATACTATTTTGGATAGGCTGAGGAGCAGCTTTATTGACCGGGTTGTCATCGGGCAGCGCCAGCTAACAGCATTTTACCAAAAGCGTTACATCAAGCAACTAAAACAGATCGAGATGTTTTTCCGAGATAGTGGTTTTAGGGAATCACTTCCTACAAGTAGCAAAGAAAAAGCCATAAAATTGCTTGAAATGATCCTGGCTTTGGGGAAAGCAACCTTCGTAAGAAGGTCCACGGGACATTTCATAGGCAACTTCATGGCAAATTAATTTTACCATGAATAGTGCCTCCTTGTGAATATTCTGACTGCCCACACACCTTTTGCGTGGAAACGGTATCTTGGGCCGTTTTAGAATGGACAAGAGTTAACCGGTATTGCCCCATCAATTAATTCCATGCTCAAAGGAGTGAAGTATGATGCAGAAACAAGGTGAGTTAACATACTGTCCCCAAACGGAGCGCTGGATATTTACAAGCGCGTTGTCGAGCTACTCACTTCATTGTGGAGAAGCTTTAAGGCTTTGGCTTGACGGCAAGTGGCTACCCTGCAGAATTGAGTTGGGCAAACAGTGGTACGTTATCTTTCGCAATGCCGCTTTTGATCTAAAACCAGGTCAAGTATACCGGGCAACTATGTGAAAAAAGTAGGGCAATGTTCCGGTTAATCTCCAATAGCGGAGGTGATTATGGTGGATGAGAAAGTACGCGAGAGCATAGCGCTATTTCGTTATGGGCTTATCGCACCCATTTTAAACGGTCAGGTCAGCTGCCAAAAAACTTACCTGGAAGAAGTAGCTGGGAAAAAGCATCAAGTGCCTTACTATGGTGAAAAAGAGTTTACACCCAAGACTATCTCTTGCTGGCTTTTGGATTACCGGCGGGCAGGCTTCGCCGGGCTAAAACCAAAGGGTCGAGCCGATAAAGGACAGTGCCGGAAATTGAATGCCCGGCAGGAAGAACGGCTCTTATCATTACGTCAGCAGCACCGGGATATGCCGGTGTCGGTATTTTATGACCAGCTGGTGGACCAGGGGGAGATCCTACCCAAAGAGGTTTCTTACGCTACGGTTTACCGGTTCTTGCGCAAACACGAACTGATTGCCAAGGGTGCACCTGCAAAGCAAGAGAGAAAACGTTTTGCCTATGATGAGGTTAATGTTTTGTGGCAGGGCGACATGTCAGTAGGCCCGTATCTTTTGCTTAACGGTAGGAAAACCAAGACTTTTCTCTTTGGGTTCATCGATGATTGTTCAAGAATCGTGCCCTTTGCCCAGTTTACTGTCTCTGAGAAGTTTGATGCCCTCAAAAACGTGTTCAAGGAAGCCTTGATTAGGCGAGGCATTCCTAAAATTGTATATGTAGATAATGGCAAGGTTTACCGAGCAGAAACTTTTCAAATCGCCTGCGCCAGCCTGGGAATTGTACTAACTCACACCAAACCTTATGATGCGGCCAGTAAAGGAAAAATTGAGCGTTTTTTTGGTACGGTTAAGACCAGGTTCTTCCCACTTTTGAAGAGTCAGCCGCCCTCTTCTTTGGCGGAGCTTAACCAAAGGTTCTGGCGCTGGCTGGAGGAGGACTACCACCGCAAAACACACACATCCCTGGGTATGCCCCCTTTGGATATGTACTTGTCCCAGGCAAGTAGAGTGCGTATGGTGGAAGATCCCATCTCGTTGGATGTTCTCTTCCTAAAACGGGTCCAAAGAAAGGTTAAACACGATGGCACGGTGTCTATCACGAGCCGGCTTTTTGAGTTGCCCCCTCAATTTATCGGTCAAAAGGTGGAACTACGGTATGATGACACGGGTGTTTATGTCTATGAAAACGGTATGCAGGTAGCCACAGCAGTGCCTGTCAACTTTGCCGATAACGCCAGGGTCAAGCGGGCTCTATCTTTCCGGGAGTTGTCCCCTGGGAAGGAGGAAAGCTGATGTACAAGGCTTTTTATTCCCTGTCTCATGAGCCCTTTGCCAAGAGTTTAAAAACAACTGATTCCTTTATTTCTGCGGCTTTTGCTGAAGCCCGGGCCCGGCTTGATTATCTTAAAAAGGTTAAGGGCATAGGGCTTTTAGTTGGAGAACCGGGTGCCGGGAAAACTTTTGCCCTGAGAGCTTTTGCCGAATCTTTGAATCCTTCTTTGTACAAGGTGATTTATTTTCCTCTTTCTACGGGTACGGTGATGGATTTTTTCCGGGGCCTTGTCGTAGGCCTGGGGGAGGAGCCCAGGTTTCGCAAGGTGGATTTGTTTCACCAGATTCAAAGGGCTGTGCTTGCATTTTACCGTGAGAGGAAAATTACGCCGGTTTTTGTCCTGGACGAGATGCAGCTGGCCAAGGATCTTTTCTTACAAGATTTAAATATCATTTTCAATTTCGGTATGGACTCGGAAAACCCGTTTATATTGATCATTTCGGGGCTCCCATATATGCAGGACAAGCTGTCTTTAAACCATAACCGCCCTTTGTCTCAGCGACTGGCGATGCGCTACAAGATTGAACCCCTTAACAGGGAGGAAGTGGCTGGTTACATTCGGCACCATATGAGCCTGGCCGGGGCTAAACATGATATTTTTAGTGATATTGCGCTGGGGGCTATTGCTTCCCACTCCCGTGGCTGGCCCCGCTTGGTCAATAATTTGGCTACCCATTGCCTGTTGTGCGGTTACCAGGCTAAAAAGGAGTTGATTAACGAGGAAGTTGTCCGCCTGGCGGTTCAGGAAATGGGGTTGTAGGTATCCTGTTCGGTTACACTTTTTGTGTGACCGTTTTTTTTTGCCAAAAGAATGTGATATTGTGAAAACGGATATTACCAAATACCAGATTTATGTGCAATATTATCATGTTATGGCGACATTCTATGCCGGTTTTTTGTGAAGAACGGGTACCGTTTTAATTTGCAAATTCACACATATGAAAGTAAAGGCCTGCCCCTAACAACCTACAACTAAATTAAGTTTCTGTATTCCCGTCTTCCATCTACCACAGCATAAATCGTTACAGTCTTTTTTTCATCATCTATTTTATAAAAGACAAGGTGTTTTTCCACAATTAGTACTAGATATCCCTGTTTTCTTAAAATCGAATATCTTGGTACATTTCCCGACCTTGGAAAATCCTTTAATCTATTTATTGCGGTTTCTATCTTATCCAGATAATTTATCGCAATATCTACACTTCCCGAATCATCAGCAATATAAAAGCTGATTTCACGAAGTTGCTCCTCTGCTTTATCCGTCCTCATAATTTTGTATTTCATCCATTCTTTCTCTCCGTTAAAGATTTCCGAATGTCATCAAAAGTATTCTGCATAGGTGCAACTCTTCCATTTTTTACATCATCTTCAGCTTCTGCCAGTGTACGTAACAACTCAAGTTCAGATTCCATCTGATAATACTTTTGCAATCCCAGTACCACTGTATCTCCACGTCCATTTACAGTAATAATAATTGGTCTCTGTGTCTCCCTGCAGTGCTTTGAAATTTCACTATAATGATTTCTTAAATCAGAGGATGGTCTGATCTCAGATTCCATATATACACCTTCTTTCTTACAATTCTTCATAGTCATATCATATCATAATATGACTATGAACTCAACGATTTATTCGATTGAAAAAAAACAGGGCCGCCCTTCAAAATTAAGTGGCAATGCCCTGTTTTTATATATCGTTACTTCGATTGACCCCGTTGTTCACAGTCACCTGAATAATCGCTAACATTTTAGGCCCTATTGTAAAATATGCTATACTTCTCTACTGCTGCAAGTTTTTTTCAAAAACAAAGGGGCTATTGTTAGCCTCCTTTGGTATATACTAATCAATGGTTATATGTCTCGATTTATCCCGGTTGGTAACAATGCCCTGATGAGCGCATGCATCTCGTCGAACTTCTTTGCGCGAATTTGTATGCGTTTCCCAAGACGGGATGCGAGATTCAAAGCAAAATCCATGCAAGCGTCTTTATCGTACAGTTGAATGGTACTCAAACGCGTTACTTCAACGCCCTGTCTGCCGAGGATCGCTGATCGCATCATATCTTTACCTTGCTTCAATGGACTGTTGTGAAAAGCAAAGCTTTCATATTCAACGGCCAACTTTGCCTGCTTATAATACAAATCCGTGAAGCAACGTTTCTGGCCAAGACGTTTGCCTGCTTCGTCTTTGAGCTTTATCTCATAGTTGAAAACAGCGCCATCAAGCCCGTAACCTCCTAGAGCATGCGGCAGAGTCAGAACCATATAGGCAATAGACTCCATAACGGATGCGGAACCGTCTTCTATGTATTTTACCGCCCGTAAGGCTTTGAGGTGACCACGGTGACCCGAGGTTTTCGCGAGAAAGGTCTTTAGTTTTTGCTTTGTCGTAATTGCCTCGAAAGGATTACCCGGCGAATGCGAACAAAGCTGCAAACCAAGTAATATAAGTCGATGGATATTTAATTTGTACGCAAGCTGGAGAAACAACAATTCTGGCGACGCAACCATTCTGCCGTTTCTTGATACCACTGCACCGGTAGGCAGAGCAAGTTCGCATAAGTGGATTATTCGGCCTTTTTTAAGAGATCTCGCACTGCGTTTGGAAACTGTAAAATCGACCAAGTCTGTTTCAGCAGCTTCAGGACCGAGAACGGCTTCAATATATGGGATATTCCAAAGGGTAGCAGCTGAAAAATAACTCAAATACTCTTCCATATAAAAACCATATCATAGAATGTGCAAAATCACAAGTAATGCACAAATATCTCGGGTAAAAAAACAATTTATCCGTCAAAATCGTGCAAATTTATAATTAATGTGCATAAATTTAGCATACATTACCATATTTTTGAGCATTATCTTAAATTTTGCACAGTTAGCTATTGCATCTTAATTTACCTATTTCTTTGCTTTGATGGCTGCCTGGGCCACCGCTATCAAAATAGACCTATCACATTTGGTCTAACCTGTAACTCGCTCCAAAGGTGGTTTAGAGACCCAAGATGTTGCGTGTGGACGACATAGAATCCGCTATCTTCACAAGGTCGGTCTTGTTCAGTTCAGGGCCTGACAAAGCTATATAGGAACCAGCCTCCTCCCACCACAAAATCGGCCCTCCAAACTGCGGCTGATTATCGAGAAAGTGTCCCGGAATATCACCACGCAACTTTATTGTCTCACCCTTCTTTCGCGGGTCGGCAGCAAGACCGCTGCCAGCGGGACCGTTGAGCACAAGGAGTCCGGTACTGCCATACTTTGTGCGATAGTCTATCTTAACATAGGTCGGCGGTCCTTCGTCTATGGTTAGATTTGCAGTAACCAATCCATCAGGCATCACGGTTGGTACAAAGATGGAGAAAGAAACTTTATCAGGGTCGATGTCTTCAAAAGTAATAGCAGCGTCAGTCCTTACATAAATCGCATATTCTTTTTCATCGCCGTTTCTCCACCCGCATTGAACGTAATACCAACGATAGGTGTTGCCTTTTTTATAATCTTCGGAATTTGAGCTGAGCGCCGTCACCCAGTTGTTCTCAACCGCAAATGAAATCGCATTGCCGGATACTGCATATTCAACTTCTTTATCTAATCGCCTGTCATATTTGGGCGAACCGTCACTTCTGACGATTATATCCGTTACATTTATTGTATCGGGAAAATCTTCATTTATTTGAAGCTTAATCGTGCTTCCCAATGGAACATACGGCGGATTTTCATAGCTGTCAATGGTAATCGGCTGCGCTTTGCCGTCCGCAGTAACTGCGGCTTTGACAGACGCATCGTCCGCTGATTTGCTCATCGCCAACCCCACCGTCAACACCGCGACAAGCACGACGGCAGCAATAATGATAACCCGTGAGGGCTTCTTGAAATTCAACACATTCTTAATTCGCTCTTTCATTCCGCCCTCGCCGAACGCGAGGGGGCTGCCTCCAATGATGCGGTGTCCGGCCGCCATCGAGATAAGAGACATGGAGTAGGCTTTTTTCGTGTTTTCGCCCATCTCTTTTATTACCCGTTCATCACAGGACATCTCCATATCCGCGCCCATAAGTAGGAATGCTGCCCACGCAAATGGATTGAACCAATGTAGGCACAGCACAAAGTAGGCAAACAGTTTCACAGCGTGGTCGTGCCGCCGGATGTGCGTCTGCTCATGAAGGATGATATACGTCCTCTCCTCACCGCTAAGCCCAGCGGGGATATAAATCTTGGGGCTGAACAGCCCGATTACGAACGGTGTTTTCAAGTTGCCGGCTTCATAGAGATGCCCTTCAACGAGCGTTGCACTGCGAAGCTGCTTCTTCAGAAAGACAATGGACACAATGCTGTAGATAAGCATAACCGTCACGCCGACAAGCCAGATATAAGAGCCGACCATAAGCCATATCTGAAGCGGATTTGCGCTGGCGGCAGGAATTGCGGCGGGCAATACTGCGCTGACTGCGTTGTCCACGACGGTTATGCCGCTGTCTATACGCGGAACGGCTTGCGTCGCTATGTCCGTTGGAATCGGTGTGGATTTGAACGGGAGCAGACTGAATATGCCCTCCAGAGTAAACGGAAAGACAAGCCTGAATCCCGCCACCGCCCACAGCACGTAGGATATAATCTTTGGAGCCTTTTTCAGCGGCAGCCGCGCCAGCATTATAGCGGCGATGACGAAACTCGCCGTAAGGCTCATATTCAAAACAGAGAGAAATATCTTTTCCACATTCAGTCCTCCCTGTGTTCGTCAATCAGACGCATGAGTTCCTCAGCCTGTTTGCCGGACAGTTTTTTCCCTCCAATGAAGGATGCTAAAAACTTCGGCAGCGAGCCCCCGAAAGCGTATTCTACAAAACGTCTGCTCTGCCCCGCATAAAACTCATCCTTTTTTATCAAGGAGGATACGATTGCGTTGTCGTTTTGAAAAATCCCTTTTTCGCAGAGCTTTTTCAAAACCGTATATGTAGTGGACTTCTTCCAATCCAGTTCTTTTTCGCACAGCTTTACAAGCTCACCGGAAGCGATGGGCTCGTGACGCCAAACCAACTCGGCAAACCTCGCTTCGCTTCGTGCCATTTTATATTCTGTCATACATAATCCCTCTCTGGTCTATAATTTATAAACCAATTGCAGTCTACTATTCATAGACCGAGATGTCAATATGCAGCAACAAAAAATTAATTAACCTAATTTGTAAAAAATGTACCATATATATGCCAATAAATACTCCTAATTTGTCCCATAATACACATTTTTTTAATTCTGAACTACTCAAAATCACAGTTTTTATTAAAAAATTAGGGTGTTGGCGCTTAAAATCATTCAAGATTTTAACTACCAACACCCTATATTTTAGACTTTTGAAATTACGCTTCTAATACAACCTTCAAACAATTGACCCTTAACCCTTTATCGCCGCCTGGGCGGCGGCCAGGCGGGCGATAGGCACCCGGAAGGGTGAGCAGCTTACGTAATTCAGACCGATTAAATGGCAGAACTCAATGGAGGAAGGCTCTCCGCCATGCTCCCCGCAGATACCGATCAATAAATCCGGTTTTACTGCCCGGCCCTGTTGTACCGTCATTTCCATCAGCTTGCCCACTCCTTTGCGATCCAGCACCGCGAAGGGGTTCTCGGCCAGGATTTTCTTCTCGGTGTAATGCTGTAAAAATTTGCCCTCGGCATCGTCCCGGCTGAAGCCCAGCGTGGTCTGGGTCAGGTCGTTGGTGCCGAAGGAGAAAAAGTCCGCCTCGGCAGCTATCTCACCGGCCAAAAGCGCCGCCCGGGGCACTTCAATCATGGTCCCCACGGTATATTCGAACGTCACCCCGGTTTCCTTCATTACGTCCGAGGCCGTCTGTTCCACCAGCCCGCGCAGGTAAGCCAGTTCCTTGACCTCGATCACCAGCGGGATCTCAACCTCGGGTATTACCTTGCAGCCCTCCCGCACCAACCGCGCCACCGCCTGGAAAATCGCCTTGGCCTGCATGGCGTACACGGCCGGGAAGGTAATCCCCAGCCGGCAGCCCCGGTGACCCAGCATGGGGTTGAATTCGGACAGGGAGCGCACTTTTTTAAGCAGCTCTTCCTTCTGTTTTAGTTCCCCGGCATCGCCGCCGGTCAGTTTGAGCCTGGTGATCTCCACCATCAATTCTTCCGCGTTGGGCAGAAACTCGTGCAGTGGCGGGTCCAAAAGCCGGATGGTCACCGGCAGTCCTTCCATGGCCTTGAAAATGCCGTAAAAGTCCTCTTCCTGCATGGGCAGCAGCTTGACCAGGGCGGCGTCCCTTTCTTCATCGGTACCGGCCAGGATCATCTCCTGCACGATGGGCAACCGTTCCTGGGCCATAAACATGTGTTCGGTCCTGGTCAGTCCGATGCCCTCGGCGCCGAATTCCCTGGCCTTGGCCGAGTCCTCCGGGGTGTCGGCGTTGGTACGGACTCCCAGGGTGCGTATCTCATCCGCCCAGGTAAGCAGCTGGCGGAATTCCGCCCCCAGTTCGGGGTCAATCATGGGCACCTCGCCCATAATTACCTGGCCGGTGGCGCCGTCAATGGAAAGGACATCGCCTTTTTTAACAGTCAACCCGTTAACTGTGAATAGTTCATGATCATAGTCAATTCGGAGCGCCTCGCACCCGCATACGCATGGTTTGCCCATGCCCCGGGCCACAACGGCGGCGTGGCTGGTCATACCGCCCCTGGAGGTCAGGATGCCCTGGGCGGCCACAATGCCGTGAATATCGTCCGGCGTTGTCTCGGTACGCACCAGGATGACTTTAACGCCTTCCTGGGCTGTTTTCTCGGCCTCGTCGGCGCTGAACACCACCCTGCCACCGGCGGCGCCGGGCGACGCGGGAAGCCCCCTGGCGATAATGTCCAGTTTGGCGTCGGGGTCGATACGGCGGTGCAGCAGGTTATCCAGGTGAGCCGGTTCCACCCGCATCACCGCTTCTTCTTTATTAATCAGTCCCTCATCAACCATGTCCACGGCGATTTTCATGGCGGCCTGGGCGGTGCGTTTGCCGTTCCTGGTCTGCAGCATGTACAGTTTGCCACGTTCAATGGTAAACTCAATGTCCTGCATATTGCGATAGTGTTTTTCCAGCAGCTTGCAGATACGGTCAAATTCTTCATAGACCGCGGGCATTTCGTCTTTCAGCGTAGCAATGGGCTGCGGCGTCCTGATGCCCGCCACCACGTCCTCGCCCTGGGCGTTAATCAGGTATTCTCCGTAAAGCTCTCCGGTGCCGGTGGACGGATTGCGGGTAAAGGCGACTCCGGTGCCGCAGTCATTCCCCAGGTTGCCGAAAACCATGGCCTGTATGTTGACCGCGGTGCCCAGGTCGTCGGGTATTTTATTTACTTTACGGTACACAATGGCCCGGTCGCTGTTCCAGGAGTTAAACACCGCGTAAACGGCTTTAAACAGCTGTTCCATGGGATCCTGGGGAAATGGTTCCCCGGTTTCCCGCTGAATGAGCTTTTTGTATTCCGCCACCACGGCCTGCCATTGTTCGGTATTCAACTGGTTGTCATACTGGACCCGGGCTTTATCCTTGTGCATGCTCAGGATGCGTTCAAATTTATCATGGTCGATGCCCAGAACCACGTCGCCGAACATATTGAGAAAACGGCGGTAACAGTCCATGGCGAACCGGTCGTCCCCGGATTCTTTGGCCAGACCCCGCACGGTATCGTCATTTAATCCCAGGTTTAAAACCGTGTCCATCATCCCGGGCATAGAAATCACCGCCCCGGAACGTACGCTAACCAGCAGCGGCTTGTCGGGGTTGCCAAATTGTTTGCCGGTTTTTTCCTCCAGGGTACTCATTTTCTCCCGCACCTGGTCTTCCATCCCCGGCGGGAACTGTCTGTTTTCGCTGTAAAACTGGATACACGCTTCGGTGGTAACTATAATACCGGGCGGTACAGGCAGGCCGATGTTGGTCATCTCCGCCAGGTTGGCCCCTTTGCCGCCCAGCAGCTCCTTCATATCGGCCCGGCCTTCTGCGAATGTGTAGACCCATTTCTTACTTGCCATACCTCTGCCCCCTGTAGTAAATTTCCAGCACTTTGCTGGCCGTCTCCTCAACGGCTTTGTTGGATACGTCAATAATCGAACAGCCGGCTTTTTTCATAATCCCCTCGGCATATTCCAACTCTTTAAGAATGCGTTCCATACTGGCGTAATCGGCGCTGGAGGTGAGTCCCAGCGACTTAAGCCGTTCCCGGCGAATTTCATTTAAGACACCGGCCCGGATGGTCAAACCGATCATCCGGTGAGGCGGCAGATGAAATATCTCGTCCGGGGGCGCCACCTCGGGCACCAGGGGCACATTGGCGGCCTTAATCCGCCGGTGGGCCAGGTACATGCACAGCGGCGTTTTGGATGTGCGGCTGACGCCGATCACCACCAGATCGGCCCGGGTAATTCCCCGGGGGTCTTTGCCGTCGTCATACTTTACCGCAAATTCGATGGCTTCCACCTTGCTGAAGTATTCCTGATCGGTCTTGCGCACCAATCCCGGCTCCAGCCTGGGCGGGCGTCCCTCCAGTCTGGTCAGCGCCTCCAGCACCGGCCCCATGATATCCACCGTAATGATATTGTGCCTTTGGGCTTCCCTGATCAGGGTCTCTTTTAACTCGGGCAGCACCAGGGTGTAAGCAATCATGCTGTTGAATCCGGCTGCCTCTTCCACTATTTCCGGGAT
Organism: Bacillota bacterium; assembly: GCA_023439185.1. Taxonomy (GTDB): domain Bacteria; phylum Bacillota; class Desulfotomaculia; order Desulfotomaculales; family Desulfallaceae; genus BRH-c8a. Next base: position 150,358 of record JAEXOR010000052.1, on the reverse strand, counting down.
TTCCGACGCGTCATTGACGTAAGGCACCCTGTGGATGTCCACGCCGTCGCCGTTAAACTGGCTGGCGGCGGCCCGTACCACCAGCTCGGCGGTTTCACCGATGGAGTCGGAAATTATGTATACTATCCGGTTGGATTGGTTAATTGCCGCGGAAATATAGACCGCCCCCCAAAAATTTAAAGATTACCCTCGCCCAGTTCGACAAACACCCTGGCGATGTTGGTCTTGCTAATCCGGCCGATGACCTCCAGAGCCGGTATGCCACTTTCGTTCTTAACTTCCCTGACCACCGGCAATGCGTCCACCTCGTGGATGATTAGTTTGCGTGCGGCCGCCCATATGGAATCCTCGGGCTCAACGTACACGACGTTGGGCATCCTGGTCATAATCACGCTAACGGGAAGTTTATGTATATCCTGCCCGCCCAAAGTGAACTTTAGCAGGTCTTTGCGCGAGATAACCCCCTCCAGGAAACCGCCCTCCCGCACAGCAAACAAAGTGCCCACATCTTCAATAAACATAGTCACCACGGCATCGTAAACGCTGCAGTTTTCCTGCACCACCACCGGCACCGACTTGATTTCTCCCACCAGCACCTGGTGCAGTTTGTCGGCCAACATCCGGCCGGGCTTTTTACCGCTGTAAAAATAGCCTACCCGGGGCCGTGCCTCCAGTATGCCGGACATGGTTAAGATGGCCATGTCCGGGCGCAATGTGGCCCTGGTAAGGCTTAACCGGTCGGCAATTTGTTCGCCGGTGATGGGACCCTCGGTTTTAACTATGTCCAAGATCAGCTCTTGCCGCTTGGTAAGCTGCATATCATCGCCCCTCAAGAGCAATTATGCCATACTAATGATGTTTATCCACATAAATATTATATTACATACCGGCTTTCATTTTCCTTCTAGTTAAAAAAATATTTCATCTGACTCTTGACTACTGAGTTTATTTCCCCGGTTGGACTATCTTGCTCAGATTAGCGATACGCCCGGCCAGGCCGGCAATTTGTTTCAGCAGTGCCAGGCGGTTGTCCCTGACCCGGACGTCTTCCACCATTACCATAACATCCTCAAAGAAGCGATCCACAGGCTGCCGTAACTCCGCAATACTGGTCAGTGCCCGGGCGTAATCGCGTTCCGCCAGGGCGGGTTCCACCGCCGCCTGCGCCCTCTGAAACGCATTATACAGTTCATTCTCGGCTTCGGTCTCCAGAAGGGACGGGGCAACCCGGTCGTGCGCCGCTTTTTTAGCCAGGTTATAAGTCCGGGTAAAAGCGGTAAGCAACGCGTCGAAAGCCGATTCGGCGCGAAACTGCTGCAGTGCCCCGCCCCGCAGCCAGACGCCGGATATATCATCGATACCGGCGGAAAGGACGGCATCCACGGTATCATAAGGCAAACCCTTTTCATTCAGCATGCCCCGCAGGCGCTGTTTGAAGAATTCCTCCATTTCGGCAGCCACCTTGTCCGGGGGCAGTTTCATGGTTACCCGCCCGGCGTAACCGCCGTATGCTTTTTCGATCAGCTCGCTTAGGGACAGCACCAAGCCGCCTTCAATAATAATATGGCAGATGCCCAGGGCCTGCCTTCTCAAGGCATAAGGGTCCTGGGAACCGGTGGGCTGAATGCCCACTCCGAAGCAGCCCGCCAGGGTGTCCATCTTGTCCGCGATGCTCAATATTTGACCCGCCAGGGTGCCGGGCAGTTCGTCACCGGCGAACCGGGGCAGGTAATGCTCGTATACGGCCAACGCCACGCCGGCTGTTTCTCCGGAATGACCGGCGTATTCGCGTCCCATGACGCCCTGCAGCTCCGGGAACTCATATACCATGTTGGTTAACAGGTCGGCTTTGGAGAGCAACGCCGCCCGCAGGGCGTCTTCCCGTTCCGTGGGCGACGCGCCCAGGCGTCCGGCCAAAAAGTCGGCCAGGGCCGTAATCCGCTGCACCTTCTCGTATACGGTGCCGAGGCTCTCCTGGAAAACAACCTTTTTCAGGCCCTCCACCTTTTCCTCCAGCGGCGCTTTAAGGTCCTCCCGCCAGAAAAACGCGGCATCGGATAACCGGGCCCGGAGCACTTTTTCGTTACCCGCCCGGACAATGTCAATGTTATCGGCGCCGCCGTTGCTGACGGCAATAAACCGGGCCAGAAGCCGGCCGTCCTGCCCCCGCACCGGGAAATACCGCTGGTGTTCGCGCATGGGGGTGACCAGCACTTCCTCGGGCATTTCCAGGTAACCCTCGTCAAAGCTGCCGCACAAAGCGGTGGGGAATTCCACCAGGTTGGTGACCTCGTCCAGCAGCTCGGGGTCGATTTCGGCCCGGCCGCCCTCCCGTTCCGCCGCCGCGTTTACCTGGCGCCTGATTTCCTCCCGGCGCCGGCGTACATCCGCCATCACATTGGCTTTACGCATTACGTCAAAGTATGCCCCGGCCGCGGACACCTCCAGACGCCCCGCGCTGAGGAAACGGTGGCCGTAGGTGTGGCGCCCCGACCGCAGCCCGGCCAGCTCAAAATCAACCGTCTCATTGTCGTACAGGCAGAGCAGCCAGCGGATGGGCCGGGCAAAACGCATCTCCAGGCTGCCCCAGCGCATGGGCTTGGCAAAATGCAGCCCCGTTATCAGCGCCGGGGCCAGGCCGGGCAAAACCTCGCCGGCCATACGGCCTTCCTCTTCCTTAATCGCAAACACATACTCCACCGGGCCCACCGACTTGCGCACCAACTCATCCACCTGCACCCCGTTGCTTTTGGCAAAGCCCAGGGCGGCCCGGGTAGGCTCGCCGGCGGCGTTAAAGGCCACCTTTACCGCCGGCCCCTTGACCTCCAGAGCCAGGGAATCCTGCTGATCCGCCAGTTCCCGCACATATAACGTGATCCGGCGCGGTGTGCCGCAGGTAATGATCTCCCCGTGGGCCAGCCGGGTTTCCCGCAGGCTGGCTCGCGCCAGTTCACCAAGCTGCTCCAGGGCCGGCTGCAGGAACCGGGCGGGCAGTTCTTCAACGCCTATTTCCAATAAAAAGTCCCTGGCCATTTACGCGCCCTCCTCAGTTGGGGACATTCCTCCGCAGGAGGTGTGTCCCCTTTCCTTTAACAGGGGGTAACCCATCTCTTCCCGCTGGGCCGCGTATTTTTCCGCACATAGCCGGGCCATGTTGCGCACCCGGTGAATGAACCCGGTCCGTTCCGTCACGCTGATGGCGCCCCGGGCGTCCAGCAGGTTAAAGGTATGCGAACACTTCAGCACGTAATCGTAAGCCGGCAGCACCAGGCCTTTTTCGGCAATCCGGGTCGCTTCCCGCTCATACATTTCGAATAATTTAAACAGCATCTCGGTATCGGCCTCGTTAAAGTTGTAATGGGAATGCTCCACCTCGCCCCGGTGGTGCACATCGCCGTATTTGATATCCTTGACCCACTGGATGTCATAAACGCTGTCCTTTTCCTGTATATACATGGCCAGCCTTTCCAGCCCGTAAGTAATTTCAGCGCTTACCGGCCGGCAGTCCAGGCCGCCGCACTGCTGGAAATATGTGAACTGGGTAATCTCCATGCCGTCCAGCCATACTTCCCAACCCAGACCCCAGGCGCCCAGGGTGGGGGATTCCCAGTTGTCCTCCACGAACCGGATATCATGTTGCCGGGGATCGATGCCGATGGCCCGCAGGCTGTCCAGGTATACATCCAGCACATCGTCCGGTGACGGCTTTAAAATCACCTGGTACTGGTAATAGTGCTGCAGTCGGTTGGGGTTTTCACCGTAACGGCCGTCGGTGGGACGTCTGGAGGGCTCCACGTAAGCCACCCGCCAGGGCTCCGGCCCCAGCGCCCGCAGCGATGTGGCCGGGTTCATGGTGCCGGCGCCCTTTTCCACATCGTAGGGCTGCTGGATGATGCAGTTCTGCCCGGCCCAGAATTCGTTCAGAGCCAGTATAATCTCCTGAAAGTTCAACCTAAAACCTCCCTTGATAAAAACAGTATTCATAAAATACAAAACCTCCCGGCCCCGCTTTCAGCCAGGGACGGGAGGTATTTCCCGCTGTTGAAAACAAATTTATCAAATTTGCGACATAAAGTCAATTAATAACATTTATTGCAGATGATCATTCTTAAAGGTAAAGGTGTCCTTATGTTCCCCGGTTTCTATTCCGGCTTCGTCCTTGCCGCCCTTGGAGGCCCGGTCGAATTCCAGGGTGTATTTCTTGGACATGGCCGCCACGGAACCCAGGGCGCCCAATAGCGCCAGTTCACTGCTGGCCAGGGCCGCCAGAAGGCCGACTGCGCCAACCGAGGCCGGCACCTCGAAAACAGTACGGTCCCCCTGCTTAACCCTAATCCTGGTGGTCTGGCCCCGCTGCAGAATCTCCTTGATGTTGTCCATCAACTCATGCCCAAATACGTTTTTATGGCCGGTGAAACTATTTTCATCGCCGCCACTCCCGGCCCCTTCCTCCAAATTAATCAGCGCCTGCACCACGTCTCCGCCGGCGGCTTCCAAAGCCCGCTTGGCCTCCCTGTATGTTACGCCGGTACGTTCTCTGATCGCATCGATTTTTTCCAGTTCGTTATCCATTGTGCATTTATCCCCCTTAGGTTTATTGCTTTCGGGGATAATTTAACCTTTTCGGAACTCAATATGCATCACCCGGTCACTTCTCAAGGTATTCGGCTACACTTTCCAAAAATCGCATTGAATGGGAGCGTTTCTCCGTCAGCCACTGCAGATATTTCTTCATCACCCGGCGCATTTCATCCCGGGACCGGGCGGAAACCCGAAGCCGTTCGAGCTTAACCGGCTCCCCGTTCAACAGCAGTTTCATGACCGCCATCGTTTCCCCGCCGCAGAGCCCGTCTCCGGCGCCGGTCAGGCAATTCGAGCAGACCAGCCCGCCGTTTTCGGCGCTGAAAGCCGCCGCCGGGCTCAAAGATTCATTTCCGCAGTTTACGCAACTATCCAGATGCGGCCGGTAACCAAGCAAAGAAACCAGCCGCAGCTCAAAACTCCTGATCACCAAATCGGGGTCGCCCGCCGACTCCAGCCTGCGCAGGGTATCCAGCAGCAGGTCGAAAACCTCCGGGTTGGGCTCCCCCTCCGCCGTCAAGACTTCCACCAATTCAGACACGTGGGCGGCGTAACCCATCTTTTCCAGGTCACCCCACAGTCCGGGGAAGATCTCCAGACCCTCGCACTGGCTGACGGTATCCAATTCCCGGCCCCGGCGCAGCATAAAATCACTGAAACAAAAGGGCTGCACCGCACCCCGCTTGCGGCTGGTGGGTTTGCTCACTCCGTGGGCCACAGCCCGTATTTTGCCCTTCTCCCTGGAATACAGGGTCAGTACGCGGTCAGCGTCCCGCATCGGCCGCGAGTTGAGCACCATCGCCCGCACCCCGTAAAGGTTCAACAATCATCCACATCCTTTGCGAAGGATAATGCCCGGCCGGCGTAGAAAATATAACGGTTAACCAGCTTTTTTACGAAGGGGAGTTACGCATGCGTATTGTTGTAGGTATTACCGGCGCCACCGGCGCGGTTTACGGCATCACCCTGGTGCGCGAATTAACCAGGGCTGGCGTGGAAACTCACCTGGTGCTCAGCCGGTGGGCCAGACATACCATGGAGACGGAAACCGATTATAAACCCGGCTCCGTTGAGCAGTTGGCCACGATAACCCACGACCCCGAAGATATGACCGCACCCATCGCCGGCGGTTCCTTCCCGCACGGGGGCATGGTCATAGCCCCCTGCAGCATGAAAACCCTGGCCGCGCTGGCCGGCGGCTTTACCGATAACCTGATTACCCGCGCCGCAGACGTCACCTTGAAGGAAAAACGCCCTCTGATACTGCTGCCCCGGGAGACGCCCCTGCATGAAATTCACCTGGAAAACATGCTCAGGCTGGCCCGGGCCGGAGCGGTAATTATGCCGCCGGTGCCCGCCTTTTACCACCGGCCCACCACCATCACCGACCTGGTGATGCAGACCACCGGGCGGGTCATGGCCTTGTTGGGGCTTGAATCTAGATCCAGTTCTTCTTCTTAAAGATCATTAACATCCCGCCGGTGGCGCCCAGCAGCCCGGCGGTGATCACCACTGTGGACCAGGCGCTGTGCTGGTCGGGCAGCGGCACGTTCATACCGAAGAAACCGGTCACAAAGGTCAGCGGCATGAAAATAAACGAAATCACCGTCAACACCCGGATGCTTTCGTTGGTCCGGGCGGTGATGGTTGAATAATAGGTTTCCAGGACGCCGTCCAAAAGATCCCGCAAACCGCTCAAAGAGTCGGTAATCCGCTCAATATGGTCAAGCAGGTCCAGGTAATACGGTTCATTCTCCTTGGCCACCTGGAACACATACTTTCCGTTGACCCCGAAGAACATTCGCTTTTGCGGCTGGATGGCCCGGCGCATGGATAGGATGGTCCTTTTGAGGGCCAGAAACTCCTCGGTGATTTCTTTGTTTGGCTGCTCGTAAAGCTGGTCCTCCAGTTCATCGACCCGCTGGTCCACCCGGTCCAGGATGGGAAAGTACTCGTCGGTCAGGCCGTCCAGAATATGGTATAAAAACCGATCCGCCCCGTTTTCCAGAAACCTGGTTCTTTCGCTCAGGCAGTCCTTGGCGATACGCCCCAAGGTAGGCAGCGGCCTGCGGTGCACGGTGACCACGACATTGGACTTTAAAAAAACGTTCAATTGTTCCAGGGTGATTTCCTCGTCGCTGTCTTCCTTGTATCGCAGGGCATGCAGAACAAAGAAATAATAATTTTCATAGGCGTCCACCTTGGCCCGGGGGCTGTGCTGCAGACAGTCCTCAACCGTCAGGTAGTGAAAGCTGAAAACTTTGGCCACATAATTCAGTTCCTGCTCGCTGAAATCAAAAAGATCCACCCAGAGCAGGTTATCCTGGTGCCGGAAAAGATCCCGCCGGGACAGGTCCACGTCATGCACCAGTTTCCCCCGGTCCGAGTCGAATAAATAAGTTTTGATCATTGGGGCCACCTCCATGGGTTGCTGACATTTTATTAAGTTCACCAACGGCTGAATTCCATCGTCGGTACGCCGATTCTTCCACGCAGGTCACCCCCTCTTTTAAAATTGCCTCTGAAAGGCATAAATCATAGTCTAAACAAAAACATAAAGGCCCCCGCATTTTGGGAAGGCCAATAACAACGCACCATTACCGCCTTCTTCACTCGTACAAGTTTTGGCTCAGTACAGCTAGAGAAAATTTCTCAGCCACGTTAGATAAAACCTTATTTCGGTAGTATCAGTTGACCCGTTACTGTCTCTCGACATTTCCGGGCAGTGGCCTGTGTCCGCACAGTAGCCTCACCTAACGAAGAACGCTGTTTAATTATGTTAACATCATATTACCTGCCCGCAAGATGTGTCAATCATTTTTCCGCGGAAGCCGGGCTTTAATTCTCCAGCAGCCCGAAGTTTTTCATCTCATGTTCCCGGTTGCGCCAGTCTTTTTTCACTTTTACCCACAGCTCCAGGAAAATCCGGGAGCCCAGCAGGGATTCGATTTCCTCCCGGGCCAGTTGGCCCACCTGTTTGAGCATCCCCCCGCCCTTGCCGATTAAGATACCCTTCTGGCTGTCCCGTTCAGTGTAAATCACGGCGCTCACCGCCAGCAGATCGTTGGGGCGCTCCTCAATTTGTTCCACCACCACGGCCACAGAGTGGGGCACTTCCTGGCTGGTCAGGTGCAACACCTTTTCCCTGATGATTTCGGCCATGATGAACCGCTCGGGGCGGTCCACCACCATGTCATCGGGATAGTATTGGGGTCCTTCGGGCAGGTACCGGGTGATGAGTTCCGGCAGGAGCCGGACGTTATCACCATTTAACGCCGAAACGGGCACAATCTCGGCAAAGTTGTGCGCCCTTTGAAAGGCGTCTATGATCGCCGGCAGCTCACTTTTCTTCACCAGGTCTATTTTGTTGATCACCAGTATTACCGGACCCGGCAACTGTTTAATTTGCTCCAGGATGTACCGGTCGCCGGGACCGGGTAGAGCCGCTTCCACCAACAGCATGACCAGGTCCACTTCCCGTAGCGTGTTAAGAGCCAGCTTGACCATGTGCTCGCCCAGCCTGTGTTTGGGCCTGTGGATACCCGGGGTATCCAAAAAAACAATTTGAAAGCCTTCCCCGGTCAGCGCCGCCTGGATTTTGTGCCTGGTGGTCTGGGGTTTGTCGGACATGATGGTCACCTTTTGCCCGAGCATTTTGTTCAGCAGGGTGGATTTACCCACGTTGGTACGCCCTACAATGGCCACAAAACCGGATTTATAACCTGATTCAAGCATCGAAGATCAATTTCCTCCCGGATTGATATTTAACCCAAAGGCCGCCGGCAGCAGCTCCGCCACGGTGGTTTCGCGGTATTCGCCCCTGCGGTTGGCCATATATACTTTGATATCGCCGCCAAACTCGGCCAGCACCTGGCGGCAGGCGCCGCACGGGCTGCAGTAGTCGTTGGTATCCGCGGCAACGGCAATGGCCGAAAAGCTGCGCTCGCCCCGGGAAACCGCATTATACAGCACCACCCGTTCGGCGCAGATCGTTAAACCGTAAGAGGCGTTTTCCACGTTGCAGCCGGTGAATACTTCCCCGCCGGCGGTAAGCAAGGCGGCGCCCACTTTAAAACGGGAATAGGGGGCATAGGCGTTTTCCCCGGCCTCCAGGGCCAGTTTAACCAGTTCTTCGGGCTTCATATCATCACCTCGATATTTGGTCTCTCAGATGGGGCCAGATCAGCAGGCAGGCCACCACCAGGGCATTTAAAGCGGTAAGCAGCACCGCCCCGGCGGCGGCGTCCTTGGCCGCCTTGGCCAGCGGGTGCCTGCGGGTGGTGGCCAGGTCAACCGCCGCTTCCACTGCGGTGTTGAACATCTCAGCCGCCAGCACCATGAAGACAGCCATGAATACAATGGCCAGTTCCGTCGCCGGCATCCGCAGCCACGCCACACAAACAACGAACACCAGAAAAGCCGCCGCCAGATGGATTTTCATATTGGGCTGGGTGGCCGACACCTGCCGGATACCGGAAAAAGCCCAGCCAAAGCTTTTTATGATCCTTGACAACCGGTTTCACCCTTTTAATACGCGATTTAAGATCGCTTCTTCCCGGGTCCGCATCAGCTTTTTTTCTTCCTCGGCGCCGTGGTCAAAGCCCAACAGGTGCAGCACACCGTGCACTGTCAGGTAGGCAACCTCACGCTGAAAACTGTGCCCGTACTCCCCGGCTTGGCGGACGGCGGTTTCCAGTGAAATAACCACGTCCCCCAGCATGGGACCCTCTTCCTCTCCGCCCGGCACAGGTTCTCCCTCCTGCATGGCAAAGCTGAGCACATCCGTCGGGCCGGCCACGGACCGGTACTGCAAGTTCAACCCGGCGATGTAGTCATCGTCAACAAACACCAGGCTCACCTCGGGGTCCCCGCCGACACCGCAATTCCGCAGCGCTTCCTCCGTCACGGCGATAAGCAGCTCCTCAATTTTGCCGTCAACAGGTACTTTATCCTGCAGATTGTTCACAAATACCGGCATCTTAAACGCCCCTTTATTTTTTTAAAACTTGGCAAAATAAAAAAGATCAAAACGCAAAAAATAATAACGCAGGTTTATTTCCATAATCAAGGGGGATTGAAGTATGAACCAACAGCACATCCACTGCCTGGTCAACACCTGTCATTATTATGCCCAGGGAAACAAATGTCTCGCCAACGAAATTATGGTTACCAACGATGAGTTCGGCAGCCAAAAGCCGGACCGGATTGACGCCACCATGGCCAAGCAATTGTCACCCACCCCGGCGGACAACTGTATGGCTACCTGCTGCAAAACATTCCTGCCCAAAGGCTCGAACAAATTTAACGCGGACGGAATCCAAAAAATGTCTTAACTATTCCGCACCGGTGAAAAGCCGGCAAAGACCCGGCCGCTTACAGCGGCACGGGTCTTTGTATGCTTAACCGAGGCTCTGCAAACCTTTCCGCTTTTTGGCCTTCTTTGGCGCTTCCTTATTTTGCAGCATCTGCGGATCCGGGTACTCGACCCGGTTATGGAATATCCCCGACAGCACCCTGATAAAGGCGCCCGCGATAATGTCCAAATCCTTGAGGGTCAGGTCGCATTCATCCAACTGCCCGTCCATCAGCTTATCGCGGATGATTTTCCGCACCAACCCCTCCACCCGGCCGGGGGTGCGGTTCTGCAACGACCGGACCGCCGCTTCGACGGCATCGGCCAGCATAACCATGGCCGCTTCCTTGGTCTGGGGTTTGGGACCCTCGTACCGGAACTCTTCTTCAACGATGTTTTCGTTTTTGTTGTTTTCCACGGCCTTGTGGTAAAAGAAACTGCACAGGCTGTTGCCGTGGTGCTGTTCGATGATTTCCGTAATCCCCTGGGGCAGCTTTTTCTCCCGGGCCAGTTCCGCCCCGTCCTTGACATGGGACGTTAAAATCAACGTGCTCAGAGTGGGCGCTATTTTGTCGTGGGGGTTGTCCCCCATCTGGTTTTCTATAAAAAAGTAAGGCCTTTTAATTTTACCGATATCGTGATAATATGCGGCCACTCTCACCAGCAGCGCATCACCGCCCACGGCGTTTGCCGCCGCCTCGGCCAGATTGCCCACCAGCAGGCTATGGTGATAAGTGCCCGGCGCTTCAATCTGCAGTTGTCTGAGCAGCGGGTTGCCGGGGTTGGACAGCTCCAGCAGCCGCACCGACGAGGTGATGCCGAAGGCGCTTTCCAGGTAGGGAATGGCTCCGTTGGTTAAAATGGAGGACAGGATACCGTTTAAGGAACCAAGCACCAGGCTGGAGGTGAGCACCAGTCCGATTGATATTTCACTCAGGAGCCCCATGGCGAATATGGCGGCCATGCTGGCGGCCCCGGCATAAAACCCGGCCCGGGCCAGGTCGCTGCGCTGACTGAGCTTGCTGACCCCGTAAACCCCGGTGATGCCTCCGATCAGGCCCACCACCGCAAATTTAAGATCTCCGCCCGTCATCAGCCCCAGCATGAAGCTCGTTACGGCCACCACCAGCACAGCCAGGCGGGAGTCGAGCAGAATGGCAATAAGCATCCCCGCCGCCGCGATGGGCGCCAGGTAGCCCAGCAGGGCGCCGAACTCCGGCCATTGTCCCACGTTGATGGCGATAATGGCCTTGGCCACCCCAAGAACACCCACCACGATAATGCCCAGCAGGTACAAATGGCCGGCATTCCGGTAAATCTCCCTGTTTTGCTGGTACAGATAAAACAATACCACCACCATCATCAAGCCCACCAGCAGGGCCGCGCCCAGCACGGACGATACCGGCAGTGTGGGGCGGGTCAGGTTCAGCGCTTCCAGCTTGGCCAGGTGTTCCTCGGTAACGATTTCGCCCACGCCAATGATTTTTTCATCCTTTTTGACGGTGACCATCACCGGGCTGACACTATCCCTGGCCGCTTCCTTTAAACGTTCGGTTCTTTCGGAATCATAAAAACGGTTGGGCCGCAGGTAATTGCGCACCAGGCCGGCAGCCAGCTCGTCATAAGGTTCGGAAAGCTCCAGCGACAGCACCTTGTCGTTCAATTCTTTTTCGGCTGCGGCCAGGTTCTCCTGGAGCACACCATCCGTTTTGCCCATTACTTCGGCCACCATGGCGGTGAGGCCGGTCTCCAGCCGGTCCAGGTTTTGCTCCTCGTCGGGCCGGGCCAGCGTGTTAATAACCCCATCGGACAAGTTAAAGGGAATAATATCCTTCAGCTGCTGAGTCTTCTCAGTTTCATCTTGCGCCTCGTTGCCCTGCACCGCTTTTATGGATTTAACCAGTTCGGAAATATTCTTCTGCACATCCACGCTGACGCGCGGGTCTACAATATACTGCCTTTCAACCTGGGCCGCCGCCAGCGCCCGGGCCTCTGCGGTGCTGGCCTTGTCCTCAAAAGTCACCCCCTGCGGGGCGCGGATATCTCCGGGTGAAACCTGTCCCACCACCAGGTTCACCCTTTGGGGCATAAAATCCACCGCAATAATCAACGTCAGGGCGGCAAAAAAAACAATGGCGGCCAGAATCCGGCGCACTTTCCTTTTACCGGCCAACTGGCTGAAACCGTCCGCTATTCGTCCTCTGAATTTAACCGGAGGGCGCATGTTTTCCACTCCTCTTGGTGCAGCGGTTCACATAATATGCTCTCAAATCCGCCTACGCTACTCAACCGGTGTGTTTTCCTCGTCGTACGCCCTCACAATTTCCCGCACCAGCGGGTGCCTTACAATGTCCAGGCCGGTCAACTCCTGAAATGAAATGTCCTTGATATTCCTCAATACGTACCGGACGTGGATCAATCCGGACTGCTGTCCCCTGGGCAGGTCCACCTGGGTGACGTCTCCGGTGATCACCGCCCGTGAACCATAGCCCAAACGGGTAAGGAACATTTTCATTTGCTCCGGAGTGGTATTCTGGGCTTCATCAAGAATAACGAATGAATCTTCCAGCGTCCTGCCCCGCATGTAGGCCAGGGGGGCAATCTCAATAATATTTCGTTCCAGGTATTTTTGTGTGCTTTCAAAGCCCAGCACATCGTAAAGGCTGTCATATAACGGGCGCAGATAAGGATCAACCTTTTCCTGTAAATCGCCGGGTAAAAACCCCAGTTTTTCCCCGGCTTCAACTGCCGGCCTGGTCAGTACAATCCGGCTGATCTGACGGTTGCGCAACGCCCGGATGGCCATCACCACCGCCAGGTAAGTCTTACCCGTGCCGGCCGGGCCCACTGCAAATACAATATCGTATTTCTGCAACGCTCCTATATAGTTCTGCTGACCGACCGTTTTAGGCTTGATTTGTTTACCCCTGGGCGTCACCAGAACCACGTCCCTGGCCAGCCCCTTGATGGCGTCTGCCTTGCCTGCTTTTACGGCGTCAATGGTATAAGTAATCTCATGCGCGGTCAGCCGGTTTCCGGCCCGGTAAAAATCCTGCAATTGACCGATCACCACCCGGGTGGTTTCCACCTGTTCCCGGGCGCCCATAATCAACAGTTCCTCACCCCGGGCCACCATCTTGACCCCCAGGGCTTGCTCCAAAAGCGATAGATTCTGGTCATGCCGACCGAATATCTCCGCCGCGGCGCCTATATCATCCATAATCACCCGGTCTTCCACGTTCTCCGTCAAACGCCGGAACCTCCTCCGCGGTTACGGGGCAAGGTTTTTGCCCCGGTGGATTAAGCTCGAGGCCTATCCATACCGATATCCTCAAGGGTCTCAACTATGGCTTTCATCCGGACGGCGCCGGACCCCGGCGCTGCCAGTTCCTCAAGTTTCTCATCCATTACTGCCACGTTCCCGGATATTTGCCTGCGAATGCTGTCCAGCGCCTTCCGGCAGGCCAGACGCCGGGCCTCTTCTTCAGTATAACTATTAATGTAAGGTTTTTCCTCATTATACTTTACCGTAAGTAATTCGACGGGTAGGTTAATATTCCTCCATTCAGGCAGCCGTTTGCTTTCAACGTACCGCGCGTAATGTGCAAAGGGAATCTCGCGCGGCCCTATAAGAATTATTTCCTTGCCGCCGATTTTAATGCCAAATCTGGTAGTTTCCCGGCCGGTAACCTCGGCCCCTTTTTCCACCAGTTGCACAGTGGCCATGGCTTCATACCGGACTTTGGCCTTCACGATCCCCCGGGCGCGGATGTAACTGTCCTTATCCTTCTGGGCCGCCGATATCAGCACCTGCCCTCTGGTAACAATATTACCTTCATTAACCAGGGGGTAACCGCTAAAAACCAGCATTTCGGTAATCAACCCATTCTTGGCGGCCACCAGGTCCACTGGACGCGCCGTTTCGTCAACCGGAGGGTATTTCTTCTCCACCACCTTAATATATACCCTGGTACCCTCAACCTGTACGCCAACCCAAGATAAACCGGGCACCTGATTCAATATGGTTTCCTCCAGGGCAGAGATGTCCAAACTCCACCGGGCCGCACCCTGCTTCAGGCCGGCCTGGCGGGCCACCTGCTCCACCACCTGGTCGCTCACCCGCCTGTTACCGGTGACCTCGATAAACCAGATAAAGGAGGACAGCACATACAGAGCCGCCACAAACAACAGCGCGCCCGCCGCCATGGCCCGGCGCCGCTTTATCCGGCCAAGGAAAAAAGGCAGGCCGTGCCGTTCGGTTATTTTAAACCGGCAGCCCGTCATCCGGGCCACGTGACGCAGGGCTTGTACACCGCTCAACCGCACTTTCATCTCCACTCGGCCGGTGCCAATGCCAGTTATGTCCCATAAAAGGATCCCCCGGGAAACCGCCAGGTTGATGAACTTCTCCAAACACTCCTCGGGCAGCGTTATGGTAACGTACCCACCCAAACGGTACAATATTCCGAACAACATTGCAGATTCGCCTCCTAACTGGTGATACCTCTGAAAACCCGTTAATTAATAAAGGACAGGGAACTGATCCGGCCTTCCACGCATATTTCATCAGTTAAAATATTACGCAGGGTCAGACCCTCGCCGACAATTTCCACAACCCTGTCGTTAACGACGATCCGGACCAGCTTGGGGTTATATTCCTGGATCCCCCGGTGATTCTCAATAAACACTTGCAGATTGCCCACCAGGATAATTTTGGGCAAATCAAGCACGATATCCCCGGGCAATTCAAGGTAATCCGAGAACCGCCTTTTTAAACGGTTTTTTAGATCCTTCCAGGCCATAAAAAACCCCTCCCTGCCACTAAATTTATGCGGCCCGGAGGGGAAAAATAACGTCAGAGGTTATCTTGTCCAGTTATAGATCAATCCGATCAATTATTGTCCGTTTTGCTGCATTTCTTTCAGGGCGTTGGTAATTACCTCCGCCGAAATGCCGCCGTGAAAACGGGGCTCATTGTTGATTACCGTCAGGGGAAGTCTCACCCGGCCCAATATCGACACGATGTTGGGATACTGGTTTACTTCGTCGGTGGATACGTCCACGAATTTGGTGGACACATCGTCTCCGAAATCACCTTTCAAGGTTGAACCCAGTTCTTCGGCTTCCTGCTTCATGGTTTTCTCTGCTCCGCACCCGGCGGAATGTCTCGGTCCTCAGCCGGAAACAACGGCCGGAGCGTCGAGTCCAAATACAATCACTTCAATGGGCTGCTCCATGATTAAATTTCCTCCTCTGCGAAATCTGGCTTACAAATGATCATTCAGATTTTATCATATTTTTACTCCGGAAGTACACCTTTATGTTCAATCATAAGTGGAAATACATAAAAAAAACTTTTTAATGACCGGTCCTTCATAAAAAATTTATATAAAAATAATAAAGGAAACAAAAATGTAAAAATTGAATATCTGGCACATGCTATAGAAGAGAAAGTAGATGATATGCTTGTCCGACTCAGGAAAGAACATAAAGCTGACCGGGCTGACCCAGGTTCCCGGGTGAGCTTCCAAGGTGGGTCCCCATACCCTGTCGCAGGTACTGCGGCACATACCCGTATTAAAGGACCCGCGCCTGCTGGTGGGCCTGGAAACCTCGGACGACGCCGCTGTTTATAAGCTTAGTGACGACCAGGCCTTAATCCAAACGGTGGACTTTTTTACACCCATGGTTGACGATCCCTACCTGTACGGCCAGATCGCGGCCGCCAACGCGTTGAGCGATATTTACGCCATGGGCGGCAGGCCGCTTCTGGCGCTGAACATTGTATGCTTTCCGGACTGTCTGCCCCCTGCCGTGCTGGAGGAAATACTGCGGGGCGGAGCTGAGAAAGTCCTGGAAGCCGGCGCCATTCTTGCCGGCGGCCATACAGTGCGCGATGCCGAGCCCAAATACGGCCTGACGGTGACGGGACTGGCCAAACCGGGACAAATAACCGCCAATGCAGGCGCCAGGGCCGGCGATGTGCTGGTGCTGACCAAACCGCTGGGTACCGGCATCGTCATTAACGGCATCAAGGCGGAACTGCTCTCGGAAACAGCCGCGAACAAGGCTGCCCGGAGCATGTCGGCCCTGAACAAGCCGGCGTCCGAAGCCATGCTGCGGCATGGCGCCAGGGCATGCACCGACATTACCGGGTTCGGGCTTTTGGGACACGCTTTGGAAATGGCTGAGGCCAGCGGAGTAACTTTTGAAATTGATTTTCCCGCTCTGCCGATGCTGCCGGAAGTCATGGACATGGCCAGGATGGGTATGATCCCCGCCGGGGCTTACAACAACAGGGAATACCTGCGCAACCGGGTTGAACTGGACGAAAAGCTCAAGCCCGAGGAACAAATGCTGCTCTTTGACCCCCAAACCTCCGGCGGGCTGCTGCTGTCCATACCCACGCCCGGCGCTGAAAAAGTGGTTGGCGAACTAGCCGAACAGGGCATCCGGGTCGCCGTCATCGGCCGGGTGCGCCCCCGGGAAGAAAAACCAATCAGGATACTGGCAGCAAAGAATTAAAAGTCATGAACATATGTCCGCTACTTTTAACAAAATAAACTTTTAACACCTGGCATCAAAGAAAGGAGAACTTGAACAAATGGTTCATAAAACCGTGGACTGCCGCGGGCTGGCCTGCCCACAGCCGGTAATCAATACCAAGAAAGCCCTGGAAGAAGAAGGTATTACGTCCATAACCACCATCGTCGACAACGATGTCGCCCGGCAAAACGTCACCCTGTTCGCTAAAAACGCGGGTTACGAGGTAGCCGGGGAAACCGGGGATGGCGTGTTTTACCTGCATATCAACCATCAGGGCGGAGCCTTACCCCAAAAAGAAACTGCCCTTCAGGAACCGAAAACCGGGCCGCCCGCCAGGTTGGCCCCGGTTTACCTGATTACGACCAACGCTTTGGGCCAAGGTTCACCCGATCTGGGGCAGGTGCTGATCAAAAGCCTGTTCACCACCCTGGCGGAGACTGACCCGCCGCCGGCGGCGCTACTGTTCCTTAACACCGGCGTTTTTCTGACCTGTGAAGGCTCCGACGTCATAAGCCAGATGGAAAAGATGTATGGCGCCGGCACCGTCGTGCTGTCCTGCGGCACCTGCCTGGACTACTACAATATCAAGGACAAACTTAGAATCGGCTCGGTCTCCAACATGTTTGAAATCAACAACCGGCTCATCGGGCCGCACAAGGTGATTACCATCGCCTGACAAAAGTATAAACAATTTTTCAATTATAAGCATATTTACTTTTTAAGTCCTTTATGGCATAATTAATAATAAGTTAATCAAATAATTGCATCAGTATAGAAAAATAAAATAAATACGGAAAAAACGGGTGGGGTCGAAAGACTACTGCGGATTTTTTCGGGTGTCAGGGGGGGCAGCCAGCATTTTATGCTGGCTGCCTTTTTTTCATAATAAAAATAAAAAGAGTACAGAATAAAAGAGAGGAGCAAATGAATGACCGAAAATGTGACCTACTGGGCTATTGCGGTATTCCTGGTTACCTATGCTGTAATTGTTTCGGATAAAATCCATCGGACCGTGGCAGCTTTTGCCGGTGCGGCATTGCTGATGGTTTCGGGGACATTATCCCCTGATGATGCTGTACACTATATCGATTTTAATACCATCGGGCTGCTCATCGGCATGATGGTTATTGTCAGCATTACCCGTCAAACCGGCATTTTTGAATATGTCGCCATCCGGGCCAGCAAGATGGCGGGTGGAGAACCGCTCCGGGTTATGGCCTCGTTGGCTCTGCTGACGGCTGTTTTTTCCGCCCTGTTGGACAACGTCACAACCGTATTACTGATTGTACCCGTTACCCTGGCCATCACCAGAAAACTCATGGTCAACCCGGTTCCCTTTTTAATTGCGGAAATTCTTGCCTCCAACATCGGAGGTACAGCCACCCTGATTGGCGACCCGCCCAATATAATGATTGGCGGGGCTACGCATCTTGGTTTCTTAGACTTTTTGATCAACCTGACCCCCATTGTGGTAGTCATATATCCGTTAACCCTGTATATATTACTGCGTTTTTACGGAAATCAACTCGGCACAACCCCGGAACTGCAGCAAAAAATAATGGAAATGGATGAGCGTAAGGAAATAAAAGACCCTGTATTATTGAAAAAGGCTGCCGCCGTTATGGCCCTGACGGTCTTTGGCTTTGTTATCCACCAGGTGGTGCACCTGGAGAGTTCGGTCATTGCGCTGGCCGGCGCCGCTCTTTTACTGGCCATATCACGGTTTGACCCTGAACACGCCTTTCACGGCGTGGAATGGCCGGTGATTTTCTTTTTCGTGGGCCTGTTTATCGTGGTCGGTGGCCTGGAAAAAACAGGAGTTATTGAATCCATAGCTGTTTTTGCACTGGAAACAACACAGGGCGCATTGTTACCGGCGGGGATGTTCATCTTGTGGCTGTCGGCCATTGCCTCATCCTTTGTGGATAACATACCTTTCGTGGCCACAATGATCCCGCTGATTAAAGAGATGGGGCGTTTGGGGTCCATTGAAAACATTGATTTCCTGTGGTGGTCTCTGTCTCTGGGTGCTTGCCTGGGTGGAAACGGCACCATCATCGGCGCTTCGGCCAACCTGGTGGCGGCCGGTATGGCTGAGAGAAGCGGCGTGCACATCAGTTTTATTGGGTTTTTCAAAATCGGTTTTCCGTTGATGCTCCTGTCTATCATCGTCGCCATGGTTTACCTCTTGGCCTGGTACGCGTATAACCCGGCTGTAGTACGGGTAATTGCATTAATCATCGGAGCCTGCCTGGCCCTGCTGATTGCGAGGTTAAACAACCGGTATAAAAACCAGATCGCCCGAAAAGATCCTGCGGTGTAAAGTCTCTCAAATCAATTTGACAGTATAAAACCACTTAAAACCGGCCTGGCGCGGTTTCAAGTGGTTTTTATATTTGTGACTAAATTCCGGATGTCGGGTTCCTTCTTGCAGCTGCCCGGCCTCCGCGGGTTCCCAGTACCTGACCCAGGACAATACTGCCCACCAGCGCCGGTTGAGAGCTCAAAACTGCTGTCAGCGGATTGGCCTGGCGTTTACGGCGTTTTCTCAAGTGCCCCAAAACCGCGGCCGCCTCTCGACCCTGAGTCTCAACTGTCTCACGTTCACCCGGGTGGAGCACCGATTCCCGGCCGGGTACCGGATTGCCCGGAACCATTACCTGGCGCGGTTCCGGGAACATTACCTGTTCAGATCTGTCACGGGGCCTGTCTTTCGGCCGTGGCTCCGGCCTCTTTTCCCGAACCGGACCGGGTTCAGCCGCCGTTTCCGGTTTATATCCGGGTTCACGCCGGGGTTCTGTTTTGGTTTCCAAGGGTTCCGGCCGGGATGATTTTTCATCCCATGGTCCGGGCAGCGGCGCGTCGGCACGGGGCTCACCGGGGATATCCCACGGTCCGGACATGGAGGTTTCGGTTTCAGCGCCATTTTCGGTGCGGCGGTTCCATGGTCCGGGCAACGGCAAGTCATCCCCGGGAAAGCGATATTCCGGCATTTCCTGCGGGGGCAGCCGTTTTTTAGCGGATTCCATTAACATTTTTAATACGAAAAAAATAATCATAACCAGAATTAATTCAGACATGACTTATCTCCCTCTATCCCGGCGGGATTTTCCCCTCCGGCGCCCCATCTTCGGCTTCGGAGCCCATCTGGGAGATCTTCTGACGCATGGTGGTATCCGCCAGCAGGTTCTGCATGTTGTAGTAGTCCATCACACCCAGATTACCTTCCCGCAGCGCATCGGACAGGGCCAGCGGCACCTGGGCCTCCGCCTCCACAACCTTGGCCCGCATTTCCTCCACCGCGGCTTTCATTTCCTGCTCCCGGGCCACGGCCATGGCCCGCCTTTCTTCCGCCTTGGCCTGGGCAATACGCTTGTCGGCCTCGGCCTGGTCGGTCTGCAATGTGGCGCCGATGTTGCGCCCCACATCCACGTCCGCAATATCAATAGATAGAATTTCAAAGGCAGTACCAGAATCAAGCCCTTTGGACAGCACCACTTTGGAGATGGAGTCGGGGTTTTCCAGCACATCCTTATGAGAAGTGGAACTACCCACGCTGGTAACCACGCCTTCACCCACCCGGGCCAGTACGGTTTCCTCACCGGCGCCGCCTACCAGGCGGTCTATGTTGGCCCGCACCGTTACCCGGGCCACCACTTTAACCTCAATACCGTCCTTGGCCACGGCGGAAATCCAGGGCGTTTGCACCACCTTGGGGTTAACGCTCATCTGTACCGCTTCCAGCACGTCCCGTCCCGCCAAGTCGATGGCCGCCGCCCGCTCAAAGGGCAGGTTGATATCGGCCCTTTCCGAGGCGATCAGTGCGTCCACCAAACGGTCCACGTTACCGCCGGCCAGGTAGTGGGCTTCCAGTTGGTTTACGCTGATGTTCAGCCCCGCCTTGTCCGCCTTAATAAGCGTGTTCACAATCCGCGCCGGCGGCACCCGGCGCAATCTCATCCCAATCAGGGTCATAATGCCCACCCGGACGCCGGCCGCCAGGGCGGAAATCCACAGCCCCACGGGGATGAAACTGAAGATGGTGACAACGACAATTAAACCAAGCACAAACAAAATCAGTACGGCAATAAATTCAATCGGCAACTCATTTCAACCTCCTCACAGTTCTTCAGACGCACCGTCACCGGTGCGTTGACCTTTTACAGCGGACGGACAATGATGCGCCCGCTATCCACCTTAACTACGGTAACTTTTGCCCCCGGCGGGACAAAACCTCCTTCGGTGACCACGTCCAGGCGTTCGCCGTCAATCTCCACCGAGCCCGCAGGACGCAGCGGGGTAAGGGTAATTCCTTCCCGACCGGCATATGCCCTCAGTTCCTCCCGGGGCGCGGTATAACCGGTGTTTTTCTCCTGCCGCGTGCCAAGGGTAAACCGCTGCCAGAAATTTAACCGGGTTAATATTTTTACCCCGGCGAAAAACACCGCAAAGCTGACGGCTACGGCGATAACCAGAGATTTTAAGGTCACGGCAACGTCAAAACTCAGCAAAAGTATACCCCAGCCAAAGAGAATAATGCCGGCCATCCCAAAAAAACCGAAACCGGCAATAAATACTTCCAAAATCAGCGCCAGCAAACCGACCAGGAGAAGCAATACGGCCAACCAGGGAATCATTTCGGGCGACATAACGGCTACACCCCCAGGATAATGATACAAATGCCCGGCATACAAGTACCGGGCAATTCATTTGGACAATAATTTAGTGTTACCGGAACTTTGTTTTACGTTTCCGGGCGGCTTCAGACTTTTTCTTCCTCTTAACACTGGGCTTTTCATAATGCTCGTGTTTTCTGGCTTCAGCGAGGACTCCCGCCTTTTGACAAGTGCGTTTAAAACGCCGGAGGGCACTGTCCAGGGTCTCATTTTTGCCTACTTTAACTTCTGCCAATGAATTTTCCCTCCCCTCCGCTGAAGCGCAAATGAAATTTTTGCGACAACAAATCAAATACAACCCCCAAAGAAAAAATACGACACTGCGCTATTATATAACAGCTCCCCGGGGTAGTCAATCAGCCCGGAGGCCATTGCAGCCGTCTCCCGGCCATCAGGTGATAATGCATATGGAAAATCAACTGGCCTGCGTCTTCCTGGCAGTTGGCCACCAGCCTGAACCCCTTTTCCGTAAGCCCCATATCCCTGGCCACAGTGGCAGCCGCCCTCTGCACCTCGCCCATTATTCGGCTGTCCTCCGGTTGCAGGTCAAAAAAAGTGGGGATATGTTTTTTAGGGATGAATAAAAGGTGGATCGGAGACGCCGGCTTAATATCCTTGAATACGAGAACGTCGTCATTTTCATAGACTATTTCAGCCGGTATTTCCTTTTTAATAATCTTGCAAAAAATGCAGTCCTGCACTAATTCCACCTCCTCCCCTTTATAACCATGCAAAATATAAAGAGCTATTCAGGCCGCCTATATATTTCAACACCACAAAGTTAAATCCCTGCATTATGATTAAATTATTCTTGCTTTCAGAACCATGTCGTTTGTTCCGCTTACCCGGACCTTGACAAGTTTCCCCAGCGCTTCCCGCGGTCCGGTAAAGCTTACCCGCAGATAGTTATCCGTCAAACCCTCCAACCGGAACCCACTGCCGGCGTCGGGAATGTGTTGTTCGGCCAGTACATCCACCGTCTGCCCCGTATACCCGGCCCCGAACCGCCCGGTCATTTCCCTGCCCAGCGCAATCAATCGCCGGCTGCGCCTGTCTTTAACCGGCGCCTCTACCTGATTTGCAAAATCCGCTGCCGGAGTGCCGCGGCGAGGCGAGTATTTGAACACATGCAGCCCGGAAAACTGCACGGCGGCGACAAAATTCATGGTATTTTCAAAATGACTTTCGGTTTCACCCGGAAAACCGACCATCACGTCGGTGGTAATACCGCAATCGGGTATCTTTTCCCTGATTTCGTTTGTCAGGCGGCGAAAATACGCCGTGTCGTAAGTACGGCGCATGGATTTAAGAATTTCATCATCACCGCTTTGCAGGGGGATATGCAGATGCCGGCAAAAGGGCGGCCCCGACGAAAGCAACTCCAGTATTTCCGGGTTCACGTCATGGGGTTCCAGCGAACTGAGCCGCAAACGCAGCAGCCCCGGCAGGACCGCCAGCTTTTCCAGCAGTTCTGCCAGCCGCATAGTGCCGCCGGGCTCCCGGCCGTAAGCGCCGGTGTGGACCCCGGTCAGCACAATTTCCTTGTAACCGCGGGCCAACAGTTCCGCGGCCCCGGCCAGCACATTTTCCGGTGCCCGGCTGCGCAGCGGGCCCCGGGCATAGGGTACGATACAATAAGAGCAGAAATTACGGCAGCCTTCCTGGATTTTAAGGAAAGCCCGCACCCGGCCCTGATCGGTTTCACCCGGCAGTTCCTCAAATTCAGGATGTCCGGAAAAATTACCCACCGCCGCCGTTTTGTTTCCTTTAATCGCGCCCTCTACCAGGTCGACGATCCCCCCCCGGTGGCCGGACCCGACAACCAGGTCCACGCCGTCGATATCCAGCACTTCGTCAGGAGCGTTTTGAGCGTAGCAGCCGGTAACCGCCACCACCGCTTCGGGGTTAGTCCTGGCGGCGCGGCGGATCAGTTGCCTGGATTTGCGGTCCCCCAGGTGAGTTACGGTGCAAGTGTTGATCACATAAACGTCCGCCGGCCGGTCGAAATCAACCACCCGGTAACCGCGCCGGCGAAACAGCTCCTCCAGGGCGGCGGATTCATACTGGTTTACCTTGCAGCCCAAGGTGGCTACGGCCACCCGTTTATGATCCATTTAATGATTCCCCCAGGTCTCCCCACTGGTAAAGCACCATACTGATTACCGCCAAACCGGCGGTTTCCGTACGCAGGATACGTGGTCCCAGGCTGACCGGCACAACGCCCCGCCCTTGCGCTTCATCTACCTCTTCCTTTTCCAGCCCGCCCTCGGGTCCGATAATGATATAAACTTCCGTTGGCGCCGGCCGGAACTGCAGTTCTTTTTTCAAAGAACGCCCCGCTTCACCCTCCCACGGCAAAAAAGCCGGTGCACCCTGCGGAATCAGGCGCAAAGCATTTTCCCAGGTCGTCGGTTCGTAGACCTCCGGCACCAGCGCTCGCCGGCATTGTTTAGCGGCCCCAGCGGCAATCCGCTGCCAGCGTTCCCGCCGGGCGGCGCCCTTGGCGGTATCCAGACGCACCACGCTACGGCGGCAGTGCACCGGCACAAACAACGACGCTCCCAGTTCGGTGCCTTTTTGGATTACCGTATCCATCCTGTCACCCTTGGCAATGCCCTGCAGCAGTACCACCCTGAGGGGCGGTTCTCCTCCCGCCGATCGCTTTTCCAGCACCCGGCACTGCACAGCGCCGGGTGTTTTGTCCTCAATCCGGCAATGGTATAAACTGCCTTTCCCGTCCAGTAATGTAATTATATCCCCGGGGCCAAGACGCAATACCCTGGTTATGTGATGCGCCTCCGCACCGGCAACAATGACTGTATCGCCCTGGACATCGCCCGGGTCGACAAAAAACCTGGCCACCAAACCACCCCCGGTGGTGCCGGATGCCAGGTGTTAAAACACCTGGCATCAAAGCCTACCACATTAACCCACAACAAATGAACATATGTCCGCCACTTTTAACACTTTCAACTTTTAACACCTGGCACCAAAGGTTAAGGCTACCCATTCTTGATCGGTTTTTTCGGCCACCGGTTCCAGGCCGGCGGCTTGCAGAGCCCGGCGGACCTCGTCGGCCCTGTCCCTGATGATCCCGGAAGCGATGAACAGACCACCGGGTTTCAGCACCGCGGAGACGTCCGGCACCAGGCGGATGATCGCGTCGGCGATGATGTTGGCCACCAGCACGTCGGCCTGCACACCCGCCAGGCCGTCCAGGAGATCCCCGGCCAGCACCGCCACCCTGCCGGACACGCCGTTGCGGGCGGCGTTCTCCCCGGCGGCGCGAACCGCCACCGCATCTATATCCACGGCCGTTACCCGGCCGGCGCCCAAAAGCGCCGCCGTCACCGCCAGAATACCCGAACCGGTGCCCACGTCGCAAACCGTTTCACCGCCCCGCAGGTGTTCTTCCAGCAGCGCCATACACATGGCGGTGGTGGCATGGGTGCCGCAGCCAAAGGCCATGCCGGGGTCCATCTCAATCACTATGTCATCTGGCGCGGCATCGTATTCCTCCCAGGACGGCTTTACCACCAAACGCCGCCCCACCCGTACCGGCTTATAATAGGAGCGCCAGGCGGTGGCCCAGTTTTCCTCGCTCACCTCCGCCGTTTGCCGGCGCAGGGACAGTTTATCCAATTGGCGGGTAATGGCCTCCAGCCTGCCGGCAAGGGCGCCGTCGCAGGGAAAATAGGCTTTTACCGCCGGTTCTGCGCCGGTTGGAGCCAAAGTAGGAGCGATAGTCTCATTATCACCGAGGCCGGCGCATTCTAAAATAAAAGCAGGGTCTTCAATGACAACCCCGCCCGAGCCCAACTCATTAAATATGGCCGCCACGCTGTCCAACTGCTCTATGGGCGTGAACACCGTTATCTCCAGCCATTTATCCAAGTCGTATACCTCCGTTTAACCCATAAAGGCATCGCGGACTTTTTTGAAAAAGCCCTTGTCCTCGCCCTGGGATTTTTGGCTCTCAATATCGGCAAACTCCTGCAGCAGTTCCTTTTGTTTATCCGTTAACCGCGTGGGCGTGAGTACCTTTACCTGCACGTACTGGTCGCCGCGGCCGTAACCGCGTACATCGGGGATGCCCTTGCCGCGCATGCGCAGCACGGTACCGGACTGGATCCCTTCCGGAATGCGCAGCTTGGCGTCACCGTCGATGGTGGGCACCGTTATTTCGTCCCCCATAGCCGCCTGGGCGATATTAATATCGGCACTAACCACCACATTGTTGCCGTCCCGTTTAAATATGGCGTGCGGCTGCACATGAATAAAAACAAACAAATCTCCCCTGGGACCGCCCCGGATACCCGGTTCACCCTCGGCCGCCAGACGCAGCCTGGCGCCGTTGTCCACCCCGGCGGGGATTTTGACTTTAATGCTCCGGGTCCGCCTGACCCGGCCCGCACCCCGGCAGGTGGAACAGGGTTTTTCAATGATCGTCCCGGCGCCGCGGCAGCGGTCACAGGTGCGTGACTGCACAATGCGGCCAAAGGGAGTGCTCTGGGCAAACTGTACCTGACCGCTGCCCCCGCACTGATCGCAGTTCTTCTTGCCGGTGCCCGGCGCCGCGCCGCTGCCCCCGCAAGTGCCGCACTCTTCGGAGCGGGGAACCTTGATATCCTTTTCCAGGCCAAAGGCAGCCTCTTCAAAGGTCAGTTCCACATCCACCCGCAGGTCCGCGCCCTGTTCCGGACCGCGCCGCTGCCTGCCGCCGCCGCCAAAAAACATATCAAAAATATCGTTGATGCCGCCGCCAAAGTCGGCGCCGCCGAATCCGCCAAACCCGTTAAAGTTTCCGTCGGTAGCCGCGTGGCCGAACCGGTCATAAGATTCCCTTTTTCCGGGATCGCTCAGCACACTGTAAGCTTCGGACACCTCTTTAAACTTTTCCGCCGCGTTCTGATCGTCTTTATTGGCGTCAGGGTGATATTTACGGGCCAGTTTGCGGTACGCCTTTTTTATTTCATCATTGGTCGCGTCCCGGGAGACCCCCAGCACCTCGTAGTAATCCCGTTTGGACAAGCACAACACCACCTTGCTGTTGAAACACCGTCGGGAGGGCTGCTAAAGCCCTCCCCGATTACTGCTCAAATTATAACTTGGTAACCATCCCTTGTATTCTACGTACCCGCACAAAATCCTGTTACAAAAAAATATTTGTCTTTGGGGCGGGCGCCCCCGAGAGGCGCCCCTACGGTTGGCGCGTTATTATTTATCCTTTTTTTGGTCGCCGTCCACTTCGTACTCGGCGTCCACAACATTCTCCTTATCGCCCGCCGGGCCGCCGTCCTGACCCTCCGGGGAACCCGCCTGGTCCTGGGCGGCTTGCTGTTGCTGCTGGTACAGCACGGTGGTCAGTTCGTAAAGCGGTTTGGTAAGTTCCTCGACGGCGCTCTTGATCTTTTCGGTGTCTTCGCCCTGAAGAGCCTCTTTTAATTTCTCCGCTGCCCTGTTTACCTCGTCCACCTTGGTCTGGTCCGCTTTATCGCCCAGGTCTTTGATGGTTTTCTCGGCCTGGTAGATCATGCTGTCGGCCTGATTGCGGAGTTCCACCAGTTCCTTGCGTTTTTGGTCCGCCTCGGCGTTTTTCTCGGCTTCCTTGACCATTTTTTCGATATCGGCGTCGCTCAATCCCGAACCGCCGGAAATGGTGATGCTCTGACTCTTGCCGGTACCCTTGTCCTTAGCCGAAACATTGACGATACCGTTCACGTCGATGTCGAATGAAACCTCAATTTGCGGCACGCCCCGGGGCGCCGGCGGAATACCGGCCAATTGAAAGCGGCCCAGCGTTTTATTGTCCGCCGCCATGGAGCGCTCGCCCTGCATAACGTGAATCTCCACCGTGGTTTGCCCGTCGGCGGCGGTGGAAAAGACCTGGCTTTTGGAAGTGGGAATGGTGGTGTTCCGGTCAATGAGTTTGGTCATCACGCCGCCCAGGGTTTCAATACCCAGGGAAAGCGGAGTCACGTCAAGCAGCAGTACGTCCTTGACCTCGCCGGCCAGCACGCCGGCCTGGATGGCCGCGCCGACGGCCACGCATTCGTCGGGGTTAATCCCCTTGTGCGGCTCTTTTTGCAAGTATTTTTTAATTGCTTCCTGCACCGCCGGTACCCTGGTGGACCCGCCAACCAGCAGAACTTTATCTATATTCTTTGGTTCCAGACCGGAATCCGACATGGCCTGCCTGGTGGGGCCCATGGTTTTTTCCACCAGGTCGGCGGTAAGCTCGTCGAACTTGGCCCGGGTAAGGTTGATGTCCAGGTGTTTGGGACCGTTGGCATCGGCGGTGATAAAGGGCAGGTTGATGTTGGCGGTGACCACGCCGCTCAGCTCAACTTTGGCCTTTTCAGCCGCGTCCTTCAGGCGCTGCATGGCCATCCGGTCCTTTTTCAGGTCGATACCGGAGTCCTTTTTAAACTCGCTCAACAAATATTCCACAATGCGCTGGTCAAAATCATCGCCGCCCAGACGGTTATTGCCGCTGGTGGCCTTAACCTCGAACACCCCTTCGCCCAATTCCAGGATGGAAACGTCAAAGGTGCCGCCGCCCAGGTCGAATACCAGGATAGTCTGGTCCTCGCCCTTATCCAGCCCGTAAGCCAGGGCTGCCGCCGTGGGCTCGTTAATGATGCGCAACACTTCAAGACCGGCGATTTTACCGGCGTCCTTGGTGGCCTGGCGCTGGGCGTCGGTAAAGTAGGCCGGCACCGTGATCACTGCCTGGGCCACTTTTTCTCCCAGGTAAGCTTCGGCGTCTGCTTTTAGTTTTTGCAGAATCATGGCCGAAATTTCCGGCGGTGAATAATCTTTTCCATCTATGTTTACTTTGTGGTCGTGCCCCATATACCTTTTAATAGAAGTAACCGTGCGGTCAAAATTACTGACGGCCTGGTTTTTGGCCACCTGGCCCACCAGACGCTCGCCGGTCTTGGAAAATCCCACCACGGAAGGGGTGGTCCGGCCGCCCTCGGCATTGGGTATCACCACCGCTTCGCCGCCTTCCATGACGGCCATGCAGGAGTTGGTGGTTCCCAGGTCAATTCCCAGCACTTTGGCCATTTTTATATCTCGCCTCCCATTAGATTCAGTATTACTCCGCTTTGGCCACCTTGACCATGGCCGGCCGCAGCAGTTTATCCTTGAGGTAGTAGCCCCGCCGGAGTTCCGCAATCACCGTGTTGTCAGGATATTGATTGGTACTTTCCTGCATCGCCGCCTCATGCTTGGAAGGGTCAAACTGTTGGCCCAGGGCCTCAACGGGTGTAAGCCCTTCCCTTTGCAGCACATCCAGCAGTTGCCGGTAAATCATTTCCACGCCTTTCACCACGCCGGCCGGATCCTGCCCCTTGGCCTCCAGGGCCAGTTGGAAGTTGTCCAGCACCGGTAGCAGGGCCTCGCAAAGGACTGCCGACGCGTACCTGGCAAAGTCGTCCCTTTCCCTGGTTGTCCGCCGGCGGAAGTTATCAAAGTCGGCCTGCAGGCGCAGCAGCCGGTTGTAGTAATCCTCCGCCGCCGCCTTTTGCTTCCGCAGTTCCTTTTGCAGCTGCTCAATACCAGGCTGTTCACCGGCCTCTTCGGCCATTAATTCCCCTTCCACGGCCCCGGCCGCTTCGGGATTTTCATCAGCCGGCCCGCCGTTTAACCCGGTTTCCCTTTCCCCCGGTTCACCACAGTGCTGTTCCCCGGGCTGTTTGTCTTCATGCTCCCTAAACAATGGTAGTCACCCCCGTTCCCGCTGTTCAAAGCCGCCGGTATGCCAACTGGCCCCTTACTTGCCCCGGCCGCGTAATAATCTTTCCATCACCAACGACAGGTTGCTGGTGATATAATCCACCACCGCATAGGCCCTGGCATAGTCCATTCTGGTGGGCCCCAGCAGCCCGATGCCGCCCACCGGCTTCCCGTCCATATCGTAACTGGCCATCACCATACTGCAGTCCCTGATGCGCTCGTTTTCCAACTCTTCTCCAATGCGCACGGTCACACCGTGGGAATCAAAAACGCCTTCAATAATATCCGACAATTCCTTTTCCTGCTCCAGCAAACTAAGCAGGGTTTTGACTTTTTCCACATTATGAAATTCAGGCTGGTTTAAAATGTTAAATATTCCGCCCAGGTACACCTTTTCTCCGGTGTCCACAGTCAGGCTTTCCCGGATTAAGTCCATGGCCATGTTCAGCACCTGTTTCTGCCTGGCCAGTTCGAGATAGATTTCTTTAATCAGCGTCATGCGGATGTTTTTAATAGACTTGCCCTGCAATTTGTGATTTAAAACCTTGGAAATTGTATCTAAGTCTTCGGAGCCGATGCTGTCGGGGATGTCAATAATGCGGTGCTGCACGGCGCCTGAATCGCTGACCAAAACCACCATGGCCTGGCCCGGTCCCATGTGAATTATTTGAATATGTTTGAACCGGCCTTTGCCGTAATGAGTGGTCACCACCACCGCCGTGTAATTGGTGATCTGGGAAAGTAAATTACCGGTGCCCCGCAGCACCTCGCCGACGTCCTGCATCTTGGTGAGGTAGCTGTTTAAGACCAGTTTTTCTTCATCCTCCGTCAGCTCTTCATGCTTCATCAGGTGATCCACGTAATAGCGGTAACCCCTGTCCGACGGGACGCGTCCGGCGGAAGTATGCGGTTGTTCAATAAAACCCATTTCCTCCAGATCGGCCATTTCGTTGCGGATGGTGGCGGGGCTGACGCCTAGCTTGTATTTCCTGGCAATGGTGCGCGAGCCCACCGGTTCGGCAGTGGCAATATAATCCTGCACAATAGCCAATAATACATTCTTTTTTCTGGCGTCCAGCATTGCAACACCCCCTTGTTAGCACTCTATTATATTGAGTGCTAACACCTACTTAAAAACATAGCACCGTTAGATCCGTTTGTCAAGAATTTGTAACCGGTACAAACTCGGCCATGACCATATTGGCCACCGCCAGCCCGCGCCGGGTCAGGCGCAAATATCCGCCATGAGTTTCCAAAAGGCCCTGCCCGGTTAACCGCGCCGCCACGCCGGGGTACACCCGGTCCAGCGAAACGCCGAACCGCGTCCGAAAGCTTTCCAGGTCCAGCCCCGTCATCAGCCGCAGCCCCAGGAATACCGTTTCAAAAATGTCGTCCCGCTTACTGAGCGCTTCGCTACTGCTCACCGGCAAAAGGCCGCCGGCCAGCGCAGCCTGGTAACCGTCCAGCCCTTCTTCGTTGGCTGTGCGCCGCATACCCAACCGGGAGTGAGCCGCCGGGCCCAGACCCAGGTAAACGCCGTTATGCCAGTAGACCAGGTTGTGCCTGCACTCCCGGCCCGGACGCGCGAAATTGGAGAGCTCATAATGCCGGTAGCCGGCGCCCTGCAGCGTGTCTATGGCCGCATAATACATATCTGCCTGCAGATCCTCATCACAGGGCCGCAAAGTACCTTCTTCTACCATGGCGCAAAGCGGGGTGCCTGTTTCCAGCTGCAAACCGTAAGCGGAAATATGTTCGGGCCGCAGGGCCATGATCTGTTCCAGGCAGCCAAGCCATTCATCCAGGGTTTGGCCCGGCACTCCGAAAATTAAATCAAGGCTGATGTTGTCGAAGCCGGCTTCCCGGGCCTGCCGCACCGCGTCCACCGTCTGCCGGTGCGAATGGATGCGCCCCAGGGTGCGCAGCGTTTTGGAGCAACAAGCCTGGGCGCCCAGACTGAGCCGGTTGACTCCGCCGCGGCGCAGCATGGCCAGAACGGTCCGATCCACAGTGCCGGGGTTGGCCTCCACCGTAAATTCCACATCGGGGGACAGGTTAAAATGCTCCCCCACATTAGCTATTATTTCCCCCAACCCGCCGGGTGATAAGCAGGTGGGCGTACCGCCGCCGATAAAAACGGTGGACATTGTCCACCGTTTACCGGCCGTTTTTTGTTTCCACAATGCCATTTCCCGTTTCAAACCGGCCAGGTAGCCACGTTCATCAGGGGCACTATAAGGGTAGGATATAAAATCACAATACAGGCATTTGCGGACGCAAAAGGGAACGTGAATATAGAGTGAAGACGGAAGCTTTGCCGTGAAAAACAGCGTTTCTTCAGGCATTGCCTGCGGCACCGATTTTTTCGCGCAGGCGCGCGACCAGCTTTTCCTCGCCCTCAGGCTCCTGAAGCTGTTTTTTTACCTCTTTCCAAACTTCCGGGCACTTGGCGTCTGCAATACCAACTATTTCCCGCACCGCCCGGTCCACCCGGCGTCTTTCTTCCTTGGTGGCGGGGGTGACGCCCGCCTTTTGCATTACTCCGCCCAAGTGGCGTAAATAACAGCTCATATCCACACCTCTTCCTTTCGGGATTTGCACAACTTAAATTATTCTTCGCGGATGTTCAGTACCGCCATGAAGGCTTCCTGGGGGATCTCCACATTGCCCACCTGCTTCATGCGCTTTTTGCCTTCCTTTTGTTTTTCCAGCAGCTTGCGCTTGCGGGTGATATCGCCGCCGTAGCACTTGGCCAGCACATCCTTGCGGCGGGCCCGGATGGTTTCCCGGGCGATGATCCGGTTGCCAATGGCGGCCTGGATCGGTATCTCAAACATCTGGCGGGGAATCAACCCCCGCAGCTTTTCCACCAGGGCCCGGCCGCGGTAATAAGACTTTTCCTGGTGCACGATAACGCTCAAGGCGTCCAGCGGCTCGCCGTTGACCATGATATCCATCTTAACCAGGTTGGCTTCCCGGTAACCCGCCACTTCGTAGTCAAGGGACGCATAACCGCGGGTACGGGATTTAAGTTGGTCGAAAAAGTCATAGATAATTTCGCTCAGGGGCAGGTCGTACTTGAGCATTACCCTGCTGGTACCCATGTAAACCATGTCCTTGTATGTGCCCCGGCGGTCCTGGCACAATTCCATCACCGCTCCCACAAAATCCTGGGGCACCATTACGGTGGCCGACACAATTGGTTCCTCAACCGATTCTATAACGCCGCTGACCGGCATTTTACTGGGGTTGTCTATTTCAATCACTTCGCCGTCTACGGTATTCACCTTATAAACCACGCTGGGAGCGGTGGTGATCAGGTTTAGCCCGTACTCCCGCTCCAGCCTTTCCTGAATGATCTCCATGTGCAGCAGCCCCAGGAAACCGCAGCGAAACCCGAATCCCAGGGCCTCGGATGTTTCGGGATCGTAGATCAGGGAGGCGTCGTTCAGCTTCAGCTTGTCCAAGGCGTCCCGCAGGTCCTCGTACTCCGCGGATTCCACCGGATACAAACCGCAATAAACCATGGGCTTGATCTGGCGGTAACCAGGCAACGGGGCGGCGGCGGGCCGGGCGGCGTCTGTGATGGTGTCACCCACCCGGGTATCTTTCACATTTTTCATGCTGGCCGCCAAAAATCCCACTTCCCCGGCTTTTAGACCGTCCACCACCACCGGACCGGGTCTGAACACGCCCACTTCGTTAACCTCGAACTCTTTGCCGGTGGCCATCATTCTAATCTGCATCCCCTTGGCAATGCAGCCATGCACCACCCGGATATAGGCAATCACGCCCTTGTAAGGATCGTAATGGGAGTCGAAGATCAGCGCCTGCAGCGGAGCTGACTCGTCGCCGCCGGGCGGCGGGACGCGCTGCACGATCTGTTCCAGGATCTCCTCCACCCCAGCGCCGGTTTTGGCCGACGCAGATATGGCTTCGGAGGCGTCAAGGCCGATGACGTCCTCAATTTCCTGCCGCACCCGCTCGGGCTCGGCGGCCGGCAGGTCAATTTTATTAATCACCGGAATTACTTCCAAGTCGTGGTCAATGGCCATATAAACATTGGCCAGGGTCTGGGCTTCAATCCCCTGGGCCGCGTCCACCACCAGCAGCGCCCCTTCACAGGCCGCCAGGCTGCGGGACACTTCATAGGTAAAATCCACATGGCCCGGAGTGTCAATCAAATTCAGCACGTACTCCCGGCCGTCCCGGGACCGGTAATTAAGCCGCACGGCCTGCAGCTTAATGGTGATACCCCGCTCCCGTTCCAGGTCCATCTGGTCCAGCACCTGTTCGGTCATCTGCCTCTGGGACAGGGCCCCGGTAATCTCCAGCAGCCTGTCCGCCAGGGTGGATTTGCCGTGGTCGATGTGGGCTATAATGCAGAAATTTCTGATGCGCTCCTGGTCTCTCTCCACCGAAAAGTTTCTCTCCCTCTTGTTTAGACAGTTAAAACATACAACATATTATAGCATTTGCCGGGGGAACATGAAAAGCAAAAGTAGGGGCGCCCCTTGCGGGCGCCCGGAGGAACTTATTCATGCAGCCATCTTTTAATCCGCTCCATATAGTCCAGCATCAACTGCCGGGCTTCTTGGGCGGCGCTTAACCCTTTCTCCGGCCAATGGCCGGCGCTTATTTCATGCTTTAATGCGTCGGTATGCCCGCGCAATTCATACATCACCGGCTGTGCTTTATCACCGGCCTGCCGCACCAACCGGTGCGCCTGCTCCCAATCAAAACGCAACGACAGTTTTTCGCCCAGCAGGCTGATACCCCGCTGTCCCTGTTCCTCCGTTTGCCATTCCAGCATCTGCAGCGGATGCCTGGGATCAACCAACCGGTTGAAGTGGGTCAGTGAAACACTGACCCCGAAAAATATCAGACCCAGGAAAATACCCAGGCAGGCTACCGCTAATTTATTCGTCAAACCAATCATCACCAATCACCCGGTTTAATTGCCATGCTACTGTTTTTATTATTGCCGTTTGTTTAACCGGGTAATCCGAATACCAGCTAATGCGAATCCGCGGTTGATGGTCCGTCAGAAACCTTGCGTTTAATTATTTCCGCCACCGGGCCGGCCAGCAGGCGGCCCGAACGCACGGCCTCCGCGGTGGAATTTTGGACGCTGCCCACCTCCAGTAAAATGGCGCCCGGATGCAGAAACTGGTTGTAACGGCCATTCAGGATCTTAACGCCCAAACACAGTCCCGGGTGTTGTTTATCAATTTCAGCGGCCAATTCCCGGGCCAAATTATAGTTTTCCCGCCAGTTGGGGAAAGGAGACCTGGCATCGGAGCCAACCACAATCAGCACAGGCGCAGCCGCCTCCCCGTGTACGGTGACCAGGCTGTTTTCCCTGGACTTACCGGCGTCCCGGTGGATGTCCAGCACCACCCGGAGTGAGGGATTATTCTCCAGGAGTTCGGTTAAAGTTTCCTGGGACCGGACATATGAATCAGCGTATTTGGTATCATTAACAGTATCCGAGTAGGCCACCCGGATACCGTATTTTTCCTGCAGTTCCTGCTGCAGGGCCGCGCCCACTTTTACCACGCCGCCCCTTTTGCCCTGCAGCCGTTCCGTTCCGTCCGTCAGCGCGTATGTTTCACCGGTATGGGTAAAATACACGCCCACCAGGGCTTCTTCCGAAAGGACGGCAGCCTCTTCCTCCTCTTCGTTCCCTTCATCGTGAGGAAGCTCCACCGGGAGTTCCTGCGCGATTACGGGCACCGACTCCGGCTCAAAAGCATCACCGGCGTCCAGAAAGGGCATCTGCGATTGTAATATGCGCAGCGGCTGCTGCCTGTCCGGTATAAACAGACCCAGCAGCGGCTTTACGGTTTCACCCGGAGATACTATGGGGAGCGGGCTTTCCGCCTCCTCTCCCGCCCAGGCCAGCAAGGGCACCCCGGCCTGTAAAATGCCCAGGGGACGGCTGTCACTCAAACTGATTATGGAACTAACCAATAAATGTTTTCCCGGCCCTGTCTTTGGATCAGCGTCAACCAGGTACGATATAAACCTGAACAGCATACCCAGTAAAAAAAACACAGCCACCGCCGACCAAACCAGCCGGCGTAATTTGTTGCGGCGATAATTGTAATAATATGCGGTATACATAGCACCCCTCCGGTTGGACATGTTTAATCTTATGTGCCGGGCGGGATTTTTATTAATAAAAGAAGAACCCCGCCGGATAAGAGTAAAAAACCGGCGGGGTCATGGTTCCTTCTTTTTAACGCAGTACCGTGGGAACAACAGCATCTATAAGGCCGACTATGAATGCCGCGATTAGCGCCCCGATCAAGCTTACGCTAAGCAGGTTGGGGATAATAAACTGAGCCAGATAAATTACCACGGCGGCAGTGATAAAACCGACAATACCTCTGTTCTGCGGGGATATCCTGTCACCGAGCAGCGCCTCGGCCAGGTAACCGAGCACGGCAATCACAGCCGCGGCAATCAGCGCGCCCACGATTCCGCCATGCACAACGAAACCGGGCGCCAGCCAGCTCACCACGATCAACACCAGCGCCGAAACAACAAACCGGATAATTAAGCCAATCCACTGATTCAAATCAGTTCACCTCCCTTTTTATTAAATCTATATTTAGAATTAACCAAAAAAACTACGCCTATACGGGCGATGCTTGCATTTTTTTTCAGCACATGGTAAAATTGAGCCTGTTGAGGAGGTGAGAATTAAATGCCTAATATCAAGTCTGCCGCCAAGCGGGTGCGCATTATTGAAAAAAGGACCGAGCGCAACAGACAAATCAAGTCCACCGTACGCACAGCCGTCCGCAGGTTCCATGAAGCCATCACCGGTAAGAATATGGAAGAGGCCCAGGTGAGACTGCGCCGGGCGCTTGTTATTATAGATAAGGCGGTTACCAAGGGCGTAATCCACAAAAATAAGGCCGCCCGGACCAAATCCCGCCTGACCAAGTTTCTCAACAAAAACAAAATTGCAGGTTAATTAAACGCACACAAAAGAACCACCCTGGCCGGGTGGTTTGTTCATTAAAGGTGTTTATTTTCCGGCGCATATTTTTATGATTAGCGTTTCCATGGCCGGGTAAAATACCGCCCGGCCGGTTTTAATGTCGTAATCCAGTTCGCTCAGCCGGTTGATAATACCCACCAACTGCGCCCGGTCGAAGTTCCGGCGCTGGCGGTAAATCTTCTGGTAGACATAGGGATGCATTTTCAGGGCCGAGATGATCTGCTCCCGGGTGCCACCCCCGGCCGCCAGTTCCCGCACCTGCAGGATCAGCCTGAACTGCCGGGCCACCATGCCGATAATCTGCTGCGGCGGTTGTTTCTGCAGCAACAGACCGCGGATGCCGGACAGCGCCCGCCGGCAGTCTTTTTCCCCGGCAGCGTCCACCACCTCGAAAATATTCTCGTCCACCCGTGCGGTCACCATGTCCCGCACCGTGCCCGGGCCGATACTTTTCCCGGAGCCGGTGTAACAGGCAAGTTTCTTTATTTCATTATACAGAGTATACATGTCCCGCCCGCAACGGGACAGCAGTTCGTCCGCGGCCTCCCGCTGCAAGGCGCAGCCTTCCTCCCCGGCCTGTTTGGCCAGCCACTTGACCAGTTCCGCAGGCTTCAGCCGGGTGAACTCCACCGCGCAGCCCACCCTGGCCGCCTCTTTGTACAGCTTACGCCGCTTGTCCACTCCCTTGCCGGTGTCAAACACCAGGCAGGTTTCGGCGCGGGGCTGCGCCAGGTAATCCAGGACAGCGCCTTCGTCAGCCTGCTTTTTTTCGGTTCCCTGAAACAGGCCGGCGTCCCGCACCACCACCAGGCGCCGGGCGGCCATCAAAGGGGCGAATGCCGCGGCTGAAAGGATGTCCTGCACCGAAGCAGTATCGCCGTTCAGCACGTGATAATCGAACTCCACGGCGCCAGTCGGCAGCAGGTGTTCCTGAAGCCGCCGCACAGCCTGGTCCCGCAAGTAATTCTCGGGCCCGTAAAACAGGTACACCGGAGCGATATCACCTTTTTTCAGTTGCGCTAAAAGATCCAGAAAATATTTCACAACTTAAAAACACCGCCGTTTATCATTGCTGTCAAACGGTGATTCTTATTGGTTATCGCAAATAATTGGCCTGGATGAAATCCGCCACGCCGCGGACATCGCCGAATTCAAAACAGGGCACATCTTCACCGGCGAACAGCCTGTCACCCACCACGGCCGCCAACTTATCGGCCCGGGCCGCAGGCCGTTCTTCGCCGGAAACGGCGCGGCGCACCTCTATCTGGGGAAAGCTCTCCCGCTTGTACCCCTCGGTAATCACAATATCCACCCCGGGCATCAGGGCGACGATTTCTCCGGGCCGCATCTCGGTTTCGGTTTCCAGCACCAGGCCCACCTTGCCCGGCCCGGAAATAGCGGTGCAAACGGCGCCCGCCCTGGCCATGCGCCAGGTATCCTTGCCGGGTTGATCCATTTCAAATGTGCCGTGGTGATGGTGTTTGATGACTCCCACCCGGCAGCCCCGCTGTTTAAGCTCCGTCACCAGTTTTTCCAGAAAGGTGGTTTTGCCGGAGTTGGCCCAGCCCACCACCGATATCACCGGAACAGAAGGTCTATTGCTCAAGGACGTGCACCTCGTCGCCCACTTTAACGGCGCCGCCCTTTAAAACTTTAATAAAAATGCCTTCCCGGGGCATCACACAGTCCCCGGCCTGATGATAAATGGCGCACCGGGTATGGCATTCCTTGCCGATTTGAGTCACCTCGCCCAGCGCTTCGGCGCCGATGGCGATGTGTGTGCCAAGGGGCAAAGAAACCAGGTCCAGTCCTACGGTGGAGATATTTTCGGCAAAATCACCCGGGTTGACGTCCAAACCGGCATCCCGCATTTTTTGCACGCTCTCCAGGGCCAGCAGGCTCACCTGCCGATGCCAGGGACCGGCGTGGGCATCGTTCTCCAGACCATGTTCCTCGACCAGTTGGCCGGCGCCGATGTTCTTCTTGCGCATCCCCTTTTTGGGGCTGGTGCATACCGCCACTAC
Organism: Bacillota bacterium; assembly: GCA_023439185.1. GTDB lineage: Bacteria > Bacillota > Desulfotomaculia > Desulfotomaculales > Desulfallaceae > BRH-c8a. The sequence continues at coordinate 112,423 of JAEXOR010000052.1, read as the reverse complement.
ATATCCCATGCTTGCTCATCCTCCCTGGTGAATGTACCGCTTTTACCACCGGTTTTGCTGATTAGCCTGACGCCGCCCACCACCATCTCCCGGTCCACGGCTTTACACATGTCGTAGATGGTCAGCCCGGCCACAGCCACCGCCGTCAGCGCTTCCATTTCCACCCCGGTCTTGCCGGTGGTGCGCACCCGGGCCTGGATCTCCACCCGGTTTGGCTCCCGCAGGCGAAAGTCCACGTTAACCCCGGTGAGGTTAATCGGATGGGCCATGGGGATCAGCCGCCCCGTTTCCTTGGCGGCCATAATTCCCGCCACCCGGGCCACCCCCAGCACGTCGCCCTTGGCCACCCGGCCGGCCGAAATCAACCGCAACGTCTCAGGGCGCATGGTCACCTCACCCCGGGCAACAGCCTCCCGGTCGGTGACGTCCTTGGCGCCGATATCCACCATCCGGGCGGCGCCCTGCTCGTCAAAATGGGTTAAGCCCCTGTAACTATCTTCGCTCATCGTCAGCCTCCAATTTGAGACATCATCCGGTCGTCGTCCCGCCACCGGACCTCCAGATCATGTTGGTCCGGCTTACTTAAAATGGTTTCCCTGAATATCCGGGTCAGTTCTTCCCTGCTCGCTCCGGACCGCAGCGCCTGTTTAATGTCTATTTCCCGGCCGCTGAACAGACATGGTCTAAGCTGACCCGTGGCCGTCAGCCGCAGCCGGTTGCACCGGGCACAGAAGTGGTTGCTGACCGCGGAGATAAAGCCAACGGTGCCCCGGGCGCCGGGCAGGCGGCCGTAATGTGCCGGACCGTTTCCGGCAACCATCTTTTCCTCAGTAAGATTACCCAATGCGCCGGTAATCAATTCCTGCACCTCAGAGGTTGGTATATACCTGCTTTCGGCCCATTCGCCGGAGGTGCCGATGGGCATCAGCTCAATAAACCGCACGTGCAGAGGTTTTTCGATAGTCAGGCGGGCCAGGTCCACCAGTTCATCATCATTAAAGCCCCTGATGGCTACAGTGTTAATTTTCACCGGCTGCAGATCCTTATCCAGAGCGGCGTTGATGCCGCGCCACACCTGATTTAAATTGCCGCACCTGGTAATACTGTGGTAACGGGCCGGTTTAAGGGTATCCAGGCTTACGTTGACCCTGTTTACTCCCGCCTCTTTTAAACCGCCGGCCATCTTTTCCAGCAGGATGCCGTTGGTGGTTAAAGCAATGTCGTCTATTTCCGGAATGGTACGCAGTTTTCGGATCAGGTCTAAAATTCCGCGCCTGATCAGAGGCTCGCCACCGGTAAGCCGGACCTTCCTGATTCCCAGCGGCACCCCTGCCGCCACCACTTCAACTATTTCCTCAATAGTCAGAATTTCTTTGTGCGGAACACACTGGACCCCGTCTTCAGGCATACAGTAAACACAGCGCAGGTTACAACGGTCGGTCACCGAAATACGCAGGTAGTTAATCTGACGCTGAAATTTATCCTGCATAACGTATAGCACCACCTTTAATCCGTAGAGGGAATAGCTGAGTTGAGCTTAGTTGAGTTTTGTTATTTTTCAGCATGTTTATTAGCACACCGCAGCCATGTTACATCACTTTTCAATATGTTTTGTGAAGCATAACGGGTGTTAAAAAAATTTACTCACTAAAATCCCGCTTAAATATTTTCGCTATTTCATTTTCAACATCCTGCCTGAACCTCAAAAATCTCTGCAGCAGATCCGAGGCTTCCGGCGTCAGGTTGGCCCCTCCGCCGGCGGTGCCGCCCACTTTGGTTACCACCAGAGTCATACCGCACTGCTTTTCCACCGTCTTGATCTTGCCCCAGGCCGTCCGGTAGGACATGCCCATTGATTCCGCCGCCGCGGTGATAGTCCCGTTTTTTTCTATTTGGTCAAGCAGTTGAAAAAAGCCGTTGCCCAGTATGCCGTCGTTTTTTTCCAGCCATAGTTTATAACAGGGCTTGAAGAAATAGTCGTAATCATTATGGTTTAACTCAGTCAAACTACCGCCCCCTCCAGGATCACAGTCTGCACTCGCACCACAAAGGAGACTAATACTCTTTCTTGTATTATACTTAATGTTGTACTGCCAGTCCAGCGCACAGGAGATATAATTATGACGTCGAAAGAAGTTTTTTTAAGAAAGGAGTGCCCGGCCATGGATAGAACCAACTTCACCAGGGAAGACGTTAAAGTGTTGGAGACTGCCATCGACGACATGAACCCGCAAGTTTACCCTTATATTATAGATCAACTGCTGGCCGCGGGAGCGCTGGATGCTTACCTCAAGCCGGTGATTATGAAGAAGGGTCGCCCCGGTGTAATGCTGACCATACTGGCGGGGGACGACGAGCCGAATCTGGAACGTATCCTGGAAATTATCTTTACCGAAACCACCAGCCTGGGCGTACGTATGCATACTGAACAACGGTTCTGCCTGCGGCGGGAGTTATTCACGGTGCAAACCGGGTACGGCCCGGTGCGGGTTAAGGCCGCTTTTACCACGGACCGGGAAAAACCGGCCCGTTATATGCCGGAATTTGAGGACTGTAAAGCCCTGGCGATGAAAAAAAACGTACCCCTGCGCCAGGTCCACAACGCTGCTCTTATGGCTGCGGAACAGCTTTCAGAAAATGAATGAAAGAAGGGCTGCCATGCGCTGCATCGATTTAACCCATACCATAAAACCCGGCATGCCGGTTTACCCCGGCACCGGGCCGCCGCTAATCAACCGGCCGTGTACCATCGAGCAAAACGGCTTCGAAGAGCGCAAACTGACTTTTTATTCCCACACCGGCACCCACCTGGACAGCCCGGCCCACATACTAAAGGAAGGAATCACCCTGGACCGACTGCCGCTGGAACATTTTTACGGCCCGGCGGCGGTAATTGACGCCACCGGCGTCCCGGGGCGGGAAATACCAATCGAACTCCTAAACACCCTGGGCGGTAATAAAGTGGATTTTATCATCTTTTACACCGGATGGTGTGAAAAATGGGGCAAGCCCGGTTACTTTGAGAACTATCCCGTTTTGGCGCCCGAAACGGCACGCAGTCTGGCAGAGCGCGGCATTAAGGGTGTGGGTATTGACGCCATTTCGGTGGACCCGATGCATTCCACCGATTTTACCATCCATAAAATACTGCTTGGCGCCGGCCTGGTGATCATTGAAAACCTCACCAACCTGAAAAATCTGGCGGGCAAAGAGTTTACCCTGTATTGTTTCCCGCTGAAAATAGAAATGGCCGACGGCTCGCCGGTACGGGCGGCGGCTGTTCTGGAATAACCGACAAGAGGTGTTTAAGAATGAAATATCTGCATACGGAACAAAACCCGGCCAACCGGGTCATCGTCACCGTCATCGGCCCCGACCGGGTGGGCATCATCGCCGGGGTCACAGGCATCATGGCTGAAAATAACGTCAATATACTGGATATCAGCCAGACCATTATGCAGGAATTCCTGGTGATGGTGCTGATCGGCGACCTGGGCAAAAGCACCGTCGACTTGCTGACGCTTAAAGACCTGCTTAACGCCAAGGGGACCGAACTGGGCATCAGCATTGACGCCCAGCACGAAGACGCGTTCAAATTCATGCACAGGTTATAGGGGGGCCGGCTGTTTTGTTAACCGTACAGGAAATAATGGAAACCATCAAAATGGTCCAGGAAGAGCACCTGGACATCCGTACCATTACCATGGGCATCAACCTGCGTGACTGTGCCGATCCGGACCCCCGGGCGGCCTGTGACAAAATTTACGATAAAATAACCCGGCTGGCCGGCAGCCTGGTGCCCGTGGGAGAATCCATCGCCAGGGAATACGGGCTGCCCATCGTGAACAAACGCATTTCCGTCACGCCCATCTCCATCGTGGCTGAATGCAGCCGCACCGACAATTACATGCTGTTTGCCGAAACCATGGACCGGGCGGCGGCGGAGGTGGGAGTCAATTTCATCGGCGGGTTTTCCGCCCTGGTGCACAAGGGCATCACCGGCGGCGACGATAAACTGCTGGCCACCATCCCGGCGGCCCTGGCCGGGACCGAGCGGGTATGCGCTTCGGTAAATGTGGCCACCACCAAGGCGGGGATCAACATGGACGCCGTGGCCCTGATGGGCCGGGTAATCAAGGACGCCGCCGGGCGGACCGCCGACCGGGACGGCCTGGCCTGCGCCAAACTGGTGGTTTTCGCCAATGTCCCGGAGGACAACCCCTTCATGGCCGGCGCCTTTCACGGGGTGGGAGAGCCGGAATCGGTGATTAACGTGGGCATCAGCGGTCCGGGGGTGGTTAAACGGGCGGTGGAACGTTTAAACGGCGCGGACTTCGGAGCTCTGGCCGAAACCATCAAAAAAACAGCCTTTAAAATTACCCGCATGGGCGAATTGGTGGGCCGGACTGCTGCCCAGCGGCTGGGCGTGCCCTTCGGCATCGTGGACATTTCCCTGGCCCCCACCCCGGCGGTGGGCGACAGCGTGGCTGAAATACTGGAAGCCATGGGGCTGGAAAGATGCGGCACCCACGGCACCACCGCGGCGCTGGCCCTGCTTAACGACGCGGTGAAGAAAGGCGGCTCCATGGCGTCTTCTTACGTGGGCGGGCTGTCCGGCGCCTTTATCCCGGTCAGCGAGGACGCCGGCATGATTCGCGCGGTGGAGGAAAACGCGCTGCACCTGGACAAATTGGAAGCCATGACCTGCGTATGTTCGGTGGGCCTGGACATGATCGCCGTTCCCGGCGACACCGGCGCCGAAACTATCTCTGCCATCATCGCCGATGAAATGGCCATCGGGGTAATCAACCAGAAAACCACCGCCGTGCGGATTATCCCCGCGCCCGGCAAGCAGGCCGGCGATTACGTGGAATTCGGTGGGCTGTTGGGCCGGGCACCGGTAATGAAGGTGCACCCCTTTTCTTCCGGCACTTTTATCGCCCGCGGGGGCAGAATCCCGGCGCCAATCCACAGTTTGAGCAACTAATCCATCTGAGAAAAAATAAAAGCCGGATGGTTATACCAAAAGGCTAATTTTCACAGACTTCTTTGCGAACGTGTTGTAGGGGCGCCCCTTGCGGGCGCCCAGGGAGCTATTACTGGGATTGGGCTTTGTTGTTTTCTTTGTTGTTCTTTTTATTATCCTTATTCCGGTCGTCTTTCTTAAAAAAAGATATTTTTTCCGCCGCCGGACCGTTTCCCTGCATCATGCTCCGGCCCTCGAAAATGGCCCCCTCACTGATGACCAGCTTGTCCACCTCGATATCCCCCAGAACTTTGCCGGTGGAACTGATCTCCAGTTTCCCTTCCAGGACCATGTCGCCCTGGACCTCGCCGGCGACAGTGACGTTGCGTCCCCCGATACTGGCCCGTATAACACCCGTCTTGCCGATAATCACGTCACCGTTGCATTTGACTTCCCCGTCCACGGCGCCGTCCACCCGCAGGGTACCTTCCACGTTCAGGCTGCCGTTAAAGTGCGTACCGCTGCCGATAATGGTGTCCACCTTGCCGGCGGACGGTTCGTTATTTTTACCGAACAAGCTTATCTCCCCCATTACCTTGATTTACTTGCGTCAGCTGCTTTCAACCGGTGTTTTTACCAGGCTCAGTCAAATACCCGGCCGGGTCGACCCGGACCCCGCTTAAAAATACTTCATAGTGCAGGTGCGGTCCCGTGGAAGCGCCGGTGCTGCCCACCAGGGCAATTAAATCACCCCGGGTAACCTCCTGACCGGCCTGCACTTTAAGGCTTGAGTTATGCCCATATACGGTTTCAAACCCGTATTTATGTCTGATCACCACCGTAAGCCCGTAACCCGCCCGGTAACCGGCAAATACCACCGTACCCTTGCCGGTGGCCTCCACCGGCGCTCCATGGTTGGCGGCAATGTCAATACCCGGATGCATCTCGGATCGTCCCGAAAATGGGGACCGGCGCGGACCAAACCCGGAACTGATCTCACCGGCGGCGGGAAAACCGGCCGGCCTGGCTTCAGAATAGTCTCTTATTTCCGAGACGTTCTCCTGCAATAAGACCAGATTTTTTTCCATCGCTTCCACGCCGGCCAACAGCTCACCGGCAGTGTTTCTGGTGGCCTGGTACGTCGCATCCCATTCCGCCTGACGTTCACTGAAAGAAGGGCTGCCGGCCAAAAAGCCGGCCAACATATTTCTGAACGAATCCACGCCGCCGCCACGCCCGCCGCCCCGGGAAGGTTGGGGGGTATCCTGACGCGCAGCCATGGGCTGATCCAAAAATGGCTCACTGTTTAACAACACTTTGACATTCCGCTCCAGGGATTTCAGTTCGGTCATTTCTCCCTGCAGGGTCAGCACCTCGGATTCCATCAACCTAAGTTGGCCGGCCTGCCGCTCGTTTACCGAACGCAAGGCGTTCAGCTCGGTCATGTTTTCCCTCATATTCAAATATTTTACTGATGAGATAATCAAGCAGATGACTGAAAACAAGGCCAGAGAAAAGAATATGACCATAATGCCGAATGGGATTTTTATGCTGTATGTTGACTGCTGGGAATGTGGCACAAACATTATGGTAGAAGCCCGGGGCAGATTCTTTATGCCGGGGAGTTTAAACCCTTTTCTCCGCAATAATCACCAACTCCCTTGCCAGATCCATTAGCGTATGATTTTTGGCGACAAATATTTAATTCGGCGACAATAATTTTACCATAAATATTATTTTTTGGCTCAGCTTTCCGACATATTTCGAGCATAAATAGGTCTAAAGTCCTATTAATAATACCCGGTCAATGGCCGGTCAGCAGGTGCCGGTAAGCGCCCAGAGCGGCCTTGGCGCCCTCGCCGGCCGCCACAATCACCTGCTTGGCCGGGATGTTGGTTACGTCGCCGGCGGCAAAAAAACCCGGCACGTCGGTGTTACAACTGCAGTCCACCTCTATTTCGCCCAGGTTGTTAATCCGTACCAATTCTTTCACCGGTTCGCTGCCGGGCATGGTGCCGATTTCCACAAACACCCCCGCCACCGCCAGTTCCTTTTCCTCCCCCGATTCCAGTGAGCAGATGGTGATGCCGTGTACATTCTCTTCCCCGTTGACGGACACTGTCCGGTACCCTTTAAGCACGGTCAGGTTTTTAGCTTGCAAGGTCTGCTCGGCAAGTAGTGGGTCCGCGTTCCATTCCCCAATGGAAACCGAGTAAACGTGCGTGGCAATTTTAACCATATCAATAACAGCCATCAAAGCCGAATTGCCGCCCCCGATCACCGCCACCGGCCGGCCCTCGAAAAAAGGCCCGTCACAAACCGCACAGTAGCTCACCCCCCGACCGGTGAATTCTTTTTCCCCGGGAATATTCAACCGGCGCGGGTACTTCCCGGCGGAGTAGATCACGGTCCGGCAGCGGTATTCCTCTCTATCGTCGCATTGGACCACGAAATGGCCGCCCTCTTTTTCAACCCGCAGCACTGCCGACTGTTTCCTTTCCACCGGATAGCGCCGCACCTGTTCTTCAAACTTATCCATCAAAGCGGGGCCGCTGATCATCTGAAAACCCATATAGTTTTCCACTTCCGAAGTCTGGGCCACCTGCCCCCCATACTCTTTCCCCACCAGCAAAGTGTTCATTTTTTTGCGCGCCGCGTAAACCGCGGCCGTCATCCCCGCCGGGCCCATGCCGATGATCACGGTGTCATACATAAAAAAACCCCCCGTTGACAATTGTTTAGGATAGGTTGCCCCGAACGGGGTTGAATTAATAGTTCTAATGAATGATTTTATTGTTTTTTGGCCGTCTGCACGCTGATGTTTTCCCCATCTGTGCCGACAAGCACCGCACCGTCCCGGTCGGTGCGCAGCACCCTGGCGCCGGCGGAGGTCAGCGCTTCTACTACTTCCGCCGCCGGATGTCCGAACCAGTTATGCTCACCCACCTGGATCACGGCCAAATCGGGAGCCACGGCACTAAAAAAACGGGGTTCAAAAAAACGGCTGCCGTGGTGAGGAACTTTAAACACATCCGACTGCAAATCCGCCCCGCCGGCCAAAAGCAGCCGTTGAGCGTGCTGTTCGATATCCCCGGTTAACAAAAATGAACTGGCCCGGTAATCCAGACGCAAAACCAGGGAAGCGTCGTTGGAGCTTAAACCCGCCGCGGCATCACCCCGCCCGGGGGCCAGCACCAAAACGTCCACCCGTTCGTCCAACTGCAGCGCCTGGCCCGCGCCGGCGCGATACACGGGAACCCGGAGGCTCTCCGCCTGGGCGATATATTCATCGTATCCCGGAGCGCCGGTGATAACCATGGCGTCGACCTTGAGCTTCTCCAGCACCGCCGGCACCCCGCCGGCGTGGTCTGCGTCCGGGTGGGTAACTACCAGCGCGTTCAGCCGGTTAATACCCAGGCTGCGCAGATACGGAACCACCACGGCGTCACCGGTAGCCCGAACTTCATCCGGCTCACCCGGGCGCCCCCCGGTATCCACCAGCATTGTTCCGCCGCCCGGAAAGCGGACCAAGATACTATCTCCCTGCCCCACGTCCAAAAAATGCACCTGCATCCGGCCCCCGGTACCGCCCCATGGCCAGATCAGGACCAGCATCAGCAGGAATCCGGCTGCCGCCGGGCCAATCTTACCCCGGCAGAAATCAGGCGGCTTATACCGGCCCCGGGCGATTTCCGCCGTCAGCACCAGTCCGGCGAACCATAAAGGCACCGCCGGCCAGGGCGGCGTGGCCGCGTATGCCGCTCCGCCCGGTATACGGTTAAGAAGCCCGGCCAGCGCCAGGAAAAAATCGATCAGCGCGCCGGTACCGGCGTTAAACAATTCCCCGGCAGGCAGAAAAATCAGTCCGGCGACACAACCTATGAATCCGGTCAGCATGATTACTCCCACCAAAGGTACCAGCAGCAGGTTGGCCAAGGGGGCGATAAAAGAAACCAGGTTAAAATGGTAAACCAAAAGCGGCATGGTAGCCAACTGGGCGGCCAGGGTAATTTGTAAAGGAAGGGCCAGCCAGCCGGGCAGTGCGAACCTAACTCTGAACACTTGTCCCAGTAACGGACCCAGGTACAGGATACCCCAGGTGGCGGCAAAGGAAAGCTGAAAACCAACTTCATAAATGGACGAGGGATTAAATAACAACAAAACGCCCGCCGCCAGAGCCAGGGCGGTGGGCCAGTCCCTTTCCCGGCCCAGCAGCGCCGCCGTCAACACCAGCAACGCCATAATACCGGCCCGGACCACTGCCGGGCCCAATCCGGTCATCAGGGCGTAAAAGATAACCACCGGCGCCACTACAAGCAAATAAGCCCGTCTGGGCACGCCCAGAGCGCCGGCGAGCAAAAACATCCCGGCCAGCACAAATCCCACATGCAACCCGCTGACACAGAGGACATGCGCCACCCCGGTTTCGGCAAAAATATCCTCTACAGCGCGGTCCAAACGGTCCCGGGCGCCAAAGAGCATCCCGCCCAGCACAGCGGCCTGCCTTTGGTCCAGGGTGGCGTCAGCCACCCGTTGCAGAGCGTGCTTACACGCCAGCGCCAATCCCACCGGAGTTAAAGGGCGCTCACCGGCCACAGACCGCAGATACTCCGGGCCCGTTACCGTCATCTGGCAGCGGATGCCGCGCCGTTCCAGGTAATCCCGGTAATTAAAGGCGCCAAAGTTACCGGGCTCCCGGGGGCGGTATATAAGACCATCGGCCCGCAATAACTCGCCGTAACTGTGAACCGGACCGGCGTCCTTTACTTTAACCTGCACCAGCCCGGTGGTTTCCACCCGGCGCTCGCCCAGGTACACAGCCCGGGCCGCCAGCACGTAGACCGCGTCCTCCCCGCCGCTGCCGTACCGGGGTTCGGACTGCACGATTCCCTCCAGGGTAACATAATGTCCGGCATACTGTTCCGGTCCCCGGCCGGCGTCCTGCTCACCAACTCCGGCCCAGAGCCATCCCAGAAACACAAAAAGCAGCAATATGGCCGCCCCCTCACGCCGTCGCAGGGCGTGAAAGGCCAGGGCCAGGCTACCGGAAATTAGTACCGCGGCTAAAACAATTCCTGTTTCCACCGCGAACAGGGTATTTAAAAATACGCCCAGGGCAAAACAAACTGTTACCGCTAACAGAGGCCGGTTCATTATTCACCTGCCGAATAGTTGTTGTCTAATCCCTAAAAAAAAGAGACCATTACAACATTCATTATAATGGCCCCTTGCAATTTGTTAAAGATTAGCCTTAATACCGATCTATTATTAAGTTTTAGAGGTTATTTCATAGGAAATAGCTTCCAGACTTTTCCCTTTTGTCTCCAGTTTAAAGAAGATCAGTATCACCACACAAATCAACGCGGGCGCGGCGAACATGACCAGAGTGCCGGTAAAACTAAAACCAATTGCTTGCGCGAAACCAGCCAGAATAGGACCGGCCATTCCGCCAAGACGACCGAACGCCTGGGAATAAGCAACGCCGGTATTACGGAATTCAGTCGGGTAAGATTCCGCAAGCAGCGGCTGCACCCCGGTGAGCGCGAAGTTGGAGAAGAAACCAAACATGATTGAAAATATAATCAGTTGAGTCGTGCTGGCGGAATATCCAAACAATATTACAACGATACCCAGAATGATAAAACCATACATTAAAGTTTTCTTGCGCCCGATTTTGTCCGAAACGTAACCGGTAGTGATATTGGCAACAACCGACGCCGAATTTGTCATCACCGCCAATGAGTAACTTTTCGCAATTGAATATCCCTTGGCCACCAGCAGAGAAGGCAACCACGCTGTGACTCCGTAGACGATCATCGAACCCATGAAATAGAGCAGGGAAAGACCGATAGTTACCGGGAGAAATTGCCGGGTAAATAAAGCGGCGAGACCGACAACTTTTGGCGGAGGCGGAACAACAACACTGCCGGGAGCGTAATTCGTGGCAACTCTCTTGGCGGATAGTTCAAATTTATTTAACATGGCAAGAGCATCAGCCTCACGACCTTTAATCAGCAGCCAACGTGAAGACTCAGGCAGATACAATGCCAGAACTATGGCATATAGTGCCGGAATCATGCCGATCAGGTAACAAAGCCTCCATCCCAGGGCGGGAACCACGAACATGGCCACGACACCGGCCAAAACCCAGCCGGCCAGGAAGAAAGCAAATAGAGAAGTGATGAACAGTCCTCTGTTTTTTGTCGGCACGGATTCAGATACCAGCGTTATTGAAACCGGCAGACAAGCGCCCAGACCAAAACCGGACAAAACCCGGAATAACGCGAACATTTCAAAATTCTGCGCAAAATAGATTAATCCACAAAAAATTGAATAGAACAGACAGGATAAAATCAATGTCTTTTTTCTTCCTATTTTATCCGACAAAACGCCCGCGAAAAATCCCCCGAACAATAAACCCAATAAGCCCCAGGAAACAAGCGAACCTGTCTGTACCTTGGATAATCCCCATTCCGCGGTAATTTGAGGCATAGTGTAGGATACAATCATGTTATCATAACCGTCAAAGAGCATAGCGACACCACAGAGAAAGAATATCGCCCAGGTTAATTTAGAAATACCAATGCTATCAATAAGCTCAGAAATGTAGATTTTCATTTGTCTCCTCCAGTGTCTCAATTATGTTTCTTAATCCTGTGTCTCATCTTGAACAATAATGAACAATAACGTTTAGTACCAACTTTTCTTCTTCCCCTATTCCCGATACTCTGATCCGGTTTGCCGCTATTCTCATTATCACCCCCGGCGCAGTTAATCAGAAAAGCGCTTTATTAATGAATTATGTAAAAGTTTCTGTTAAATGTAAAAATTTCTGTTAATTTGAAACATTATAAAATACAGCAATTTTCGTACCCAACCGGACCGCATGGAACATCTATTTCTTGACCTCAAAACGATAAAACCGGCAAGAGGTGACAAAATATTGGCTTATCCGTCACTCTATCCGGCGCGATAAGGAAACTTAACGATCTAAATATCGGAAAAAAACCAGGGGTTCACCCTGTAACAAAGACACACACTGTCCGCATTAAAGACACGCCCCACCGTGTTACCGACGATTTGAACCAAGAAAAGGCCGGGGCAATGGTTGCCCCGGCCCTGTGTGCTCAGGTTGATTTAATTTATTCCGCGTCCTTGTATTTAACCATCGGGCATTTTTTGCATACGTGCAGTCCCGGCCATTCCTGTCCTGGAGAACCGACCATGGAAGCGCCTCCGTAGAGGGCGGTCCTTTTGATTAATTGTTTTGCCACCGCGCCGATATCCTCACCGGGGATGAAAAGGTTTACCTCGCCTTTTTCGGTCTTACCGGAGGTGTAACTGCCGGCGCACATGGTATTCATATTTGGTTTTTTCTCATTGTAGCTCCAGACCATGCCGCCGCACACCGCTGAGTTGATGGTATGGTTGAACTGCAAGGCGGGGCTGGACTTGGTCCCGCCAATGTAGTCGTTGAGGATATGGTACGCTTGCAACGGATTGACCACCATGAATACGACGTCCGGGTCAAAGGGCGCCTTATGCAGCGGGGCCATGGCGAAACCCTTCAGTTGCCCCACCGGCAGCATCGGTTTGCCCAGCAGACATTCCCTGGCCCAATCCCAATCGGCGGTATACTTCACGTGGCCTTCGACTTCCTCATCACTGGCTTCGCGAAATCCCAAACAGGTTTTGGCGTTACCGCACAGCAGGTTTTCCGCGTCGGCTTTGATAACAAAGTCGTTCATCCGGGACGCCAGGGCAATCTGGCACATCGTCATTTTAGGACCGGGCAATTTTTCAGTCTGGAAATCATCGTACTCGTCACGGCTCCAAAAAAACTTGGTAGCCACCGGATGATAGTCCAGTTTGTATAAATACTCCAGGGCTTCACCCATTTCAGCATAAGATAGCTGTGCCTTTTCAAACAGCGCCTTAACATTCAGCAGCAACCCTAATCCCCCCGTTTTTATTTTATATTGAAGAACTTGATTACCGAAAGCATCTGTTATTAAGAAATAACTCAAAATGACTTCTGACCCTTGTATTATCTTCAATTATTTTTAAAATAACTAATCGTTATAATAAAACTATCAAAATTCCGGTCTGGAGGATGTCAGCGTAGTGACATGAAAAAGGTCATTGTGGCGACAAAAAAATGTTACCTGCACGACATTTGACAATAAATTACGCCCGCTCAATTTCCTCCGGCACACAAGGAAAGCGCGCTAATTCAGTTCCCTCTGCGCGCGCTTTTCAATAAAGTGCAAAAAAGCCGGGCGGTACTTGGCGCACCGGTCCGGCCGAATACTTTTTTCTCAATTAACGGTGATTAAATTCTTTAGTTGTTCATACCGTTTTTCACCGATACCCGATACCACCATGATGTCCTCGGCGGATAAAAAAGGGCCGTTCCGGGTCCGGTGGTCAATAATCCGCTGGGCCAGCGCAGGACCGATACCTGGCAGTTCTTCAAGCTGCGCCTGCCCGGCGGTGTTGATGTTAATCAGCCCGGACGCGCCGGTAAACCCGGCCGGCTGCCCTGCCGGCGGCGGCAGACCAACCGCGCCGCCTCCCACTCCCGCCTGGTTCGCCCGGGCGTCCAGTTCATCCTTATTATACACCACAATCTGATTGCCGTCCTGAAGCGGTGCGGCCAGGTTCAGGTAGTCCAGGGCTGATTTTTCCGTAGTTCCGGCCATGTTCACCGCGTCTATCACCCGGGAACCGGCATTAAGGCGGTATACACCGGGATGCTGCACTTCCCCCGCCACGTGAACCACTATTTCCTGTGGCGCACTGTCTTTTTCATCCGCAGCGCCTGTTTCCCCGGCGGCCACCGCACCGGCATCAACAACCAGTGGTCCGTTGTCCTTCCGGTCTCCTTGAAACTGGGCGTACTTGAAACCGGCGCCAAACAGGATCAAAGCAGCAATAATTAATAAAACCAGTTGATGTTTTCTTTCCATTTCAAACAAGGCCCGCACCTTCCCGCCAGGTCAAAGACTAACGGGAAAATTCTACCTTTACCGGCAAATATCCTCTTTTTACTTGCCGCCTTTAATCAGGGCCTGCTGGCTTGACCGCACCACACCGGTTGAACCGCGGGACGACGCGTAAACAAAGGGCTTGCGGTGTCTTTTACACATGGACTCGATATCCGGCAGGCGGTGCGAAGCCATATCCGTCACCAATACCGCCACGTCCGCCGACCGCACCTTGGATTCAATGTTTTTACCCTGGCCGCCCTGAAAACCGGTCTCCCAAAGCAATTTGGCCCCCCGGCGTTCAAAATTGCGCCGGTATGCATCTTTATACAGATCGCCGCCCACCACCAGCACCGTTCTACCGCCCAGCACGGGGTCGGCCACATCCGCGGCAGGTTGTTGTCTTTTAACCGTGCGCCGGCGGTTCCCGGAACCCGGCGCCAGATCATCCAGGTAGGGGTCGTCCGGGTCAAATTTCCAGGCCACCCGGGCGGCGGATATATCCCCGGCCGGATAGGCCACCTCCACCAGATCGCCTTCATAAAGTCCCAGGCTGCGCACCTCTTTTGGCTTTAAAGAAATCAGTTCTTCCTCTTCCTCGCTGTATACAAACCATTCGCCGCCATGGTACGTCACCGGACCAATGACGCTAACCCGGTCGGATTCATGGTCCAACCCCCGGCGTTCTTCCACGGTAAATTCAAACAGCGGAGACTGGCCAATCATGCCCAGCGGCACCGCCGACACGATATCCCCGTGCTCCATGCCCAGGTTACGCACCCATACCTCAGGAACAAAAATCTCATCGCCGCCGGCATCGACAATTACACCGCCCTTGGGCAGACGGCGCAATTCGCCCAGCACCCGGTCCGCATCCTCATCTTCATCATCATCCGGCATTTCAGCCGCCTGATGCTTGACTTGCCTCCGGCTTACCTCGGCCATAAAGGTTTCCCGGCACATCAGCATAATATCGTAAAGCCCGGCCAGGTCGTCGCTGCCTGACTCAGACGTCTCTTTTTCCGCCAGGAAGCCAAGCACCTTATCGTAAGCAATGTCCGGCATTTAATAACCTCCCGCCATATAAAAACAGGAATAATATCCAAACCGGCGAACAAATAATATTAACCAATTTTACCACGGAAAGGGTGGAAAGTCACATGGCGCTGCTCAGATGCCTTTTATTTGTCCCCGGCGCTGATCGAAAAAAAATAGACAAAGCGCTTTCCCTGGGCGCCGACGCGGTTATTCTGGACCTGGAAGACGCTATAGCCCCCGGCGAAAAGGACCGGGCCAGGACGGTGGTGCGGGAAATATTGCAATCGTCCGGATTACCGCCCGTTTTTGTACGGGTTAACGGCGCTGAAACCAGGCATGTGCTGAAGGATTTGCAGGCCGTGGCCGGGACCGGCCTGGCCGGCATTATGCTTGCCAAGGCCGAAACCGCGGAAGAGGTGCGCAAGGTGAGCTGGCTCTTGGGACTGCTGGAAGAAGAGCAGGGTCCGGCCCGCGGCAGCATGGAGCTGGTGCCCTTTATCGAAAGCGCCCGGGGAATTGAAAATGCCGGCGCCATCGCTTCGTCATGCCCCAGGGTTAAAAAACTGGCCTTTGGCGGCAATGACTACACCGCGGACATCTGGACCAGCTATTCCGGCGACGGAACAGAACTTTTTTACGCCCGGGCCAAACTGGTCAACGCTTCCCGGGCCGCGGGCATCGAACCGCCGCTGGACACCGTCTGCCCCATGATCAAAGACACCGACACCCTGCGCAAGGACGCCGCCGAAGCAAAAAAAATGGGTTTCCAGGGTAAATTGGTCATTCACCCGGCCCAGATACAGCCTGTAATTGAAATATTCAGTCCCACGGCAGATGAAGTAGCCGCAGCCAAAAAAATAGTGGCCGCCTATGAAGAAGCAAAAGCCGCGGGCCGCGGCGTAGTCCAGTTGGACGGCCAGATGGTGGAGGCCCCCGTCGCAGCCCGGGCCAAACAAATCATCAGGGGGTCAGGCCTGTCGTAACTATCCTAACTATAAAAACTAAATATTAAAATATTACAGTTAATATCGTTACGACAGGCCTGACCCCGCAATTAGTTGATCTTTACTACGCGTTGGCTGGGGTCCCAGTCCACCTGCGCGCCCAGGAACTCGCCCACGTAACGGGCGGGCACCATGGTGCGGCTGTTTTTTACCACCGGGGTGGTGTCCATGGTTTTATGCTCTCCGTCCACCATGGCGCTCCGGCTGTCGAGGGTAAACAGCAGAGATTTGCCGCGCCCGCTGATGGATATCTCCTTTGTGACCTCATCATATACGACAACGGCGCCCATGGCTTCGGTAATGGCCCGCAGCGGCACCATCAACCGGTTGCTGCCGTCCACAAAGGGCGGGGAGTCAAAAAGCACCTGTTGATTCCCCACGTATACGAGAATATCCGGTTGACCGCCGGGCGCCGGCGACGTTTTGGAGCCGTAAATAAGATACTGTTTCCGTTCCTCCTTGAACCGGTCCAGGGCCGGGGTATATTGAGCCGTGAACTGCTGCGGGGTTAGCCCCTGTTCCAGCCATTGACCCACTTTTTTGGAGCCCATAATTTTTTCAAACATTACCCGGTCCTGCACGCTGTCGTTCTTGCTTTTGGGCACCGTGAAGCCGTTCAGAGACCGGGCGTAGCACAGGGCGTAAAAACCGGTCCTGGCCGGATTGAATTGATGGTAATCGGTGATATTCAACCGCACCCCGCCGGCTTCCCCCTTATACTCGGGAACAAAGGTCACCCCGGGCAGTCCCGAGCCGTTCATCAGCGCGGCAAACTTGTGGGCGTCGATCCCTTTGCCGCCAATCCACTTGAATTTGTCGGACTGGTAAATTCCCGTCCCTTCACCCAGGCCGGTGGCCATATACCCGAACAGCGAATCCAGATCCGGGATGTTGGGCGAAGTAGGCACCCAGGGCAGCCCGGTATCCTGAAACACCATTTCCCTGCCCCAGCCTTCCATGGGGATAACCTTGACGTCGGCGCCGATTTTCCGGTTGAAGAATCCGGCCAGCTCACCGGCGGTCATCCCGTGGGCCATGGGCAGGTTATCCACCCCCACAAAGGTTTCAAAGCCCGCTTCCAGCACCGGGCCGTCCACAATCACGCCGCCCACCGGATTGGGCCGGTCCAGCACAATAATCCTTTTGCCGTTCTCTTTGGCCGCCAGCATGCAGTAGTTTAAAGTGGACATATATGTATACGTCCGGGAGCCGATGTCCTGAATATCAAAGAGCAGCACGTCAATATTTTTAAGCATTTCAGCGGTCGGCTTTCTGGTGGACCCGTACAGGCTATATACCGGAATGCCCAGTGTGGGGTGGGTATACGAAGCCACGTAAGTGCCGGCGCTTGCTTTACCGTCAATGCCGTGTTCAGGACCGTAAAGCGCCGTCAGGTTCACCCCGGGATCCCCGGCCAGCACGTCAATCACGCTGACACCCTTACTGTTGACCCCGGTGTGGTTAGTCACCAGTCCCACCCTTTTGCCGTCAATCAGGTGGCGGTAATCAGTTAATAATACTTCGTTGCCAAGTTTGACTTGGGGTGTTTCCGCCAGGGCGGAACCCGGCAGCAGCAGCGCCAGAACAAACAGGACAGCAGCAAGGACTATACCTTTTTTCAAGCCTATAACCTCCCGGAAAATAAATCAATTGCTTTAAATCTGCTTTGAATGATTGATTAAATTGTCGCTTATTGTATGACGCGCCGCTGCGGTCAAAAGTTCCCGCATCAAGCCAACTGGTTGTACTTTTCGCTTACTAACCAAAAAATTGCCATATATATTGAAGCGCCAGGACTGTAATCAGCAAGCCCAGGATCCCGCGCACAATGCGTTCGGGCAGATATTTTTGTATGTACGCTCCGCAGTAGGTGCCCAAAAGCCCCCCGACGCCGAACAGCGCGCCCAGCATCCAGTCCGGGGATACGCTGACCGACGCCCCCGCAGCGCCGGAAACGTCTAAAACAGCGTAAAAAATGACGCCGGCGATGGATGTCAAAAAGGTACCTGCCAGGGCCGCCCCGGCCACCGTGTATACCGGCAGGCCCAGCACCGATACCACAAAGGGAGCGATGATGGCTCCCCCGCCGATACCGTAAATACCGCCCACCAGACCCACCGCCAGAGAAAGGATAAAGATCACCGAGGTGCTGAAGGAAAAACTTTCACCCCAGAACTCATACTCAATTTTGTGCCAGGTGAAGGATTTGGTTTTAACCACGGCATCCTCGGGCAAGCCCGCTGCAATTCGGGAGTTGTTTGCCGATTTTAACTGCGCCACCCTGGCCTTGAACTTCTGTTCCACCGCCCGGTTCTGTTCCTTGCTCTTCAGGTAGCGCCCCGAAAGTTCATACAGCAGCCTGGCGCCCAGATAAAGCAGCACCAACCCGGCAAAAAGCTTGAACGCCTGGGGGTCGGGCAAATATTTAATCCTGATCCAGGCCCCCACAAATACTCCCGGCAGCGTCCCCACGCACACCACCCAGGTTAAGGGCCAGGCCATGCGGCCATCCCGGATGAACCTGGCCAGGCCGCCGGGTATGGCTACAATGTTGTAGATTAAATTGGTGGGGCTCACCGCCGGGCTGGTAAAGCCAAGCACGCTCATCTGGAAAGGCAGCAAGATAAAGGCGCCCGAAACACCCGCTGAGGCGGTTAAAGAAGAAACCAGAAAAGCCACCAGCGGCGGAATTATCGGCAACACTTCCACGCCGGATACAGGAAAATACATGCCAATTACCTCCTTAACCCTAACAGGGAATCAACCCGTTATCCTCCAGCATTTTTTCACCCCGGGGACCGGTTAATATCTCAATAAATTCTCTCGCCAGTTCCTTTTGATGCGAATTTTTGGGGATTGCCACCGCAAATTCAATGGGAGCCCCGGTAATCTCGGTCTCCAACCCTGGATAGTTGCCCTCAATAACCACCTTGGCCTGGGCATAGCGGTCTGCAAACCGCGGATCGCTAAGATTGATCTCGGGCGGAAACTGGACATATGCAAAACCCATCTGTCGGCTGACGGAAAGGTATTCAAAACCGTAATCGATTTTGCCTTCCATAAGCGCCATCGCAATGTCCAGGGACTTGGGGTACAGGTTGCTCCAGCCGTTTTCCAACTGCCGGTACAACCCCGGCAGTTGGTAATATTCCTCGGCCAACTGCCAGAGCATCAGCGTCCGGTAACCACAGGGGTCCAGACGGTGATCGGACCGGGCGTATTTAATACCGGGCACGTTAAGCAAAACGTCCATCCAGTTGCTTTCGTTGATGGTCCGGCCGGCCGGGGAAAACTCATCGTAAGCCAGAACCATCTGGTCTGTGGCGAACACAAAGGAAGTATCCACAAAATCCGGGATTAAAAGATCATGAAACACTTTGTAGTCGGCCAGGGCGATTATATCCGCCTTCTTCCCTGCGGCAACGGCCTTGGCGCAAGCCCTGGAACCGGCATACTCGAGCTCCACCGGCAAACCGGGATAGCTCTCCCGGAGAATGTGGATACATTCCTTCATTGGTTTTCTGAGCGCGCCGGCATGCAGTATTTTTAAAGCATCAGAATGCTTATTCATTTATTTCCGACCTCCTTGGCCAGCTCCCGGTAAAGCTGCAAAAATTCCCTGATCTGCGCCATTTGGTGCTCCAGCCCGGCTGCCGCTTCTCTCAGCGACTCCGTGCCCAAAGCGGTTATTTTATATTGCCTTCTGGCCGGCCCCGACTCCGACGTTTCCCAGGTGGATACCACCAAACCGTCATTTTCCATGCGTCTCAGGTTCCGGTATATGGTGCCCGGTTCCACTGTCCCGGCCGGGTCCAGGGCATTAAAGTTTTGGATCAATTCATAACCGTGGGACGGCTTTTGATAAATCAGCAACAGCAGTGTGGGCTGGATCATTTTATCCAGGTAAACATTAACGGTACCCGTAGCTTTACCCGCGTCCATATCCGACCTCCCCGCAGTAAGGTAAAATAACACCGGCCTAGCTAAGTGCACGATGCACTTAGGTGCCTTAATAGCATATTAACAGGCTTCAATTAGACTGGCAAGAAAAAATTTCAGTCGCCGCTGGAATTTATGTTGCCATTATTCTTGACATATGTTATCATCTAATAAGAACATATATAGGCATTTTACATATAGGGGGAATTAACCTTGTGCCATGAACATGGTGGCCGGCACATGAAAGGAAGCTGCCGCTGCGGCGGCGGCGTACAAACGGGAAAATTTCTGCAGCCCTGTCTGCTGCTTTTGCTGCACCGGCAGTCCACCCACGGGTATGAATTAATGCAAAGCCTTGATGAATTCGGCTTTGTGGACAGCGAGATCGACCCGGGCACAGTTTACCGGCACCTTAGAAAACTGGAGGAGGAAGGGTTGGTCAGCTCAAGCTGGGATACTGAAAAGGGAGGTCCCGCCAAACGGCAGTATGAGTTAACGGCTGAAGGCGAAGAATTGCTGCACGCCTGGGCCGTGACCATAAAATCCAATATACAGCGGCTGGAAAGGTTCCTGAACAAGTATGGCGACCAATTCAATCAACCACTGGAAAGGGGGTAATTAGGATGTGTCAATGCAAAGGACACGGTCATGGGCACGGACCGGGACACGGCCACCCGCACGGCCACGGCCCGCAGGGAGGATGCGGCTGCGGCCAGCAGGGCGGCGGTGAATTCAAACGCCACTATTTCAGCAAAGAAGAACAATTGGGCAAACTGGAAAATTACCTGAACGACCTGAAAAAAGAAGTTCAAGCAATTGAAGAACTGATTAAGGAAGTAAAAGGGGCTTAAACCGGACACAGCGGGATACCCGAATTGTAGGAAAAAAGATTACCCGGGTGAGTTTGCACTCGCCCGGGTAATCTTTTAAACAGCGTTTTAATTTAAGCCGGCTATTAGATAATTTTGATTCCAACGGCACTGAGAAGGTAACCGGTGCCAATGTAAGTAAGAATGACCGCCAGGAAGATTTTGAGGTACTGGCCTTTGATATACTTGGAAAGTACGGGGCCAAGGTAAGAACCGATGATTACCCCGATTACTTCAAAGCCCAGCATGGCAAAGTCAAGGCTGCTGCCCATGCGCATGTAGTTGGCGATACTGGTGGCCGAGGTAACCAGGATGGAAAGCACCGAAGTACCGGCCACGATGAACATGGGAAATCCCAGCAAACTGCTCAGGTAGGGCACCAGCAGGAAACCGCCGCCCACACCCAGGGCAGCCGAGATAATCGCCACGATGCCGCCGGCCAGGAACGGTGAAAAAACGTTGTATTTAAAGGTTTCACCGGCAAAGGTAAAGGTATTGCTTACGCCCATCTCACTGAATTTAACGCCGATATCCTTCAGTTCATTCATTTTACCGGCGGCTTTTAGTTCTTTAACCTTGTCTTCAAAAGCCTTGTTTGCCTTTTTAATCGTTTTTTGTTTTTCCTGGGCCGAAGGCATCAGTTCCGTCCAGATTTTAATAGCTATGAACAGGGTGATTATGCCAAACAGCGGTTTGTAAGACTTCATGTCCGGCAGATAGGTTGAAGACAGATATGAACCCAAAAGTGCGCCAAGGATACCGCCGACGCCAAGGGCGATGGCGGCCGGGACCACCAGGCGGCGCTCCTTGAAATAAAGCGGCGACGAAATAATCGGGCTGATCAGGGTCAGTACCTGGTTCATCGGCTTAACCGTATTGGCGTTTTTAATGCCGAAAATAGTAATGTGCCCCACACCGGCCAGGATACCGCCGGCGGCGCCCACCGTGGAAAAAACGTAACCGACAAACAGAGACCATAAAATCAGCAAAATAGGATTAACCGATACTCCAGCCACAGCAAAATCCATTTAAGCTTTCCCCCCTATTAATAATAACCGTTTTAGGATAATTGCATTTTCCTGCTTCTATACCTTTTATAGGCAAAGTGAGCCAGGATCGCCATTACCGGGTACAAAAGCACAATTCCCACTTCATTTCCCAGCAGGGGTAAATCAACGGGCAGGTATATAAACCTCACCTTGCTGGTGATAATGGCCAGCAAAAACAGGTGCGGGACTATAAAACGCAATCCGTCAAAGAAGACATATACCAAATATTTCATGAAGAGTTCGTTCATTTCAACCTGCAGGTTTTTATAAATCTGTTTATTTTCAATTTCCATGGCAATTTGGGATAACTCCTGCAATTCTTTCAGCCTGTTTTGGATTTCTTCCTGTTTGGCTTTGTTCGGATGAAAGAGTTTATCCCAAAGCTGTTCAAAACCGGACATTTTTTAATCACCCGCCTCTACCCCGACTTTATCCGACATACCCGCTCAGCTCAAACTTGTCATTATCCCCCTCCCCGCACTACAATCATTATTTTTAATGATAATAATAAGTCTAGCAAATAATAAACAATGATGCGTGTCGCCGGAGCGACAGCCTAAAGTCATCTTGGTGACAAATAAATTGTCATCCTCATGACACGGGAGAAAAAAAATCCCGCACTAAGCGGGATTATACCATCCATTTGGCCAGTTTATCCGGGTTTTCAATCCTGATTACCCGTCCTTCGTAGCTGATACTTTTCTCCTGTTTAAAGGTATTTAATAACGAGGTTACCGTTTGCCGCGAAGTACCCACCATACTGGCTATTTCCTCATGGGTCAGGTGCAGGTTGATCTTGACTCCGTTCTTGGTGGGTTCCCCCATCTTTTCCCCCATTTTCATCAACATCAGGGCCAGCCTGCCCGGTGCCTGCCAACACACCATTTCCTGAATAATGGCCTCGGCCTCCCGCATCCTGGCGCCCAGTAATTTAGCTACCTTAATGGCCAGAAAAGGGTGTTGGGCCAAAAGTTCTTCGAATCTGTTCCTGGCCATCACCACCATGGACACATCACTGATGGCGCCGGCAAAACAGGTTCTTTCAACCTCTAAAAGCGTTTCCGCCAAAGCCATCATTTCGCCCGGGCTGCGTATGCTGCCCACGGTTACCCGCCTGCCGTCAACAGAAAGTCGGTATATCTTGACCCAACCGCTTTCGATCAGGTATACCCGGTCCGAAATATCGCCGGCGGCAAAAATTACGTGACCCTTGGGGTAATGAACCGTGGAACCGGCCTGCCTGATCAGCATTTTTTCCATATCATTGAGCATCGGTTCAGACCTTAGTATACTGCTCTGATTGTTGCCAAGCATATCCTGAACGTCTTCGATCATAGCCAACACCCCCTTTACTTTAAAATGATGTTTAAAAAGTATTATTTAAAAGTCGGGGCTTTCGCCCAGTCCCAGGCAATACATAGCCCGTCTTTCGTAACGTTTGGACAACGCGCCGATGGTTTCCTGTTCCCCGGGCAGCAGCTCCCGCGCCACCTTGGCCGGCGACCCCACCGCCAGCGAATTGGGCGGTATTTCCCTGCCGCCGGGCACCAGCGCTCCGGCGGCCACAACACTGTTGGCGCCGATTTTGGCCCCCGATAGTATTATGGCTCCCATGCCGATAATTACATTATCTTCGATGGTGCAGCCGTGTAAGACGGCATTGTGCCCCACCACCACATGATCGCCTACAATACAAGGATACCCTTCATCCTCGTGCACCACGGCCCCGTCCTGGATATTGGTGCTACGGCCAATCTGTACCCTGTCCACATCACCACGAATAACCGCATTATACCACACGCTTGAGTTTTCGCCAATTTCCACCCGCCCGATAACCCGGGCGCCCGGCGCCAGAAAAACCGGATCGTGCAGCAGCGGTTTCCAGTCCTTGTAGCTATAAGTCTGTTGCTCCGCCATTCCCTACTCACCCCGTTTAGGATACCGATTCCACTTCCGCTAAAATATTGCTGAAAATATCCCGTACCGAAAGGATATCTTTAATTTGATAAACATTTTGCCCGCAAAATACCAGCCCCTCGTCCACCTTGCCGAGCCGCGAATTTTCCAGGGCATTGATGATGCAGTATTTTTTTGAACAATCTTTCAGGCATTTCTGGCATTTTTCCGGTTCGGGCTGGCAGCCGCTCATCAGCTTATCCACAAAGGGATTGCGCAGCGCCCGGCCGGGCATGCCCACAGGGCTCTCCACCACCACCACGTCATTGGCTTTGGCGTTGAGATACATTTGCTTAAATGATTCAGCCACCGAACACTCTTTACTGAGCACGAACCGGGTGGCCATCTGAACGCCGTCCGCGCCCATTTTCAGCATCCGGGCGACGCCGAAACCGTCGATAATACCGCCGGCGGCGATAACAGGAATTTTAACCGATTTTTTAATTTCAGTCAATATATTGCAGATGGACAGGTTGGTACCCAGGTGCCCGCCCGCCTCCGCGCCCTCGGCCACTACCGCGGCGGCGCCGCATTTTTCCGCTATGGCAGCCATTTTACCGGTGGAAACTATCGAAACAACGGGTGTGCCGCTTTCTTTTCCCCAGCCGAATATATCCCGGGAAAAACCGGCCCCGGTAAAAATCACATCTATTTTTTCCTCCATGGCCGCCCGGGCCATGCTGGCAAAGTTTCTCACGGCAAACATGATATTTACACCGATGATACCCGTGGACAGCCGCCGCGCCGCCCGGATTTCATCTCTGAGTTCGTCCACACTCATCCCGGAGGCGCCGATTACTCCTATCCCCCCGGCATCGGCTACCGCGGCTGCCAGAGACGAGGTAGATACTCTAACGGCCATTCCACCCTGAATGATTGGATATTTGGGAATTAAATGGCCGATTTTTAATTCTGGAAGTTTCAAGGCAAAATCTCCCTCCTCGGTAATATATTTTATCGTAATCCAATACAAAATAAACTGCAACTGCAAAGATTTCCAGTCACTCTGTTAATAATAGCGGTTTACGCTTTCACTGTTCAGATCCTGATCAGCAGCGGCACCAAAAACGGTACCATGGCCGACAAAGCGGTCCCGCTGACCATGGCGATGATGGTAGTATCGGCGTCGGTGGTCTTGGCAATCAGGGGCAGCGTCGTATCCATGGTGGTGGCTCCGCCGGGCGATATGGCCGCCAGATAACCCAACCTGGCCGCTACCAGTGGTATCAGCAGGAAAGCGATCACTTCCCTGCTTACATTGGTCATGAAGGCCAGGGCACCGGTTTCCACGTTATAAATTTGGGCCAGCAGCACCCCGGACAGGCTGTACCACCCAAATCCCGCCCCGATGGCCGAGGATTCGTTTACCGGCAGTCCCAGCAGGGCGCCCCCGGCCACCGCTCCCGCCAGGCTGCCCACAGCAATCAAAACCGGTATCAGCAGCACTTTCCAGCCCAGGGCGCGCAAACGGACCCAGGTTTCCCGCCGGCCGCCGAGATCCGCGCCAATCCCCGCCAGCATCAGGCACAGGGCCGCGGTGGTGACGGTATTCAGGTAATCCAATGCTTCCACCGGCAGCAGCCAGTACCCCACCAGGGCGCCAACCACAATGGCGCCCAACACCAACAGGGTCATCAAGACGCCCCTCCCCGCCGGCGGTTCAGTTTTTCATCCAAACCTTTGTATATATAGTCCCTGGCCAGGCAGACCATCAACAAGCTGCCCAATACGCTGAAGGCCGCAAGCACAACAGCCTGCAGCCCCAGTCGTCCAAGTCCGGCTAATACATCCTCATTGCCGCCCAACTGCGCGCCCATGGACACCAGCAGTATAAACAGGCCCACCGTGGTGGCCGCGTTGGCCAGGCGTGCTTTTTCCGGTGACAGCGGGCGCAGGTAACCAAACGCTATGCCCACGCCAAGGCTGATAAGAATTAAATACATTACTTTGTGTCCCTTCCTTCAGGATGCATCAGGTGAACCGGGCATACCGCCACGCCCTGGATCCCCGGTCCGGCGTGAGTACCCACCACCGAGCCCATCTGACACTCGATCAACTCGGCGCAGTTTAAATGTTCAAGCACCAATCCCCTGGTATATTCCAAACCCTCGGGGTCATTCCCATGGGTCATAAAGCAAAAAACAGGTTCGTCCTTAAAAGTCCCCGACAGGAGCTGGACCATCCGCGCCAGCGCCTTATTCCGGCCCCGCACTTTTTCCTGCGGATAGATAACTCCTTCCTTGATTGTACAGATAGGTTTCACGTTCAGTACCGTGCCGAGAAACGCCTGGGCCTTGCCGATCCGGCCGCCCCGCTGTAAATATTCCAGGGTGTCGACCATAAAAAAGATTTTATGCCCGGCTATAATACTTTGTACCAGAGCCACCACTTCGTCCTTCGAATAACCGGCCTGGACGGCCCTGGCCGCGCTCAGCACAATCATGCCCAGAACAACGCTGACCGTTCGGGAATCGATAATTTCCAAACCCTCGTAGTTCAGCATGGTTTTGGCCAACTGAGCCGACTGCACTGTCCCGCTCATCAGAGATGATATGTGGATGGATACTGTCTCCGCGCCCTCTTCCATCAGGGGACGATAAACTTCGGCAAATTCCGCCGGCGTGGGCTGTGAAGTGGTGGGCAGTTCCTTGCCGGCAACCAGACGCCGGAAAAACTCTTCTTTGGTCAGGTCAATCCCGTCCTGGTAACAAACCGAACCAAAAAAAACTTTCAGCGGCACCACCGTGATGCCGTACCGTTCCACCAATTCCTGAGGTAAATCCGCCGTACTGTCGGTGATTATGCGCACCTTCGTCAAGGGAAATCACCTTCCTTATTCAACTGATATGATAAAGGGATATAACGGTTGTCCGCCGTAATGCACTTCGACATCCACACCGTCAAACTTATCTCGCACCAGCGCGGTTATTTCAGCAGCCTCCGCCCCGGTCAGCCCGGCCCCGTAATAAAAGGTAACCAGACTGGAATCCCGGTCAATCACTTTGGTTAATAGATCAAGCACCACTGTGTCCAGCCGGTCCGAAACCGCCCTCAGGGCGCCGTCCGCCAGGCCGATAAAATCGTCTTTTTTAACCGCCAGACCGTCAATTTCGGTCTCCCTGACCGCCCGGGTCACTTCGCCTGTTTTAATGTCCGCCATGACGTCTTCCATCCGGGCGGCGTTTTCCCCGGGCGGGTCAAAGGGGTTAAAGGACAGCATGGCCGCCAGCCCCTGGGGAATGCTTGCCGACGGCACCACCAACACTTCCCTGTTGGCCAGGGAAACCGCCTGCCGGGCCGCCAGTAATATATTATTATTGTTGGGCAGGATTATCACTGCTTCCGCATTGATTCCGTCCACCGCCCGGACCAGGTCCTCGGCCGAGGGGTTCATGGTCTGTCCGCCTTCCACCACCGTATCCACGCCGAGGCTTTCCAGGATCGTCTTCAGACCCTCGCCAATGCCCACGGCCACAACGCCCAGCGGTTTGGTTTCCCTTGCCCCGTTCCGGTTCAACTCGCGATGCTGTTCCTCCATGTTGTTTACCTCGACCCGCTGCAGCGCCCCGTACTTGAGACCGCACTCCAGCACCAGCCCGGGGTGATTGGAATGAATATGTATTTTGGCTGTCCGGTCGTCCCCCACCACCAGCAGGCAGTCCCCGTACGGTCCCAATTCTTCCCGCAGGGTATCCAGGGGGACGCGGTCACCCGTCAGGATGAATTCCGTGCAATAGGTGAATTCGATATCCGCGGTAAATTCCCTGGCCCGGCTGACGGCAAATTCCTTCTGCTGACTGGCCGCCAGATCGAACAATTCCACATTGCGCCGGGCGGCGGCATCCCGTAAAGATCTGATGATCCCTTCCAGCAGCACCAGCAGCCCCTTGCCCCCGGCATCCACCACCCCGGCCTCACGCAGCACCGGCAGTTCATCCGGGGTTTCGGCCACCGCCCTGGCCGCGGCCCGGCAGGCCAGCAGGATTAAACGTACCGGGTCGCTGCTGCGGTGCACCGCCTCGGAGCAAGCCGCGGCTGTTTTGCGGCATACCGTTAATATGGTACCTTCCACCGGGTTGCCCACCGCCCGGTAAGCGGCCTCCGAACCGCTGGTCAAGGCCCGGGCTATATCGACGGCCCCGGCTTTTTCCAGGCCCTGCAGCCCTGCGGCCAGCCCGCTGAAAATCTGGGACAGTATGACACCGGAATTACCCCTGGCGCCCAGCAAACAGCCCCGGGCCATGGCGGCGGCCACGTCATCTATTCTACCGCTTTCCACCTGGCGGGCCTCCTTGACCCCGGACAATATGGTGAGGTACATGTTGGTGCCCGTGTCTCCATCCGGGACCGGAAAAACATTCAAGGCGTCGATTTGCGCCTTGTTTTCGGCCAACTGGTTGGCGCCGCCCACCAGCATGAACTTGAATTGTTCTCCGTCCAGGGAAAATATATGCAAGCCCAAATTCCTCCTTGGTAATCACATGCTATAATGCAAGTAGTCAGAATTCAGTAGGCAGAATTCAGAACACTGCGAGACGATAAACCGTTCTCCTATTCTGACTCCTGAGCACAATACTTTATTCTCCGCAGTTATCTGTAAACCTTTAACCATAATCAATCTTTTACGGAGGAAGTAAAAAAGATGTCAATTGTTTCCGACATTACAATTATCGGTGCGGGTGTCGCCGGCTTGAGCACGGCCTGTCACCTGACGCAAAAAAATAAAAAATTACGCGTCACGGTGCTGGAAAAAGAGAAACTGCACGGAGCCGGCGCCACCGCTCAGTGCACCGGGGGTATCAGGCATCAGTTTACAAATCCGTTGAATATACAACTGACCATCATCAGCTATCCCTTTTTTCTGCGTTTTGCCGCCGAAATGAATTACCCCATCTATCTGCGCCGCAACGGATACCTGCTGGTGACCGCCTCGGGCGAAAGAATCGGCGCCCTGGAAGAGATGAAAAACCGGCTCGTTGAGCTGGAAGTGCCGGCGGAAATGCGGTCGCCGCGCGAAATGGCTGCCGCCTATCCCTTTTTAAGGACCGATGATTTGCTGGGGGGCAGCTTTTGTCCCCTTGACGCGTATGCAGACTCTTACGGAGTCACGGAGGGCTACTATAAACAATGCCGTAAAAACGGCGTCCAGGTTTTATTAAGTACCGCCGTGCACTCTGTAATGGTTGAAAACGGCACCGTTAAAGGCGTCCGAGCGGGGGACACGGTGGTGGAATCCCCGGTGGTGATTAACGCCGCCGGACCCTATTTACACCTGGTGGCGGAAATGGCGGATATTAAATTGCCCGCCGAACCCCGGCGCCGCCAGGTATACGTCTGCGCTCCGCTGCCGGCGGTACCCGCCGGCATACCGCTGGTAGTGGACCTGGACACCGGTTTTTACGTGCACGCCGAAAAAAACGGCATCCTGCTCCTGGGAGGTACGGATCGGGATTGTCCGCCGGGGTTGGAAAACATGGTGGACCGGTCGCTGCTGCCGGGCTTCGTCGAAGCAGCCACGACCAGAATACCGGCCCTGATTGACGCGCAAATAACCCGTATTTACACCGGTATCCGCTCAATAACCCCTGACGGAATGGGCATATTGGGCGAAACCGCGGTGCAAGGCTTTTACTGTGTGGGCGGGTTCGGGGGCAACGGCTTCATGCACGCTCCCGCCGTGGGTTTAATCACCGCCTGCCTGGTGCTGGGCGAAAAACCACCCCTTGATCCGGCGCCGCTGTCGCCTAACCGGTTCACCGGCGCCGGACCGGTTGAAGTTAATCTTTTTTAGCCCGGGTTATAATAAGTAGGGCACCTGCCGCCGCGCATCCGTTTCGACGCCGGCGTCCGTACCGGCTGAGCCGCCGTCCACAGTCCGCCAGGCAACGCTCCCGGCTGCGGGCCGCACCTGATACCAGTCACGGTCGTTCATCAGACTGAACATTTGCTTTTGCAGGTTTATTTCATCGTTATTGAGTTGAATCAAGGTGTTGCGCACCCGGTCGTTTGCCGACTCCAGAACAGCCATGTGGTACTGGGCGGAAATGTACTTGGCGCCCAATAGCAGATCGGTCATAATGTCCCTGTCGCTGAACCGCAACACTAACACCTCCTTTGCACATCCTGTCCTTACCGCATTAATGCTGTTGTTGGGCCGTACCAACCGGCATACCCGCATCCTGCATCAGGCTGTTGAGAGTACTAATATGGCGATGGCTTTTTTCCGCCATTTGCTGCAGTAAGGCCTGCACCGCGGGATCGCGGCTCAGGCTCATATACATCTGGATCTTTTTGGCACAAATATCCTCAGCCCGCAACTGCTCTTCAATAGCCAGCCTTTCCATTTCCGTCAGTCTCCCCATGTGCACAAACCTCACCTCCCCTACCCCATGGTTAACAGCTCGGAGTCATCTTCTCCCTGGTCATCGGTTTCCCCGGTCAAAGTTTTCAGAAACCCAAGGACATCCGCCAGGTTTTCCGGCGGCAGCTTTTTGATCGTGGCCATTATTTCATTCATGATTGCCCGTTCATCCATATCATCACACTCCGGCCATAGAAAATAATCAAATATATTATGCCGGATTGCAGTTAATCTTAACCAGGTTGCCTCCAAAAAATTCTATTGTTAAATCATCGGTTGCCGCATGTCCACCCGGTCATCAAAAAAGAGCCGGACCCGTAATATAAATAATGAATTCAAAACGGGGAGGCCATCAGGTGGGCAAAAGCGCGATAATCATTATATTAACAATGTTTCTGTTTTTTTATCAGGCGGATCCGGTACTGGCCGGCACGCAAATCATCATCAACAAGGCAACCAACCAACTGCATTATTTGCAAAACGGAGACGTGGTCAGAACCTTTCCGGTGGCCACCGGGCGTCACCCTTCCTATACGCCGGAGGGCGACTTTGCTGTGGTGGTCAAACTGGTCAATCCCTATTATTCCAAATTGAGGATACCCGGCGGCAGTCCCCAGAATCCTCTGGGGGTGCGCTGGCTGGGCCTCAGTATCGGCGGCGGCGGTGTCTACGGCGTTCACGGCACCAATAACCCCTCCTCCATCGGCACTTACGCCTCAGCGGGATGTATCAGAATGCACAACCATGATGTTATCTGGCTGTACGACCAAACGCCGGTCGGCACTCCGGTGCGAATCATATCCGTGCGTCCGGCGGAAAAACCAATGCCCCAACCCGAACCGGTAATCATTATCTTTGAAGGGAGCCGCGGTGTGATTAACACCCCGGTCATTAACGAAGACGGACAACTGTTGCTGCCGCTGCGCCAACTGTTTGAGCTGCTGGGGTACAGTGTAACATGGGACGCCGGCACTGCCAGGGTAAACCTGCGCCGGGGCGATACAAATATAATCGTGGATTATATTACCGGAAGGATAATCAACGGTTCAACGGTGGTCGAGGGGCCGGCAATAAAGTTGGTTGGCGGCAGCGCCTACGGTTCCGTTTCCCTGTGGCAGCAAACCTTAACCGGCACAGACGTCCGCTGGGAGCAGGAAACACGCACCTTAACGTTTACCATGCCGACCGACTGACCCAATAATTTCCTTAACTGCAAGAAAAGCGCGCGCTTTCAGTTCCTAAAATACGACAAAGACCGCCGGAGTGCGGTTTTTGTTTTCCAAAAAAAAACTTTTTCAGACATATTAAGCAGGAAAAACCCAGTGGAACAGAGAATATTTATAGTATTTGGCCGATAGTGGAAGGTGGACCAAATGTTTGACTCATCAATGCTGGACAAAATTATCAACGAAACATTGCTCCACATTGAAAGATCCCAGGAACAAATTTATGATATTGCTGAAAACAGCCGACAAGAATATAAGAATATTCAAAATGAGCTGGCCGTTATTAAAAACAACGTCGCGGAAATGATTGATCGGGTGGAACAATTGTCCGCCAAAGAGAAGAAGGCGCGCATCCACCTGGCGGAGGTCAGCAAAAACTTCAAACGCTATAACGAAGACGACATTAAGAATGCCTACGAAAAGGCTCAGGAACTGCAATTGGAACTGGCTAATCTGAGGTACCAGGAACAAATTATCCGTTTCAAGCGCGACAACATGGAACAAAGCCTGCGCCGCATGCAGAATATGCTGGAAAAAGCCGAAGACATGATGTCACACCTGGGCGTGGTGCTTAATTACCTGGGCAACAACATGGACAATATTTTTTCCAAGCTGAAGGAAATCAAGCAAATCCAACAGTTGGGGATCAGTATTATCAAAGCCCAGGAAGAAGAACGCAAGCGGGTGGCCAGGGAAATCCATGACGGCCCGGCCCAACTGCTGGCCAACATCGTGATGCGGGCCGAGTACATACTTAAACTGATGGACATTGAACCCCATAGCGTCAGAGTGGAGTTAATCAGCCTGCAGGAGTTGGTCCGGCAAAGCCTGCAGGACGTGCGCAAGATCATCTTTGAACTGAGGCCCATGGTGCTGGACGACCTGGGGCTGGTGCCGGCGTTGCACCGTTATGTCGAAGATTATAAGAAACAATTCAAGATCAATGCCGAATTCGTATTCTTCGGCAAGCAGGAAAGATTATCCCCCACCGTTGAAGTAGCTTTGTTCCGGGTGGTTCAGGAAGCCCTGAACAATGTGCACAAGCACGCCCGGGCACATCAGGTAATGGTCAAAGTTGAGCAACTCGACAATAGAATTACCGTTTCCATCCGGGATGACGGTGCGGGATTTGATATAGATACGGTTACCAAGAACAAAAACCGCGAATGTTACGGGCTGATTAACATGCGGGAGCGCACTCAAATATTGCATGGTGAGTTTAAAATCAACAGCGCGCCCGGAAAGGGTACTGTAATTATCATCGTATTGCCCCTTTAAATCAGGCTAAGATAGTGGGGTCCAGCTTATGGGAGGGATACGGTTGAACGAACAAATTTCCGTACTGATTGTGGATGATCATGCCCTGGTCAGGGAAGGAATCAGAAAAATACTGTCTCTGGAACCCCAGTTCAGTATCTTAACCGAAGCGCATAACGGCACAATGGCCCTTAAACTTTGCCGCGAGTTTAAACCGGATTTGGTTTTGCTGGATATCAACCTGCCGGATATAACCGGTATTGAGGTATGTAAAACCATTAAACAGGAGTTTCCGGGAACCGGGGTCATCGCCCTGACCATCCATGACCAGGAAGAGTATATCGTGGAAATGATCCGCAACGGTATCGCCGCCTACCTGCTAAAAGACGTCAGTCCCGACCAGCTTATCGACACCATGCTGCAGGTGGCCCAGGGACATTCCTTTATTTCTCCGTCACTGATGGACAAGATATTCCGGCAGATCAACAAGCTGTCCACCAAAACCCAGGAAGACAGACCTCTGGGCCTGACGGACAGGGAAATGGAAGTGTTGCGCCTGGTGGCCAACGGCGACTCCAACCGGACCATCGCCAATAAACTATATATCAGCGAAAAGACGGTTAAAAATCATCTGACCAACATTTTCCAAAAACTTGACGTGACGGACCGTACCCAGGCCGCGCTGATCGCCATCAAGGAAAAACTGGTGGAGTTGCACTAAAAAATCCCCTTTATAAGGGGGGTCGTGGCCGGCTTTGATGCCTGGTGTTAAAAGTTAAAAGCTGCGTTTTTTGCAGCTTTTAACTTTTAACACCAGGCATCTTTTCGGCAGACGGTCCTATTAACTTTAATTAGACCTTAAACTGCGCGCACAGGTTGTCCAGCGCGTTGGATACCCTGAGAATCCGGCGCATCGTGGACTCCAATTGACCCATCTGCTCGGTCTGCCTTTCACCGGCCTCACCGGTATCGTTGAATTCCTTCAGCGCTTTGTCCAGTTCCTCCATCAGATGACCAAGGGATTCAATCAACTGTCCCCTCTGTTGCTCGTTTTCCGCCAAACCGGTCATCAGGCCTTCAATGGCGTCACTTTCCTCAACCAGTCTTTCTCCCAGGGAATCCCAGCTCACACCGGCTTCAGCCAGGGCCGTTTTACCCTGTTCCACCGTGTTCAGACTGCCATCCAGAGCTTTGAGCATGGACTCCACCGAATGGCCCGCGCTGTCGATACCGGCAATATAACCCCTGGTTTTTTCCATTCCTTCGTCGGACATGGCCTGCAAGTCATTGAGTTCCCGGGTCAACTCCTGGCCGCCCAGCTTGGCCACCTCCAGGGCCAGGTTGAAGTTGAAGGCCCTGCTGCGGTCCAGGTAATCGGAAAAAACCGCGGCCAGTTGCTTAAGTTCGTCAAAGGCGACCAGGGTGTCGTCCGCGGTTATTTTCATATTCTCCAGGGAACCTTTGACTTCTTCAATTAAACCCGCGGCGACGCCCGTCAAACGGGCCGGTTCCCGGGCGTCGCCGGCAATGGTGGAAATTTCACCGGCGGTTTTTTTCAGCTCCCGTCCGGACCGCTCCAGCCGCTCCACCAAACCGTGGGCCAGTTCCGCGCAGCCCTGCAGCATGGATATGTGTTCGCCGGTGCGTCCGGCATGCTCTTGCATCGACGCGACCAGTTTCTTGGATGTGCTTTCCGAAGACTTGACCGTGGTGCTGAGCGACTGGCAAGACTTGACCAGCTCACCGGTATAGGTGGTGATGGAGCGAAACAGGTTGGACAGGTATCCCGTCATCGAATTGAACGACGAGGCCAGGTTGCCCAGTTCATCCTTGTTCTTGGCATCGACCTTCATGGCGAAATTGCCGGTGGCGATGTTTTCGGTGGCCGCGGCCAGGGCGACAATGGGCCGGTTGAGGATGCGCCGGGTGATGATCATGGACAGGAACACGCCGGCAAGAATAGCCGCCACCGTGGCGCCCCCCAGGAGATATATAAGACTGTTGGTGTCGCGGTGCAGGTAACCGGCGCTGGAGGACAGCCCCAGATAACCGAGTGTTTTTCCGCTATTATCGTTGATGGTTCTGATAAATAGGAAAGCGGACTCGGCCTCGTTTTGCTCCCTGATATATTTGGCCCGGAAACCGGTCTCGTCGAAACCCTCGATGTCACCGATCATGGCCATCATGTGGTTGGGTCTGGTCAACCCTTCAATGGCGATATTTTTACCCCCGGCATCTACCACCATGGCGCCTTCCATACCGAACTCCGCGATAAACTGCCGGGCGGTCCGCTTGATATGCTGGTAATCCTCAATTTGTAACGGGCCTGCAATCCTGGCCGTTAAAGCTTCGGTCAGGTAACTGCCCTTGTCCTTCTCACCGGATTGAACGGTTTCATTCATCTGGTATACGGTGATGGCGCCCAGCGTAAGCATCAGGAATACTATTAACATACCGAGGCTGAGCGCGATTTTAACGGTAATGGACATGCTGCCCTTTGATCCTTTCATTCCTAACCCTCCCGGTCGATTAAATCGATGGTTTGTCCTTCGGCTGTGGCGGTGGCTGCAATGACGCCCGAGGGCAACTCGATCACTTGGCGGGCCCCGCGCACGTACGGGCTCATCTTCCAGGGCGCCAGCCGCAACAGTGTTTTAAGGATCACGCCCCGCCGATCTAAAAATAAAATGTCAATGGGAAAACGCATGAAACAGGTATGCACCTGCCGGCACGGCGATAGCACCAGGGCCGTCCCCTGGGGAAGCTGTTTCCGGCCCATCAGGCCCAGCAGCCGCCGGCCGAAACTGCGGGCCGGCTGTGCCCGCTCCGCCAGCACCGTACCGGTGGATTTGTTGACTAAAATCATCTCGACCACCTCAATTGAACTGCCGGTTATTGTAACAACGTATTGAATATCTGGATAGCCGCCGGACCGAGAATCACGATAAACAGGGCCGGGAAGATGAGAAACACCAGCGGGAACAGCATCTTGACCGGCGCTTTCATCGCCTGCTCCTCGGCGTTTTGCCGCCGGCGAATCCTGATTTGGTCCGCCTGGGTCCGCAAAACATTGCCGATGCTGATGCCCAGTTGCTCGCCTAAAATAATGGCGCTGATAAAGCTGTTCAAATCGTTGACGTCAAACCTGGCTCCCAGGTCTTTCATCGCCTCGCGCCTGGACTTACCCATATTGATCTCCTGCATCATCAGCTTCATTTCCTGGACCAGTATCCCCCTGGTCTTTTCAATCACCTTGTATACCGCTCCATCAAAACCAAGCCCCGCCTCCACGCTAACCGTCAAAAGGTCCAGGATCTGCGGCATCTGCGCCTCGACCTCCAGGTTGCGGCGTTTGGCCCGCATCGCCAGATAATAATCGGGCAGCATCAGGCCCAGAGGCACGCCGGCCGCAAAAAAAACCACAGTATTTAAAAGGCCGGTATGCAGCACCGTGGCGATGAACAGCACAAGCAACCCCGCGCTCACCGCCCCCAGGTACTTGGTAACCATCATTTCCACCGGGGTGATCTTGCCCTCCAGCCCGGCCTTCATAATTTTTTGGTCCAGCACCGCTTCCTTTTCCGACGGCAGCACCCGGACAAAAACCGTGGCGGCTTTCCCCAGCAGCGGCTTAAACACCCGGGTCGCCAGCGGGGCGCTTAGTTCCTTCTGCCTGATGTTTATCTCAGGCGCGCCCACCACCTGCTCCATCCGGCCGGCCAAACTAATCCGCTCACTGAAAACAAACCGGTAACCCGCCAGAAAGATTAAAAAAACCGTCGCGAAAACAAGCGCCGCTATATATAACACCGGGTCAACCTCCCTCTAATACTTGATGTCCACGATCCGCCTGATGAAGAAAAAACCCGCCGACTGCACCACCAGGGCGAAAAACAACATCATTAACCCCGGGCGGGTGGTAAACAGCAGGCTGATATACCCAGGGTTAATCGCAAATAAAATAACTGCCATCGCCAGGGGCAGCAATCCCACAATCAAGCCGGAAATCCGGCCCTGGGCGGTAAGAGCTTTAATCTCACCCTTGATCCTGATCCTCTCCCTGATGGTGTGCGCGATGTTGTCCAGCACTTCGGCCAGGTTGCCGCCCACCTGTCTCTGAATCAGCACCGCGGTAACCACCATGTCCATGTCGTCACTGCCGGTCCGCTCAGCCATATTGACAAGAGCCTGTTCCGTTGGCATACCCAGGTTGATCTCCTGAAAGGTGCGGGCAAACTCCTTGGCAATGGGGTCGGGCATTTCCTTCCGGACCAGGTCGATGGCCTGCATGATGCTGAAACCCGAACGCAGCGAATTGGAGATAATGATTAACGCGTCCCCGATCTGGTTGTTTAACGCCGCCAACCGTTTGTGCTTGGCCCAGCGGATAAAGATATACGGCACCGGCAGCAGCATCACCAGGGCAAACAGCAGCATTAATAAGCTGCCGGTCAACACCAGTACGGCCAGCGCCACAAACCCCACAATAACCACGGTAAAAGCCAGGAACTCGTCACTGCGCAGGGGCAGGTCGGCCCTGGTCAGTTCCTTTTCCACCAATCCTTTCAGCCGGGTGGATCTGAGACTGTCCTTTAATGCTTCGTAAAGTCCGCCGCCGGTCGCTTTCGCCCGCCGCCCGCCAGCCTTCTCCCCGGAATCTTCCTTTTCCTTCAGGACCGTGGATACCCGCCGGTTAAATTCCTGCCGGCTTAACGATCTAAAGTTATATACACCAAGAAATATGAACATGATACTGGTGAAGACCAGCCCCACTATGTATTCCAAAGGCAAAGAACATCACCCCGCTTTTGCTTCATCCCTGGCTAGCTCCAGTATTGATTGGCAAACAAATCCCGGCGCAGATTGATGCCGTACAGGCCAAACTGTTCGATAAACCTGGGCTTGATGCCGGTGGCGGTAAAACAGCCCGCCGCCTTGCCCCGCTCGTCGATTCCCGTTTGTTTATATACAAACAGGTCCTGCAGGGTAATTATTTCACCCTCCATACCCTGCACTTCGGTAATATGAGTAATCTTGCGCGTCCCGTCCTTCATGCGTTCCTGATGCACGATCAGGTCAACGGCCGACGAAACCTGTTCCCGGATGGCCCGCACCGGGATTTCCATGCCCGCCATCAGCACCATGGTCTCCAGGCGGGAAAGCATGTCCCGGGGCGAATTGGCGTGACCGGTGGTCAGTGAGCCGTCGTGGCCGGTGTTCATGGCCTGCAGCATGTCCAGCGCTTCACCGCCGCGCACCTCGCCCACCACGATCCGGTCCGGGCGCATCCGCAGGCAGTTGCGCACCAGGTCACGAATGGTGATGGCTCCCTTGTTTTCGATATTTGGCGGCCGGCTTTCCAGGGTGATCACGTGTTCTTGCCTGAGCTGCAGTTCCGCCGAGTCCTCAATGGTAACAATCCGTTCGTCGCGGGGAATAAACAGGGATAATACGTTCAGGGTGGTGGTTTTTCCGCTGCCGGTGCCGCCGGAAACCACCATATTCAGCCGCGCCTTGACGCAGGCCTCCAAAAATTCGGCCATATCCTCCGTCAGGGTGCCCAGCCGGATCAGGTCTTCTACCTTGAGCGGGTCACGGTAAAACTTTCTGATGGTGATCACCGGTCCGGTCAGAGACAGGGGTGGAATAATCACATTGACCCGTGAGCCGTCCGGCAGCCTGGCGTCCACCATAGGCGAACCCTCGTCGATGCGCCGGCCGATGGGGGCCACGATCTTATCAATCACGTGATGCACGTGGTCGTGGTCCCTGAACTTGACTTCGGTCAGTACCAGGCTACCGCCGCGCTCCACATACACCGCGTCGGGGCCGTTGACCATTACTTCCGTGATTTCCGGGTCCTCCAGCAGAGGGGTGATAGGTCCGTAACCGATGGAGTCATTG
The DNA here is from genome assembly GCA_023439185.1 of Bacillota bacterium. Lineage (GTDB taxonomy): Bacteria > Bacillota > Desulfotomaculia > Desulfotomaculales > Desulfallaceae > BRH-c8a. The sequence goes on along the minus strand of JAEXOR010000052.1, from coordinate 73,867 downwards.
ACTACTTCCGTGGTCAGGCGCTCCTTCTCGGCACGGGGGATATTGTTGTTTTCAGCGTTAAGCTGTTGCATCACCAGCGTCTCAATTTTTTTCGCCGCCTCTTCCAGGTTGCCGCCGGATTCGGACATGGAACCGGAAAACTCGCTGATCACTTTTTTATGCAGGGTATTGCGCAGGTCCTTGTATATATCCTTGGGCTTGCCCGGTGCTTCCGAGACCGGGGACGGCGCCTTAACCACGTTTTTTTCCAATCGCTCCATCAGGGACATCTGCTATTTCACCTCGAAAGGCTGAATATTTTTTTAAATTTGCTTACGCCGGCGCCGGCTTGGACCTCCGGCTGTTCATCCTTTTTTTCTTTTTCCGCGCCCAGTTTCCGGGCCAGCTCCAAAACGCATTCCGAGACCTTGCTTGTCTTCTGGCCCATGACGAAAGGCTGCCCCTTGTTCACCGAAAGCAGCACGTTTTTGTCGTCGTTGGGGATGGCGGCGGCCATTTCCAGGTCCAGGCTCTTTTCCAGTTCCTTGACACTAATCCCGTCGGGGCGGACCCGGTTCAGGATCAGGCTGGTTTTCTGCCCGTGGTTGAGGGCTTTAAGCACCTCCAGGGTGGACCGGGCGTGTTTGAGGGTGGGCAGGTCCTGGGCCAGCATCACCAGTACCCGGTCGCTCATCTCCAGGACGTTGAGATTTATTTCGCTGTAATGAGGCGCCGTATCCACGAAAACAAAATCGAACCTGGTTTTCAGGTAATTAATTAACGTATTGATATGCTGGGTCGTCACCAGTTCCGCCTGCTCGGGGCTTACCGGGGCGCACAGCGCGTTGATGCCCGAAAAGTGTGCGGCCAGACAGGTATCGGTAACCGACGGGTCCCTATCCAGGTTTTCCTGTACCAGGTCGGCGATGGTCTGCACGTTATTGAAATTCAGCACAATGGACACGTCGCCCCCCTGAAGGTCCAGGTCCACCAGCACCACGTCGGAATTGGTCTCCGTGGCGGTGGCGATGGCCAGGTTGCAGGCGACGGTGGTTTTGCCCACACCGCCCTTGGTGCTGAAAAGGGTAATTATTTTGCCCTGCTTTCTCTTACCCCGGCTGTCATTTTTGCTCTCCTGCCCTACCAAATGCAGGTACTTTTTGCGCGTAAAGGCACTGGCCCGGCGGACGGTTTCCGCCAGGTCGTTGCTGGTAAAGGGTTTGACCAGGTAATCCCTGGCCCCCGCGGCCATGGCTTTTTTCATGTACTCCTGCTCGCCCTGGATAGAAACAATGACAATGGCCGTTTCGGGTACCTGCACCGAGATAATTTCCGAAGTCTGAATACCGTCCATGCCCGGCAGGTTGATGTCCATGAGGACTACATCCGGCTTCACACTGGAGCATAACTGGATCGCTTCCTCCCCGTTGGACGCCTCGCCCACCACTTCAATATCTTCTTCAAAATAAAGAAACCTTTTGATATCCTCCCTGGTGTTCTTCACATCGTCCACAATGATCACCCTGATTGGCTGCACATCATCACCCCTTTCGACTTTTAAAACTATCTGACCAGATTGACAATTTTGCTGGCGGGTATATTTGCCGTCCCTTCGTCCTCGTGCGAACGAAGCATCAGCCTGGTACTGCCCTTTTCAGTGGCCAGCGCCAGCGGCTGGGCCTGCTGTGGAGTAACCGACAGAGTAACGGTCTGGTAAATACCCTCCGGAACGTTCTGCATACCCTCCGTATTCATTTGCTGGCCGGCGGCCAGCACTTTGATTTTTTGCAAGATAGTAGAGGTCATCACCGTCCCGGCATCGTCTTCAAAGGTCACCAGCACGTCCACCCGGTCGCCGGGTTTAATCAGCCCGGCCAGCCCCGACACCTCGTTTACCGAGATGGTCAGCGCCCTCTCACCGGCCGGGACGATAAAAGCCATCCCTTCGGACAAATCGCCCTTTCCCGACAGCCTGCCGCTCAGGATCTGTTCACCGGCATAAACCGGACTCTTGGTCAGTTTGCCGGATATTTCATTGGGATCGACGATGGCGTCCGGGTTGATATACTTGGAGGGAACGCTCTCCATGGCAAACATCTGCGACGACAACGCCGTTTTGGCCGGAATATCCTGGGTGGCCACGGCCACCTGCACAAAATTGCCCTGCTTGATATAGGCGTCCCTAACGCCGTTTAAATACCAGTACACTCCGTAGGCCGCGGCGGCGCTGAATATAATGGCCAGCAGGATCACAACGTTCAGTTTGATGTTTTTCATTTTGTATGCTCCCCGTCAATTTATAATCCGTAATCCACTCGCGTTATCGACCTGGCCTGAATCGGAAAGGGACCGGGCAAGATCACATCCCGCAGCGGGGTTATAGAATCAACCTGGTAACCGATTTTTACCGACAGGGGAACCCCCTGGGAGCGGTAAAGGTAAAAGCCGCCGTCCGGGTCCTGATCGTCCACCGGCCGGATCTCGACGGTCAGCCTGGAAGCGTCAAGCCTGGAGCAGATCTGCCGCACCCGGTCGACTATCTCCGCGTCGGGCTCGCCGGTCATACCCATTTTAGCCGCTTCCCGGGATGCTTGGTTTATTACCAGGTAGGAGTAGGAGATGTTCCCGATTTCCAACACCGTCATACACAATAACAACACCAGGGGCAAAGCCAGGGCAAAATCCAACAGGTGATGTCCTTTGTTTTCACGGTGCAGCTTGACCAATAATTTCATCAATGATCACCCCAGAAAATAAACCAGAATCACCCCCGTACTGATAGCCAGGGCGTATGGAAAAGCATCTTCACGCGCCGCGGTTTCCAGGTTGCCGAAATTAACCGTAATGGGAATATGCAATAATTTATTGAGGCAAAAATAGTAGATTTTTTTCAAGGTCAGCAAAAATTTCTTTTGTTTAATCAATAAAAAAACGGAATAGATGCCGCCGGCGATAGCGCCGGCCACAAAGGCCATCAACACAAATTCAGGCCCTTTAAAAGCGCCCACCACGCCCAGCAGTTTGACGTCACCGGCCCCGATGCCGCCCCAGGCGAAGGGCAACAAAAGCAAGCCAATACCCAGCAGCATCCCCTGCAGACTTCCTACCACTTGGGCCGGACCGCCATAGAGAAAGCTCAATATGAGAGCCGCCAGTGCCGCGGGGAAAAGCACCAGGTTATATATCTTCTGCACGCGCAGGTCGGTGTAGCAGCAAACCAGCAGCACCCCAAAGAATATTAAATCCAAAATTAAAAAATTGTAGGAACCGGCACTTAACATTTCCTGTCGACCTTTCCTAAAGCGGGACCCCACTTAAGGCTGGCCTAAGCAGGGTCCCCGGATAAAAAAAGTATTAAGACGAAATCTTTAACGGACTTCTTCAAACAGTTTGGTAAGATTTAAACCTAAAGGTTTTAAAGTTACTACACAAGCAATGGCAATTAAGAATAGTATAAAAGCATATTCCGTCAATCCTTGCGCATTTTCTTGCCGAAAAAATTTTCTAAACATTATCTGTTTATTACGGTGTTGTCGTCTTTGGCTCTAGCTCATCAGCAACCTCTTGAAATCTATTTACTAGATTGGTCCCTATAGTTCCAAGCACAACCAGGCAAACAACTGAAATCAACGCTAAGATCAAGCCATACTCCGCCATGCCCTGTCCGCTTTCTTCCTTCCACAACCTGCTTACTAAAGTCATTACCATTACCTCCTTATGTATTTTGTGATTTTATTTTACTCTTTTCGATCATTGCTTACATGAACCGCCAGTCTCAAAAATCAAGGCATGGCAGTCTTATTCCGATCCGGGACCATATTCCCGGACCCAATTCCCCATCGTCCCGCACCGACGACCCGGCCGGAGAGCAAAAAAAAAGCCCGAGTGGCGGCATTGAGCCGCCCGGCTTTATACAAAAGTATGTCAACCGCTATCTGTCTATACAATCACATCTATCTATTCAATCAGTCTGACCCTGGTCACCTTGTCCAGTTCCGTTTTATATTTGCAGATCTTCACCCAGGTATTATTTCTAAAGTTGAGGTTTTCGGCAGCCACGGTGCCCCTGATATAATTATAATCATTCTTTTGTACATCAACCGATGCAAAGTTAATATCACCAAATACGATTACGGTACCGTAGATCCACGCCCCCTTGCCCATGGTCAGGTTGCCGTTGATGAACACCAGTGGGTATGTCTGAGTTTCGCCCCCGACGATAACTTCCTTAATCTCCGTGCGAGTTATGGTACTCCCGGATTTCTTGGCATCCTCAAGCTTAAGATCGCCGTCAATAAATACCACTTTATTGCTCCAATCGACCCTATCCCCGCTTTTTATTGTATAATTGCCGTCAATATGCTCTTTTTTATCGGCATCATAATTAATGAGGGTTTGTTTGGCCTTCTCGAAACTTTCAAAGGGAAAATCACGCGGATTGACTCCCGCATACCAGGTAACCCATTCATAATTGGTACTACAGTTGATTGTTCCCACAGCGCGGGCGTGGAGTTTAACCTGACTGCTGCCAATACCCGGTATAAACCGGGTGAGTTCTCCGCTAACCCTAATCGATTTGTTGGAATGTAAGTCCATGTCGCCGTTGTCAAAATCGTAAAAAGCCACCGTGCCCTTGAAATCAATATCGTTTTCCGAATAAACGTGCGGGACGCCCATTCCCCGCACCGCCTCCGCTTTGGCAGAAGCAGCCACATCCACAGTGGCCAGATCCCGGTCGAGAACGGAAGCGAAGAAAGTATCGGCCGGCTTTTTCAGGCTCACTTTAACCGTGTTTTTATTTTGATCCACTTCAACTTCAACGTCACCGGGGCTGTAGCCGTAGTTTTCCGCCAAAAAATTGAGGGCTTTTTGTTTTACCGGCGCGATATTATTGGGATTGTTGGGCAGTTCTTTGGCCGCCGCCAGCGCAGCCGCGTCGGCGGCCACACTCATTTTCCGTTTTTCCGACGCCAAAGCGGCCGTGTCTACGGAAACAGCCGCAAAGCCAAATAAAACAACCAGCATGATGGCCACCAGAATAATAATCGAGCCCTTCTCATCCCTCAGGTTAAATCCTTTAATCACCCTTTTCACGCTCCTTTACCATTTAGTACCGGCGCTATAACTCTTTGTTCATGGTGCTTTGACCCCACAGATCCTTGTTGGGACCCACAAACAGGCCGATGAGGGGTTTGAAATTACCTCGGATGTAAACCGTCACCGTCCCCTTGCCGGCATCTTCCACCACTGCTGCGGAGGCTTCCGAGGGGGTCAGTCCCGCTCCCTCCAATGCAGCTTTGCCGGAGTAGTACTTGCCGGAATCCGGCGTAAGATACTTAAAACCCGACAGGCCTTCCACATTATCTTCAATGGCCTGCTTGATCGCCTCATCCTTATCAATGGTCAAAAACTTTTCGCTGTTGTCGGGCAGCGCCGCCATGCGGGCCCCCACCCCGGCGGCGCTGGTCATGGTGATTTGGCCGTTGAACAGCCAGCCGAATTCAATAATGCCCAGGAGCAGCAGCAGCACAATCGGTACGACAAGGGCGAATTCTACCATGGCCTGACCTTTTTCGTTCTTCCGGAGATTCATCTTTTGCTTCACATACAATCACCTTACCTTCATCTGAATCTCATCCGCGCCGGCGCTGCCCCGCAGATTAAACCAAATATAACGGCAGGCCGTTTGAACGGTCAATAGGCCTAAAGGTACAAATACCATCCCGCCGGCTTAGGAAAAACGGCCTATGGCGCAAAAAAAACAGGGGGACGGTTCCTCCGTACTCCCTGTATAAAAAAGTAGGGGCGCCCCTACATCCGCAATCTCCGCTGAAGTTAAACGTTAAACCTGATATTCATGATATCCCCGTCTTTAACGATGTAATCCTTACCCTCCAGCCGGGCCTGTCCCTTTTCCTTGACCTTGCTCATACTGCCCGCCCCCGCCAGGTCAGAGTAGGCCGTTACCTCGGCCCGGATAAAGCCGCGCTCCAGGTCGGAATGAATTTTACCGGCGGCGCTCCTGGCGTCCAACCCGGCCTGGATGGTCCAGGCCCGCACTTCGTCCTCACCCACGGTGAAAAAGGAGATTAAACCAAGGGTTTCGTAAGCCGCCCGGGCTAGTTTGTCTATACCGGATTCGGCCAGACCAAGGTCTTCCATAAATATCTCCCTGTCCTCACCGGGCAGGCGGCTGATTTCCATTTCAATCTGGCCGCTTATCTCCAGCAGGATAACCCCCTTGGATGAAGCAAACTCCCGTATTTGATCCCGCCCGGGGTAGTCACCGGCCCGCAGTTGCTCCTCGTCTATATTAACCACCAGAATCACGGGCTTGTCGGTAAGAAAGCTGTAATTAACCAACAGCGCCCGCTCGTCATCGGACAAATCCGCCTTATGCACACTGATTTCATTCTCCAGCGCCACCAGACACTTGCGCAGCACCGCCATTTCGTCGGCCTGCTCCTTTTTAATCTTTTTCCCTTCCTCAATGCGCTTGATCCTTTTCTCCACCAGGTCCATGTCCGCCAGCAGCAGTTCCAGGTTTACCGTTTCCAGATCCCGCACCGGGTCCACGCTGCCGTCCACGTGGGGCACGTCCGGGTTGGCGAAGGCCCGCACCAGGTGCACCAGTAGATCGGCATCGCGGATACCGTCTAGAAAACGGTTACCCACGCCCTTGCCCTGACTGGCGCCCCGCACCAGGCCGGGCACATCACTGAACTGGATCTGGGCATAGATGGTTTTTCTGGGTTTATACAACCCGGAGAGGAAATCGATCCTGGCGTCGGGAACCCTGGCCATGGCCGTGTTGATTTCCGTTTTGCCGGTTAAAAAATTTGACGTTTCCTGTTCCGAGCCCGTCACCAGGTTGAAAAAAGTCGTTTTGCCTGTCATGGGCAGGCCAACTATTCCGCAGGTCAGCAATTTTACAATAACCTCCGTATCCAGTGTTACTTATCTTTTTTCCACACCAGTTCATACAAATCGGTGCGCCTGTGGGGCAGCAGGGGCAGCCTGGCCTTCACCTCGTCAATTCTGGCCGGATCAATGGCGGACATAATTATTTCCTCACCGGTACCCGCGGCCCGAACCACCTCGCCCCAGGGATCAACAATCATGGAGTGGCCGTAGGCCACGTACTTGTCGCTTTCATTCCGGGCCGGCGATATGGCGGCCACGTAAAATTGATTATCCACCGCCCGGGCCCGCATGGTCAGTTCCCAGTGCGCCGGGCCGGTGACCATGTTAAATGCGCCCGGCGCCACCATCACCTGGGCTCCCGTCAGGGTCATCAGGCGGGCCAGTTCGGGAAAACGCACATCGTAACAGACGCAAACCCCCAGTTTCCCGAAACCGGCGTCAATAACAGTGTAACCCTCTCCCGGACCGAGGGTGCTGGATTCCCTGATGCTCAACCCAGGCAGATCCACGTCAAAAAGGTGCACCTTGCGGTGCCTGCCCAGCAGTCGGCCATGGGGACCAAATATAAAGGAAGTGTTGTATACGGTGTCCCCGTCCCGTTCCGGTATGGAGCCTCCCACCAGGATAATACCCGTCTCCTTTGCCGTCCGGGCCAGCATGCGCACCGTCTCGCCCCCGGGGTACGACTCGGCGTAAGCAGGGAAAAGGGCCGTCTGGTAGGGAGCATTAAACATCTCGGGCAGCGCCACCACCCGGGCGCCCATGGCCGCCGCTTCCCGGACCATTTTCTCCGCCCGGGCGATATTGTCCGCTTTATCCTCCGATACCTTGAGCTGGCACACAGCCAGGTTATACTTCTCGCTCTTCATGCTCACCGGTTCACTCCTTTTAAAAGCGAAAAGGCGCGTTATATCCGTTAACCTGATACGCGCCTTACACTGCTTCATTGCTTGTCAGTAACCGGGTTGCCGGAACTCACACCTGCATAACTTCTTTCACTTCGGGAACCGCTTGCTTGATAGTCCGCTCAATACCCTGTTTAAGGGTGTAGGTGGACATCGGGCAACCACCGCAGGCTCCGGTCAACTTAACCTTGACAATACCGTCGTTGGTCACGTCCACCAATTCAACGTCACCGCCGTCACGCTGCAAAGCGGGACGCACTTGTTCCAAAGCAGCTTGCACCTTTTCACGCACAGTATTCCGACCTCCCTTCTTGTTGTTCAACTTCGGCAACAGAATTCACCCCTTATTTTACCCGCTATTTACCGGCGAAGCAAGGGCAAACCCCGGAGTAACCCGGGGTTTTGCAGTAAATTTTCTCAATTACCTAACGTTCAATAAAGTTCACTTCCACCTTGTTCATAATGACGCTCGTGTTTATGGCGGTCAATTGGGCCTGCAGACCGGCAATTTGCTCCCGCACCGCAGCCAATTCATTTGCCGTTGTTTGGTCCGCTTGGTTTGACTTGATTTTCTCCGCTAAATTTTGTTCACGAGCTTTAAACTCACTAATATTTTTTTCCAGCTCTTTAATTTCCGTACTCATGTCTTTTTGTTCGGACTGCCGGTCGGTTACGGTACCCAGTTGCCCCACTTCTTCCACCAGCGTTTGAGCATTGTAAAACGGAACCGTGATCAGCATATGATTGGCATTGTCCCGTAGCGCTTCGGCAAAACCGTCATGTTTTGCCGCTACGCCGCCGACCAGGTCCATTGTTTTCCGTTTATCGTCAACCTGTAATGTTAAACTGTATTCGGCCACCTGGCCCGGCCCATCGCCCATACCCAGCGGGGCTGCACTCCGGGCCGCCTGTGCTTCATCGGTGATAGCGGTGAACATAAGATTATTTTCTATATTTCCCGAATCCTGCGGGACCATACCCTCATCCCGGGCAGCGCCGGCAGGCGATTTAAACAGTTCAGCGGCGGGCGCTGCCTGTTTTTCCTGTGTTTCCCGCACCCCGGAATTGGTATCCGATTCAGGTCCGGGAGTTGAAGAAGCGGATTCCTCGCGTAAATCACCGGCGTTATCCGCGACTCTCAGTGCCATCATGTCTTCAGCCTGCTCACTGCTCCCGCCGGCCCCGGCGTCCCCGGTAGCAACTTCACTTTGCCCCGGTTCCGTTTCCCCCGCCATCTGCTCCTTTAATTCAGGGACCAACTGCATTCCCCGGTCTTCGTACCAGAGCGCGGTAACGCCGACGGTAATGAATATTACGGCCGCCGCGGCCACCATACCAACCCAGCGGCCCGCAAACAACCTTCGGGACACCGGCTTGGGAGCGCTTTCAATAAATCCGCCGGTGATCATACGTTCTTTTAATTCATCCCGGAAGCCGGGCGGCGGTTTAACTTCGGGCAAACCCCTGATCAGTTCCACCGTAACCAGCAAATCGTCATACTCCGATTTACAGCCGGGACAGGATTCCAGGTGCCGCTCAACCAGGGAAGCATCGGATTGCTCCAGCATGCCGTCAATGTATGCGGATAAGTTTTCACAAATTTCATGGCAGCGCATTTTGCTTCCCTCCTTTTTCGTTATGACGACAACCCGGGTTTAAAAGTTCCCCTTGCTCCTTGAGCCTCTCTTTCAGGGCATTTCTGGCCCTGCTGATGCGTGATTTCACGGTGCCCAGAGAACAGTCGAGCAAGCCGGCGATCTCTTCATAACTGAGGCCCTGTATTTCTCTCAACACCAGGATTAACCGGTGGTCGTCGGATAACCGGTTCAGGCATTCCTGCACCTGGTGCCGGATTTCTTGCCGCTGGACGGCTTCCTCGGGCGAGTATTCACTCGCGGCGGTCGGTATATTGGCCGGCGACGCTTCAATCATCTCGTCCATGGAGACGTTGCGTCTTCTCTGCTTTTTGCGCAATTCATCCCGGCAGGCGTTGGCGGCGATCCGGTATAACCAGGTGGCAAAGGATGAGTCGCCGCGAAAACCGGGCAGCGCCTGGTACATGCGGATAAAAGTATCCTGGGCCAGGTCCCCGGCATCGGCGTGGTTACCCATAAAACGGTAGGCCACGCTGTATATTTTACCCTCGTAGCGGTGTACCAGCTGCTCAAAGGCGTCCTGGTCCCCGTTTTTTATTTTTATAACCAAATCCTCGTCGGTATAACGCAACTAAAATCCTCTCCCAAAGAAAGCGCGCCCTGGTCATTACCCCCTTGCGCGCTTTTTCAAACCCGTGTGCAAAAATAAATGCCGGGCATTTTTTCGGCATCACCTGTTCTACGGTATAATAATTCGACATTCCTGGATATACTTCCTGCCGCCCGGCTTGAGCGACAATTCAGTAAGGATCCTTGAGCCTGGAAGAACCCCCTGTTATAATGGTATAGGAAAGTGGTATTAAAATGGGATGGGGAGAGTTGCCTATGGGTGGCAGGCTAACGGAAGTTTTATGTGAGCGAAGAACTTATAATAAACAATATCATACGCACAGCCATCCTTATGCTCAACTCATCCTGCCCATAGAAGGCGCCTTGCATTTCAGAACCCAAATTCACGATTTGTCACTGGATAACCGGCATTTGTTTTTTCTGCCGCCAAATTTCGACCATACTTTTCGCGCCACCGGCAGAAATGAATTCCTGGTATTGGACATCCCTCTTTTCGTGTTGCCTGATATCGGCAGCGCGGATATAGAAATGTACCGGGTTTTAGATGAGCGTTGGAAGGCCATCCGGTTCTTACTGTTAAACGAAGGAACTGAAAAAACCCGTCGCGGCAGTGCTTTGGAAAGCCTCATCCACTATGCGGCCGGTTTTTTATTGGAAGAAGCCACCCCTGTTTCCATCCAATACATCCATGCGCATTATCATGAGAAAATCACCATTGACCAGCTTGCTTCCCTGGAGCATTTCGAAGCTTCTTACTACTGCAAATGGTTTTACAAGAAAACCGAAATGACCCCCAACGCCTATATTCGCAAAATTCGCTTGAACAAAGCCAGGGAATACCTGCAAAATACGAATTTATCAATTCTGCAGATCGCTCAGCTTGTGGGATACGACCGGCAGAGTTCGCTCACCAGACTGTTCCAAAGACATCTGGGGACGTCCCCCAAAGTCTATAGAGAAAACAAAACGGATAAATAAAAACCAAAATAGGAAAAGATAAAGCAGTTCACTATTCATTATAATACAGTTAACCTACTATTAAAAGGAAGATGAAAGTGAACCGCGAAACAGCGTTTGGATTACTGCTTATTGTGCTGGCGGCAGTTTTTTTCGGCACCACGGGAACAGCCGCAACCTATCTCCATAACCTGTATGACGTTGACCCACTGACCGTTGGCGTTTGGCGTATCTTTTTCGGAGCACCGTTTTTATTTGCGGCATCCTGGTTGACAACAAGGCAAACGGGCCTGCGGGCATATCGAAGTCACTTAACCGGCTTTCTTATCTTCGGTATTGCTGTTGCCGGCTACCAGCTATCTTTCTTTCAGGCGGTAATCCGTACCCAAATCGCAACGGCCACCCTGCTGGCTATTTGCGTCGGTCCTCTGCTGGTGGCTTTTTTAGCCCGTGTGTTCCTGAAAGAACGTTTAACATCCCGCATTCTGGCAGCCCTGGCACTGGCACTCCCGGGGACGGTATTAATCCTGGGGCTGCGCGGGGTCGGGGCGCTACTCACTCCGTCTTACCTCTGCGGCAATCTTCTCGCCCTTGCCGCAGCTCTTTCATACGCCACCACCATAGTAGCCGGAAAAAGACTTACGGCTAGTCTCCCGCCCGGCCAGGTTATGGCTATGTCTTTTGGTACCGGGGCACTTTTACTCCTTCCCTTCGCCGGCATTCCACAGCACCTGCCGCTAGCGGGCTGGCTTATCCTACTTTATCTGGGGCTGTTCCCGACGGCAGTTTCCTACGCCCTTCTCGGCGCAGGTCTAAAGAAGGCCACGGCCACTTCATCATCCATCGCCGTACTCGTCGAGCCTCTGGTGGCGACCTTGCTGGCCGTGGGCTTCATGGGCGAACGATTGACACCGGCGGGTTGGATAGGGGCGGCCCTGCTCCTGGCCTCGCTCTTGGTTTTGACGGTACCGGCAAAACGAATTAGTCCACCGGCGAAGATACCATAGCGACAATTTGTGGCCGTTGACAATCGGAAACCCGCTGTGTTACAATTTGGTTTGCGGGTGGTGAAGCCGGCCCGCACACCAAATTTCGCAGGCCGATGTGGCGGAATTGGCAGACGCGGCGGTCTCAAAAACCGTTGGATAACCTCCATGCCGGTTCGACTCCGGCCATCGGCACCAAGCCCTCAGGGGCTTTTCTTTTTTTGTCGACAGGCAAAAGTGGGCCAAAAGTAATCATTTGTTCTATTATAACAAACGTATATCCTAGTAAAAAAGTTTTTGTTAAGTAACCTTGTTTATTACTTCCATTTTTTAATATCCCTTATAAAATTGGCAATGGCGTAGCTCAAACGGTTCATCAGGTTGTCAAAGTTTCCGATGCCATGCTTTATGACATTAAAAACATACCAGCTAAACAATATGCCTAAAACAAATGCTATGACGTAACCCACAGCAACCAGCCTCCTTTTTAAAATCATTAATATGCCATTAGAAAGAGAACTGGCAATTTATTTACCATTCATAAAATACAAAAACCCCGGCCTATGTGGCCGGGGAGTTAACTGCCCTGTGAATTCTCTTCAACGCTTTTCTTAATAACACTTTTCCCAAAGCCATAAAAACCACCGGTTATGGCCCCTAAAATAAGACCCTGCTTCAATGAATCTTGCCAGGATACCGTCGGTTCAAAGCAGTAATTCCAAACAACTGTTATAATATTGTTCACGGTGCCAGGAAACAAGGAAGGGTGTTATTGGTAAAATATAGATATAGAAGTGTTCTTTTTTATGGGACGCAAGCCCAGAGAGGAAAATACGGCGGGATATATCATGTGATACAGCGAGGCAATAACCAAATTTTGCAACATACGGATAGTAAAAGGTAATGAGGTTTTGAAACGCCTCTTTTTCACCTTTCTGCGCCGATATAATTAGAGAATTCATCCAAAACCTCACCACCTTTGGCCATTCGTATTATTAGCGGATTTTTATTGCCCGCTCTCCATTACCGTACGGACCATTTTGAAATACAGCAAAACGGCAACCGCTTCTGCAACACAGGTGAAAGCAATAATGAGCCCCGGTTGATTCAGGTCATACAGCCAGCCAACCCATCAGTGCCGATCCAATCAAAAGGGCCAGACCGTAGTTGGCGTTGAAAACGCCGTAACTGGTACCGCGTTTATGAAAAGGCGTAATATCGGCAATGGCCGAACGCATAATGGTTTCATGAGTTCCCATGACCACACCGAAAATAACCATGCCAATAACAATCAGTGTGATTGAACTGCTTATGATCATGAACGGCAACAGCAGCGTAATAAAAGGAATAGCCATCAGAATGGCCAGGCCTCCCGTTTTCATTTCCTTTTTCATACGATCATACGCTTTGCCGGCCAGCAGCGCTGCCACGGCGTCCACCGCCATAGCTACTGAATACAGCAGCGTGATATTGCCATCGGACATCAGATTATTTGCCTTCAGGTGATAGCCGATAATGCTGAAATTGACAAACCTCAAGGTGCAGAAAAAGGTGAAAGCCGTATAGATCCAGAAGATTGGTTGGAGCCGCTCTGAGCGAAATTCTTTCTTTTTTATGTCGCTGATCAAGTTGTTTTGTCTGATGCTGCGGTAGGCATAGGCCACAAAGAGCATCAGAAGAACAAACGGAATAAAAAGCAATTTATAGCTTAACTGGTATTCCGGAATTCCGTCTTGGCTTGTCATAAAGAAAACCAATGCGAAAATCAGAGGTCCAGCAAGGGCTCCAAGCTGATCCAAAGCTTCCTGAAGGCCAAAGGCAAACCCGATGCCAACCTGGTTTTCAGCAACTCCGGATAAAATCGTGTCCTTGGCGGGATTGCGAAGTGATTTTCCGATGCGCTCCATCAGAATGAGGAAAATAAAAGAGCGCTTGACTTTGCCCTAGCTGGAAGCCGTATACTCCAATCAGAACATGTTCAAATGCCATCGGGTGGTGATTCTATGCTTACAATCGGAGAATTCTCCAGAATCAGCAGAGTATCTACGAAGACGCTCCGCTATTACGATCAGATCGGTCTGCTCAAGCCCGGATTTGTCAGCCAGGACTCCGGCTATCGCTATTACGAGGTCTCTCAGCTTCGGGACATGCTGCTGATTTCGAGGCTGAAGCGGTATCAGTTTTCTTTGCTGGAGATTGCCGCTGTTCTGGCCACAAGGGATAACGGCCATCTGGCCGAGCTCCTGCAAGCCAAAAAAGAGGAGTTTCTGCGGTAGATCGAGGATCAGCAACACCTCCTGCTGCAAATGGAGCAGGACATTGAGAAAATAGAAAGGCGTGAGGATATAATGCAAGCGAATTACTTGGTTAAAACCGTGGAAATTCAGCCCAAAACCATCTATTCCTTGAGACGGAAAATGAGTGTCCGGGATTTTGAAGAAGCCTTTGGCGCATTATGCGCTGGTTTGGAAAAGAACCGGCTGAAGCCTGCCGGACCGTTCCTGTCCGTCTACCATGACGAGGAATTCAATCATGACTGCACGGATATTGAAGTCGGGGTGGAGGTGCCGGGCGGCAGCGGCGAGCAGGTGCGGACGCTTGCTCCAGGACTTTGCTGCTTTGCCACCCATATCGGCCCCTATGACGATTTCACTCCCTGCTATACGGCGCTGATGGAATGGATTGAAAGAGAAGGGTATGCCGTTGCCGGGCCGCCCTTTGAGTTGTATGTCAAAGGCTGTAATGACAATGTCCCGCCCAGTGAATATGTAACCGAAATTTATTTTCCCATCAAAAAGTAATAGCATCAGGATAGCATGAAAGGCAGGGGGAAACTACGAAACTCCCTGCCTTCAGCTTTACAAGGATTATCCTACTTATCGTTCCGGCTTACGCCTCTCTTTGTGGGGGCGGCTGCATTAGTTTGCTCTGTGTTTGCTCACGCAGTCGTTCCTTCTTAGTCAGTTCCTATCTTTAAAAAGGAGCCGGTTCAATGACCGCCTCCCTCTTTGATACATTAAATTCTCATAATCTCTTAATATCAGGTTTATATCAACTCCACCTTAACATCTTCGCGTCTTTTTTCATGAAACACCAGGCGCCACTCCACCTCTTCCACCGGCTCAAAATGCAGTGCGGAGCAAACTGCATGGAGCCGGCCCTGGCCGCTGCCGCCAGAAATAACGGCAGTCGGACCATCTGCGCCGCCAATGATGCCGATATAAACGCTGTTGAATGCCTGCGGCTCATAGGGATAGGTGCGCTTCTTCTTCTGCCGGGGTTGGTCGGAACGAACGCAATCAGTGACGGTGCATGCACTATCAGGCAGATCCGGCGAGAGCGTATAGCGCATCACAGTATAGTGCGCCGAGAACTCCTGATTTTGGCTGATAAAATGCTCACGAGATATTTCCTGCCGTTCATATTCCTGCACGGTCAGCGTATGCCGTGCGCCGGTAGTCGGGTGTGTAAACGTGATGCGCTCACCAGGCGCTGATACATGGAAATGCGGTCCCGGCATAGCAACAGTCTCCTGCATCAGTGTTACGCTGAGCGTCGTAATCGGCGGTTTGCGTTTCTTCGTCCAAGGAAAAGCAGCGCGCCAGATTGCCCAACCATAAGCAGTATCAAGGCCATAATGCTGGGTAGCGCTCTTGGCCTCAAAGCCGTTGCCCTCTGGGAAGCAAGGATTCCATGACACGCCGCAGCCATGAGAAACTGAAAGGACAGTTCCGTTCAACATAACTTCAGCATTTATATTGATGACCAGCGGATTTTCTGCATCAATCTGCATCTGCTGCTCATCGGTAAAGTCAGCTCCATCGTTCTCAATAGAGAGATTCCACTTGTCCATAAAGAAACGGATGCGCTCAGTTGAAACCTGTACACAAAAGTCCACGACCAAGCCTTTACTGCAGATGTAAATCGCCGGAATATACCAGACTTCATCGTTCCAGACAAACTGTTTATTGAGAGAAATTTCCTTGCCGGCTCTTTCACGGCCATGATGCCCCCAAAAGTTGCCGTCAAAGTAAACCTTCCATTCGGGTATCTTCGGCTCGACAGGAACCCACTCATAGTAATCTTCCGTATATTTGATGCGACTGTAATCAAACTCGGCCTGCAGCTCTTTGATATAAGCAAAGGGCTGCTCCACAGGCGCGAGCAACAGCTTCTCCCGAATGGCATCCAGCACAGCCTGCTGTTCAGCGGTGAGAGGATTGTCTTGCAGGAAGGCGTTAAACTGCGCCTGATCCCAACAGTACACCTGCTCCAGTGCCGCAGCATCGCCGCAAGCCAGCAGGAGCCGCAGGAAGTCCATAAAATCTTTTGCCACCGGATGCACATAGTTTGCCGGTGTGTTCATCGGGCTGACGGCAAACACCATCTCGCCAAAGCCACGTACGAAGCAATAGTGGATACCATCCACACCGGCCCAGCCAATCACTTTCGCACCCTTGGGTGTGCAGAAGTAGTTGCTTTCGCTCTCGCCACGCTCCAAGCCAATGAGGGAGCCGTCAATATTCAGTTTCAAATATCTTTCATAAATGGTTGCCATCATAACCTCGCGTTAATAGTCACATCAATAAAAATATAAATGTGCATCTGCACAGGTGCCTTTGAACCGGCAATTCTCATTGCTTGTTTACTTTGTTCAATAAAAACACCACCCCCACAAGACTGCTTTCCAGATCCGTATACTCGTTTTGTTGATTCCGCACATATTGGGCAAACAGATCTCGCTTGGCCGGATAAGCCCTGCTCAGTTCTTCCGCGCGGCGCTTGATATTGATGAAGTCCTTTGCATGGTTGGGGTTTTCTTCGTCAAGAGCGTGGATAGCAGTAAGCTTAAGCCCCGCTTTGCTGATAACGGATTTCCATTCCGGGAGCGTGGGATACTCACTGTGGAAAAGCAGCGCGCCTTCGTTCCCCTTCGTTAAATAGGCGTCGTCCAGGAGAATATAACCTCCCGGCCTAATTGTATCCGCCAGCGCTTTCAAAGTTTCATATTGGCTGCCCAGGATGTTCCCGACAGCGCCATAGATTACCAGATCATAGCCGCGTTCCGCTTGGACGGCCTCGGCAATATCTCCGACCGCAAAATCACAAAGACCGTCGACGTCGTATTCTGTTGCCTTTTCCCTTGCATACTGAACAAAGTCCGGAAGCAGGTCAATGCCTTTGCAACAGCACCCAAGCTCCTTGGCAAGCCGGATGGATACCGCACCTTTTCCGCAGCCCAAATCCAAAACCCGGGCCTCTTCGTTTAATGAGATATGGTTCTTTATCAAGCTGAGCATTTCTTGAGGAGAACTTCCAAGCTCCCATAAATCCTGCAGCAAATAGGGAAGGAACGGGATAATATCGGTGCTATCCCCCGTAAGTGATCGCGCCAGCTTTTCCAGTGTTTGATCGTTCATCTCGATGCCGCCTTTACAAGGGAATAAAAAATACGATAGCTTCTTCATAAGCCTTCGACTATTTTAGCCGCGCAATCAGTTTATTGAATTTTTTGATTGCCGCCCGGGAAGGCATAAATTTCGGGTCATTTTTCAGCTTTTCTTTTTCTTCCAGGAAGAGCCGGCCTTCTTTTTCTGCAGCGTCGTGCATAATCAATTTGAACAGACTGTCTTCATATTCCTCATAAAGTTTTTTGCGAACCTGATCCAAGCTGTTATTCGGCATCTGATTCACCTCCTATCCAATCTTTCTCTGGACAATCTTGTGTTTTATATAGTTGATTAACACGCTCTTAGAATTATAGACAACTTAAGCGGCCAACTGCAACTTCCCAGAGTTTAGGTTATTGGTATTTTTGGCTGCACGCACGGAACAAAAATACAATTGCTATCGTCTCTGCGTTAATAAAGAGATCCGGATGGAACCTAAACAGCCAATAGCGGTGAAGAAAGAGGATGAAAAAGTGAAGCCGGCCAAAGCAATAAAAACTTCAGCTGTCTTTTTGCTGATGTTTATGGTAATAATGCTGTTGCTAATCCAGGCGGGCTGCGGCAGTAATTCAAAAATAAACGGGGCAGCTCCAACTCCTCCCGCCCAGCCCCAAAACTCCGAAGCCGGTTCGCCACAGGCCGACCCGGAGGCATTCAAAGGACAGGGGCTGCTGGCATTTGTCTGGGACGGCTTACTTTACGTTCTTAACGGGGACGACGGCAACCTCACCAGACTGAGTAACGCCGGCCTGGCCGGAGCGCCCCTGTGGTCCCCGGACGGGCAATGGCTGGCATATATCAGGTACAGCGACGCCCAGATGAACGACGGCAAGCTAGTCATTGCCAGGCCGGACGGAAGCCGGTCATACGAGATAAATGATCTGCCGCTGCCGGTTAGGGCGGAGGGGATCTCCTGGCTGCCCGCTTCCGACATTCTTGCTGTCTCCCTTAACGGGCAAGGATTATATCTGGTCCGCCCCGGCGATGCCCCCGATAAAATTAACGATAATCCGGGTGTTTTGTCACCCGACGGCCAAACTATAGCCTTTGTAAAAACATTACCCTATGATGAAAAGCATCCCGAAAATCGCAACGATGCCTTATATGTCGTCCCGGCAGACGGGCAAAAGCCTGTTCAACTGTATGTGGCCGAAAAAAGCGGTATCTGCGGCATCGGTTGGCGGCCTGACGGCAAGGAGCTGCTTTTCCGGATTGCCCCCATGCATTCGAACTCCATCATGGCCGATGGAGTGGGACTTTACAGTTTACCGCCGACAGGTGGAGAACCACAACTGCTTACCACTGCTTTAAATCATCCTGAATGGCTTACCTGGTCGCCGGATGGAAGCAAATTGCTTGCTGTCAAAGGCACCGGGCGGGAAATCTGGCTAAATAAATCACTTGTGGTATGCGATGTAAAAACAGGAAAAAGTATTGATTTACCTCAGGAACCCGGCACAGTATCTCTCGATCCCGACTGGTCGCCCGACGGCAAATACATTACGTATGTGCAAGCTGCTGAGCCGGAGGAGGATATATCAGGCGCCGAAGGAGTTGCTTCATGGGAGCAGACCCGAACCTTATGGGTGGCGGATGCCGATGGTAAAAACGCCCGTCAGATTAAGGAGGCCGGAACAGGTATTAAACGCCCGCTTTGGTCCCGGGATGGCGCTCATATTGTATACCTGAAGGATAATTCCGTCTGGCTGATTGGTCTAAGTGGTGGAAACCCGGTTAAAATCATAGGGGCTTTTCCTGATGTCACCGACTCCTTTGGTTACTATGGCTACTTTTCCTGGTCTAATATTTTAGCCTTGCATAGAACTTGAATGCCTTAACTCTTCCAAATGGATCCAAAACTTTTGGAAATGGTTGACGATAGAAAAAATATCGAAAAGAGAATGCAAATGAACAAGATGGCCGGGCTTTTTATGGGCAAAAAAAGACTTGTTATGGCTATAGGTATACTTTGTGTGGTAATACTTGGCGGGGCATTATTGACAAATGATAAGAGTACCAACACAGAAGATGGCATTATTGCAGGCTGGGATATTGATTTGTTAAAATACAAGTCTCCTTACATCAGAGACGCCAGCAATGTTTCCAACCTTTTGAACGAGTTGCCCTTTGGAGAATACAAGGACAAATTAGCACTGGATACTGAAAAAGAACCATATGGTTTATCTGCTAACTATGATTTAACTAAATTTCATGAATCACATATGGATTTTATATATAAAACAATTTTGCGTAATTCTGCTGTTTTATTTTGCCTGATAGAAAATTTGGATACCATTCGGTATAACATTAAAATGGGAAATAGCAGCTATAATTATGAATTCACAAGAAACGCCCTGCAAAAAATATATTTTGATCAGGATTTGAGAGCATATTCAAAGAACCAAGAAGAGTTTGCGAAGCTTATTAGTCCGGATGCCTGGCCTTCAACTATATCAAGTTACTTTATAAGCGCCGGTGTTGACTTAAATAAAATTGAAGAAATTAGAATTGAGTACTTTGAAGGTGACAGCTTTAAAAATGTTCAAATAGTTGATAGCAATCTGATTACCAAACTAATTGATGATTTGAATACTATTGAACTCCTGCCCCTTGCCCAAATGGGGGTTGCAGGAAATTTATCAAACGGAGTTTATATAGTTTTAAACACCGGAGAGAAAGACAATTACTTTTATATTGATTATAATACAGGCGGTATTTCAAAGCATATGCCGGTCATGAGTTCACTCCCGGCGTATATTTACCGTTTTGAGAATACGGAGGAATTAAAATCGGCAATTGATTATTATACACTTTCCCCTTAATATAAATAAATAACTTTTTACGGTATATTTTAAAACAAAAATTAATATGCAAAAATTTTATTTCTCAGAAACAATCGTTCTTAAAACCGCGTGCAAGCGGATTTGAGGGCTTTTTTCTTTTCTGGCGACACCTTCTGTTTGCCGTCCGGCTGCGTTTTTGTTTTAATTTTTATCGTTTTATAGGCTTATCCGGACATCTCCGCGATTAGCAGTTAAGTATCAATTAAACCCCAACGAAAAGATAAATTTCCGTTCATTGGTAAATTTACACAGAGTCAGGAAACCATTGTAATTGCGCAAGCAGCAGCAAAGCACCTCTCATGGCTGCGGGTGGAAGACGGCCGCCGCTTGCGGTTTAAAATTACCGCAGGTCTTAACCTCACCGATCTAGAATAATATCAGCATGTTTGGATGCATTATGGACTCATATGCAGGAGGATTGTTTTGAAAGAAAAAACCGGCAAGCTCGTACTTCGTTATTTTCTTATGATAAATAATCGGCTATTGTAACGGTTTGACTAAAAGTTGAAATTTATATGAGAGGACCCCAGCATATATGGATTTAAGGAGAACAACTCTAGTTACGGCACTCATGCTGGCCATGTTTTTAGCGGCAATTGAAGGAACGATTGTTACTCTGGCTACCCCTTCTATTGTAAAGGATTTACATGGGTTTGAACTGATTAGCTTGGTTTTTTCGGTATATTTACTAACTGCAGCCATATCGACACCGATTTACGGCAAGCTTTCAGATTTATACGGTAGAAAAAATATACTTTCAATCGGAATCCTTATATTTTTAACCGGAAGCTTTTTATGCGGATTATCACAGAATATGATGATGCTGATCGCTTTCCGTGCCATTCAAGGGCTGGGGGCAGGCGCAATACTAACAGTATCATACACCATCATTGGAGACATCTTTACCATTGAGGAAAGATCAAAAATCCAAGGAGGCCTGAGTACGGTATGGGGAATTGCAAGTCTTGTGGGGCCATTCCTGGGCGGATTTTTAATCGATATACTTTCCTGGCACTGGATATTTTTTATCAATATTCCTTTCGGACTTTTAGCAGTTATTCTTTTGCAAAGGTCGTTAAAAGAAACTTTTGAAAAGAAAAAAAACAGCATTGATTATGCTGGCACCATTACGTTATCACTGGCTATGATTGTGTTTTTAAGTATTTTTTTATTCAACCGGAACCCGGATTCCAATCGTTATCTATTCGTTGCAATATCGGCGGGAATTACGATTTTACTGCTGTTGGCATTCTACAAAATAGAAAGAAAAGCCAAAGAGCCAATAATGCCCTTTGACATATTTACCAAGACAAGCATCACTGTAAATCTATTATCTTTTTTAATTTTTGCCGTGTTAATAGGTGTGAATGTCTATATGCCGATATACTTACAAAATATTCTGGGGTATCGACCAACAGCAGCCGGATTGGCGATGCTGCCGATGTCGCTTTCCTGGCTTATCGTTTCGTTTATCTTGGGCAAATTTCTGCTCAAGTACGGAGGAAAGGCTGTAACACTAGTATCTAATGCTGTTTTATTAATCAGTACATTATTACTGTCCACATTGGGTATTGATTCACCAATCCTATTGGTATTGATATATGGTTTCATTATTGGCATCGCATTTGGCGGGGCTTCTACAGCTTTAACCATTATTGTCCAGGATTCTGTAGCATATAACCAAAGAGGAACTGCAGTTGCAGCCAATTCATTGCTCAGGACGCTGGGGCAAACAATCGGTATCAGTGTATTCGGCAATATCTTCAACATGTATATAACGAAATACTTTATTCAGCAAGGGATAAAAGGCATAGATCCAAGTAATTTATATCAGTCTTCCGTATCAAATAATATCCTTACTACTGAGCAAATAAGGCTTTCGTTAAATAGTTCCCTGCATGTCTTGTTTGTTTTTTTTATCATAATCTCCTGTCTGTCTTTAGTTTTATCAATCATAATGCCCAAAATAAACAGTTATAACGGGCCACCGTTTAAACCAAATACAGGGCGCGGGCCAGGGCGGTGATAGTCATACAGATGATGATGCCCACGGCGGCCGGGATTACGGCGGCCAACAATGTCCACCGCCAGTTTTTTTGTTCCCTTTGGATGGTAAAAAGCGTTGTCCCGCAGGGCCAATGGCACAGCGCGAAGATAACCGTGCACATACCGGTCAGCCAGGTCCAGCCGTGCTGCACCACCAGCAAGTGATGCAGGTCGGCCAGGCTTTCCATCTCTACCATGGCGCCGCCGGAAACATAGCTCATAATCAGAATGGGCAAAACTATTTCGTTGGCGGGCAAGCCCAGGATAAAGGCCAGCAGGATGAAACCGTCCAGCCCCATCAACCGGGCAAAGGAATCCAGCCCACCGGCAACGGCGGCCAGGACGGTGCCGTCACCAACGGTTGTATTGGCCATGATCCAGACCAGCCCGCCGGCGGGGGCGGCAATAACCACAGCCCGGCCAAGTACGAACATGGTGCGGTCCAACACCGAGCGGACCAGCACCCGCCCCACCTGCGGTATCCTGTACGGCGGCAGTTCCAGGGTAAAGGATGAAGGCTCGCCTTTTAAGAGAGTCCTGGATAAAAGCCAGGATACCAGCAGCGTTAGCGCGATGCCGAAAACAACCAGGCCGGCCACCCCCAGGGTGGCAATCACCCCGCCAAGGGTGGCCGTAACCGAACCGGCGACAAACAGGCCGGCCAGGGCAATGATGGTGGGAAACCTGCCGTTGCAGGGGACAAAGTTATTGGTCAGCGTGGCTATTAAACGCTCCCTGGGAGACTCAATAATTCTGCAGGCGATCACGCCGGCGGCGTTACACCCAAACCCCATGCTCATGGTCAAGGCCTGCTTGCCGTGGGCGCCGGCTTTTTTAAAGAACCGGTCCAGGTTAAAGGCAACCCTGGGCAAATACCCCGCATCCTCCAGCAAAGTAAAAAGGGGAAAGAATATCGCCATCGGCGGCAGCATTACCGAAACCACCCAGGCCAGCGACCGGTATACCCCCAGCACCAGGAAACCGTGCAGCCAATCCGGGGCGTTCAACGTTATAAAAAGCTCGGTCAGCCGGTCCTGCAGCCAGAACAATTGAGACGCCAAAAAAGCGGAGGGATAATTGGCGCCGGTAATAGTCACCCAGAACACCACCGCCAGAATGCCGAACATGATGGGAAATCCCCAGACCGGAGAGGTTAAGATATTATCTATTTTACGGTCCAGGTCCACCCTGTCGTCCGACGTGTAACTGACCACGTCTCTGGTGATCCTTTCCGAGGTATCGTAAATGCTTTTTACTATGCCGTCCCTGATAGCAGCCTGTTGGCCGCCGGTAACGGCTTTGGCCTCTTCCAGCAGGCTCACTACAGCAGCTTCCGGGTTCACGCCGTCACCTCCGCCGCCACCTGAATTAATTCCGATTCCCGGCCGTTACAATACCGCCGGATGGCCTGCACAAGCCCGGCATCCCCCTCTATAAGGCGCAAAGCCACCCAGCGGGCGTTTATCTCCGCATCGGTTATTTCCCGCACTCTTGGCTCCAACCGGGCGACGGCCGACTCCACTTGCTCCGAATAGCGGACCAAAACCGGTTTGGGCGTTACCCGCCCCAGAGCCACATCGCTGATGGCATCCATCAATTCAGGCAGACCCTCCCCACTGCGGGCCGCCGTGGAAATAACGGGAACACCCAGCGCACTGCTCAGTTTCCGGATGTTAATATGCATCTTTTTACGCCTGGCTTCGTCAATAAGGTTGACGCATAATATAACCTTGCCGGTAATCTCCATCACCTGGAGAGCCAGGTTCAAGTTCCGTTCCAGGCATGTTCCGTCGGCCACCACCACCGTGGCGTCCGGATTGGCAAAACACAGAAAATCCCTGGCCACTTCCTCTTCGGAGGAAGCGGCATGCAGCGAATAAGTACCGGGCAAATCAATTAAAGTATACCTGCGGCCGCCATGCATATAGCTTCCTTCCGCACGCAATACCGTTTTACCGGGCCAGTTTCCGGTATGCTGCCGCAGCCCCGTCAGAGCATTGAAAACAGTGCTTTTCCCGGTATTCGGGTTACCGGCCAGCGCAATCACCAATTCGCTTCCGTCATCACGAACATTAAATATCTCCCTGGCGGCCAGTCTTCCGGTGGATTGATAAGTGAGTCCCATCTCGCTCCCCCTTTACAGTAATTTATTAAGAAACCTGAATCACCAGCACTTGCCCGGCGTCTTCCTTTCTAAAAGCAATTACCGCTCCCCTGATGTTGAAAGCTATGGGGTCGCCCAGCGGGCTCCTGCGAATTACTTCCACTTTGGTCCCCGGCACCAGACCGAGATCCAGCAGCCTTCTTCTGGCCGGACCTTTGGCGGTCAGTTCCGTAACCATGGCAAAGCAGCCGTCGCGCAGGCGATCCAGCGGTATACCGGTATTCATTTTTCAGCCCCCAAACTTTAATGTGCTTTAGTTTGTTAAATGAACCTAACAATATATAAAATATGTTTGAACCCCTTTTTGTGTTACAGGCTTATCTGGTTGAATAAAAATAAGCCGGTAGCGGCGCCTACCGTGGCACCGCCATCCGGCTTATATATTAAAGATTTAGGGCTCTTTAAATTTCAGTCCTGGTAACCGTCATTTAAACCCAGACCCTTTGCTTTCCTGTTATTGCAGTGTTTCAAAAAATCATACCGGCACTCCTGGTTGAGTTCAAAAAAGTCAACCAGACTTTCAATGGCCCTGATGGTGGGCAAAGTCAAATAATGCTCCATTGCTTCAACTTCAGCCTTAATATCGCAATCCGAATCAATGACCTTCAAAAACTTTTGCAGGATGCTGTTCCTTTCCACCAGGAACCTGCCTACCTTACGTCCCCTGGGGGTTAACACCAGTTCCCGGTATTTTTTATATATCAGATAATTCTCATTACTGAGCTTTCTAATGGCGCTGTTTACCGAAGGCATGGTCACATCCAGGCAGGTCGCGATGTCGCTGACCCGGACGACGTCGTTATGCAGGGAAAATCTGTAAATTTCTTCTAAATAATCTTCCAGACTCGGTGACAACAACTGATATCCCCCCACGGTTAACAAACTTAAACCGGTCTAAGACTCCATAGTTAAAATCTATTTAACCACGGTTGAGATAATGCAAAATTTTCGCCACATTATAACCGTCAATCATCCATCAGCCCGGACACTCCAGCCGCCGCGCAGGATCATAATGCCCGGAACCACAAGTAAAACGGAGTAAACAAGGGTGGCGACCAAAAAAGAGGCGTAATGCGCCACCATTCCGCCCACCAGCGGGCCCGACAGCAAACCCAGCGAGTAAGCGGCATTAACCAGCCCGAACTGCCTGCCGTAGCTTTTGCCGCCGGTCTTGTCGGACTGCTCCGCCAGCATAGGCAGGCAGGGCACCATCATGGCGCATGAAAACAGGCTGTAGGTACAAATCACCGCGTACAATAAGGGCAGGTTTGTTACCAGGGCTATAACAGGCGTAACCACTGCGGTGCCGGCCAGACCGGCAAGAATCAACGGCCTGTATTCCAACCGGTCCGAAATAAACCCCATCAAAGGTTCAAATAACGTGAAGGCCAGTCCCAGCACTGCGAAAACGATCCCTATTTCCCGGCCGCCAAAGCCAAATTCCTTGGCCAGATGCAGGGGAAGCAGCGGTTCCAGCAAACCGAATCCAAAACTGCCGGCAATTAATAGCAGCATCAACACAATCGCTTGTCCGCCAACCAGGCTCCGATACATACTCTCGGGTTTAACCGCCCCGACGCAGAACTGCACTGCGGGCGCCGCCGGCACTTTTTCCACCAGCAAGCCCAGGGTAACCACAAAAATGACCGCGGCAATACCCAGGAAAGGAGCCTGATAACCCCAGTTTTCCGAGGCAAACCCGCCGACCACGGGACCGATGATGGTACCCAGACCGGTGACGGCCATCATCATACCCATGCGTCCTCCCCGTTCACCCGCCGGGTACAGCGCCGCTGCCTCGGCAAGGACCGCCGTCCAGATGACCGCCCCCGCCATACCCTGAAAGAACCGCGCCGCCAGCATCAGCCAGATATCCTTAACCATGGCGTAAAATAATGTCGACAGCAATAAAATACTCAACCCGGCCAGCAATACCCCGCGGCGACCGAAACGATCACACACCATGCCGGCGGGAAAACTGGCCCCCAGCAGCGCCAGAGAATAAACGGCAAAAATCAGGCCCAGTTGCCCGGGCCCGATCATCAATTCCCGGGCATAATAAGGCGCCAAAGGAGCGATAACGCCGTACAACATCGATTCCACAAGCAAGGCCGTGCTTAACAGGACAAATGCTGATTTAGAAGGCGTCATTACTTACGCCCCCGATAAGACTAAAACTTCCGTATATTATATTAAATTTAAGTCTATTTCACTATACTCAATCTTAATTTAACAAAGGACTCCAGGATATCCGTTGAGGCCGATACGATATTATCCGCGTTGGCGACGGTTTTTTCCCGGGACAGCATCATGGCTGCTTCGTGGACCCTCCGGTGCGGCTCCTCGATATCCTGGAACTCCTTCAGATGCTTATACCGGTCATAATTCTGGTCGTACCACTTTCCGAAAGCGCATTGGTGATGATCGGGCAGATCCGCGTTTTTACCGGCCTGGGTGATTGTCCTCCGGAGAAAATTACCGTGATCCACCAGCCTGGCCGCCAGGATGCCCACAGAAGAATCATCCTCGGTAAATTTAATATGCCCTTTAACAATTTCGTTAAGCCGGTTTGCATCGTTAACCAGCACGTCCACGAAGTTCGCCGACTCGGTCAATTCCTGGGCCAGCTTGGCCAGGTTATCCGTTACGGAGGCCTGCTGTTGCATGGCGCTGGCAATGCTTTCGGACGCTTCGGTGGACTCCTCGATTTTGCTTAAACTGTGCCGTATCCGCACCGAAACCTCGCCAACCTCGGACATGTACTGTCCCAGCACTTGATCCACACCGGTGACGGCCGCACCCACCATGCCGGCTTCATTGTTTATATACTCCGAGATATTTTTAACCTCGTTTACGGCGGTTTTGGTCTGCCCGGCCAGTTTACGCACTTCCTCGGCCACAACGGAAAAACCCCGGCCGTGCTCACCGGCCCTGGCGGCCTCAATGGCGGCATTTAAGGACAGCAAATTGGTCTGGTCGGCAATTTCGGATACATTCTGGCTAATCACATCGATATTCTTAATCCGGTCCGCCAATTTGCCGGTATTGTCGGTCATCTTTTCCAGAGTGGACTGCACTTCTCCGGTTAAATGCTCCAGGTTGTTAATGCGGGAAATATTATTTTCCGCGTCCGCTTTTACATCGTACATGCCGGCGCTGATCTCCTCGGTTGAAGCCGAAACCTCCTGGGTGGTGGCCGCGATTTCCTGGCTGGCCGCCGCCAATTCGGTCGACCTCTCAACAACCTCCTGAATTTTCAGCGCTGCACGAAAAGCCATTAATTCAGTATGGGCCAGTGAGAAATCAGCTATGGCGGCAGTAAAGATTTCCAAAGTATAATCACTGGCGGGCGGTTTATCAGCCGCTCTTTTAAATAATTTAAAGAACAATTATGGTCCCCTCCTTCAATTTATACGTGGCAAAGTATCTAATACGAAATATAGCTTAAAAGAAGAAATTATCCAATCATTTTGAACAAAAGTTAATGAAGGTTTAAGAACTCTTAATTTTTTAGTAATTAATTTTACAAATTTAATCATTTTTGAGTAATCATTTACACCGGTAAATATAAGCCGGTACCCTGCAGTTACTGTAAATACCGGCTCAGGTACTGCTATCACAATTTGTCGAATTCTGTTGCTTTATATGGAATTTTACCTTATAATAATTAACCGAGGTGATTTTTTAATGAGGTTTATTAAAAAACTGTTATACTTCTTTAACAACAGAATCCAGATTACCAAATTGGAATATATACCGGGGGAACTTGTTAACAGTGAGATAAGAAACTAAATACACTGGTTCCAATATGCCGGATAGTTGTTCTATGGCAATAGTTCCAACAACTTTATAATGAAACATGTTCAGTAATCCCCTATAATTTTATTAGGGGGTGGAACATTAATGAAAGCCTTAGAAGAAATATCCAAAACAATCGGCAGTATCTTTTTATTAATGAGTGAAGCAAATCGCTCCTATAAGATTGATTTAATCTGTGAATTAATTAAACCTGAAGTACGTAATATTAAACATTAAATTTATCCCGCTAAAGTAATACCCCGGCCGCGTGACCGGGGTTTGCTTATTTTTGTATTTTTATCGCTTCGTTAATCGCATACTCAATTCCCCGCCTGACAAACGCCGCTGTTTCCGCCCGGGTAGCTTGATCATTCTTCATTTGGTTTTAAAAAAATAGTGTTAACCACAAAAAGTTCTGTGATTAACACTGAAGAATAGCGTAAACGCAGGCGATATTAGTTTTTACTTAACAAAGTCGCCTTGATCTTGTCCGGCGTGGCGGGCAAATCGCAAATCCACACTCCAATGGCGTCCTTGATGGCGCTGATCACCGCCGGGGCGGTGGGCACCATGGTCATCTCGCCCACTCCGGTGGACCCTTTCCCGGTGCCGTACGTCCTGGGCGTTTCCCTGATGATGGACTCCATCGCAAAGGCGGTCTTGATGCTGGGAAACTTGAACGTTATCCAGTCTTTGGTTTGACCCGCGATGTACTGTTCGCGCAGAGCGAAGCCAACGCCCATGTCGGCCCCGCCTTCAAGCTGGCCTTCATAGTTTTGGGGGTTGATTACCGGCCCGCTGTCCACCGCGGTGGTCATTTTGAGCATTTTAACTTCCCCGGTTTCGGTGTTCACTTCCACTTCAGCCAACTGCAACGCGTGCACCTGGGATTCAAAAGACGGTCCCTGGCCGGTGGCGGGGTCCAGCGGTCCGGCGGTCAGGGTTTTCTTGGTGCCGGCATACCGGACCGGACGACCGGCTTCTTTAAGTTCCCCATAGGTGGTGGCGCCGGTTTCCTGCATGGCTCGTTTGAGTTGTTCGATGGCGTCCAGCAGGGCGCCACCCGCCATGTAGGTCATCCGGCTACCGGCGGCGGCTCCGGTGGCGGTGGTCCGGTCGGTATCCCTAGTTACGAGACGGATTTTGTTCAAGGGCAATCCCAGACTGTGGGCGACCAATTGAGTGAGCATGGAATCGTTGCCCTCGCCGGGGTCGGCGACGGCGGCGTAGATGCTCACTCCATTGTCGGGATTAAGTTCTATAATCACAATAGCCTGGTCCCCGGGGCCGCCAATGCCGAATGCGCCGGCCCCCAGTCCCACACCGCGCCGGATGACGCCGGTTTTATAGCCTTTGGCTTCCCGGATACTGCGTTCGTAATGCGGCCGCAGGGCTTCGCACAGCTCGGGGAAAGGCCATTGTTCAACCACGCTGCCGGTGGATTTGCTCTGCCCGGGCTGCAGTGAGTTTTTGATCCGCATTTCCAGAGGGTCAATGCCCATTTTGTCGGCCAGCATGTTGACGGCGCATTCCAGGGCAAAATTGACCTGAGGCGGACCGGCGCCCCGGGCTGCGGAACCCCAGGGATTGTTGGTGTAAACCAGCTTGCTGACAGCGTAGAGATTGGGGATATTGTAGGCGCCCGACAGCATTAGCATCGCCCGGTTGATTACAACATCACCGATGGAGTTATAGGCGCCGTTGTCTACCAACACTTCAATTTTATAGGCCGTAATGCGCCCTTCGCTATCTGCGCCAAGCTTAACCTGCATATCAAAGGGATGACGTTTGGGGGTCATGAGCATGGATTCGACCAAGCTGGGAATGTAGCGCACGGCCCGTTTGAAATGCAATGCGGCGCCGGCGGCAATGCCCTCGGAGGTGATTTCCAGTTTTATGCCGAATTGGCCGCCGGTGCAGGCTTCCTGGTAGCGCATGTTTTCCCAGCCCAAGGCTTCCTGGAGCATATCCAGGTGCTTGTGGATATTGATACTACGCCCGATCACCACCAACTGGGCGTCTTCGCCGACGCCTTCAAAATAAGCTACGCAGGCTTCGGGCTCCAGGGGCGCCTGGTGGTTAATCTGGGTGGTGAAATGAGCATCAATAACTGTTGACGACCCGGCCAGGGCTTTGTCGGCATCACCTTTAATCTGGGGTTGGATAAAACACAGGTTGGGCCGGTCGGCGTGCAGCTGGAGCGCTCCGTCGACCATGGCCTCTGCCGGTGAGTGCAGTATCGGCAGAGGCTCGTATGTCACTTGTACCGCTTTGGCGGCTGCTACAGCTTGCGGCCGGGTGACCGCCGCCACCACCGCCACGGGATCGCCGATGTAACGAACTTTGTCCTCACAAAGTACGGGCCGGTCGGCGACAGTGTATTTTAAACGATTGGTACCTAAAATATCTTTAGCGGTCATGACGCCAATAACACCGGGCATTTGTGCGGCGGCGGTGTCGATCGCTATGATTTTGGCGTGGGCGTGCGGACTGCGTACCGCCGCCAATTCCAGGGCGCCGGGAACGATGATGTCGGCGGTGAATTGGGCGGTGCCGCATGCTTTGGCCAGCCCTGAAGGACGGGGATGGGAGACGCCGTATTTGGGACCGTCGGGGTCGGGGCGGACGTCCGCAGGGGTTAGTTCCTGGCGGGTGAACCGGCCGGCCAGTTTGACGGCGGCAATAATTTTGGCGTAGCCTGTGCAGCGGCACAGGTTATGGCGCAGGGCTTTTATAATCTCTTCGTCGTCGGGATCGGGATTGATGTCCAGCAGTGCTTTGGCGGACATAATGACCCCCGGGGTGCAGAAGCCGCACTGCACGGCGCCGGCCAATACAAAAGCTTCCTGGATCAGGTGCGGGTTGCCCGGTGTGCCCAGGCCTTCCACAGTGATTACCTCGGCACCGTCCAGTTTGACTACTTTAAGTAAACAGGATCTGGCGGCTTTGCCATTGACGATGACCGTGCAGGCGCCGCACTGCCCCGCCTGGTCGCAGGATTGTTTGGCTCCGGTTAGTTTCAGTCCGTCCCGGAGCAGATCAAGCAGGGTCAAACCAGGGTTGGCCACCACCTGCCGTTGTATGCCGTTGACTTTTAGCTTCACTTGCATGATGGTTTCCTCCAGTATCTTCTATCAATATTAGGAAAAGTGATGACGCTAAAATGGAGAATAAACTACATAGCCCGCAAATACAGTTTTTCTATGTCAGCCAACGTGCTTTGACGGGGATTGACTAATATGTTACCGCTTTTCATAGCATCAACGGCCATTTCGTGAATAATGTCACGGGAAACACCCAGTTCAGTCAGGTTTTTTGGTATCCCCAACTCGTTAGACAGTTGTTTTATTTCGTTAACCAAAACGTCAGTGGTAAACCCGGCAATCACTTTATTGTCCTTAATGTAATTAAATATTTTCTCGTATTTCCCCTGATCCGCCAAAGCGTTATACTCCAATATAACCGGCAATAGTACAGCGTTAGCCACCCCGTGGGCAATATTGAAATAGCCGCCCAGCGGATGCGCCATGGCATGGACATTACCCAGCCTGGCCCACGCAAAGGCAATACCGCCAAACATACTTCCCAGCAGCATCCCGGAAGCGGCCTCAATATCGGCCCGGTTGGCCACAAAAGGCCGGATGTATTTGCCGATTAACTCCATTGCTTTTTCCGCCATGGCATCCGAGAAGGGGTAGGCGACCAGAGAAATATATGCTTCCACCGCATGGGTTAAAGCATCCAGACCGGTGGGAGCCGCAACCGAAGGCGGCAAGGTGGTAATTAATTCCGGGTCAAGCAGGGCCAATTCAGGGATGATCTCATAGCTGAAAACCGTCAGCTTATAGTTTTTACTTTTATCGGTAATCACAGCAAAAGGGGTAACTTCACTGCCGGTCCCCGCCGTGGTGGGGATGGCTATAATCGGCGCTACGGGCCCCTGCACTTTATGGGCGCCCTCATAGTCCTGAATCTTACCGCCGCAGGTTACCAGCACGGAAATTGATTTCGCCGTATCCATGGGGCTGCCGCCCCCAAGGCAGATGATGGCCTGAAGATCGTTCTCCTTATATAACTGTACCCCTTTGTCTACTGTTTCAGTCGACGGGTTGGCCTCAATATCCAAATAGGTAACATAATCAATGCCGTTGCTGCTTAAGATATCTTCCAGCCGTTTAACCAGGCCGACGGCTTCCAAACCACGGTCGGAAGCCAACAAAACTCTCTGCAGTCCCTTTGCTTTAAGCTCATCGGGAAGTTTAGCCATGCCTCCCCGCTCAAATAACACTTTGCCCGGGATTAGAAAATTATGCGCGTTAAATTTCACTGTCAGCAACTCCTTGTCTTAGACTTACGCATTGGCGGCAGTATCGACATCAGCATTCTTTTGCGCTACGCCAAGCTTTTGCACGATAAACCATAGAATAATCCCGGCGGCCAGGCCATACGTGGCTCCGGCCACTGCCAGTATAGCTCCGATAATCCCTGCGACACCGCGCTCTTCATTTGTTTTCACCATTTCCATGGCAATGTAGAAGCAAGCAAAGCCTTGCACCATAATGGTAAGAGCAATGGCTATGGGCAGAATGGGTTTGAAGATGGCCACCAGCGGCAAATACATTACGCATATGAACTTCATAATATTAAAAGTGCCGGAACCGCCAAAGATGGAATCCATAGCCTGTCTGCCCTGCTTATAACGCTCGGCAATGGCCACCGTCATTGCCGCCCAAAGGGGCCCGGCCAAAGTCACGGTGGGAGCCAATACGCCTTCAACGACGTTACGCACGCCGCATAAAATATTTGTTCGGTTGGGGTTCATGTCAATGAATTCGTCGTCCCTGTGTTCATTTGCCCGCTCAAATACCGTCTGGCCGATAATAATGTCACCAAAGGCTATAATGTAGGCGATAACAGCCATTGGTACGGCTGCTACAAACATTGATATGGTGGGAAAACCGATGCCAAATCCTGAATAAGTTCTAAATACTTCCCCAAAATGCGGAACAAAAAAGCCCCATTGATCCACCTTTGGCAGCGGTGCTTCACCGACCGCAAAGGCTACCAGCATGGCGCCGATGATACCGGGAACCATGCCGTACTTGGCAAAGGTTACCACCACGGAGCCGCCGTTTTTCTTCATATCCTTAAAACCTCTGGCATAGAGAAGGAAAAATGCAATTGCAATACCCACCGTTAAAGAAATAGGAAATTGGGCAAAACCGATTCCGCCGCTTTCCTCCGACAAAAAGCCATACTTACCGGTTACCGCGGCAATAGCCGCCCCTAAAACAATGCCTGCTTTTATGGAACCGGGCATTATGTCCAATATTCTTTTTGCTAAACCGGTGGTACCTAATAATAGAAACATCAGGCCTACAGTAATTTGTAAAGCTATCAGAGCTTCAATACGGTCCACACCCATAGCGAACTTGGATAAAAATGCGACGGTCAGTGGTATGGCCGGGGTAATCCAGCCCGCCACTATCGGGTCGCCAAAGAGCTGGTGAATACAATAAGTTATTTCATGAAAAAGAACCACTGTTAATGCTATCTCAAACGGGATGCCAAACATATCCTCCAAAAACTGAGTTGCCGCCAGACCGGTAACAAACATGAATATAGCCTGAATAAGTTCAGGTACTTCTATCCCATAATGCACAAGCGGTAGCCTTAATTTGAAAATCCCAAGCGGAATGTACGGTTGTTCCGCACCATATTCGCGCCTGGCGCTTGGTAACATAATGGCCATATACTCATCCTCCTTTAAATTCTTTTAGCTATCGGCCAATAGCGATTACTTAATAATTTAATAAGCAAAAATTCTGCCAATAACAAATAGTTTAAATTGCCAGCCAATTTGTTGTTTTGTTATTTTAAAAAAATCATAGCGATTCCTTTTGGAATCGCTATTTAAAAAATCTGTCAATAATCTTCTGCAATATTGAATTAAATGATTTTATAGAAAATAATCAATGATTATAATTAGAATCAATTAATGTTCATGCCATTGCTTTTCAAAAGTTATTTCATATTTACCAGCCTTCTTGACCAGTGCTGATTGGCTGATGCCTAAAGATTCAGCAGCCTTTCTGGTTGTTTTATATTTCTTTAATGCTTCTATAATTAGCGTTCTCTCCAGTTCTGCAACGGCATCCTTTAAAGGGAAATCATGCAAATATTTCGGGTCGCTATTTTTAACCAGCATATGCGAGGGCAGGTCTTCAATGGATACAACATCTTCACTAATGGTAACGATTAGTCTTTCCAGGGTGTTAATCAGCTCTCTTACATTACCCGGCCAGTGATATTCCAATAGCGCCTCCATGGCCTTGGGGGCAATGAATTTGTCCATTCCGTACTTTTGGTTAAAAAAATTGAGATACATTGCTATTAAGGCTAACGTGTCTTCTTTACGTTCACTTAATGGAGGAATATTTAGGGGAACCACATTTAACCGGTAATAAAGGTCCTTCCGGTATTGAAGCTGCTGTACCATTTTGTCAAGGTCTTTATTGGTGGCGGAAATTATTCTTACGTTTACTTTAATCGGCTTGGTACTACCAATACGGGTTAATTCCCCTTCCTGGAGCACTCTCAGCAGTTTGACTTGCAAATTCATTGGCAAATCGGCTATTTCATCCAAAAACAACGTGCCACCGTCGGCAATTTCAAAAAATCCTACTTTTCCACCTTTTTTAGCACCGCTAAAAGCGCCCTCTTCATAACCAAATAATTCGGATTCAAGCAGTTCTGTGGGTATGGCTCCGCAATTAATTTTAATTAATGTACCCTTTTCAGCTCGGTGACTGTTATCATGAATAAGCTGAGCAATTAACTCTTTGCCGACTCCCGATTCGCCTGTAATTAAAACGCTGACGTCCGTCTTTGCCAATCGATAGGCTAAATCCAAGATATTGTGCATTAGCTTACTTTGAGCGATTATTTTTTTGTCCCCTTCATATTTCTTCTTTAACTGGGATAATTCTTTTTCATAGTGCGCCTTTAGCTTCAGGGATTGATTCAACTTTTTTTGCAAATTATTTAATTCCGTCATGTCACGAACGTTAGTTACCACTCTGATGATGTCACCCTGATTGTTTATAATTGGAACGCCTGTAACCAGAATCTCCTTTCCGGTGCTGATAGTTTGTTTAATGGTTAAAGGCTTTTTTTCTTTTAAAATTTTAAATGTTATCGATTCACTTATTAATCCCTGACTTACAATATCTTTTATATTTTTACCAATTAATTGCTCCAAAGAAAGACCGGTAATACGCTGATATGATTGATTCACCCGCATAGTCTTTCCTGTCGCGTCAGTAACATAAATACCATCATAGGAATGTTCAAAAATGGCGTTGAGTTCCGCCGCCAGTTCCTGAACAGTGCGCAGCTGGTGTGAAACTTTTTCAAAATCCGAAATGTCTTGAAAAATTGACACTGCCGCTACAACTTTTTGCTTAATAATTATTGGCGTATGATTGGAAACAACAACTGTATCGCCCCAGCTATATTTAATACCGATCTGGGGTTCCCCGTTTTTTATTACGTTAATCAATTCGCTGTTTGGCAGCGCATCCAGAACAGGTTTGCCTATAACGACGCTTCTATCCACATTCAAAATTTTACAGGCTGCTCGATTGAAGAACAAAATGCGGCAATCCCTATCAATAATCAGTACGCCGTTATGTAAAAAATCAAGAAAATCAGATAATTTTAAATGGTTCAACTCTTTTTCTAACATTGGTATAATGAACACCTCATTATAAGCGCCTTTCCTGTTACATTCTTTACAAAATTCATTTTACCTTTCAAGAAAATTAGTAAACAACCCGTTTACCGCAAATACAGTCGTTCTATGGCAAATAGCCCCAATAACTTTATAATGAAACATGTTCAGTAATCCCCTATAATTTTACTAGAGGGTGGAACATTAATGAAAGCCGAAGAAATATCCAAAACAATTGGCAGTGACCGGGGTTTGCTTATTTTTGTATTTTTATCGCTTCGTTAATCGCATACTCAATTCCCCGCCTGACAAACGCCGCTGTTTCCGCCCGGGTAGCTTGATCATCGGGCCTGAAATGCTCCGCCTTTGCCACCAGACCACGTTCGGCCAACCACTCGATATCGCCTCTGGCCCAATGGCCTGCAATGTCTTTAAATATGGCTGTATCAGTCTCCTCATCTTTAGTGCTCCACCAACCTTCGTTGCCGCTGGAATCGTTAAGGTCTACCTGAATCCCCGCAAGAGGCTGGTCGTTCTTGTACTGATAAATATTGGCGTTGGAACTCTTTTTACCACCGGACCAGGCATAGGTTTGCCAAAAGTGTATGGCCGCCTTTCTCCGGGCCATCTCTTCAACAACTGCATAGGAACCGTAAACCCCTACCGCGTAATCAACCAAAACGTTGCCCGTTGATCTCAAATATTCCTCAATTGCTGAATAATCCTCCTGTTGCGCGTCATAGTCCACGGCAAAATATATGGCCGTGCCCTTCGGCTGTCCAATGGCCGATGCTTCTTGAAGCACCAGTAAACCATCGGTTTTACCTGCATTCGCGCCCCCCGCCGGCCTGTTTGCCGTAGTCTCAAAAATACTTACCACCATCATACCGGCATTGGTAATGATCTCCGCCTCTTGCCTGGTTAAACGTTTCCATTTATATGCAGGCGTGTCCGGCACAAGATAGCGGCATACAAATTTGACGCCGGCGGCAGCAAGGGCTTCAGCGACCGTTTCGGTAATCGGAGTTGCGCAATCAATGCCTTTCATTTTTTCACCCCTCCCTGGAGAAGCGGCATTCCTTTCAATATATGCAAGGATATGCTTTAGTGTATTTTAATGGCACCTTCCACTTCAATCACGGCCTGTAACGTACAGCAATAGACGGTGTTAGTTGTCATACAAGATTAATTATCATAAATAATACCAAAACAAAAACCAGTGTCGCAATTGCATGCAAATACTGGTTTTGAATCTATCAGGCTTTTTCATTATCGTCGGCTCTATATTCATGTGTTATTGGCTTGTAATGTTTCCTTCACGGAAGTGATGTATCTGCCACAATAACGGGAACGTCCTGGAGATCTGAACAGCAAATTCTTTGCGGCTTAATTTCTCCCAGTGGATATTCAACAAGTTGCGTAGAGCAGAGCTTCCTTCATAAAAAGGATCATTCATAGGTGTACCTTATAGCCGACGCCTATGCTTTGCAACAAGCTCGGCTTTCATTTCTGTACCTGAAATTTCTCCTCGCACCCATTGGTCTGAAAGCTTTTTCGCATGAGATGTTACAGGAACACCTTCTATTTTATTTACAGCATTGGCAAGCTTTAAAGCTCTTATGCGCCGGGATTGCAATTCTGGAGACATATTCATCAACTCCCTTTTCCATTATACTACGGCTGCTTAAAACTATTATAACATATTGCTGTCATACAGAAATAGCCGTCAAACATCGCGTCTTTTTCCGCCTTTTCCAAATCCACACTACGCAGCTTTTTCGTGTTTTCCAAGATCTCCCCGGTTTCCTTTAGCAGTATAAGAATCACCTAGGACATATGTTCATGTGTTTTTAGACTATGCTGGCAAGTTTGGGCAACGATTCGGCTACTTAAAGAAAATAGCCTCCGGAGAAAAACCCGGAAGCCTTGCTAATATTGGAGCCGGCGGTCGGATTTGAACCGACGACCTGCGCATTACGAGTGCGCTGCTCTGCCCCTGAGCCACGCCGGCATGTATTCACAGAATTAAAACGCATCTTATATATTAAATGTATTACATGTTGTTGTCAAGGGTTCCAAAACCGCTGGATAGTATTAAAAAAAGGATGTTCCCGGGTTAACTGGCCGCGTGCGTTCCACAGCAAATTATGTAACTGCAGCAAAATATTTGGCATTATATTTCCCGTATTAAAGGTAATACTACAATCATCGGGTCCGCAGTACCGGGCAGGGTACGCACCTTTAACCGGGTCGTCATCCCGGCCCATCAAAAGGTCGTTGCGGGCCCATTATATAAAGAAACCCCTTCCGTCAGGGAGGGGTTTCTTTACGTGGAAAATTATTTTATCTGCCCAGTTTTTCCAGAATAGCCGCAGCGCGCCCGCCGATTACCGGCAAACGCCGCACATCGTCGGATCTGATGCCCCCCACCGCCACCAGCGCCGCCGGATATACCACCATTCCCGCGCACACCGCCAGCAGCGTCGGCCAGTTATTGCCCCCCAGTTGAATTAAAGCCCCCCTGTATACGGCCAGAACGCAGACCGACATCAGCGCCGCGGCCACAACCGGTTTCAGCAGTGAATTGGAAAAACTGAACTCAAACCCAATCAGGCGGGTCAGATAAACTATATTCAGCAGCGACGAAATGAGGAATATCGCCACCGTACCCAGGGCCGCCGCCTGGATACCCAGAGCTGTGGGAGTAAAGTAATAGGTAATTAATATTTTAATGACAATCCCCACCACCAGGTTGCGCACCGGGATGCCGGGTTTGCCCATCCCCTGCAGCGCGCCGGTGGTTACCAGGTGCACCGACCAGAAAATCACGGCGGCGGAAAGCGCGGCCAGCGGTACACCGGCCGATTCTTCGGCAAACACCAGCAGAGTTAATTGATGGGCCAGCAGGAACAGGCCGGCGGCGGCAGGCAGGGCGAACACCAGCGCCAGGTGCACGGCCTGGGAAAGTTGAGTTTTAATCCTTTCTTTATTGTTCAAAGCCATGGCTTCCGCTACTGCCGGCACCAGGCTGGCCCCTAGGGCCAGGGCCAAGGCAATGGCGATGTTGATAAAGGACATGGCCATCTGATTAAACTGACCATACAGAGCCACGGCTTCGTCCATGGAATACCCTACCAATTGCAGCCGTTCCAGGATCAGCTTATAATCGATGATGTGCGTTATGGACATGGCCACGCCGGCAAAGGAAACCGGTATCGCCGTACTGAAAATCCGCTTCAGTATGACCAGCGTCCGCTCCCGGACTCCCGAAGTATCCATGCCGGCCAGGTCGATTAATTCCCCGCGCCGGGTCCGGTACAGATAAACCAGCAGCAGCGTGGCCGCAGCCGCCCCGGGCAGGGCGCCCAAATTGGCCCCGGCGGCGGCCACAACCAGCCCCTGGGGTAGCAGCAGATAGCTGAACAGCAAGGTGCCGGCCACCAGCATAAACTGGTCCATAACCTGGGAATAGGCCACCGCCTGCATATTCTGCAGCCCTTGAAAAAACCCCCGGTAAGCGGCGGTTACGGCGGCGAAAAATATTACCGGTGATATCGCCTTCAACCCCAGGATGACATCCGGGTTGGGCACCACTCCGGACCTGACCAGCCACCCGGCGCCGCTAAACAGCAGCAGGGAAAAGAAAAGACCCAGCACGACCATTGCGTTGCGGGCGATGCGGAATGTGCGCAGGGCATCCCGGTAATGGCCAATGGCCATTTTTTCCGAGATCAGTCCACCCAGGGCCACCGGGATGCCTGCCGAGGACAGCGTAAAAAAGAGCAGGTAAAACTGGTTGGGCGCGGCGTAAATGCCCAGGCCCAAATCACCAAGCATGCGCCCCAGGGGCACCCGATACAGAGCCCCCAGGATCCTGATTATGATCATTGCCGCGGTAAGGAAAAGCGCCCCCTGCAGCACCGTCTGCTTGTTTATCAAATTCCTGGACATTAATTTTACCCCGGTAAAAAATACTTTTTTATCTGAAGCATAACCATTATACAGATGTATCTGTCATGTGCCGCTTTCTTATACTATTAAATGTGCAAAATTTCAACTAATGCGCAATTTTCTTGGGTAAATGACTAGATATCCAGTTTAAATTGTGCAATTTTTTAATTAATGTGCAGATATCTGGAATTTATTTGTTATTTCTTAAACATTAATTCAAATTTTGCACACTTGGCTGGTGATTAGCGGCGTGGGTGTCTGACTCCTGACTCCTGAATTCTCACTCCTGCTTTTAATCTATACCGCCCGTTGGGATCCGGTTCGACCCCTTCCAGAGCCAACAGCCCAATCTTGATCCAGGGGCGGCCGCCAAAACCCCCTGGTGAGCCATCGCTTTGCACCACCCGGTGACAGGGGATCACCAGCGGCACCCGGTTGGCGCGAAGCGCGCCGCCCGCCGCCCTGGCCGCCCGGGGGTAACCCGCCAAGGCGGCTGTTTGCCCGTAAGTAAGCAGCGTGCCCCGGGGAATTTCCCGGACCACTTTTAAAACATCCCGTTGAAATGGCGTGTATATGGACCAGTCCACGGCAAAATCCAGTGTTTCGCGCCGGCCTGAAAAATACTCGTTCAGCGCTTCCTTCAGATGATACAGATCATCCTCCGGGCCGGGCGGACGGTTGACGTAGCCCTTTTGAGCAAGCTCAAATAACTTGCGGTCGCAAATACTCTTGTCCGCTTCAGGAAAAGTCAGGTCGGTCAGGCCAAAATCCGAATATACGGCCGTCATCCAGCCGTTACAGGTTTGAAACATCCAGGCCCGCATTGTAATTTCCCCTTCCCGGAACAATAATTTTAACGTTTTTTAGCAGTACTTGAGAAGATAAATACCGCCAGCCCGCCAATAATCAGCAGGCCGCCCATAACCTGGGCCGCCGTGGGGACCTGCTGAAAAAAGAAATAGGCCAAAATTGAAGCTCCCACCGGCTCACCCAAAATACTGACCGAAACCGCGGACGCGTTAACATAACGCAACGCCCAGTTAAAGACGGTGTGGCCCAAAATGGTAGGGAACACGGCCAGCAGCAGGAACATCAGCCAGGTTACCGGCGGGTACGGGTAAAACGGCAGCCGCAGCGCCAGTGCGCCAAGGATAAGCAATACCATGGCGACACTGTAAACCACAATTATGTATGGGAAAAGAGATAACCGGCTCCGGACGTTGCGGCCCACCAGCATATAACCGGCCACAAAGAACGCCCCGGCAAAGGCGAGGAAATCACCGTAAAGCGCCCGGCCGCCCACGCTGAAATCGCCAAAACCGATCACTATGCTTCCGGCCAGTGCCATAGCCGCCCCAATCATTCCCCGGGCACTGCTCTTTTCTTGAAAAAACAGATATCCTCCGGCAATGGCAAAAAGGGGGTGCATATTCACCAGCACCGTGGAACTGGCAATGGAAGTATAACTTAGCGAGGTAATCCAGGTGGCAAAATGCAGCGCCAGAAGCAAACCGGCCCCGCAGGCCAGCGAGAAATCCCGCCGGTTCATGGTGCGCAGTTCCTGCCAACCGGTGGCCAGGGTGACGGGCGCCAGCAAAAGTACGGTAAAACCCAGCCGGTAAACGGCCACAATCAGCGGAGGCGCATCGGCGGCTTTTATAAAAATTGATCCGAATGATACTGCAAGTACGCTTAAAACAACCGCCAGATGGGGATTTAACGCCGGCTGCGCCATTTTGCGGTTTTCACCTCGTAAATTAGCTGATTGATTAAAATCTAATCGTAACGCGGTTACTCTGTCAACTCGTTCAGACTTTCGACTTTTGACTTTCGACTTTTAACTTTCGACTGTTACTGATACAACCCCGCCGACAGGTACCGCTCGCCGGTATCCGGAAAAATAACCACCACTATGCGGTCACGGTTCTCCTCCCGCCCGGCCACTTCCAGGGCGGCGTGCGCCGCGGCGCCCGACGATATGCCCACCAGCAGGCCTTCCTCCCGGGCCAGCCGCCGGGCGGCTTCAATAGCCTGTTCATCGGCAACCTGAATAATCTCGTCCAGGATCTCCCTGTTCAATACCGACGGCACGAAGCCCGCGCCGATGCCCTGGATTTTATGCGTCCCTGGCTTGCCGCCGGACAGCACCGGCGAACCCGCCGGTTCCACGGCCACCACCCGGACGCCGGGCTTTCTCTCCTTGAGTACCTCACCGATACCGGTAATGGTGCCGCCGGTGCCGACTCCCGCCACCAGGATATCCACCGCGCCGCCGGTGTCGCGCCAGATCTCCTCGGCAGTGGTGCGCCGGTGGGCGGCGGGGTTTTCCGGATTGACAAACTGCCCGGTAATTATCGCCCCGGGAATTTCCGCAGCCAGTTCCTCCGCCCGGCGCACCGCCCCGGACATGCCTTCGGCGCCCGGTGTAAGAATAATCTCCGCCCCGAGCGCCTTTAGCAGATTGCGCCGCTCCAGGCTCATGGTTTCGGGCATGGTGAGAACGCACCGGTAACCATGGGTGGCACAGACCATGGCCAAACCAATACCGGTATTCCCGCTGGTGGGCTCGATTATCACCCCGCCCTCCCGCAGAATGCCGCTTTTTTCCGCATGCTCGATCATGGCGACGGCAATCCTATCCTTCACACTGCCGCCGGGGTTGAAAAACTCCAGTTTAGCCATCACGCGGCCCGGCAAACCCGCGCCGAACCGCTTTAAAACAAATAAAGGCGTATTACCGATCAGCTGATCCGTATATTCAAATACCGGCATTACATCACATCCGCCAATTAAGATTTTAAAGCTATTATTTGCTTATTCAGCGCCAATAATGCCCCTTGCCGCCGCGGCATTATTAACCGCCGCTTTTTTGGATCTTAGCCCAGGAGTCCTTTAACGACACAATCCGGTTGAACACCGGCGCGCCCGGCTTGGAATCCACCGGGTCGACATGGAAATAGCCCTGCCGCAAAAACTGGTACCTGGCGCCCGGTTCAGCGCCGGCCATGACAGGCTCCAGCATGCACCCGGCGAGCACTTCCAGGGAATTGGGATTCAGGTTGTCGGTGAAATCGTCGTCCTCTTCGGGATTTTCTTTCAGGAACAGGTGGTCGTACAGCCGGACCTCGGCCTTGACCCCGTGCTCCGCCGACACCCAGTGCAGCGTCCCTTTTACTTTGCGGGTGTCCGGAGACATGCCGCTCTTGGTGTCGGGGTCGTACGTGCAGCGCAACTCGATTATTTCACCGGTTTGCTCGTCCTTGACCACCCGCTCGCACTTGATAATATAGGCGTGCTTCAGGCGCACCTCCCGGCCCGGGGCCAGGCGGAAGAATTTTTTGGGCGGGTCCTCCATAAAGTCGTCCCGTTCAATGTACACCACCCGGGAAAAGGGCATCTGCCGGGAGCCCAGGGCCGGGTTTTCCGCATTGTATTCGGCGTCCAGCATCTCCACGGCGCCCTCGGGATAATTATTAATTACCACCCGCAGGGGCCTCAGTACGGCCATCACCCGGGGAGCTTTTAAAAACAAGTCTTCCCTGATACAGTGTTCCAGCATGGCGATGTCCACAAAGCTGTTGGCCTTGGCCACTCCGATGCGGTCGCAAAAATCCTTAATCGACCCGGGTGTATACCCGCGCCGGCGCAGTCCGGATATGGTGGGCATGCGTGGGTCGTCCCACCCCTTTACATAACCGCCTTCCACCAGTAAACGCAGCTTGCGCTTGCTCATTACGGTGTGGCTGAGGTTCAGCCGGGCAAACTCAATCTGCTGAGGATGATAGACCCCCAGCTCGTCCAGCAACCAGTCATATAACGGCCGGTGGTCCTCAAATTCCAGGGTGCAGATGGAATGAGTGATCCGCTCCAGGGAATCGGATATCGGATGGGCGTAATCATACATGGGGTAAATACACCACTTATCACCGGTCCGGTGGTGCGAGGAATGCTGAATCCGGTACAGCACTGGGTCCCGCATATTCAGGTTGGGCGAAGCCATATCGATTTTAGCCCGCAGCACCCGGGCGCCGTCCGCAAACTCGCCCTCCCGCATCCGGCGGAACAAATCCAGGTTCTCCTCCACAGAGCGGTCGCGGTAAGGGCTCTCCTTGCCCGGCTTCGTCAACGTGCCCCGGTATTCCCTGATTTCATCGGCGTTCAGGTCGCAAACATAAGCTTTACCGCTTTTGATCAACCGGACAGCACATGCATATAACTCTTCAAAATAATCCGAGGCGTAAAACAGCCGGTCCTGCCAGTCAAATCCAAGCCACCGGACATCCGCCAGGATTGATTCTACGTATTCCACGTCTTCCTTGGTGGGGTTGGTGTCGTCAAACCGCATATTGCACAAACCCGCGTAATCAGCGGCAATACCGAAATTAATGCAGATTGATTTGGCATGGCCGATGTGCAGGTAGCCGTTCGGTTCGGGCGGAAACCTGGTGTGTACCCGGTTGTCGAACCTGTTCGTTTGCATATGCTCATTGATGATGTTTTTAATAAAGTTGGTCGATACTGCTTTGGGGTCGGTCATACAAGGGGCTCCCTTCTCTTCTGCATATTGATATTATTGCCACATCCAACCTGCCGCCATACCAAATTCTGCAAGCACGATTCGACACATGGAAATATATCATTTCTACACAATTATTTGACAATCCTTTAAAAACCTCTCTGCCATTGTAATAGAGTTAATTATATCCAATATTTTAGCCCCCGGTAAAGACCACGGTTTTGTTTTTACTGACGGAAACATCTTCTGTTTGTTAAAAAACGTGCAGCTGCAGCATTGCCAGGACGCCAAGCAACAGGACAAATATTAAACTAATGCCGAAGACCCGGCGTAA
Source organism: Bacillota bacterium (assembly GCA_023439185.1). Lineage (GTDB taxonomy): Bacteria > Bacillota > Desulfotomaculia > Desulfotomaculales > Desulfallaceae > BRH-c8a. Next base: position 29,057 of record JAEXOR010000052.1, on the reverse strand, counting down.
TAATTCCCCTTCAATGCCCGGCTTATTCAGGGTTGCACTGGCAATGACCAAATCCTGAAAAGCAATGGCTTTACCCATGGTTCCACCTGACGCCAGGGTTCCGGCCGAAAATACCGGGTCGATACCCAACTGGGCGCCGCTGACCACCGACAGGTTGCCGAACAAGGCATTAGAAGCCGCAACACTGCCGGCCAGCGTGCACCCCAGCATACCCATCAGAGCCACGGCCACAGGAAACAGAAAACCGGTGGCGGCAAAAGCCAGCCCAATGGTGTAGGTCATGGCGGCATAATTCATTAGATAGGCAATACCCAAAATGCTGACAATTGTCACGCCCGGCAGCACTAGTTTATTGAGGGTGGCAATATAGATCCGCGCCGCTTGGGCCGGTTTAATGCCCAGTACAAACACTGAAATTACTCCGGCCAGGAATACCAGCGACCCCCCCACCACCAGTACGGGCTGGCTGTAAACAGCGGCGTAAGGCTCGGCGTGCGGTACAACAGGGGCCAGTTTCCAAACCACATTGTGCAAGCCGGGCCATTCAATATTTACGGTACTAATGGCGGTAAGCCATTGCTTCAGCGGTGTACCGGTCACCAGCCCGATAACGCCAATCAATAACAGGTAAGGCGACCAGGCACGAATAATTTTCCGGGCGGGAACTCTGTTTTCCGGGCCGTTATCAATGAATATCTTCTCTTCACCCGGGAAAAGCCAGGTTGTTTTAGGGCGCCAGAACCGCAGCACAAACAATATGGTCATAATTGACGCCAGGGAGGCCGAAATGCCAACAATATATGGACCCGATTTGGATGCCAGCATACCGACAATAGCATAACTGAATCCCACTGTAATAGTTAAAGGCCAGATCTCCTTAAATCCTTTCCACCCCGCAATTAAAATGACCAGCGCGGCAGGGAAAAAGGCTGTCAGTACCGGGGCCTGCATCCCCGACACAGCCGAAAGCTCATTAATATTCAAATCTGTTACCGAACTGAGCACTACCACGGGCATGCCCTGAGTACCCCAAACACTGGGCGTTGTATCCGCCAGAAGCGCCACCGTGGCGGCTGTTAAGGGCGGAAACCCGAACCCCAGCAACATCGCGGTAACTATCGCGATTGGCGCCCCAAAGGCAGCAATACCTTCAAGCAGGGTCGTAAAACCAAAACCCACCAGCAAAGTCTGAATCCGCCGGTCCCTGCTGACGTAGCCCAGTGAGCTCTTGACTACTTCAAAATAACCGCTTTCAACGGTCATATTAAAAATCCATACCGCGCTGGACAGAGTCCATAAAATTGGGAACACCGCCACCAGCATTCCCAGCATGGTACTATTGAAAGCAAGCCCCACAGGCATTTTCCAGACCATTACAGCAACCACTAATGTTGCGGTCAGGGAAATTATGGCCGATACATGAGCCGGTTTTTTTAAACCGCCCAGCAGAAGGAACATGGTGAATATCGGAATGCCGGCCAACAAAGCCGAAAGATAAATATTGCCTCCTACAGGGGCGTAGTTTTGTACCCATTCCAGTACGTCGTGGGAAAAAAACCCTCCGGGCAGCCATGCCGTTATAAAGAACACCATCAAAAAGCCGGCTGCTGCCGCCGGCCGCACCCAGTTACGCGGCGGACGTTGTACTTGTGTTTTCTTGCTTGACTGTTCCATGCATAACACCTCTAACAGATTATTAAAAGCTTAAAAAATATTGCCCGATAGGGTAGTCAACCTTTCGGGCATAAATACAACCTCAGTTTACCATTTTTAAAGGGTAGTTTATGGAAAAGGAGTTAGATGACCTGATAACCAGATAACTAAATTAGATATTCGCTTCAAATAATTATAATCCTGGCGGCATAGTGTAGAAAGGTAACTTCAATATGCCAACCGTGATTACGAAATACAGTATGGTTACTATGGAGGAAACAACGGCTACCAGCATGCCGTAGTAGAACATCCGCTTAATGTTTGAACCAAATCCGGCCACTATGGCCTGGGCGCCGGTAGCGGATACCACTGCAAAGCTCCAGCTCAATGAAGCGCCGGCAATCCATACAAAAGCTACGGAGCCCTTTTCTAAACCGGCCCAATTATTAAACGCTTCAATCGCAAGGGGGATTAGTACGCCTGCCGCCGCCGTATCAGATATAAATTGCGATAAAAATGTAGAACCTGCGCTAATACCAATTATTGCCGGGATAGTACCCGCATCAATCAAAGGTTGGAGCCATCCGGCAAAAACCACGTCAGCGCCGGTTTTAGATATTACCCTTCCCAAAGCAATAGCCCCGGGCCAGATAAACAATATAGCAACCGGAAAATATTGCACTACGGTTGGAATAGTAAGCAGCGCTTCTCCCTCTTTTTTAGAGGGAACCACGAACAGCAGCATGGCAAAAATGAAAAACATGTGCGCGGGATGCAGCCATTGAAACCAGGGACCCGTTAAAACATCTGCGTACAAAGGACGAGTAATAGCCAGCACAATAATTAGTAGAAAGCCATAGCCGGAAAATTTTTCTTCAAAGCTCATGGGACCCATTTGCTTAAGTTCTTGCCTGTAGAAATCTCGGGTACCTTTAAAGCGCACTTCTTCAGGATCCGGCTTCATGACATAATAAAGAACCAACGATACCGCTGCCATAACCAGAAGAGAGATGGGGAGCATTCTCGCGGTCCAGTCCAGGAAAAACACTTCTCTTCCCAAATATTCATTAAGGAAGCCCCAGGTGACCAATGCCTGACCGCCGCCCAGGGGGGTCACCATTCCGCCGATAGAGGCGCCCCAGGCTACCGCTACAAGAACATTAGACGCGGCTTTGCTGTCGTATCTTTGCTGGAAGGTCTTATAGCCCGCGTAAAAGAGCGCCGCAACGGCAATAGGCGCAAAAATTGCACCTACCGGTGTGTTCCCCATAACGAAGCTGGCTATACCGCACAGCCAAAACCAGCCTACAGCCTGCACCCGGGTGTCGTTGCTAAAAAAACCCAGGAAATTAAGCGATACCCTTTTGGCTAAATCCCATTTAACCCAGGCACAAGTGATTAAAGATGCGCCTATAATAAGAAACAAGTCCTGGTGCATATACAGTTTTAACGCGTCCTCACGCGGTATAAACGGGTAAAAAGCCACCACGATCAATGGCACCAGGCAGGTAATTTTCATATCCACAACTGCGGTTACCCACCAGTAGACCATCCAAAAAAGTATGCCAAAGCCCAGCCTGGCTGTTATTGATTCACCGAAAAAAGGGATCATTAAAGCAATTAACAGCAGCAGCGGCCCCACCATTATTTTGGGCATTTTAGCAGTATCCATTTTTCTCCCCCTTTAATTAACGATTTTCACATTGGACGCGCCATCAGAATGAGGATAAATCTTTAGAATACGATGCCCTTGGCTGTATACTGCCTCTTAATGTTGAAATGGTCTTTCCATTTTTTCCAGGCCCTAAACCCAACAATAAGTTCTTCATGGGAATGACCAAGGGGGAACATGTCTTTGGGAATATCCGCTTCACTCCAGATACCTTCCCTTTTTCTGGCCTCGCGTTGATCCACCAGCCAGTCGCGATAACTTTCAAACAGGATGTGTCCTTCAGGGGCGTCCAGCAATGCGGCCCTGATGCGGCCATCAAACTCTCTCCAGCGGGCTTCGTCCTCGGAAGTAAACTCCAGGGGCTCAACATCGTTTTCGTAACCGGCCTCCGCCAATTCCTTACCCGCAACAGACGCAAAGATGCGTTGATCCCTGATACTGAGCAGTTCTTTATAAATGCCAATGTATCTATCGCTTACGGCATGGCCCAATGGTTTATGATCACGGGTGGTGCCCCGCTTTTGGCCAATATCGCCTTTCCAGAAGTCCAGCATGGCGGCTTCAAACTCTTCGCCAATGAAATCGCAAATTTTTTCTAATACCTCTTTAGGTTTGCAGACCAGATCTTCATAGGTGATATCCATCCATTCTGCGGAACTGAGTTTTTCACGCCATGGTTTTACAGCATTCCAGGTCATTTTCCAATTTTCCGCCGCACAGAAAATGTTAGCCGGGCCAAAAGAAGATTCCAGATAATCCACACTGGCATCGCGGCCATCTCTTACAATGTAAATAAACTGGGCATCGGGAAAACATTCCTTGATCGGGCCGACAAAATAGAGGTTATGTGGAGTCTTTTGTCCCCAGCGCGGCTTGTTTCCGTTCTTACGGGCGAACATCTCATGCATGGCACAGTAAACACCGGCAAAACTTTTTTCTTTAGCTTCGGCCAGCAGTTCATCCACTGCGGTTCTGGGGTTGAGATCCATACCCCAAAGATGACGGTTAAGGCCAAATAGCATTTCATCAGCAAGGGTCCTAAGGTTTTTTTCATCATTCAAATCACCATACGTGTAAAGATAAGGATAAAACCGGGGAAACAACCAGCCTACTTCAGGCACGGCAATGCGGGAGTGTTGCCCCAACATTACCATTACCAATGTAGTACCGGATCTTTCATTTCCAATGACAAAGATTGGTTTCTCTTTTAACTTCATAGCCATATCATTTACCTCCTAATTTAGCCAAATAAAAATTTGCATTTAATTAAAACAACTATTTAACTGCCAGGTAAAACATACATATCTCACCAAAAACATTGGCTGCATAATAACTATAAACATCACCCCTTAATTTTAACTTTTACTTAATTTAACATTTAAATAAAACATTATTTGCACTTGTACTAATGCTTGTACTTGTACTAACTTGAACTTAAAACCAACTTAACATACCGGTATGCTTTATTCAAATTACTCCCTGGAATAACATTATTCCCGTATGGAATGGCAACATAATCACCAGGTCTACAAGGCTTTACTGCTGATTAATCGGGTAGGAGGCTATCCATTAGTTGGATAGCCGACCTCCCACAGCACCGTACGTACCGTTCGGTATACGGCGCTTCCAAAGTTTACACATTACTCGCAGAGTAACATTCCATCAAACTGAGGTATCCGCCACGCTTGAACCTCTCGTTGGATAGGGCTCTTGCTAAGATTGGACTATGGGCAGTACGCCAATAGCCTTTTCTTGTATTTGCCCACATCCAGGCCTGTTCTTCCTTAATTCCTGCACGTTTGAGGTTCTCAAAACGTGTACGCACTCTTTTCCATCGTTTCCAGGTTACCATTCGTATGCGACTTCTTATCCATTCATCCAGTCCTTGTATCAGGTTCTTGGCATCTGCTAGTTTGAAGTAATTCATCCAGCCGCGAATTACTTGGTTTAGCCGGATTTTCCTGGCCTCAATGCCCATCCCGTTACTGCGTCCTGTGATTTCTCGGATTTTGTCTTTGAATTTCTGGGCACTCTTGGGATGTATCCTAAGCCTTCCTTCTCCTTTGCGGATGTAGAAACTGTACCCCAGATATTTGACCTTGCTTACGTACGCCACCTGCGTCTTCTCCCGATTCACTCTCAAGAATAGCTTACCTTCGATGTATGGGAGGATGTGGTTCAGTGTACGTCTGGCTGCTTTCTTGCTTTTGCAGAAAATCAACAGGTCATCGGCGTAGCGTACAAAGCGGTGTCCACGCTTTTCCAGTTCATGGTCACCTTCATTCAGCATGATGTTTCCAAGCAGTGGACTTAGGGGACCGCCTTGCGGTACTCCTTCCGGGCTGTTTTCAAACATCCCGCCCTCCATAACTCCTGCTCGCAGGAATTTATGTATGAGCGAAATTACCCGTCCGTCCTTTATCGTTTCCGATAGTATCTGGATGAGCTTGCTCTGGTTGACCGTATCAAAATACTTTTCCAAGTCCATATCGACTACATTTTTGTAGCCTTCTGTAATATTGGTCTGGCATCTTTTAAGCGCATCATGGGCGCTCCTCTTCGGTCTGAATCCAAAGCTGTTTTCTGAAAATTGCTTTTCAAAGATTGGACTTAGGACTTGGCATATCGCTTGTTGGATAAACCTGTCCACGACGGTCGGTATCCCCAATTTTCTGGTTTTCCCGTTCTCTTTAGGTATCTCTACCCTGCGTACGGGTTGGGGACGGTATTTGCCGTCCCGGAGGGATTGCAAAAGTTCTTCCTTGTGGTCTTTCAAGAAGGGCAGAAGTTCATCTACCTGCATTCCATCAATTCCACCCGCACCTTTGTTCCTCTTTACTTGTTTGTAGGCACGGTTCAGATTGTCTCTGTTTAGGATTTGCTCCAGCAAGCCTTCCCTCTGCTCGGCTGTGTTGGTGTTGTCGGTTTCAGTCATCTTTGGTGACCCGCACGCTTCTGCATACTCTCTCTGTTCCGCAGATAAACTTTGCAGATAGCATTCTTTCCGAAGTTGTCTGTGCTTTGTGTTATCACTTTCAGTAACTTTCATTGACCCACACCTCCTCTGGTTCGGCCCTTCCTTCGGCTTCGCGCTGCCTCCGTACTATGGCCTCTGCTGACTTCTCACGATAAATCTTGTTTCAACCGGGCTTCTTACTCTGTTTCCGCCCGTCCGTGAGACCTCCCCGGGTAAGAACGCAGTCTTTCCTTCCATCTACCTGCCACATTTACATCGTAAGCTTCCGAATAGTTTAGGGCTTCAGTTCGTTTTGCAACCTTACCCAGCTTACATATGCCTGATGTGATTCCTGTTCGTCAGGCCAGAAGTTTGCCTCCGGCTTCCTTCAGATTCCACCTCGCGATGGACACCCTTGCCCTTGGCTATGTGCTTGGCACTATCAACCCGCACTCGGGACTTGCACCCGTTAGACTGCGCCCATGCCGGGCGCACAAAAGAAAAGCGTGCTCATTCAGCACGCTTTTCTTGTACTTTTCTTTTCCCCTTACCTTCGCCATTTAAATATAAAAAGCACATATAGTTGTTATACGTGCCCTTAAAGCTAATTATGGTATTATTATCTAAATTTACATGCTGGAATTCTCCCTTAAATATTTAACAAAATTATTAAAATTCTTAGAAAGCATTTTTTCTTCCCGGTATATCATGTAAAAATACCGGCGCAAATCGAGATCTTTAATTCCTACTGTTTTAATACTGTTTAATTCCAGATCTTCGGCAATAGCGTACTCAGAGACTATGGAAATCCCCAGTCCCGCCTCCACCAGTTTCACAATGGCCTCGTTATTTGGCATTTCTGTAACGTTATCCAATTCAAAACCGGCTTTTTTCAACCTCTCCTCAATTACATGCCTTAATCCTGAACCTTTTTCACGCAGAAAAAAAGACTGACCCTTTAAATCAGATACCAAAATTTCATTTACTGCGCTCCATGGATGGTTATTAGCCACGATTAATTTTAATTCTTCTGAAATAAAGGGCTGGCAATTTGAACTGGTCTTGTGTACCAACGCCCCTATAATACCCATATCAATAGTTCCTTCTGCAAATTTATCCAAAACTTTTTGGGCGTTACTAATTTCAATGGTAAATCGAACTTTTGGATACTTCTTAATAAACTTTTTTAACACCAGAGGCAAAATATAAACCCCCACTGTTGAACCCACACTTAAAACTATTCTCTCCTCAGCCTGCAGTTTATCTTCATTTAAGGCTTCTTTGGCCTCTTCCGCCAGTTTTAAAATGTCATCAGCAAACTGCAACAGTTTGTTCCCCGCTTCTGTTAAATCAATATGGTTACCAACACGGCGGAATAAGACTACTCCGTAAAACTCTTCAATCTGCTTTATATTTTTTGATATGGCGGGCTGAGTCATATATAGCTTTTCAGCCGCCCGGGTGAAACTCTTAAGATTGGCCACCGTACTAAAGACTTTTAATCTTTCTAAGTTCATGCTTCCCCCCTCCTTTTCTGCATTTAACAACAAACCCGTGGAAAGGCCATAATGAAATTCTATATACCCGTTTTAAATAATTATATCACATTGCCCTCAATCACTTATTCATTAAGTGATGTAAAACCCAACCTTATACTTAGATACAGTTTTTTTCAATCCATCGGCCCGGCAGACATACCGGATAAACACATAAAAGCCCCGCGAAGATGTATCGCGGGGCCTCCTATCAAGTTTACATTTTTACATCATGCCGCCCATTCCGCCCATGCCGCCCATTCCCGGAGGCATGCCGCCCTTGTCTTCTTCGGGCTTGTCGGCCACCAGGGTTTCGGTGGTCAGAATCATGGCCGCGATGCTGGCCGCGTTCTGCAGCGCGGAACGGGTCACTTTGGCCGGGTCTACGATGCCGGCGTCAATCATGTTCACGTATTCGCCGTTAAGGGCGTTGAAGCCCACGCCAGACTCGGAGTTGCGCACTTTTTCAACCACCACGGAGCCTTCGGTGCCGGCGTTGTTGGCAATTTGCCGCAGCGGCTCTTCCAGGGACCGGCGAATGATGTCCACACCCACCTTTTCGTCCATACCGGCCACTTCAAAACCGTCCAGAGCCTGGATGGCCTGCACGTAAGCCACACCGCCACCGGAAACGATACCCTCTTCCACCGCTGCGCGGGTGGCGTTTAAAGCGTCCTCAATGCGGAGCTTCTTCTCTTTCAGTTCGGTTTCGGTAGCCGCACCCACCTGGATCACCGCCACGCCGCCGGCCAGCTTGGCCAGACGCTCTTGCAGCTTCTCCCGGTCGAAATCGGAGGTGGTTTCTTCAATTTGTTTCTTAATCTGGGATACCCGGGCGGTAATGTCGTCGGCGTTGCCGGCGCCGCCCACGATGATGGTCTCCTCTTTCTTGACCCGCACCTTGGAAGCACGGCCCAGCATGGTGATGTCGGCCTTGTCCAGCTTCAGGCCCACCTCTTCGGAAATCACGGTGCCGCCGGTGAGGATGGCGATATCCTGCAACATGGCCTTGCGGCGGTCGCCGAAGCCGGGCGCCTTGACGGCCACGCAGGTGAAAGTACCGCGCAGTTTGTTCAGCACCAGGGTGGCCAGAGCTTCGCCTTCCACGTCCTCGGCGATAATAACCATGGCCCGTCCGGATTGCACAACCTTTTCCAGTACCGGCAAAATGTCGGCCACCGCGGAAATTTTGCGGTCGGTAATCAGGATAAACGGATCGTCCAAATTGGCTTCCATTTTATCAGTGTCGGTAATCATGTACGGGGAGATATAACCCCGGTCGAAGTTCATCCCTTCCACCACTTCCAGAGTGGTGCCGGTACCTTTGGATTCTTCAACGGTGATCACGCCGTCTTTGCCCACTTTTTCCATGGCGTCGGCAATGAGGTTGCCGATGGAATCGTCGTTGGCGGAAATTGAAGCCACCTGGGCGATGGCGGATTTGCTTTCCACGGTCTGGGCGCTGCCCTTAATGGCGTCGACGGTCTTTTCCACAGCCTTTTCAATACCGCGCTTAATCATCATCGGATTGGCGCCGGCGGCCACGTTCTTCAGGCCTTCACGCACAATGGCCTGGGCCAGCAGGGTGGCGGTGGTGGTGCCGTCACCGGCCACGTCGTTGGTTTTGGTGGCCACTTCTTTAACCAGCTGAGCGCCCATGTTTTCAAACGGGTTTTCCAGCTCGATTTCCCTGGCGATGGTCACGCCGTCGTTGGTAATCATGGGAGAACCGAACTTTTTCTCCAGTACAACGTTGCGTCCCTTGGGACCCAGCGTTACCTTTACGGCATCAGCCAGGGCGTTGACGCCCTTCTCCAAGCCTTTCCGCGCTTCTTCACGGAAAATAATATCTTTACCTGCCACTGAAATTTACCTCCCCTGGTAAATGGTTTTTTACTCGATTACTCCCAAGATGTCCATTTCACGCAAAATCAGGTATTCCACGTCGTCAATTTTAACCTCGTTGCCGGCGTACTTGGAGAACAACACCTTGTCCCCCGCCTTTAAATCGATGGGCACACGTTCGCCGCTATCCAGCAGCCTGCCCGACCCCACGGACACTACTTCGCCTTCCTGGGGCTTTTCTTTCGCGGTATCGGGAAGCACAATACCGCTCTTGGTCACTTCTTCACCGGGCAGCGGCTTTACAACCACGCGGTCACCCAAAGGTCTGATCAAAACAAACCCCTCCTTAAAAATGTTTGGTAAGTTTAAAATAATCATTTTGCTGTTAGCACTCGACTGCAATGAGTGCTAATACTCAAGTAATATAATATAGAACGAGCAAATCAAAAGCAAGTATATAAAAGGCGGAAATTAGCCATAATTGGGCTATTAGTGTAAAGTATTCCGCTCTAGCTTTTAATTTCTCCTTCTAATTATATCTCAGGTCCGATTATATATTGGGCTGTTAGAAATATTTTCCCACCACAGCCGGATTTTTATACATTTAAACCGCATTCACCGCCGCGTCCGGTAAGCAATTCCAGTCCGTGCGGCAGCACCGGCATAATTGCTTCCAGGCATTCCCTTACCCCCTTGGGGCTGCCCGGCAGGTTAACGATTAAAGTGCGGCCCCGGATACCGGCCACCGCCCGGGATAGCATGGCCCGGTTGGTTTTTTTCAAGCTTTCCATCCGCATGGCTTCGGCCAGGCCGGGAACTTCCCTCTCAATCACAGCCCGGGTGGCCTCGGGGGTGTTGTCCCGGGGACTTAGACCGGTACCGCCGGTGGTCACGATCAAGTCATGCTTGTCCCGGTCCGTCATTTCCATCAAGGTTTCCTTAATGCCCTCATAATCATCGGATATAAGCCGGTAATCAGCCACATGCCAGCCCTGCTGCTGCACCAAATCCCGGATTACCTGGGCGCTGAGGTCCTCTCGCTCACCCCGGGACCCCTTATCGCTCATGGTTAATATCGCCACCTTAAACATACTTGCAAACCTCCTCGAACGCATATCTCTATAAATACGTATTATCAAGAATTGAAAATATTTAAAGTTGGAGGTCCGGACTTGCTTTGTACCGGCCTTCCCGTTACAATTTGGTTAACCGCAGCTACTGGAGGTAACCGTTTTGAATGACAGAAATGCCGTAATGGTAGAAAAAATATCCGGTTTGAAACGCATCAAACGGGAAGATCTGGTGGTACACGAAGCCGCCGTCACCCTCTACCTCAACGGCAACGAACTGGTCACCATGGTCTGTTCGCCCTCCCACCTGGAGGAGCTTTGCTTCGGTTTTCTGTACGCCGAAGGCATTATCCGCGCCGCCGGTGAAGTCAACAGCTTTACCCAAAACGAGCAGGACGGCCTGGCCTGGGTGGAAACATCCAACCCGACACAGCCCGCGGCAGGTTTCCTCAAAAGACATATCGCGTCCTGCTGCGGCCGGGGCCGGGCCTCATTTTATTTTGTCAACGATGCCGGCATTGAGCCGGTGAACTCGGAACTGCGTATCTCCACCGGCGATATTACCCGGCTGATGGCCGAAACAGAGCAGCGGGGCGAATTATTCGCCGCCACCGGCGGCGCCCACGGGGCGTCCCTCAGCGACGGCAGGACATTGCTGGCTTTTTTTGAAGATGTGGGCCGGCATAATACCCTGGACAAGCTGGCGGGCTGGTGTCTGATGAACAAAGTATCCGGTGACGGTAAAATGCTGCTTTTCTCGGGGCGGGTTTCCTCGGAAATACTGGTCAAAACCGCCCGGTTGAGGATACCGCTGATCGTTTCCCGTTCCGCCCCCACCGATCTGGCCCTTGAACTGGCCGGGCAGCTAAACGTTACCGTGGTGGGGTTCGCCCGGGGGCAGCGGATGAATATCTACACTCACGGTCACCGGGTTATTTAACCCCCGTCGTACATCATTTAAAAGCAGCCCAGTTCACAGCCGAATATTTTAATCTTCAGTTCATTGGCCAGCCGCCCGATTTCAGCGGTTGGAACACTCAGTTCTTCAGCCAGCCGCCTGGCGCTGGTACAGTTAAGTTTACCATCCACAGCCTCTTTAAGCATCGCATCTTTAATTTCTTCAGTGGTTTTAGCCATGATGCCAATTCCCTCCGTTAAAATATTATTTTGTTAAAACCGTTGTGCATAAAAAACATATTGATTTTTCTTTAAAGATATCTTTTTTTGGCCCTTTACGCAACTAAAAAAACTCATCCGATACACCGGCCTATATTATTGGGACCAAAGGACGGTTTATTTCGCACCGCTTTCCTGGTATTATTAAGTTGGTTGAGTAAAAAACCAACAAATCTATCAATATGAGGTGGATGTTAATGAAAAGAAAAACTTTAGCGATCTCGATTCTAGCCGTTATTTTGTGTTTTGGCTTTACCTTTGCCGCCCTGGCCGCCGCCGCGTCTCCCAAAGGCCTGGTGCTGACCGCCATTGACAATATGAATTTTGAACACAACCAGAAGTTCTACAACCAGTCGTCCGGCACTATGACATTTACGGTGGACAAATTCGGCGGCAACAGCCTGAAGGAAGTGAAGATCCCCGTCGGCACAAGTTTAGACTGCGACATTAAACTGGACGTACCCGGCAAAAAGTCCGTTTTTGACCTGAATTTAAAATACAATAACAAAACTTACCAGGGGCAAGCGTACCTGGCCGGCGACAAGCTTATTTTTACCAAAAGCTTTATCACTGCTTTACAAGAGCTGGCGCCCCAAAGCAACCTGGACATTCCGGACCAATTACCGGAATACCTTTACCTGAGTGATTCAATGCTCGAACAACCGCTGTTCACCCAAATCTGGACGTCAATGCTCAATTACCCGAACGACAAAATCACCGAAGAATCCAAAGCCCTGCTCAAATTTTTCGTGGAAGCCATACCCGAGGAGTATTTTTCCACCTCGGGCGGCACAGTCACGCTGGAGCTGGACCAGGACGGTTTCATAGCCACAATTAACGCCGTGATGCAAAAAGTAAAGGATGAAAAAGAACGCTTCGCCGAAATTATTGTTACCCTGACCACCGCAAGCGACACCACCGGCGTTATGGGCAGCCCGGAACAAATGAAGGCCGAAATAATTAAAGGGATTGACGACGCCGTTAAAAACGGAGCCTGGCCCACCGAAGACCAGGTTAAAATGGTCGGCATGTTTATTCAGGTGAACCAACTTAAGTATCAAACCGCCATCATCCCGGGCGGCAAAAGCAACTTTAACGCTTCCATAGCCCTGAAACCAGAAACCGGCTTCACCGGCCAGATTGATATCAACTCGGAATCCGCCGGCAAAACGGATAACCTGACCAGCGCCTATACATTTGAACTCAAGTTTACCGGACCGGACGGACTCTCCTTTAACGGAACGTTTGAGGGCGACATGACGGTTAAAGACGAAGAGATGACCCAGAACATGGCTTTTTCCGCCACAGCCCAAAAAGCCGGAGCGATGGAATTCGATGTGGCGATCTCAAGCCAATCAACACAACAGGTGGAAGACGGTATCAACATCAGCGTACCGGTCCTGACAGATTCAAACAGCCTTAATATTGAAAAGTTTATTGAAACCGGTAAAAACGCAACGGTAAAGGTACCCGAGGGAGAATCAAATATATAAGACGGTAAAATTTATATCAATTCTAAATAAAATAGCAGTTGTCTAGCTGCATTTAAAGCCGGGTGGCGGGGCCTGAAAAACGAAAGGCACCACTGCCCGGCTTTACTTGTGAAAAGGAGAAAACAACCGGGAGGCCGAAATCTATGTGTGATTATTGAGAACGGAGTGGCGGCAGTGATATTTTCTTCCAACAAACAGTTAATCTTTAAATATTTACTGGCCGCGATACTATGTGTCATCCTGGTTTCAGCATCGCTCCGGCACAACGCGGAAAGCACCGCTACCCCCGCAGATCTACAAGCCCGCGAAAATAAAATCCTGGCCGAACTGGTGGCCCTAAAACTGCAAATCGAAAACGCGCGGTTCCATATTCAGTCCCTGGAAGAGCAAAATGTTCAAAACCTCCGGAAAAAAGCCGCGCAGGAAGGAGAACTGCTGCAAATAAAGGCCGATCTGGCCGTCAGCAGCAGGGAATTGGGCCGGTGGCTGGAGTTTAATTACCGTTACGGTTATGTAAGCATCCTGGATGTACTGGTTTCATCCTCCGGTTTTAACGACTTGATCAACCGCTCGTTCCTGCTGTCGGCCATCATGGACCAGCAGGCCCGGGTATTCCAGCACCACCGTGAATTAGAAAGCCGGGCCGGGGAAAAACTGGCGCAGATCAGCGCCGTCAACAAGTTAATTGCCGCGGACAAATTGAAGCAGGAGAAAAAAATCGCGGAACTGCAAAAGAAAGAAAAAGAACTGGCGGAGTTTCTGTCCGTTCTGAGGAACCAATCCGCCGCACTGGAAGCAAAGCTCAACGCGCTGTCCCGGCAGTGGGCCGAAGTTACCGGCCTCACTTCCGGCATTATCACCCGGTTGAGCACCCTGCCAGCGGATCAGTTTCCCCCCGACAAAATTAGTTTCAGCTTCGGCGGCATGCGGCTGGAATACAGTGACCAGTCCATCAACCGGGCCATCAAGAGGGTCGGTCCGAACCCGGCGGCCGGCGTCAATGTGGATATCAAACCAGGTTTAATCATTATTTCCGGTCGCACCGGCGAGCAAGGAGTGGCCTTCGAGATCAAGGGGGACTTTGAAATCAGTCCGGATAAGAAAAAAATCATCTTCATCCCCGAAAGCATCACGGTGGACAATGACACCCAGTCGGGCTACATGATGGCGGCCATTCTGGACAACAGCGACTTAACCTGGGATATCACCCGCTATTATCCGAACCTCTCCATCACCGGTTTCAGCAGCGACAGCGGGAAAATAACCTTCAACCTCAAATATTAGGCCGGACCGGCCGGAACACCTCGTCCCTTATGGCCATGGACCGGCGCAGATCAAAACCGTCGGCCAGCCAATGAAAACCAAACCGCAGCAGCGCCCGGTCGTCAGCCCTGATGCTTTCCTCCGCCGCCTGATCCACGTTAAAAGCCCGCGTAAAACTGCTCTCCAGCACATAACGGCGGAACCGGTCCACATCGTAACAGGCCATGAAAAAGGTTTCCCTGATATGGCTGTCCAGGGACGAAAGGCCGGTTAACCGCAGCCGGTCCGGGATATCTTTAAAACCGGCTTCCAGTTCCCTATAATTGTCATTACCCTGGTTTTTCATCCACTCTTCAACGGTCCACTCCCGCGTTTCCAGAAGCCCCCGGCAGTGGTCGCTGTCAAAGGCGAAACCATACCGGCCCCCGCCCCTGATTTCCACCGGGGCCATCCGGCAGGACCAGGGACGTTCACCGTATACCGAGCACCCCGGCCCGGTAAGAAACGGACATTGCAAGTCATGGTCTTCCCGCATTTTAATCAACACCACCGGAAAACCGCCGCCGGGTTGCAGGCGAATGGTATACCTCGTCAGAAACTCACCGGTTTTAAGACCCAGTTTCCGGCTCAACCGCAGTACATCGTAAGGCGATAAAAATATATTGATGTCCCTGCAGCAGCGGTTAAAACATTCCAGCCCCCGGTGACACAAAAAGCGAAAACTGTCGCTGCCGTTAAACTCGGTATGCCGGCCCTGTACCGGCTGTTTTTGGCCGCCGGGTTGCTGGCTGAACATTATTACACCCCATTTCGAACTCTCACTTAAAACCGCCGTTCTTTTTTGCGCCGTTCATGACAATCCCGCATAAAAACGCTGCCGCCAGAGCGGCGGCAACACCCGCCGTAACCCCCGGCCAGCCCCAGGAGTGCCAGAAAAAACCGAGACCGGTACTGCCGAAGCTGCCGCCGGCGTAAAAGAAGATCAGGTACAGGCCGGCCGCACTGGCCCGGGATTGGTCGGTATTGCTGTTCACCCAGGCGCTGGCGGTGGTGTGGGCGGCAAAGAAGCCAAAACAAAATACCACCAAACCGATTATTATGATCCACAGCGCGGGCGCGAACATCAACGCCACTCCAGTCAGGGCGATTGAAACGCCCAGGACCGCGCCCGTCCGGTGACCGGCGGTATCCACAATCCGTCCGGTCAGGGTGGAACTGACCGTTCCCGCCAGGTAAGCCAGAAACAGCCAGCCCAGGACGGCCGGTGAAAGACTATAGGGCGGCCCGCTGAGCCTGAATGTAATATAATTAAACACGCCCATGAAAGAAAACATCAGCAAAAACGCTATTCCGTAAGCTTTCAGCAAAGTAACGTTGCCCAGGTGTTCCAGCATGGCGGCAGCGCCGGAGCGCAGGCCCGCCGGGCGGGGTACAAAATGATGCGAAGGGGGCAAAAGAAAATAAAAGAGCAGCACCCCCAACAGCCCGATGACCCCCAGCACTACAAAGGCCGCCTGCCAGGAATAAATTTCCGCCACCGTGCCGCTGATGATCCGTCCGCTCATTCCGCCGATGGAATTGCCGCTGATATATAACCCTAAAGCCAGCCCCAGCGCCCGGGGAGATATCTCCTCCCCCAAATAGGCCATGGCCACCGAGGGTAAACCGGCTAAAAGCAGTCCCTGGGCAATACGAATCATGAGCAACTGGTTAAAGGAGGTGACCAGGGGGGCCAGCAGGGCCGGCAGCACGCCGAGCAGCATGGTCCACAGCATCACCGGTCTGCGTCCCACGGCATCGGAAATGGGTCCGTAAATAAGCAGGGCAAACCCAATGGAAAAAATGGTTACTGTAACCGTCAGGCTGGAAGCGGCCGGCGAGACCCCGAACTCCTCGGCCAGCACCGGCAATAACGGCTGGGTCAGGTGCACATTGGCAAAAGTGATAAAGGAAGCTATAAAAAGCGCCATTGAGGTACGCCTGAATTCCGCCGTCCCGGGGATGACAAAATCCTCTTGTTTCATATCATAATTCACCCGGCTGTTTTGAACATTATACTCTAATAAAAAAACAATCCGCCATTTTCTTTTAAATTTCCGTAAAACATTGTTATTTTTCCCGTCGGTGGTAGCAACATATCTTAATGCATGCTAAAATTATAAATCATCACCGGCTTTAATAAAACTTTAAAATAAATTGAAGGAGACAGGCAATGATTGGAATGGTGAGACACTTCGGCATCGGCCTCCTGGTTTATGACGATATTATCGATTGGGACAACTACGAAGCCCGGGTGGACCCGGTGATGAAAGAAGAGTTTGAGTTTGAGGGCGTCCGTAAAAAGGTATATGAGGTGATCCTTGTGCCTGTGGACAGGCCCTATGTGGGCGTAATTCTGCCCGGCCTGTGGGGCCGGATTCGTTCCGCGGGCCGGGGCGGCCATGAACTGGACCTGGACGAAATCGATCCCCGGAGTATCGGCATCAGCGTATACGCACTGGATACCGCGGCGCAAATTCTAAATAAAATCTCCACCAGGCCGATTAAGCTGAAAGAGCTTAAACTGCGTTTTTATGAATACTGGGTATAGGCTGGAAAGAAGAGATTTATTGAAAATTTTTAATATAGGCATTTGTTTTCCAGGCCTTGCAAAGACAGTTAAACTGTAGCTATAATAGGCTAAACGGTTGTTTTTTAAACTTGAACGGTTATAACAACCCGAGGAGGTTGTGGCGCAATGGAACAGGTGGCTCACCAGACACCCAGGGGCGAGATTTTCATTGAGGGCCCCTGCCCTTCTGCTTATCTGGCGGAATTAATGATGAACAGCAAACTGACCAACTTTCGGCCGCCGGAGAAACAAAAAGAGGCTCTAATGATGATCGCGGACCTGCCCGAGGGCATGATCTACATCGCCCGCAGTGAACGGGAGATTGTGGGTTATGTCACATTCCACCAACCGGACAGCTGTTCACGCTGGATTAAACACCCCCGGGTGATTGAACTGGGCGGAATAGAAATCAGCGCCGACTGGCGCCGCTGCAAAATTGCCGAAACCCTGTTAAAGGTAGCCTTCACCAATCGTGTAATTGAGAATTATATCGTCATTACCATGGAAATCAGCTGGCACTGGGACACCGTAAATACGAAGCTGGATCTCTGGGCTTACCAAAAGGCGCTGACTTATCTTTTCGGCACCGTGGGGATGATCAGGGTACCCACCGACGACCCGGACATCATAGAACACCCGGCTAACGTATTGATGGCCCGTATCGGCAACAATGTTTCCAAAAACGACGCATTATTATTTGAAAGTATGAAATTCAAAAACCGTTATGGCGGTGTGGCGGGACTGAGTTGATAAACCGGCACCCGGCTTTTTTGTTTTAAGGAAATCTTCGCTGCAATAAAAAAATCCTCTTTTACTTTGCTTAATCATAACAAACAGCCGGGTAGGCGTGCCTCCCGGCTTTTATAGTATCCGGCTTTACAATATCTTACTCAAAAATGCCCTGGTGCGTTCGTTTCCGGCGTTATTAAAAATCTGCTCCGGAGTTCCTTCCTCCACCAGGCGGCCCTCGTCCATAAATATTACCCGGTCGCCCACTTCACGGGCAAAGCCCATCTCATGGGTCACCACCACCATGGTCATACCCTCCCGGGCCAGGTCCTTCATCACCGCCAGCACTTCCCCCACCATTTCAGGGTCAAGGGCCGAGGTCGGCTCGTCAAAGAGCATAATCTTGGGCTGCATGGCCAGCGCCCTGGCAATGGCCACCCGTTGCTGCTGGCCGCCGGAAAGCTGATCCGGATATACGCCGGCCTTATCGGCCAGCCCCACCTTGGCCAGCAGTGCGCCGGCTAGCTGCTCGGCTTCCTTGGCCGGTGTACAACGCACTATTTCCGGCGCCATGGCCACATTTTGCAGCGCCGTTTTGTGCGGGAACAAGTTGAAACGTTGGAAAACCATGCCCACATTTTGTCTCATCGAGTTGATATCGGTTTCTTTATCCGTGAGCTTGACTCCGTCGATGGTGATCTCCCCGGAGGTCGGCTCCTCCAGCAGGTTCAGACACCGTAAAAAAGTGCTTTTGCCCGAACCGCTGGGACCAATGACGCAGACCACTTCCTGCAGCGCGACGCGGCATGAAATATCCCGGAGCACTTCCAGTTTCCCGAAGCTTTTACACAGGTTGCGTACTTTAATCACTGGTCTTCAGCCTCCTCTCCAGGTAATCGACGACGCGGGACAGGGTAAAGGTCATGGTCAGGTAGATCAAGGCAACGGTTATATAGACGGGGAATGTTTTATACGACCAGGCCACCACCAGTTGGCCGGCCTTGGTCAATTCAACCAGGCCGATCACCGAGAGCAGCGAGGTGTCTTTCAATAAGGCGATAAACTCATTGCCCAGCGGGGGAATGACCCGTTTAAAAGCCTGGGGTAAAATAACGTGCCGCATGGCCTGTCTGTGGGACATCCCCAGGGAGCGGGCGGCTTCCATCTGCCCACGTTCAATGGACTGGATGCCGGCCCTGAATATCTCGGCAATGTAAGCGCCGCTGTTCAAACTGCAAGTGATCACCGCCGCCACAAACCTGGACATGGCGTAATTGGTAATCAACTGGGGCATCCCGTAATTCTCCATTAAAAAGCCCTGCGTTTCCCGCAATAAGTAAGGAATACCGAAGTAAACAATCAGGAGTTGCACCAGCAGCGGCGTGCCCCGGAAAAAATCCACGTAAGCCGTGGCCAGCAGTCTAAAAAATCTGTTTTTGGATAACCGGGCCAGGGCGGCAATCAGGCCGAACACACAACCAATGGACACAGACAGCACCGTTACGATAACTGTTATTGATGCTCCCTGTAGTAGCTGCGGCAGGCTGTTGATGGCAATTTCCAAAATTTACACTCCTTATACCGAAACAGTAAATATGCGTAATACCCGGGCGGCATTACGCATATTAGTTTTGTTCCGGTATGATCTCACGTGGTAAAATCAGCTCTGGGGGTCTTCGCCGGGCAGGTATTCGGGGGGCTCCTCACCAAACCACTGTTTGTAGATTTCCGCGAATTTGCCGTTCTCTTTTAGGGTCACCAGTGCTTCGTTAACCTTTTCCAGCACTTCGGGCTTCTGCTTGGGGACGGCAATGCCGTAAAACTCGCTGCTGACCAGATCGCCGACGATCTTGGCTTTCCCTTCACCCTCGGTGGTAATATAGTAGGCGGTAACGGGGAAGTCGTTAACCACCGCGTCCACGGCGCCATTTTCCAGGTCCATGAAGGCTTCCACAATGGTAGTAAAGGAAACCAGTTTCGCGTTGGGAATGGCTTTGGACGCATCTTCGCCGGTGGTACCGGTCTGTACGCCGATTTTCTTACCGTTCAAGTCGTCAAAGCTCTTGATGGTGTCGTTATCGGCGCGCACCGCCACGCTTAAGCCCGACTTATAGTACGGCAGGGAAAAATTAACCACTTCGGCCCGTTCCGGTTTAATCGTCATCGCCGAAATTGCCCCGTCAATATTGGCCGTTTCCAGGGCCGGAATCAGACCATTGAAATCGTAAGTCTGGATCTCGATATTTAAACCGGACACTTCGTTAATGGCGGCAATCAGGTCGACGTCAAAACCTACCAGTTTACCACTGGAATCAAAGGATTCAAAGGGCGGGTATGAAGTGTCGGAGCCGAAAATAAGAGTGCCTGATTCCGCAGCCTGATTCTCGCCTTCGCCGGCGGTTTGCTCGGCCTGCTCACCACCGCCGCCACACCCGGCCAGTGCGAATACCATGGCCAGAACGGTAAACAGCAGCAATCCTGTCCTAAACATTTTCTTCAAAACTATTCCTCCTCATATAATTCTCTTTGTTTTATCCAGTGATCCTGGTAAACTCGGCACTGCTTAAATTTCGCTAAAATGCAGCATATTCCTGCTTAAAAAAAAGAATTTTATTTTAACTTTTAGTATCGCATTGAGGCTTGACATGATAATTGCCCCATGGCAAAATTAGCTTGTTGTGTCTGAATTGTAGCCTTACTATTAATTTTACCGTTTAAATCCTGCCGAAAGGGAATCCTTTGCATGGAAACCGTTAAAAAAAGACAGGTCAAAGCGGACCTGTCCCTTTTGTTTGTCGCTTTTGCATGGGGCATAACCTTCGTGGTGGTGCAAGACGGGCTGGCCGGCATCGGCCCTTACTATTTCCTCACCCTGAGGTTTTTCATGGCGGCTGTTTTTCTGGCCATTTTCTTTTGGCGCCATCTGTCCAAGCTCAAACCGGCGGTAATTAAAACCGGATTTTTAATCGGCATCTTCCTATTTGGGGGATATGCTTTTCAGACCGTGGGACTGCTGTACACCGGCGCCGCCACCGCGGGTTTTATCACCGGGCTGGGGGTGGTACTGGTGCCCCTGCTCAGTGCCCTGCTCTATCGGCGCCTCCCGGGACTGTACGTGCTGGCCGGCGTTGCCTGCGCCACCATCGGGTTGGGATTTTTAACCCTGCGGGGCGGCAGCCTTGCTCTAAACTACGGCGATTTGCTGGTCCTATGCTGCGCCGTGTGCTTCGCAATGCATATTATCATGGTCGGGCGGTTCGCCGGCCATTATGATCCTGTTTTGTTGGCCATTATCCAGGTAGTCACCGTTTCGGCCATTAGCCTGTTTTTTGCGCTGGGTACGGAAACCTTTCCCGGGCGGATCACCGCCCCGGTTTGGATAGCCTTTCTGTTCACCGCCATTCCGGCCACCGCCCTGGCTTTTTTGATCCAAAACTCGGTGCAGCGTTACACCTCGCCAACCCACACCGCCATCATTTTCACCACCGAGCCGGTTTTCGCGGCGCTCACCGCCCACGTGCTGGATCGGGAGATACTGGTCGGCGTCCAGGCTCTGGGCTGTGTCCTGATCCTGGCCGGAATGCTGATTGCCGAGTTTAGAGGGGGTCAACGGGGTCAGACCCCAGTTGAAGGAAGTCAGGCTCGTTAACTTAAATTAGTTTGGTGTAATTCAACCAAATAGTTAGTTAAGTGGGGTCTGACCCCGTTGACCCCACTCACAGCAATTCCCTGCTTATTTCCAGCACCTCCACCCCATTGTGGCTTTCCACAAACCGGGACACCGCATCCAATATCTGCCGCACGTGGGCGTTTTCACCGCTGACGGCTGATATGCCCACTGTGGCGTACCGCCAGCTATCCTGCCTCCCCACTTCGGCAGCCGATACATTAAACCGCTGTTTAAGTCTTTCCAACAGGCTTTTTAATACTCTTCGTTTGTCCTTTAGGGAATCGGCCTCTCCAAGGTATAATTCCAGAGTCAGCACCCCCACCACCATACTCATCACCCCATAATTACCGTCTTCATAATGCGCTAATGCACCGGACCGGGCCGGGGACGGCGCAGTCCGACGCGGAAGAAATTGTATAACAGTCCCCCCAGCATTAGAAATCCGGCGACACCAACACCGGTGTAAAGGAATTTGACCAGGGTCGTAAAACCGGCCTGACTGGCCGCCACTGCCACAAATGCTGTAACGATCACCCCGGGTCTGAAGTTCCTCCGGCCCAGTTTGTCTGAAACCCGGACTGCAAAACCGTACAGGCCCCCCACAGCGGTAGTGTAGATGGCCATGATCAGCACCAGGGTGTAAAGAATCCCGGCCAGCGGAAAAATCTCACCGGCAATATAGCTCATTGGAACGGGAAAACCGGCGGACTGCGGAAGCGACATCAGCGCCAGGTTAATCATCATGATCCCCAGGCCAAGGCCGGCGCCTCCCAATAAAGCGCCCTCCTTAATCACCTTTCTTGTCCCGGCCGAAGCTCCCAGCGGTGACAGGACAGCTACCGCCACAAGCATATTGTAGGACACATAAGTTAATGCCGACAGCGGCCAGGCCGGTATGGCGGCGGCATGGGGAAGATTGAAATCCAGCACCTCTTTAAAGGTCAAAGGTGATACAATTTGCGTGCCCACAAAAACACCCAGTATACCGGCAATCATCACCGGCACCAGTAAGCTCATGGCCGATATGATACCGGTAAGGCCGAACAAAACGGTAATCAGGGCTATAGCCGCCATGCCCAGTGTTCCGGCCATGGGCGGCAGGCCGAATTGCTGCTCCAGTGATGCCCCGGCCCCGGCCAGCATAACGCTGAAAGAGCCGAAAAGGAAAAAAGTGATCACTGCGTCCACAACAACACCCAGCGATTTTCCACTAATGTGCATGATAATCTCCCGGTGCGAAGCGGCTTGCAAAATCGCGCCCAGTCGCAGAACCAGCCAGCCGAAAAAAACAAACAGCACCGTAGTTAAAAGCAGCGCCGGAAAGCTGTTTTGACCGAAAAAGGCGAAAAACTGCAGCACTTCCTGCCCCGACGCAAACCCCGCCCCGATGGTAACGCCTACGTAAGTGGCCCCGATTTGAAAACTTGTGACTTTCCGTACCTGTGTCTCCATAATAATTAATTTTGACCCGGCATAAAATTATTTATGTAAACGCCATGTTTTAACCATAAATCAGTTGCATATCATACCTGAGTATGAGAATAAACAATGTGCTGTTTAAAGAAAGCCGCTTTTTTAGTACCGGCGTATAATTTATCACGGCCGGGTAAAATGTTAAAATTTAAAACCAGCTTATTTAAGGTGAGGTTTAATACTATGAACAAAGAAATACTGACGGAAAAAATACATTATGCGGAAAAATTCGGACTGAGCAAAGTCATCCTGGCACTGGAAGCCGTCCTGCCCACCCGGGATGTTGAAGTTGCCTACCTGTGCATCGGCTCCGACCTGAGCACCGGTGATTCATTCGGACCGCTGACCGGAACTCTGCTTAAAAGGACGGGCGTTACCGGTGTGTTCGGTTCCCTGGACGACACCATCCATGCCAAAAACATGGCGGACAGAATTGCACAGGTGCCCGGGGACCGTTTTGTGGTTGCCATCGATGCTACCATGGGAAGGCTTAGAGAAGTGGGCCGCTTCAGCTTTATTAATGGTCCCCTTCGCCCGGGCGCGGCGATGAAGAAAGACCTCCCTCCCGTGGGTGACGCTTCCATACTGTTCAATGTGGCTCCGGCGGGCTACGCCAATTTCATGGCGCTGGGCTGCGCCAGCCTGAATACCGTCTGGCAGGGGGCCAACCTTTTAGCCAGAAGTATTAGCGTAATTGCACACCGCAGAAAAAATAACGGGGTCAGACTTAAACTTGTTTAAACTAACTGCCTTATTTTAATATTCCGTTAATGTAGTTATTATCAACTTGTTTAAGTCTGACCCTATTGCGGGTATTCGCACCGGGACGTGGTTGTCGGCGTAACCCTCGGCATACCGGTGTCCCGTGTCCTCTGCAACAATTCTCTCCACCAGCACCCGCACCTCTTTACCCACCTGGGCCTTGTGATAGGCGTTGGCCAATTCCCGACCGAGCTGCTGCAACTCAGCGGCCCGTTCCTTTTTGACGTCCGGGGGCACATTGTCAGCCAGGTGCGCCGCCGGTGTGCCGGGACGGGGCGAATAAGGAAAGACGTGCAATCGGCTTAACGCCAGTTCACGCATCATGGTCACGGTGGCATGGTGATCGGCGTCTTCTTCGCCCGGAAAACCGGCGATCAGGTCGGTCCAAAGGGATATGCCGGGCATTAATTCCCTGGCCCGGGCGACGATGCGGACAAAATCATCAACCCGGTACCGGCGGCCCATTTTTTTCAGCACCCGGTCCGAACAGCTCTGCACCGGTAAATAAAGATAATTGCAAACTTTGGGGTTCTCCGCCACCGTGGCCAGAAGTTTTTCGGTGACGTTCATGGGCTCCACGTAGCCGAGCCGGATGCGAAAATCATAAGGCAGGCGGCTCACCACCTGAATAATATCCGCCAGGTCGGCGTCACCCAGGTCCAAACCATACAGGCCCAACTGGTTGCCGGCCAGGATTATCTCCCTGTGGCCACTTTCCAACAGGGCACGCACCTGGCCCAGAACCTTCCCGGCCGGCAGGCTCCGGCTCCGGCCCCTGGCTTTCCTCACTATACAGTAGGTACAGTGTTCATTGCATCCTTCCTGGATTTTAACCACCGGCCTGGTACGCCGGTAATGACCGGCTGTCGCTGCGGGCGTTTCCTCGAAAGAATCACTGTCGGCGTGTTCTTCAACCAATACCCTCGCATCATTGACCCCGCCGTCCAACCGCCGGCGAATCAGCTCCGGCAGATTCGAGCGTCCTTTGGTGCCGATAATTATATCGGCTTCTGGCAATTCCCCGGCCAGATCAGAGTGATAAACCTGCGGGTAGCACCCCGCCAGCACCACCATGACACCCGATGACTCACGTTTGATTTTCCTGACCACCCGCCGTGCCTCCGCCGCGGCAGACCCGGTGACCACGCAGCTATTGATGATGTATATATCCGCCCGGCCTTCAGTCCTGCAAAAACCCGCCTTGCTCATGGCCGCTTCCAGGGCCGCGCTCTCGCCCTGGTTGACCGGACAGCCGAAGGTATTGATTTTAAATGTATAGTTTTTCAACCACTGGCACCCCGCCGGCGTTTTTTAACATTATGCCATCTTCCGGCTGGAACAACAACCGGGGACGCCGATCTTCTTTCCATTATATTCTAAAAACAAAGTTGCGCGGGTTATTGACTTCTAAACTTAATATTAATATAATATAATATATAAATAACTAGTTTTATAAATATTAAAGAATGAGGTGAGGCCTTTCTAAATAGTAAGAATGCTTTGCAAAGTAACAAAAGCGCTTTTTAAAGAAAGGAGCCTACGAAAATGAATAAAAAATTATTAGGCGCAGAGTACAATCCGTTGTACTTTTTGGCCGCCCTGGGCAACGGCGGCCTGGCAGTGTCGTTTTTTCTGTACCCGATGTTTATGGTTAAACACCCAGGCAACCCGATGGCCACATTTGACCATATATTCCCTGTGATTAGCGCAGGCAACATCTTAGTATCCACTTTACTTCTGCTGGCTTTGGGAGGCATCTTGTTTTTTGCTTATCACCATTTCAGGTTGTTAGTCTGGAATCTCAGGGAGTATAACGCTTATAAAAAAACAACCGGCTATCAAGAATTGAAAACCTCCAATGCTGAAGTCTCACTTATGGCCATTCCGTTGACCCTGGCCATGAGCATTAATGTTTCATTTATCCTGGGCGCGGTATTTGTGCCGGGGCTCTGGAATTACGTTGAATACCTTTTCCCCTTTGCCATACTTGGCTTTTTAGCCGTCGGCGTATATGCCTTGAATATTTTTATCCGGTATTTCACCAGGATTCTTGCCCATGGCCGGTTTGATTTTGGAAAAAACAACAACTTAAGCCAGTTGATTGCCGTCTTCGCCCTGGCCATGATCAGCGTGGGCCTGGCGGCTCCCGCTGCCATGAGTCATACCCTGGCCGTATCAGTAACGGCTACGTTCACTTCCATCTTTTTTGCCAGTGTGGCTGTCACTTTAGCGATGGTCACACTGGTACTGGGCTTTAAATCAATATTGAGATACGGCATCGACCAGCAGTCCAGCCCGACAATTTGGGTCATCATCCCGATCATTACGGTTCTGGGTATCGCTTTTGTGCGGCTGACTATGGGGGTTTATCACAACCTGCTGCATAAAAACCCTGAACCGGCCGGGTTGTTTGTAATGCTGTCGGCTTTACTTTCCGTGCAAATCATCTTTGGACTAATCGGCTATTTTTTGCTTAAGCAGAACAGGTATTTTGCTGATTTTGTCCATGGCGAAAAACGAAGCGCCGGCAGTTATACCCTGATTTGCCCGGGTGTTGCCTTCTTTGTGCTGGGAATGTTCTTTATCTCCTGGGGCCTTGTGGAAACTAATATTCTCAGTATCTTTTCACCGGTATACTTTGTAATCCTGGCGCCCTTTGTGCTCATTCAACTAAAAACAATACGCACGCTGTTTAAACTGAACAAAAAGCTGCTCCCCCAAAACAGAGTAGCCGGGCCGCTTGTGCCGGCAGCAAAAACCCGGATATAAAAATCTATAATAACCTCCAAAACCAGCAAGGGATTCCAACTTCTACCGTTGGAATCCCTTGCTTTTATTTAAACACTTTAAACACTTCATCTAAAACACTCTTTTTTTTCCAGGTGTCAAACCTTGCTCAAAATTTAAACAACTAGAAATGAAATTATGTCAAATAATTTCATTTAGAACGATTGTCCATAAGTAGATGCCTCTTGCTGTCCCGCACACCGTTTTAGACATTTGCTCGTAACAG
Source organism: Bacillota bacterium (assembly GCA_023439185.1). Taxonomy (GTDB): domain Bacteria; phylum Bacillota; class Desulfotomaculia; order Desulfotomaculales; family Desulfallaceae; genus BRH-c8a. Next base: position 2,136 of record JAEXOR010000052.1, on the reverse strand, counting down.
TAGCAATTTAGTATAGTAGTTTAGAGTATGTCCGCCTACATATTTAATTAAGGAGGTTGTTATTAATGCCAAGGTACAAAGACCCCAGCCTGACCTGCCGGCCTTCCAACAAGACACCGCGGGTAATAGACCCTAAAAACATTAAGCGATCGGTAGACCCGGCAGTGCTGGAAATGCTCGACGTGGCCAAGGAAAAAGGCGTGATCACCGCCTTTGACCGCGTCCTGGCCCAGCAGCCCCAGTGTCAGTTCGGTTACAAGGGCATCTGTTGCCGCTTCTGCATGATGGGCCCCTGCCGGATTAAGGCCGACGAAGGTCCGGCCAGCCGCGGTATCTGCGGCGCCAATTCCTGGACCATCGTGGCCCGCAGCGTAGGACTGATGATTCTCACCGGCTGCGCGTCCCACGCCCAGCACGGCAACCACATCGCCCACGTGCTGCACATGATTGCCGATGGACACGCCAAGGATTATTCCATCAAGGATCCCGATAAACTGCAGCGCATCTGCGCTAAAATGGGCATCACAGTTGAAGGCAAAGACGATCAAACCCTGGCCAGGGAACTGGCGGAACTGGCCCTGGACGATTTCCGGCGGCTTAAGGGCGAGGGAGACGCCGCCTGGATTACCAAAACCGTTACCAAGGGCAGGAACCATAAATACGACAGTCACTACGTCATGCCCCACGGCATCCACGCCACCATCTCCGACCTGGTCACCCAGGCCCACGTGGGCATGGACAACGACCCGGTCAACCTGGTGTTCAGCGCGGTACGGGTTGGTCTGGCCGACCTGGCCGGCAAGTGGATCGCCACCGACATTTCCGATATTATCTTCGGCACCCCGCAGCCCGTGGCCAGTGAGGCCAACATGGGCGTATTGAATCCCAAAAAGGTAAACATCATTCTGCACGGTCATAACCCCCTGCTCAGCGAGATGATCGTCGCCGCCGCCCGGGAACTGGACGGCGAAGCCAAAGCGGCGGGCGCCGAAGGAATTCAACTGTCCGGCATCTGCTGCACCGGCAACGAGGTGCTGATGCGCCAGGGCGTACCCATCGTCACCTCCTTCTCCTCCCAGGAACTGGCCATCTGCACCGGGGCGGTGGACTGCATGGTAGTGGACGTGCAGTGCATCATGCCCGCGCTGAACACCGTGGCCCAGTGCTTCGGCACCCGGCTGATTACCACCTCGGATATCGTGAAAAATCCCGGCACCATGCACCTGGACTACCGGGAAGACACGGCCATGGAAAGCGCCAAGGAAGTAATCCGGGAAGCCATTGCCGCTTACAAAGAGCGCGGCACCCGCCCGGTACACATCCCCGACATTAAAAACTTTGTGGTGGCGGGCTTCAGCCTGGAAGCCATTTACGACCTGTTCCGGACCGTCAACCCCAATAATCCGGTCAAAGTGCTCAACGACGCCATTTTATCCGGCGAGCTAAAAGGGGTGGCCGCCATGGTCGGCTGCACCAACCTGAAGACCTTCCAGGACCAGGCCCACCTGGAAATCACCAAGGCCATGCTGAAAAACGACGTGTTTGTCATCTCCACCGGCTGCAACGCCCAGGCCTGCGCCAAGGAAGGCCTGATGGATCCCGCCAACGTGGACAAATACTGCGGCGAAGGCCTGAAGAAATTCTTTAAACGGATCTCTGAAAAAGCCGGCCTCAAATACGGCCTGCCGCCGGTGCTGCACGTCGGCTCCTGCGTGGACAACTCCAGAATCGCTGAACTCCTGATGGACATGGCCGACGACCTGGGCGTGGACACCCCGAAGGTACCCTTCGTAGCCTCGGCCCCCGAAGCCATGAGCGGCAAGGCCACCAGTATCGGCACCTGGGCCGTGGCCATCGGACTGCCCACCCAGGTGGGCACCATGCCGCCGGTGGAAGGCTGCGACCTGATTTACAGCATCCTGACCCAGGTGGCCGGCGACGTCTTCGGCGGCTATTTCATCCTGGAACCGGATATTGAAGTATCCATCCAAAAACTCCTGGGCGCTTTAGAATACCGGACCTGGAAACTGGGCGTACACAAGAAAGTCTCGGAAGACTTGGAAACGCCTTTGTGCCAGAACTACTAAACGACTACCGTTCGAAAGGAGGATACGCATGTCTGAAGCCATTAACTTT
>JAEXOR010000062.1 GCA_023439185.1 Bacillota bacterium | reverse complement strand
AGGCAGGCGCTGGCGTCGGAGGCGGCTTTGGTTGTGCCGGAGCCGGTTTAAACTCCGGACGCGCCGGGGGTTGCCCCCCAATGGGATACCAATTCCCATACTTATCAACGGGCAATTACACCACCCCCTATTCCTCCTGGTTAGTCCAATACATGGTTTGCAGGTACTTCATGGCGTCCTCGCCGAAACGAGCTTTAAATACTTCGTATACCTTTGCAACATCGACCATCCCGCCGGTGTTTGACAGGTTCTTTTGGATATATAGCGCAGCCTCTACGGGGTTACTGCCCATGTTGGCAATAAAGTCATTGGTGTTTTTGGTAATTGACGCGGTGGTGCTGCCACTCCCGCCGCTGCTATACGGTTCATTGGCCTGTCTCTGGTACACGGAGGTCTGCGCCTTGATCTGGTTAAGCTGCGCCTGTGCCGTTTCATAGTCAAGGGAACCGGCCTTAACCTGCTGCTCCAGTTGTTTAGCCTTCAACTTCAGCGTATCCGGAAGGAATGAGTTTTCAATCTCTCTGGCCGCATTTTCTAATTCCATCTGCTTGGCAGCGAGTATGTTGTATTGATTGCTGGGGTTGGACGAAGATTTATCCCAATCAAACCTGGACTGGTCCAATTGTAGTGCCGCCTGTTGCAGTTGATATGCCCGGTTCGCGTTCCACTGATTGATGAAATTCTGCATGGCCTGGGACTCTACATCCGCTTCAGCCGCCGCCACATCGGAAGCATACCCGGACTCAACGTTCGACCTCTGCCGTTCGATGGCTGACAAATCACCGGCCTCCTGCCTGTCCAGCGCCCCGATCTGCCCCTGCAGTCCGGCCTGCCGGTAAACCTCCGGCATGGCTCCCGCCGCGCCCTTGATACCCCTTGCGGCCATATACTGGGCAAAGTTCATGGCCCCCACGTCGGAAGCCGCCGCCGCCTGGTTGCGCTTATCATAATAGGTCGGGGCCACGTTGGCCTTTTCTGTGTCCAGGGAGGATAGGGCCGCCGACCTGGCTTTGTCCAAAGATGCGATGCGGCTTGCCCTTTGGGCTTCTTTTAGTTCGTTGATGTATCTGGTTGGGTCGTACATCTCTGGAATCTGTGGTTGTGGTGGTTGTATAGGTTCTTTATTTGCCGCGCTGCCCAGATAGCTTCCTAAGCCTGCTGCAACCCCTCCAAGTGCCATATCTATTGCAACATTGCCTGTTAGGCTACCACCTTTTGTACTGCTGGAACCGCCGCCGGAACTGCTTGGGGTGCCGTCCCTAGTGCCGCCGACAGCGGTAGGGATGTACTTATAGTTGGATTCCGGCACTAAGGTGCCGTTTTTGTAGATATTGCCGCCCTTGTTCTCGTAAGTTATGCCGCCCTCGGTGTAGGTCTTGCTGCTGCTCGAACTGCTCTTGCTGCTCGAACTGCCACTGCTTGAGCTTCCCATGTAAAACACCTCCTGATTAGGATATAAAAAAGAGCCTTTCGGCTCTAATTCTTATATTTAACTACCAACCTCTCTCGGTCTTTAATTATCCAACTCTGCGCACCTACTAATTTTAATGTTGTGATCTCATTTTCGTAAGCAACTACTTCTTCGTTGCTTATGTTTCTAAATAAGCCCTTTGCGTTATAACCGGCAGCGTGTACTGCCTCATGGGTAAGCGTTGCCGCTATAAGTTTGGGAGTAAAATACTCGCTTTCTATATAGCTCGGGAATATTATAACCTCCCTGCCAACAGACCTGGCATCGGGGTTTAAGCCACCGGGCATTATCCCGTTTACATCGCTTTGCTTTACCGCATCCACATTCTGCAGAACCAGCATATAGTGCGCGACGTCCTTCTCGTAAAGAATATCCAGCGCGTCATTAATGGCCTTGGTGAACTCCTTATTGCCTACTATTTCGGGTCTGGTCAGCTTAGCCGGTTCCACTTCCACCGGTTCCGCATCCGGTATGTTCACAAAAACCTGTTGCCCGTCCCATACTACGCCAAAACCCAAGCTTTCAGCCGCTGCTCGCAATGGTACATACACACTGCCATTGTGCATAATGGCTTCCTGCTCAAGCTGTACGCCATCCACCAGCACCGCGATATCCCGCGCAGCTCCGGCGGGTAAGGCGAAGGCTGCCACCAGCAACACCGCAACTATTAACTTTTTCATAATACATGCCCCCTTTGCCATATTATAAAACAAAAGGGGGCGTGTGAAATACCTCCTAAAAATGTTTGCGGTAGTTATACTTTAAAAAGCTCGTACCACTTTACATCATAAAGTTGCCCGTCAAAGAGCTTTGTATCGTTTTTGAACGTGCCTACCACCCGGCCCCCGTGTCTTTTAGCGGCCTTGTCGTACAGAGCTTCTGCCGGATTGCCGACAATTACCCACCAGACCACCCTTTTAGCCCCGAACTTCTCAAATAGGGATAGGAAGAAGTCCCGGAAATCCAGGGCAAAGGTGTTGTTTGGCTCCCGAAAATTAATCATTACAAGGTCTTGTGCCGTATCCGTTTCCCGGTTAATCCTGGCTCCGAAGTAGCCGATCACGTCGCCCTGGTTGTCCAGGCTGACGAATTGCAACATATCCCCGGAGTTTTGGTATACCGGGATAAAGTAATCAACACAGGGGTCACGGAAGTAAAATTTAAAGCGGTCAGTGAAAATATTTTCAGCAAACCGCTCTTGCAGCTTTGGAGCGTAAAAAATAGCTGGTTTTAGCAATTTATCACCTGCCTTGATAAAAAAGAGCCCTCTATTCGTTATTAATTAAGATCCTTCGGGTTTATGGTGTCTATCCCCATTTCGTGACAGACAAATTCAAGGTTTTCTGCTACTTCCTCGTATTCCTGGTTTTTATAGAGTGTCGCGACATTTCCCATAATCCCATGCAATAGAACAGCTTGTGCAAAGGAATGGAGTGCTAATTGATAGATGGCTTCAACTGCTTCATATAGCGCCTCATTTTCAAGTAAAGCCCGTTCAAGCTCATTTATGCTGTCCTTTTGGACGTTTCTGTTTATATGGTGCTGCTCAATGCATATCATCCCCTTCATGCCGTTGATTATTGAATGTTTTTTGTCTTTTTCTTCCACTTGGATCATCTCCTTTATTCCGGCCAGCGGTTCGGGCAGTTAATAACAATCTCCACCTGCTCGCCGCTTTCGGTAATTATCTCAACGGTTTCCACGCCCGGCGGCCTTCGCTGCGGCCAATCGCATAAGCACCCCCAGGTTGCCCTCAAGCAAGACCAGCACAAACTTGTGGGCTCAACTTGCGTTTGGATATCGCTCACCATCAACTCCCCCCATGTACGCCTCGAACCTGTTAACCATGCTCTGCCACATTAGCAGCGCCTCTAACGGGTGCAGCTTGGTATCCCTGACTACATATCTCCACGATAAATTAGCCCTTGAACTGCGCCAAATGCTGAGTAATAGCCGCCTTTCCTGATAGCTTGTTATGTGGTCCACCCATTGCTTAATCCGTTGCAGTTTGGTTTCCAACTGTGCCAGTTCCGCAAGGTTCACAGCCGCGCCCGCTGTGGTGTCTGAATGCCCGCTAATGCTCACGCGAGGCTGTTTATAATCCCGGGCGCGCAGCGTGTTTTCCAGTTCCGCCCGGGCATTTTCTGCAATCTCACATTGCCAGGGGAATGAGCGCAACAGTTTTTCCGGCTGCATCTCGGGCACCTCCACAAGATTAGTTAATGCATTTCAACTTGGCTTGCATTTTAGAACCCCCTTTTATCCGGATAAGCATAAAGCTCATTTTCGCCCAGCTTTGTTAGCCGTGCAAACTCTCACCTCCCGGATAGATATTTCATCCTAAGAGGCCGCGCTTGGCGGCCAGTATTGCGGTATATCCCGTCATCGGTGAACTACGCCAGGCTTCTTCTTCGTTTAATCCTTGGTGGGCAGCCATTTCCTCGGCATAGTATAGAAAAGCCCTTTTTACAGGGTATCAGGCTACTGTTGAAGCATCTTTAAACTGCTGTCCGGTCTTTATTGCCCATAGCTTCCGGTAACTATCAAGGTAACCCTGCACTGCATCGTTATTCGGTTGCACATCGGCCAATAGGATGCGGTATCGTTGAACCTGTTCTTTTACATGTGGCATCCAAACGAGTATATGCTCTAGGGGAACGTCAATCTCCCGACAGAAGGCTTCAAAGGCTGTCAGTACCTCTTTTAGTTCCCTTTTTGCAGCCTCTAATGTTTTTGCATATCCTTCCGGCAGTTCATTTCTGGCAACTGTAAGCAGTTTTTCATCACTGGGGGCCATGAAGGGAAGATAACTATTGTCAGAGTTTATGACTGCTTCAATCCCCATAGAATAACCGTCCATAAACTTTCTTACCGCCAGGACCGTTAATTCAGTGCCTACCCGAATAATAATATAGGCCCTTTCCTGCCGCATCCAATCAATAGAAAAAGCCATTGCAATTATTTGGCTGGCATCGTATCTATCAGCGCAAGCCGGGTCCAATATGCTGAAGTCTTTCCGGGGGCAGGTGTTTTTCAGGTGTTCCAGTTCTCCGCCATCATCCCGGGCTATTGCCGCCAGGGTCAACTTGAATCTTTCCTCCCCGGTCAGTAATGTATAGAGTTTTGATAAGTCCCTTTTCATGGCACACCCCTTTCTATGCCGTCTTTCCGGTATCAAAGTGAGGCAGGTTCTTTTTAAAGGCACTATACATCATTTCAAAAACATCCTGGTTGATTGGCACGTCTTCTTTCAGATATGGGCTCAGCCTGTCGTAGGCATCCCTTACAATGGGGTCCAACGAGATTATCAGGTCCACATCAATACCGATTTCAGCGCAGAATGTTTCAAGGGCAGCATGATAACCTTTAAGCTCAGAAATGGGCTCATTGTGTAGGTTGACAAGTTCCTCCGGCAGTTCTCTGTCCACATCGGCGGGTATAGTATCAGGGCAAAAGACACCTTTTTTACCTGCACTTTGCCATGCCATATTAGCGCCATCTCTAAAGGCTTTAAGTTGTGCGGTTACATGCTGTATATACCAATGCTTGTTTAATTGAGCTATTTTTATGTTTTTCTCAATCAAGAGTAGATACGACAGGACTGATTTTGCTATAAGCATCATAGCGTCCATTTTGTCACTAAATGCAGCATCTTGCATCCGGTATGCTTTGCGGGGGCAGGTACTCCATAGCCGTTTCAATTCCTCATTATCGCCCCGGCCCATAGCTGCCAGTGCCAATTTAACCCGCTCGTCTGGAGTGAACGTGTCATAAAACTTGCTCAAGTCTTTTTTCATCCGGCTTTCCTCGCTTTCAATACTTGTTCCATTGCCTCCAGCCTTCCAGCCATGTCGGACACCTCAACGGCCTTTAATGCAATACCTGCCAGGTAACCAATACACCGGGCTTTTTCCAGTGTCCCGGCTTCCTCCTCTGAAACAGCCCTGACCGCTTCCACCTGTTCAGCCAGCAAAGCTAAAATATCTTGCGCTGTTCTCATCCGAAACGGTAAAGGGATCAGGGTTTGACTGGGGGTTGTACTCTCCCCAGCACGTTTTAAACGTTTATATTCCCGTTGATAAGCGCGGCTTTTTTCCGGGTCCCTATATGGCATAAATTATCATCTCCTTTCTGTTGACCGGGTGCAATTAGCCCGGAATTTGCCTTACTGTCGCCTATTCTGTCGCCAAAATAAAAAAGCACCGTCAAAAGCCCGCTAATTATAAGGCTTTTCTTCGCTGCTCCTACGGTTTGGCAAACCGTTATCATTATTTTTTGGACCCTTTTGCCTGATTTTCAGGCCGGTGTATCTCCATTCCGTCGCTGCATCCGTGCTTCCATCGCCTGCGCCCGGCGTATACCTTTGCCGCGCTTTAACCCCTCGGCCCACAGTTCGGGTTCCCGGGCCAGCATCCTTTGCAGTTCGGCTTCCGTGAAGTACAAACAGCACTTTGTCAGCCGTATTTCTATGTATTTCAATTAACACGCCCCCTTGTGCCGGCAGTCTGGCAGGACGTTATAAATTTTCCGATAGGCTATATCGTAGGCTTCCGGTGTACCTAAAGCGCCATCGCTGCCAAAGCCGACCAGTTCCGCCATCTGCGCCTTAAGCCCGCCCCGGCCATACCACACTTGGTCCGCGCAAAATCCTTTAGTGGGCTTACAGTTTTTCGCATGTTCGTACAACCTCAATAACCTTGGCTCCATGGCTATAAGCTGATCCCAGGTCATTCTCATGCCCCCTTTAAAAATTCTTCAATTAGTATCCCAAACGCTCGTTCATACTCAACCGCCGCCTGACGGCAAGCAGTTACATTCTGCCGCCGGTACGCTTCATTGAAGTGGGCCTCCGCATCCTTGACCGCTTGTCGTAGGGCTGGACACTCTTGCGTGGCCCAGGGCCAGGCATTAGCCGGGTATTTTGCTTTAACCCGCTCCACTGCGAAGGTGAACAGATCCGATGCAAGGTGTTCATTCCATTTCTGACTTTTGACACTTTTGACAGTTCGCAGGTTATGCGTTTCAGGATTTTTTTCTTTAATCTTGGTTAACCAATTGCCCATAATTTCTATCCTTCCTAAAAAAATCTCTAAAAGTGCCAGGTAAGTAAGTGTCAAAAGTGTCATAACCTCCTATGTATTGATTTTTGACACTAATGACACTTCATACCTTATGCGTTTGAGAGAAAATTTTTTGGTTAATATGGTAAATCTGTTTCGGTCGGCCACCCGTTGAATCAATCTTTTCCTCTCTTAACCATCCGGCTTCTACAAGTTCTTGGACCGCTTCCTGTACCAGTTCTTTTGTATCCAGCAAGTGCCAGTGTTTTCGGTTATAAATATCCCTAATAGTGAATTCATCCTCAACTTTACCTGCTCTGATCTTTTCAGCCAGTTCCGCCGCAGCTCTTACGCCCTTTTCGCCCAATAGTCCGTATATCCGTCGCGCGTGGCTTTCCAAGTATTCGCACCACGCTGCCGCCATTTCTGCCGCGTCCTGTGATACAGGGCCAGGGACGCCGCCGCCGGCCACGTTAATCAGGTGAAGGATCAATGCAGTGCCTGGCATCAAGGAACGATATTTCGCCATGTGCTCAACCATAATCGGATTATCCTCTTGCCGGATCTTAATCTCCAGTTCAGTCAACCATTCATTAAATACGACTTGTCCCTGCTCCGTAAAGCGGAAGAACGGCCTTTTCTCATGTTCCATAGCGCCAGCGGTTATAAAATCCATATCAGCCAGGGTTCTAATAATCCCAAAGGCCCGATTCTTGGCTTCGGTATCTGGCCATTCGTCGATAAGCTCCCACCCTTGCGGCTCGTCAGGGTAAACAAGCAACTGAAAGCGTTGAACCATACCGTCATTGGCCAAATCCCCGGTTGATTGAATTAAGTAACTGGTGAGTTTACCCGGCTGTATTCCACCAAGCAGACTTAGGCAAACATTTTCAGTATCAATTGTGCCCCGGCCTACTCTGTCCGCAGTAAAGCTCCCGTAGCCATTCCACGCTTCCAAGTAAAACGCTCTGTCTTGTTGCCGGTCTTCCCGGTCCCAACTGCACAACAGGCCGACCAGCTCATCCCGGAAAACCAGCAGACCCCGGGGGTTTTCATTAAGCAATTCGCCCAGCTTCTCAATTGTCGTGTCATTTGTTTTAAAACGCCGGCGTGTAGGAGGTTCGGGTTCCTTCATAGATGCAATTTCGGCTTTCAAAATGTCCATGTTTCTGCCCGGCTTGCCCGCCGCCGATTTTGTCATTTCCTTCTTAATTGCGTCTCGCTCCGCAGCGTGCGCCATTTTCTCCGCCTCATGCATTCCCATTGAATCCTCATACTCGGCTTTGGCTTCCAATTCCAAAGCGGCAAGGGGCTTTAATATCTCCGCCAGGGCGGGAGTTTTTAACATTGACGGCCGGGCCACAATCCCACCCCACAGATTCGGTATAATCGTCCAATTGTCTCGTTGTTTGGGCCTCATAGCACAACCGGCACCAATTACCGCACCGGCAACCACCATAGCCCCGACAGCCACAAAATCCAGGGGGCACTGCATTCGGTGCGCTATATCTGTCAGCCAGGGGCGAAACGGTTCCGGTATGATTTCAGGCGGGAGCGCCTCAACCGGCTTTAACTCGCTTTGTATTTCCTCCGGGTCGGGCCATTCCTGCTCACCATAACCCGGGGATTCAGTCACCAGGCGCAGCAGTTCTTCCTTTGTCCCACCGGCAGTCAGCCAGTCCGTTACGTCCCCCTTCGCCGGCAGACCGGGTAGTTCCACCACCCGGACGTTACAACCCCGGTCAGTTAGTTGCTTGGCAACCTTCGTGGCATGGTCCCGGCCAGGATCGTCATTATCAGGTATAACCACCACATGGGCGCCCTCGGGGAAGTATTTGGAATGCGCCTCCCGCCACTTCCCGGCCCCGCCATGGTTACAAGTGGCGGCCAGGCCCAAGGCGGCCAGCCCATCCACATCCCGCTCACCTTCGACCGTAAAAACCATTTCGCCCCGCTCCACAGCCGCCAACAGTTCGGGAAGTCGGTACGGGAGCGGTGATATGCCTTTCATGTTCCAGATCCACCCGCCCAGGCCGTCGGGCCTCCGCTGCCGGAAGTCCTTTGGGTACAACCGAACCACCTGATACACCAGGCTCCCGGTGCCATTTTTATAATCATACGTAGCAACGATTTCCCTTTTTCCGTTAACCTCGGGGTATAAGTCCTTCATCCCAATTCCCAGGGCACTTACGATTTCCCCAGCGGTGCATCCGGCATGACAGTGAAGCAGTATGCGTCCATCGTCACCCTGCCCAATAGACAGGCTAGCCTTTTCATCCTCATGCGCCGGACAGCAGGCTATATATCCGCTACCTATCTGTTTCACATTGCGAAGTTGCGAAATTAGGTTCAGCACTGGCCCGCCCGCCTTTCGTGGTGGTACTCATCATGCAGATCCACCAGGCGTTCACTAATGACCGGCGGTAAGCGGTGAATGTTGCAGAACAGTTTCAGCTGGCGGTATTCCGCATCCCGGGGGAATCCAGGCAGCTTCGTGATTTCTCGGTACATTCGGCCATGCCCGGCGACGTAGCGGCGGAAATCATTTCGACCAAATTTATCGCAACAAAAAGCTAAAAACGCCTTGATAATATCCAAATATCGTATTATAATATTTTTAGTATACAACCGTTGTCACCTCTGCTCTTGCCCGCCCTGTCCGGCGGGCTTTTTATTTTGAGCATTTTTCCAACCATTGCCGGACGGCTTCGAGGTTGTAAAAATATCGACGAACACCTGGCAATTGCACATGTGGGATCTTACCTTGTCGGCGGAGGTTATTGATTGTCCAGACGGTTAATGCAGGAAACCTTTCGTTCAGTTCCTTATCCGTAAGCAATATCAATTCAATCGCTCCTTTCTAAAAAATAAAAAATCTTTGGGGTTACTCCAAAGATTTACCGTGCATTTTCGGTTTAGAGAATCTATCCTCTTGGGCCAACATATCTACCAAGTTTTTACCGCGAAGGCCAATTTTCCGGGCGGCTTTTTCCTCGGGCCAATCGGCTTTACCGCGCCAAAAGGATTCTTTTCCTGGCCAATGAGAGTGAAATGAACGGGCACCAGGACCAAGTTCTCCTTCACGGTTCATCAGAGCTTTAGCTAGATCTTTTTCGCAATAACCTGCCATAGTTGTGTATTTCCCCGGTCGTTCTAAAATCTTTACATATTGCCTACGGACGTTCTCGTGTCCACAATTCAAGCGGCAAGCCATTTGACTCAATGTTACCGTAGGATTTTCAATAATCAGCTCGATAATTTCCCGGATAAGCTGGCCCCGTGCCCTTTTATGTGTTGGATGGGCAGGGCATGGCTTCGCCAGGGACTTTGTTTTATTCATTTTTTAACCTCCCACCACCCTAAGTTTACCCCGCTCGGGCTCCTGTCGCACGTTTCCGGCCTCCTGCTCATCCATAAACCTGTCAAGCGAAGATTTCCGACGCGACATGATTAAGCCTCCTTGCTGCCTTGACTTTCCAGCTTTTTGAGCACCCGCTTTTTCCAATAATTCGCGTTGTGTTTCTTCACCTTATCTCTGTTTTCAGCGCGCCACTTCCGGTAATATGCTTTGCGTTCTTCGTTCGCAAGCCGCTCAATTGCCGTCATAATCACCCCTCCTAAAAATTATTTTTCGTTTTCGCTTGACGTATGCTCATTTCAATTGCTATAATCATATTAACGCAAGAGAAATAAAATAGCAACAGATAAAAACATCTTTTGAAAATGTGCATTTGTAATAAACATTATGGGGGTGATTAGATATGGCAAGGGCAAAAAAAACAACCAAAGGGAACGAAAACGCGCCGTTTCCGACAAAGTTAAGGACATTGTTAGTAGAAAGAAATAAAACACAAGAAGACCTTGCAGAAGCTATCGGCGTCAGCAGGCAATCTGTAAGCCAGTGGCAATACGGTAACACATTTCCAGACGTGAACATGCTTAGTAAAATCGCAGACTATTTTCACGTATCGGCAGACTATCTGCTTGGTAGGGCAAAAAGCGAACAATTGAACGTTTTCGGTGAAGAAGCAATTAATGGGTTATCTTCCTATTACTCCGATAAATCAATAAAGATACTGGATATATTACTTAGAAGCACCCAGTTTAATTTTTTACTATATGCTTTTGCAGCTTATTATGAGGGCGTATCCGAAGAGAAGTTATTAAACACAATGGGATTGATAGATGGCATATACTTCTCTACTGATATGGAAGCCTATAGACGACAATACATGAATTTTGCGATAGGTCATTTCTCTGAAATCATCCTTAAATATCTTGATGAAGCAAGGGAGGGCAAATAATATGGCAAGCGTTAAGCACTTAGGCGGGAATAAATACAAGGTCACAATATCGGCGGGCTTTGATGCCGCGAATCATCGTAAACGGATTTACAAAACTATCGAGGCCAAGTCAGAAGCGGCGGCCCAGAAAGCGGCTAACGCACTGGAAGCTGAAGTGTTGA
>JAEXOR010000060.1 GCA_023439185.1 Bacillota bacterium | reverse complement strand
AGGCAGGCGCTGGCGTCGGAGGCGGCTTTGGTTGTGCCGGAGCCGGTTTAAACTCCGGACGCGCCGGGGGTTGCCCCCCAATGGGATACCAATTCCCATACTTATCAACGGGCAATTACACCACCCCTATTCCTCCTGGTTAGTCCAATACATGGTCTGCAAGTACTTCATGGCGTCCTCGCCGAAACGAGCTTTAAACTGGGCATATACTTTTGCTACATCCACCATCCCGCCGGTATTTGGCAGGTTCTTTTGGATATACAGCGCGGCCTCTACGGGGTTACTGCCCATGTTGGCAATAAAGTCATTGGTGTTTTGGGTAATTGACGCGGTGGTATTGCCACTCCCGCCGCTGCCGCTGCTATACGGTTCATTGGCCTGCCGCTGGTACACGGAGGTCTGCGCCTTGATCTGGTTAAGCTGCGCCAGGGCGGTGTCATAGTCCAGGGAGCCAGCTTTAACCTGCTGCGCCAACCTCTCAGCCTGGTATTTCAATGTATCCGGCAGGTAAGAGTTTTCAATCTCCCGGGCCACATTGTCCAGCTCCGCCGCTTTAGCCGCCGCAATAGACGCCTGGTATGCCGGGTTGGACGGTGATTTACTCCAATCGAACTGCTGCTGGTTCAAGTCCAGCGCCGCTTGTTGCAGCTGATAAGCCCGGTCAGCATTTATTTGATTAATAGCCGCTTGCATGGCCTGGGCCTCTACGTCGGCTTCAGCCGCCGCCACATCGGAAGCGTATCCGGACTCAACGTTCGACCTCTGCCGTTCGATGGCCGACATCTCCCCGGCCTCCTGGCGGTCCAGGGCTCCAATTTGCCCCTGCAAGCCGGCCTGTCGGTAAATCTCCGGCATAGCCCCTGCCGGTCCCTTGATGCCCCTTGCGGCCATATACTGGGCAAAGTTCATAGCCCCCACATCGGAAGCCGCAGCCGCCTGGTTGCGTTTATCGTAGTAGGTCGGGGCAACATTGGCCTTTTCGGTGTCCAGGGAAGAGAGGGCGCTTTCCCTGGCCTTGTCCAAAGAGGCGATGCGGCTTGCTCTTTGGGCCTCTTTTAGTTCGTTGATGTAATCCATGGGGTCGTACATTTGTGGCTGTGGAATCTGTGGTTGTGGTGTTGGTATTTGGCCGTAATTCCCAGTACCTGAAAGAAAACCTGTTGCAATCCCTCCGGTTAATAGGTCCAGTGTGCTATTGCCTGTTGTGATATTGCCCGTTGAAGGGGAACTATAACTCCATCCAGCACTGCCGCCGTAATTGTCGGGGAAATACTGCGCATTTTGCGTTGTCTGGTAAACCTTTTTTCCATCAGTCCCGATTTTATAATTCCCCTTGGAGTCCTTCCCATATGTTGGACTGCTTGAACTGCTCTTGCCGCCAGAACTGCCGCTGCTTGAACTTCCCATATTAAATACCTCCTAATTAGGAAATAAAAAAGAGCCTTGCGGCTCTAATTCTTATACTCGTTTATCAACCTTTCGCAATCTTTAATTATCCACCCTGGCGCATCTACCAATTTTAATGTTGCTATTTCATGTTCAAGGGCGATTATTTCCTCCGTTTTTATGTCGTACCGTTGCCAGAAGTAATTACCCCTTACATTCCTATTGGCCGAATGTACCGCTTCATGGGTAAGAACAGCCGCCACAAACTTAGGCGTAAATAATTCATGGTCAAGGAAACCAGGCATAAACATAATTGCATTACCACGAGAAACGGCTGTTGTTTCCGCTTTATTCTCGTTTACTTCGTCCCTATCATTTATCCCTATCAACTCCACATTCTGCACAACCAACGCATAGTGCGCGGCGTCCTTCTCGTAAAGCAGATCCATGGCGTCGTTAATGGCCTTGGTGAACTGCACGTCGCCCAATATTTCGGGCCTTGTCAGTCCGGCAGGCTCCGGCTCCGCCGGGGCCGCGTCCGGTATGTCCACCAAAACCCGTTGACCGTCCCATACCACACCAAAACCCAGGCTTTCAGCCGCTTCCCGCAGTGGCACATAAACACTGCCGTTGTGCATGATGGCTTCCTGCTGAAGCTGAACGCCATTTACCAGCACCGACGTCTGCTGTGAAGCTCCGGCGGGTAGGGCTAATGCCGCCGCCAGCAACACCGCGAGTATTAACTTTTTCATAATACATGCCCCCTTTGCCAAATTATACTATTTTACATGGCTTTTTCAACCTCCTTTAATTCACTTTTTAGTTAAGATCCTTCGGGTCCGGGGTGGTTAAACCCATTTCGAGACAGATAGATTCAAGGTTTCTTGCTACTTCTTCATAATCCTGGCCTTTATAAAGTGTTGCAACATTTCCTATAACCCTATGCAATAGATCAGCTTGTGCAAAGGAATGGAGTGCTAATTGATAGATGGCTTCAACTGCCTCATATAGTGCCTCATTTTCAAGCAAAACCCGCTCAAGCTCATTTATGCTGTCCTTTTGAACGCTTCTGTTAATACGGTGCTGTTCGGCGTAGACCATCCCTTTTATACTGTTGATTATTGACTGTTTTTTGTCTTTTTCTTCCACTTGAATCATCTCCTTTTTATGCTTTGCGGAGTGTTAAAACGCAGGTCTTTATTGTGGAAACTATATTCTCCCAATCATAAGCATCTCTCCTTTTAAAGTGTTTTTATTGAATGGAGCGGGAACCCCCAAGGAAACAGGCATAACCCACGGCTTACGCCTACCGATTCCCGCTCCAAAGTGTGATTATTTTTCCGGCCAGCGGTCCGGGCAGTAAATCACAACTTCTACCTTCTCGCCGTTATTATCAATTATTTCAATGGTTTCCATGTCCGGGGGTCTTCGCGGCGGCCAATCGCACAGACACCCCCAGGTTGCCTTTAAGCATGTCCAGCATAGGCTTGTAGGTTCAGCTTGCGCTTGGGTATCGCTCACCGTTGGTTCCTCCTATATGTGTTTCCAGTTGGTTAATCATGTCCCGCCACATCAGCAGCGCTTTTACCGGGTGCAGGCTGGCATCCTTGGCCACATAATCCCACGGCAGATTAACCCTTGAACCACGCCAAACACTGATCAGCAACCTTCTTTTCTGATGGTCGTTAATAGCGTCTATCCAACGCCGAACACGTTTCAATCTTGCTTCGAGCTGCGCCAGTTTCGCAAGGTCAATAGCCGCGTACGCCGTAGTGTCCGAATACCCGCTAATGCTCACGCGAGGCTGTTTATAATCCCGGGGGCGCAGCGTGTTTTCCAGTTCCGCCCGGGCATTTTCTGCAATCTCACATTGCCAGGGGAATGAGCGCAACAGTTTTTCCGGCTGCATCTCGGGCACCTCCACAAGATTAGTTAATGAATTTCAATTTGGCTCACCTCCCGGATAGATATTTCAACCCGGGGCGGATCGCCGTACCATTTTCCGCTGTCGCCGTAACTGATTATTTGACTGTCATTGACAAAAAGCATATTTTCCAAGGCGTCCTCTACACCGGCGATATAGTTTTTTAAGTCTGGTTTTGTGGTCGGGCGCAGTTCACCGGATAGCGCAAGTGCCCGTTTTTTCTTGCTAAAGCTCTTTGGTATCGGACGGAACACTTTAATCTCGGCCACCAATGCCCCCTTTAATAGCTCGTCGGGAACATAGCCTTGGGCCACGGCTTTAATGTCGCGCTTAAAGTCCCGGCTTGGCTTCGGGTCATAGTTGACAATGCGTCCTTTAATGAGTGAGCTTCGCGCGCGTCCCTGCGCTTTTGGCTCGCCGTAAACAATAAAGTTAATCCCGGTCATCTTGAATCACCCCTTTAGCAGGCAGCGCCTATTTTTCTATACACCTGATGCCGCTTGTATTTTTGCGCCTTCAATATCCCAACATTGGTATCCTCAAAGTCGAACACAACGGCGTCACTTTTGCCCGGTGCCGGACGTAAAACACGCCCTACCTCCTGGGTCAGGGCGTTCTCGGCTCTTTTGGGCATCGTGAGGAATATTCGGTTCAGGTGGATTATGTCCAGGCCTTCCCGGGCTAACTGCGTGGCCAGCAGGATATCCACTTCCCTTGCCTGCACGCGGGTCATTATCTCCGTCCGCTCCTTTTTTGGCATCTTCCCGGTCAATACTTCGATGCGCGCCGCCGGTAAGCGCCGTTTAAGCATCTCCAGGAGCAGTTCCAGGTGGGCCACCCTTTCAGACAGGACCAGGGAATAGTTTCCCTGCCACTGCCCGGCGATTGTCTCAACGATTAAGTTGTTCCGCTCAGCGTTCTTTGTGATGTCGCCAAGCAATTTCTGATAATCGTCGGAATCATATCTGCCGCTGAAAGGCGTGGATATCCATATCACCCGGGGGCGCAGCGTTGATGTTTCGCCCCTTTGGATTGAATATAAAACTGGACCGCCACCCGCCTCAATGAAAGGCGTTTTGCCATCGTCCCGGTTGGGCGTTGCTGACGCCCACATCCGGTATAGCGCCGGGAACTGATTGACCGTCGTGTAAAATCGGTTTGCCGCCAAGTGGTGCGCCTCGTCTATAAAAACAGTGCCGAATCTGTTCACCACCCCCGAAAGATCCCGTTTTGCCAGCGTTTGCACCAGGGCCACGGTTAGCCTGCTCCCAACAGTAAACTTGCCGCTCCCAATGATGCCTATTTCCTCGGGCGTGATGTCCAGCGCCTGGCCGGCGCGTTCAACGGCCTGTTCCAGCAGTTCCTTTGTGTGCGTTACCCACAAAGCTGGTTGCCCAACCCTGGCAATGGCCTCCAAGCCAATCATGGTTTTACCCGAACCACATGGGGCAGAAACCCCTCCCTGGCGAAATCTGACTAATTTTTCTACTGCCGGGGCTTGGTAATCATATAGCTTTATTTTGCTCCCAAACTCAACAACAGGCAGCGTCAGACGCTTATCCTCAATGGTGAACTGTACCTTGTGCTGCTTTAGGATACCGATAAGGCGGGAGCCATAGCCCCGGGGGATGGTGACCGCCCCGTTGGCTATCTCGTATAGGAAAAAGTTATCGGGCATATCTCCTGCCCATCTACCGGCCTTTATCGCCTTGATTTTATCAAGGTTCGGAACCGTTAAATCTAACAAAATAGTATCCAGTAACGATTCCGGCACATCACGAACATTAAACCGGATCGCATTATCAATAATAAGTTTCATCTACAGAACACCTTTCTAAAGCGTTTTAAGCTCCTTTGTTCGCTGGCAGGATGAATCATACCACCCCACCCTGTTTAGTTGCTCAACTGTAGCGTTTAGCGGCCCGCCAGAACAAATCCGGGCGTGTTAGCGTCCACCTACAAACAGTGATCGGGCACCCTTTGGCTTAATCCGTACTAAATTTTTGGGCAGCCTGTATTCCGCCCCGGTAAAATTGCCTCTGCTGTCGGTGAATGTCCGCACCCGCTCAAACTGTTTGTCCATCCACTTAGAAACCCTGGCGCTTGCCGTGTATATAATCGCCTCGCTGCCGTTCTCGTCAAAGCGAATGACGGTTTCAGATTCATGCGCTGTCCGGCCCATCATAACCACCACCTAAAAGGCCGCGCTTTGCGGCCAGCATTGCGGCATATCCCACTAATTGACGCCATTTGTCGTGAAATGTGGCTGGTGAACTGCGCCAGGCTTCTTCTTCGGTTAATCCTTGGTGAGCAGCCATTTCCTCGGCATAGCAGCGTTGCGTTTCCTTCACCCACGACGGCCGGCCACGTCTTCGTTTTGGTGCTGCACGGCTAAACTTGCGGCGAAGGTGCAAAATAACCTGGAGTTCCAGCGGCAGCCGCTGTTCTACTTCTTTTACCAAGGCAAGCCAGCTTTTTGCCTCATGTTCCGGCACCCTTGCGGTCTGCTCCTGGGGATGCAGGAGCCATGCGGCCACGGTGTCATTATTTTTCTGCACCTCAATATCTAACGGTATGATGTTTATTGCTTCCATCCGTGCAAACCCCCTATGAATGGTTTTACGCACTGTTAAACGGCAAAATAAAAGACATCTGGCAGTGTCCAGATGTTTCTTTTTTGCGTAAAAAACAAGAAAGGCTCTCTTTTTCTGTTGTAACGTTTTGTACCCTTTTTAGGGACTGCAAAAACTAACCTTTTCTTGGACTCAAGAAATCCTTTTTTATGGACTCGCAAAATTCAGGAAAGCCCTTGCCTTTTCTAAGTCTGCTCTGAGTACCGCCTTTTTTATGGACTCCGAAAACTCATTCGCGCGCGTAATGGTGTAAAGAAACTTTTCCCGGCCTTTGCTTTTTAAGTGTAAAGTTTTGCACCTATTATGTGTTGACTAACGGCATTAGCCGCAGGAGTCAAAATTGATTTTATGTAATCCACTGTAAATCCATGCTTTTTCTCAAATGCGGCGATTTCTTCATCTGTCATTTTATCTAGGAAATACCTGATTCTTTCCTTGCGCTCCTGTGGGGATAGGTTTTGTAGGTGCTCTTCTTCCTGTTTTGGCTTGGCCTGTTTTTCAAGTTGTTTTACTCTTTTAGTTAATGCCTTCGTTAGCCACACCTCGTATCTGGTATATCATCAATTATGCAGAGCGAATACTCTATGCTCTTGAGGAATTTTTCTCCTTCCTTTATGGACCCGGAAAATAGCTGCCGGGGGCCGGGGCCATAAATCTCCATTGTGTCAGCCGCAATGTTTTTATCGGCAAAAAGAACTTGGTCAGATTGCTTTTTCTTGCTTTCCTTTATGTTGTTTTCAACCTTCACTAATCTCGTTCTGATGTTCATTAGGCGCACCACCTCGGATCATAACCAGGTAAGAGGACGGCGGGGAAGTTTATATTTTTCATATACTTGTTGCCTTCCTTGATGGACCCGGAAAATAAAATATCATTCCCGGCATGGATTTCCATTGTTCCGGCTGCTTCATTGGTGAACACTAAAGCAATTTTGTCATGTTGTGGTTTACTTTTCTTTATATTACCTTCAACCCTTAATACCCTGGCCTTAATACCCATTACCCGGCACCCCTTTCCTCTAAGGTTTTCTCTAGGGTTTCAATCCTAGCCGCCAAATCATCCAACTCAATACCCTTGAAGGCACCGTCCAGTATTGTTTTTGCTGCCGTCACCCGGGAGGACGAAGGGGCTTCGGGGTCAGTCATAATCCCCCGGAGAACGTCAACCGCCTCGCTGCATACCTTACTTAAACGAGATACGGCCTGTCTCACAGCCTCAACCCTGGCGTTTCTGTAACTCTCCACAAACTCCGGTTTCTGCATCCAGCGCCACAATGTAATATAGGTGATTCCGGTTGCCTTGGCCGCTTCTTCTAGTGTCGGGGCTGAAAGCAGCGCAATAATCGCATCCTCTTGTTTTCGTGACAGTTTTTCACCCTTTTGGCCCAAAACATTGCACCACCTTTTTACCCTCTTTCAAGGTTAAAATTTCACCTTACTGTCGCCTATTCTGTCGCCAAAATAAAAAAGCACCGTCAAAAGCCGCTAATTATAAGGCTTTCCTTCGCTGCTCCTACGGTTTGTTAAACCGTTATCGTTAATTTTTAGCCCTGTTTAGTGACCCTTTGAACCATAGTGAACCTTATTTCTATATAAACAAAACTAAATATTTTCTATATAGGTTATAGCGGATTTTGGTTCACTATCGTTCATCGTTCACTAATCCAATGCCTTCCCAAAAATACCTACCACCTGTTCCACGCATCCGGGTAAACCCTCTTTCGGTTAACCGCATGCCAAATGCTTTCTGGCTTTCGGATCGCTCCCCGTTTTCGTTGCACCATTCAGTATAAGCTTTATATAAATCGCCGGCTGCTGTTTTCGCAAAGTCCTTTATAATACAACATTCATCAATGAACGCTGCGGTAACATCCATCTCAGCCCTATAACTTTCGGTCGCTGCCTTCACTGCGTCAGGTGGGTTTAACCCCTCCTGCTGCCATAATAAGCACCCCTTTACAGCCCAAGTCAAAATGCCGGGTAGTTCCTGCTTTAGCTTTTCAAACAGGTGCTTGTCGCGTTGTTCCTCAGGGATAGTCACCGTAAAAGGCACCAGCCGAATGCGCCGCCAGATGGCATGATCCGTTCCGCGCACTACTGGCTTGTGGTTGGCCGCTAACCATATCTTGTGAGAAGGAGCAAATTCAAAAAAGTCCTGCCGCATCTTCCTGGCTTTAATTCTATCTCCGCCGGTCAGAACTTTAACCAGGGATTCGGCCATCCGGCGGCCAGCTTCAATCTCGTTACACACAGCAAGCCTGCGCCCCTGTAAATCGGCAAGACCTGTGGGGTGCACATTGTTGCCCCGGCTTAATAAAAGCTCTGGTTCTGCTTGTGTTGCATAGTCACCCATTAAAAAAAGCAAGGTATTTAAAAACGTTGATTTGCCATTTGCGCCGCCACCATGAAGAAAAAATAAAGTATGCTCGGAGATATCACCGCTCAGACTGTAACCGCTTGCTTTCTGCAAAAACCGAATTAACTGCTCGTTGCCGTCCATCACCTGGCTTAAAAACTCCGTCCAGGTTGGGCATTCTGCATCGGGTTCATATTCCACTGGAGCTTGCTTCGTTATGTAATCAAAAAGTTTATGACTATGCAATTCCCCCGTCTTTAAATCAATGGTCCCATTAAGACAGTTAAACAGCCATGGGCTATTATCAAGCTGCACCGGCACCACCGGAACGCCCGGTTCCGATTCGGCCAGCGCAATCATTGCCCTAATACGGGCCTCGGACTCGGAGCGAATAGCATGACGAGCTAAGTCTTTCCTCAAACCATCAGTGATTGCTGCTGATGCTTCCTCATAAATACCCCTGACCGTTTTCTTTGCAAACCGTGTTATATTTTCCGTTTCGTCCACTGCCCAGCGGCTACGGTCATACACAAGCCATCGACCCCAGGCATGACAAAAACGCAAATGCTTGCCGTATCGATATATCAGCCGCCGGGCATTTCCCAAATCGGACAGGTTCATTTCCCCGGCGTCCGGCAATGGCTGTTCCTGTATATCCTCCTTCGTAGAAAGAAGTTGCTTAAATTCCGGGTTATCCTGTGCAAACTGCAGCAGTTTTTGGCCTTTGTTTAATTCGCCCATGCGTAGTTCACCCTCCACTGCAGCAGCGCCACCGCTTGGATTTCGATATCCCTATGGAGCAGCGAGTCGGCGATGTATTCCAGCTCCGGCAAGCGGTGGACCCATTCGCTTATGTTATTGTAAGCCTCAAAACCGCCATTTGCTAAAACACGGTTTACGGTGCGCACTAAAAGAGACACGCTTTTATGTGCCTCATAAACCTTCTGCTCAAACGCCCGGGCCGCTTCCCGCTCCCGGGCAATTTGCCCCGCCCGCTCCACCGCTTTTCGCTTCTCCTTTAGGGATAATGGTTTGTCCACCTGAATACCGAACTCCTGGGCAATCAGCCGCGCCGCCTCGATGGGTTTCAGTCCGTACACCCTGGCTACCAGGTCAACGGCGTCGCCGTGCTCGCCGCAGCCAAAGCAGTGCCACCCGCCGTCAGAGAAAACACAAAACGAAGGACTACTGTCGTTATGGTCTGGGAGCGGGCACCTTCCCAACCACCGCCGGCCACGTTGGGTCAGGTCCATGATATTAAACCGTTGAACGGCATCCGCAGTGTGAATTTCTTTCGTCAGTTGAAATATATCTGCATATTGTGATATAATATTTTTGTGCAAAATTGTTCACCTCTGCTCTTGCCCGCCCTGTCCGGCGGGCTTTTTATTTTGAGCATTTTTCCAGCCATTGTCTAACTGCTTCAAGGTTGTAAAAATATCGACGAACACCTGGCAACTGCACGTGCGGGATCTTGCCTTGTCGACGTAGGCTGTTGATTGTCGAGACCGATAATGCCGGAAACTTTTCGTTTAACTCCTTATCTGTCAATAAAGTCATTTCGAACACTCCTTTCAATAAAATAAAAAACGGCCTGCACTTGGCCGCACTCAATAGTTCTTGACTCTCCTTGTATCTTCGAAGTCTTTATAAGCTATGCTGGCAGGGATCCCTGCCAGTTGTTGACGGTCCTGGGCAACGTACTTTCGGTTTTCGTTGTCTTGCCCGTAGATGGATAGCATTGCAATTTCCTTGTTTGTGATACTTGTCTTGGTTGCCGTCTTTGTAGCCGGCCAATCGCCTCGACCGCGCCACTCCGACTTCTTTCCGGGCCAATGTGAATAAAAGGACCGGACACCGGTATTGATAACTTCCTCGCGCTTCATGAGCGCCATTTTAAGTTTCTCCGGATCATACCCGGACTTAACGGCTTCTTCCTCGGGATTCTCCTTGATTTTCTTGAATATAAGCCTAACGTTTTCATGTGTACATTCTAAATCATTAGCTATCTCGGTCAGTGTCTTATTTCGGGTACGCTCATTAGTCATTAGCATTATTATGAACTTTGCAAGTTCACCGTTTTTCCTTTTCCTTCTTGATTTCCTTGGATTAGTTTTAGGCATAGCTTCGCCAAGGATGGAGTTATTCAATTGTTTACCTCCTCTTTAACTTGCCTTTTTATCCTTGCTCAGCTCGGCAATAATGGCATATATGCGAGATTTTGTGTCTGCATTTAACTCCTTCCTTAGTAAACGCGAAAAGTTGCCGTCATTAACCCCGTATGCCTCGGCCACTTGCCAGAGGTGCAAACCAGCTTGTTTTACGGCTTCCTTAATATCTTGATTGCGTCCCGACATATTTTCCCCTCCCCTCCTTGACATTTTGTTGTTACTTAAATTAAAATAGGAATAACTTAAATTGTCGTTGTTGGTAAACATTATATCATGATTTCATAAATAGAAAAGTGGTCTACACAAAGAACATCGAGATAACATTTTTATATAATTTACAGGAGGGATTTTATGGAAATCGAGGCAGGGAAATGGTTTGTTTGCAACTATGAAATCAGAGAAATAACTCTCCCGGGTCAGTCAGTGACATATGAAGTTATAGTAGCAGAAGAAAACTCACCTGTGAAAATGTATAATCCTCTTCTTTTTGAGGTAGATACCAGATATAAAGACGGTAAAAAATCCCATCAACCCAAAAGAGCAGATATGAGTAATTCAGAGGAAAAGATAAGGCGAACCCCAGAAATAGAATTGGCACGGTTAGATGTAGCAAATATTGATGAGATTAAAAAATTTACATCAACATATGGATTATTGGGTCTTTGGCCTGAAACAAACAATTATTTGATTTACGAAAAACAGACTTATAAGGATTTGCAAAATATCCTTCGGTATAGACAAGACAATGACAATACTTACAGAATACATTTTGAATTATTAAGAGACTTTATACGCACAGCAGAAGTATACAAAAAAGCATTTTTTATATCAAAAGAAATCCGAGACAATAAACCAGGAACCGATGTTCATAAATTGTATTCAGATTTTCATGTAATCGCTAATCCTTATATAGAAAAAATCTATCCAAGGATTGATTGCGATATTATTAGTGGGTTACCAAAAATAATTTGGTTATTCCCAGGTTTAATTAATTACTGCTTTTTCAAACTGATACAAAGCATACAGGGAAACAGACTTAAAACATGTGATTTCAAAAAATGTAATAAACCTTTTCTCGCAATAAATAAAGAAGATAACTATTGTTCAGAAGAATGCCGCCATAAAGCAACAATGGCTAATCTATCTATAAGAAAGGTTAAAGCCGGCTTAAGAGACATGGAGAAAAGCGGAGAAATAAGCAAGGAAATAAGGTGGACTGTTGGTAAAAAAGTTCAAAAACTATATGATGATGGACTTAAGGATTATGAAAAATTATTTAAAAAGACAATAAAACTCATTAATGATGAAAAAAAGGAGGAAAAATAACATGGCAAGCGTAAAGCATTTGGGCGGGAACAAGTACAAGGTCACAATATCGGCGGGCTTTGATGCCGCGAATCATCGTAAACGGATTTACAAAACTATCGAGGCCAAGTCAGAAGCGGCGGCCCAGAAAGCGGCTAACGCACTGGAAGCTGAAGTGTTGA
>JAEXOR010000012.1 GCA_023439185.1 Bacillota bacterium | reverse complement strand
CTTTATAGACGGCCATAACCAGGCAGAAATATATGTGCAGGAGAGGATACATATTACCTGCTGTCGCCAAGGTGTCGCCAGGATGTCGCCCGAAAAATTACTGTCGCCAAACTGTCGCTTTTGGGGGTAGGCAATAAAAAATCCCAAGGGCCGAAACCCTTGGGAACTCTGGCAGGGGAGACAGGACTCGAACCCGCAGCCTACGGTTTTGGAGACCGTTGCTCCACCATTGAGCTACTCCCCTGCGTTGATTTGATATGCAAAGATCATTATAGATTAATCTTTCTGCCCAGTCAAGGGTAATATGTGGTGGGAACAGAGGATTTTTACCGGGCTAAAAGAATATATATTTATGAAGCGCGCCAATCAACAACTAAATCGTGCGCTTTTTGTGCTTTACCGACTATAATAATAAGGGTACATCTTAATAACAAACACATGCCAATTACAGGAGGTGGCCAGATGAGCCCAAAGATCGGCGTACTGCTGGGCGGGCGTTCCGCGGAAAGAGAGGTGTCGCTGCGCACCGGCGAGGCCATATACAAAGCGCTGCTGGAAAACGGGTACGAAGCAGTAAAAATTGATGTGGGCGTTGATATAGCGGAAAAATTAAAACAACACGGTATCGAGCTGGCTTTTATAGCTTTACACGGCAAGTACGGGGAGGACGGCGCCGTCCAGGGCATGCTGGAAATGCTGGATATCCCGTACACCGGACCAGACGTGCTAACCAGCGCCATCGCCATGAATAAAATCGTCACCAAGAAGATTTTACTGGCCGAAGGCATCCCGACGCCTGATTACTGTATTGTCGGCCACGCCGAGTATCACGAGAAACCCCTGTCCGTTACGGAACAGAAAATTATTGAACTTGGATTGCCGGCGGTAATTAAAGCGCCCACCCAGGGGTCAACCATCGGCATCACTTTTGTGCATGCCCGGGATGAAATTAAAACCGGATTGGAAACAGCTTTCAAGTACGACCGCGACGCCCTGGTGGAAGAGATGATCCCGGGGATCGAAATCACCGCCTCGGTGCTGGGCAACGATGAGCCGCGGATTCTGCCGCTAATCGAAATTGTTTCGAATACCGGGGTTTATGATTACGAAGCCAAATACACCGCCGGTATGAGCGAGCACATTATTCCGCCCCGGGTAAGTGCCGATATTCAGGCCAGGGTCAGCGAACTGGCCCGCCAAACATACCTGGCCCTGGGTTGTCGCGGCTTGTCCAGGGTTGATTTCATGGTCGACGGTAACGGCCTTCCCTACGTGCTGGAGGTCAACACCAGCCCCGGGATGACCGAAACCAGCCTTTTTCCGGACGCTGCCCGTGCGGCAGGCATTTCATTTCCGGATTTGGTTAAAAAACTGGTCCGGTTGGCCGGCGGCTGATTCAAGTTATAAGAAGGATTTTCCCCTCCCGGCGAAGAATAAGTGAACCGGAGGTGTTTCAAATGGCCGAAAAAAAATGCATCATGTGCGGCAGGTTATTCGACCCCGACCAGGTGGCGCAGGATAATAAAAATCCGTACCTGGACGACGATGATATGCCCCAAAAAGTACCTTCGTTTTGCCAAATTTGCGAGGCTAAAATCAGGTACGAAGCGGATGATTCAAAAAGAGCAGCCAAACCAATGTAACCATTAACAGTTTATATAATTAAAAATTAAACAGGAGGAGATGACTTGCCGAAAGGATTAAAGTGGTTAAGCTACGCCATAGCCGGCGCCCTGGTGGTGCTGCTGCTATTGGCCAGATGGGGCGCAAATATTTATGTGGACTGGCTTTGGTTTAATTCCCTCGGATACACACAGATATTCACAACTATCCTGCTGTCTGAAATCGGCCTGCGTTTTCTGGTGGGAGTTGCCGCCTTTATTTTTATATTTGTCAACCTGATGCTCACCCGCAAGGCGGTGCTGCAGCGTCTTAATTCCCGGCAGTTCCTGGAATCTGATGATGTTATCACCATCTATGAATCACCGTTAAACAAATTTTTAACACCCCGCTTGTTAACTACACTTTATCTCGGCGCCGGCTTGCTGCTGGGTCTCTTTGCCAGCACCGCGGTGACCGGCGACTGGGTAATCCTGCAGAAATTCCTGCACCAAACCTCCTTTGGTTACCAGGACCCCATTTTTAACAACGATATCGGCAAATATATGTTTGAACTGCCTTTCCAACAGTTTATTTACCGACTGCTGACGTTGTTCCTGGTCATGGCCGCGCTGGCGGTGGCAATAGTATACTTTATCACTGAAACCAGCGGCCAGGGCCTGGCCAAGGTTTTCAATAGCCTGTCGGCCAGGTTGCACCTGTCGTTCCTGGCGGCGTTATTTTTCCTGGTCCGGGCCTGGGGTTACCGCCTGGAGCAGTATATGCTTTTATATTCCCCGAACGGCGTGGCGGCCGGACCGGGTTACACGGATATCAACGCCCGGCTGCTGGCTTTCAAGATCTTGATGTTCATAGCGCTTGTAATTGCCGTAATCATCTTGGTCAACCTGTTCCTGCGCCGGTTTAAATTGATCGTTTATGGTATCGGCGCGCTGCTGCTGGCTTCCATTCTTCTGGGCGGGGTGTACCCCTCGGCAATTCAAAACCTGGTGGTAAAACCAAACGAACTGAACAGGGAAACTCCGTACATTGAGAATTCCATTGAGTTCACCCGGCTGGCCTATAACCTCAATAACGTGAATATTGAGAGCTTCCCCGCCGGGAAGAGGCTTACCGCCGGGGATATTGAGCAAAACCGGGAGTTGATTAACAACATCCGGTTGTGGGACTGGCGGCCGCTGACGGAAACATATACCCAACTGCAGGCGATTCGCCCTTATTACGCGCTGAAAAACGTGGACATCGACAGGTACATGATTAACGGCGAGTACAGGCAGGTAATGCTGTCCGCCAGGGAAATGGTTCAGTCCCAGATTTCTGAAAATCAAACCTGGATTAACCAGCGTCTGAAATATACCCACGGTTACGGTATTACCATGAACCCTGTTAACCGGATGACTTCCGAAGGACAGCCCGAGTTTTTTATCAAGAATATTCCCCCGGTCTCCAGTGTGGACGTGGAAGTAACCAGGCCGGAAATTTACTTTGGTGAGATGACCAATGATTACGTCATCGTCAATACCAACACCGTGGAGTTTGATTACCCCATCGGCGGCAATGAAAACGCCCATACAATGTATGAAGGGGAAGACGGAGTAAATATCGGCGGCCTGTTCCGGAAGGTGGTTTTCGCTTTGGTTATGGCTGATTACAAGATGCTGCTGGCCAACGACCTGAACCGGGACAGCCAGATCCTGTTTTACCGCAACATCAAGGAGCGGGTACCCAAACTGGCCCCCTTTCTCAAATATGACAGCGACCCGTATATGGTCGTCGCCAAGGACGGTTCAATGCACTGGATGTGGGACGCGTATACGGTGTCCGACATGTTCCCGTATTCCGAACCTTTCAGCGGCCGGAACAACTACATTAGAAACTCGGTTAAAGTTGTAGTCAACGCTTATAGCGGCGTAGTTGATTTTTATATCGTGGATAACACCGACCCGGTGATTGCGACTTACGAAAAAGTATTCCCCGGGGTGTTTAAACCGATTGACCAAATGCCGGAAGACTTAAGGGAGCACATCCGTTATCCCGTGGATCTGTTCACCATCCAGGCGGAAAAATACACCACTTACCACATGACCAATGTGGAAGTGCTGTATAACCAGGAAGATAAGTGGAACCTGCCCAATGAAAAATACGGCAACGAAGAAGCCAGAATGGAACCTTATTACGTAGTCACCAAACTGCCCGACAGCGAGCGCTCGGAATTTGTGTTAATCATGCCCTTCACACCCAATAATAAAACCAATATGATTGGCTGGATGGCGGCCAGAATGGACGGTTCCAACTACGGGAAACTTTTGGTTTACGAGTTTCCGAAGCAGGAACTGGTATACGGCCCCATGCAGATTGAGGCCCGTATCGACCAGGATACGTACATTTCCCAACAAATTAACCTTTGGAGCCAGCGAAACACATCGGTAATCCGGGGCAACCTGCTGGTAGTTCCGATTAAGGACGCGCTGCTGTACGTCGAACCCCTTTATCTGCAGGCAGAAACAAGCAGAATGCCGGAACTGCGCCGGGTGATTGTGGCCCACGGCGACAAAATAGTTATGGAGCCGACACTGGAACTGGCCCTGCAGCAAATATTCGGCGGCCAGGTACCTCCCGACAATGCAGGCGGAACAGAAGGTGAAACGCCGGAAACACCAGGCGGCGAGGAGCCGGTAATTGAATTAAGCGACCTGATTGAGAGAGCCAACAACTTCTTCAACCAGGCCCAGACAAGGCTCCAGTCAGGCGACTGGGCCGGTTACGGCGAATCACTGGACAGATTGCAGGAAACACTTGACGACATGTCAAATAGGATGGAATAATAAAGTAACGCTTTGCTTTGACTAAACCCTTTAAAGGGAAGGAGACGAGGGGCATGTTTTTTGAAAGCTGGTGGCAGGGAATCATATTCGGTGTCGTAACCACCGTGGGCATGTTGGCCATTAGTTGGGCCTTCGCCCTGGGCTGGAAGAAATATGAATCCAGCGGGAAACCCCAAGAGCATTCCTGTGACGCGCACCACTAAACCGGATTTTATATTTGGCATTGTTGTTGCAGACTGACATATGAGCATAAAAAATACCGGTCAGGCGCCGGTATTTTTTTTCAAGCGCCGCATACTACATTGGGGAGGCGATAATGTGAGCAAGTCAGCCGTAAAAAGAATCGGCATACTAACCGGCGGAGGAGACGCGCCCGGGCTGAACGCGGTCATCCGGGCCGTTGTTAAAACAGCGACCAGGGTTTACAACATGTCGGTGGTGGGTTTCGAAAACGGTTTCGGCGGGCTGATTAAAAACCAGGCCAGGGAACTGACTGAAACCGGCGTCGGGGGCATCCTGCCCATCGGCGGTACTATCCTGGGTACCACTAACCGGGACAATCCGTTTCATTACCCGGTCACCAAGGGTGATGAAATAAAATACTCCGATGTATCGGATCGGGTTTTTGAAAATATCAGCATCCACGGTATTGAAGCGCTTGTGGTTATTGGCGGCGACGGCAGTCTGGCCATTGCCAATGAATTGTACGGTCAGGGCCTCAAGGTAGTGGGGGTGCCCAAAACAATCGATAATGACCTTTCCGCCACCGATCAAACATTCGGTTTTGATACCGCCCTGGCCACTGCAACAGAAGCGCTGGATAAGCTGCATACCACCGCCGAATCCCATCACCGGGTGATGGTGCTGGAGGTAATGGGCCGTTACGCCGGCTGGATAGCGTTATACTCGGGACTGGCCGGCGGAGCGGACGTTATTCTGATTCCGGAAATCCCTTACGATATTGACGTGGTGGTTGAGAAAATCAACGCCCGCAGCAAGGAGAGGAAAAGGTTCAGCATCATTGTCGTGGCTGAAGGCGCTAAACCTAAAGATGGTGAGATGGTTGTCAAACAGATGGTCGAGGGCAGTTTTGACCCCATCCGGCTTGGCGGCATCGGCGACGCGGTAGCCCGGGCCATTGAATCATCCACCGGCAAGGAAAGCAGGGTGACTGTCCTGGGGCACCTGCAAAGAGGCGGTTCACCCACCGCCTTTGACCGTATCCTGGCTACCCGTTACGGTGTGGGCGCCGTGGATCTGGTGGCGGAAGGCAGCTTTGGGCGGATGTGCTGTTTAAAAGGCCAGAACATTGATTCAGTTCCGCTGGCGGATGCTGTTGGCGAGTTGCGCACCGTTCCTGTTGACGGTGAAATAGTCCGGGTGGCCAGGCAGTTGGGCATTAGTCTGGGGATATAAGTCACTTCCTTGATCGGGAAGTGAAAGGGAGCGATAGAAGTGATTGTTAATTACCCGGAAGTTGCCGTCAGGGCGCTGCTGGATGAAGTTTTAGACAGCTACGCCAGCAGTAATCCCGGTATTTGCCGGTGCGAGCGCTGCATTGACGACATCATGGCCCTGGCCCTGAATAACCTCCCGGTCAAATATGTAGTTACGGAACAGGGAACCATAATTACCGGCGCTGTTTACGAGCTAGTCGGGGGCAAAGCCCAGGTTATCGCCGCCATTGCTTCAGCTATCCAAAAGGTACATAAGCAACCACGGCATTAATAGAGCCCGCTGTGCCGTAAGGGCGCCTCTTGCGGGCGCCCAAAACAGCTTTAAAACAACTTTCAGGGAGGACGCCATGCATTTGGAACCGCCTGTATTCAGACCGCCCAGCGAAGCATTCAGCCTGATCCTGCAATTAACCATCGGGTGCCGGCACAACGCCTGTACTTTTTGCGGCTCATTCAGGAGTAAAAAGTTTCGCGTCAAATCGTGGGAAGAAATTAAGAACGATATTGACCATTGCGCGCTGCAAATGACCGGCGTGCAAAAGATTTTCCTGGCCGACGGAGACGCGCTGTCGGCGCCGGCCCCGCTGATTATTCAGACGGCGGAACGCCTGTACGAAAAATTTCCCGGGCTGGAAAGGATCAGCATGTATGCCGGACCGCTGGACATTCTGGACAAAACTCCGGCAGAACTGAATAATATCCGTCAATCAGGCGTGACCATGCTGTATATGGGTTTGGAGAGCGGCAATGAAGAAATTTTGCAGGCGGTATGCAAAGGTGTAACCGCCGCGCAAATGATCGAGGCGGGCCGCAAAGCCATAGGAGCGGGGTTTGAACTCTCAGTGACCATCATCAACGGCCTGGGCGGTACGGCTTTGTGGCGCGAGCACGCCGTCGACACCGCCGGGGTGTTAAGCGCCATCGACCCTAATTACGCCGGGGCGCTTACCCTGATGGTACTGCGCAACACCCCGTTGTATCGCAAAATTCAACAAGGGGAATTTCAAGTACCCGATACAATGGGATTTTTAAAAGAACTTAAATGCCTGCTGGAAAATGTAAACTTAACCAATTGCGTTTTCCGCGCCAACCATGCGTCAAACTACCTGCCTCTGGGCGGTACCCTGAACAAAGACCGGGATAAACTGGTCGCCCTGCTGGATAAGGCAATTACCAAACCGGACGAAATCCCGTTAAGACCGGAAAAAAGCAGAAGACTATAAGTCCGGAATTGCTTGACATAAGTTTTAGACGGGTTTAGGGTGCAACCTCCGGAAAAATATGTTAATATTTAGTAAGGTTAACATATTTTTCCGGAGGCGAAGCCCTTGAAACTCTTTTCCACACCTCTGCTCATATTGTTTTGCCTGGCTTTAAACTGCCCGGCCGGTTTTTCATCCGATACGACATGCGAAACAGGTGACGCAACTATAATTAAACAATTGGTTCAGGAAGCGCTGGAGTATAATGGTTGGGTAAATGAACCAGACTACGAAGAAAAGCTCGGCGGCATGTACGCCGGCAAGCTGTTGCCGGAAGTCGTCAATTCGGTTAAACAATTCAGAAGCGTATGCACCGACTGGCACGCCTTGACTTTTGTCTCCAATTGTCATATTGTTTATAACGATGGAAAAACTGCCCTGGTTTTGGCCTTGTTCTATGAAAAAAATCCGGATGGGGCAAATGACGGGCATGGTTCGGCAGTGGTTGAATTACACAACACCACTGATGGCTGGCGCATAACCCGCATGGATATTATATCGCCGCTACCCGGTTAGACACCTCACGGCAGCATATAATGTTTGATGAAAGGAGTGACCGCCATTGGGCCTGAAAATTGGTATTTTTACCGACAGCTATCGGCCTTACACCAGCGGGGTCGTAAGATCCATCGAAACATTCTCGGCAGAACTCCAGGCTCAGGGTCACGAAACATATATTTTTGCTCCCGACTACCCCAACTGCATGAGTAATGAACAACGTGTTTTTAGGTTTTCATCCATACCGGCGCCGACAAACAACGGTTTCGCACTGGCAGTACCCATTTCCATCCGGTTACGCCCCATGCTTAAGAAGCTTGACCTGGATATCATCCATGTGCATTCACCTTTTATGCTGGGCCGGTTGGGAGCCAAGTGGGCAAAAAAATTGAACCTGCCTTTGGTTTTTACTTTTCACACGCTTTATGATCAGTATGTGCATTATGTTCCATTCGGGCAAAACCTGACCAAAGAGATAACCAAAAAGTTTTGCGCAGAGTTTTGTAATCACTGTGACCTGGTAATCGTACCAACAGGGGTTATAACAAGCCACCTGAAAAACTGGGGAGTGGCGACCGACATCTGTGTCATCCCCACCGGTATCAAGCTTGAAGACTTCCGCAAGGAGCAAAGGAACTGGCTGCAAACCAAATTCAACATTGATCCGGCGGCTAAAATAATTATGTCCGTGGGGCGCCTGGGCAAAGAAAAAAACTTCGGGTTTATCATCGATAGCTTTAAAGAAATTGCCGCCGCATACCACGATATCAGGCTGGTACTGGTGGGCAACGGGCCGGAAAAAGAGGCCCTGGGAAAAAAATGCCGCGAACTGGGCATCGCCGAACAGGTCGTTTTTACCGGCACCCTTACAGGTGAAGAAACAGCCCTGGCCTATAATAGCGCTCATATATTTGCTTTCGCCTCGGTTACCGAAACCCAGGGGCTGGTAATAGGAGAGGCTAAAACAGCGGGATTACCGGTGGTGGCAGTCAGGGCAAACGGTGTTTCCGAAATGGTTGAGGACGGCAAAGACGGATTCCTTACGGATTTGGACAGGGAGCAGTTTGTAAACAGAATAAAACTGCTGCTGGAAGATCCGCACCTGCTGCATACTCTGGGCCAAAACGCCGCCGTAAACGCGGAGAAGATCTCCGCGTACAACTGTACCAGCCGATTGCTGGAATGTTACCGTGAGGTCATCCAAAAGAAGGGACAAAAACCGCAGACTTCCGCCCTAAACTAGATATTTAAAGCAAGACTGGCGGTGCCTCCCGCTTTACGGCTTTATTATTACGGAGGATTGGGCAAATGGAACAATGGCTTCCCATCATTTATGCTTATTTGTTTATTTTTTTTGCCCGTGTGGCGGATATGTCACTGGATGTGCTGCGCATACTGATGCTAATGCGGGATCGACGCATATGGGCGGCGGTGATCGGGTTTTTTGAGGTATCAATATTTGTACTGGCGCTTAACGAGGTGTTAAAGGGCGGTTTGACGGATCCGGGGAAAATCATCGCTTACGCGGGCGGTTTCGCCGCCGGGAACTACTTGGGCAGCGTCATTGAATCCAAGCTGGCGATCGGGTTTTTATCAATTCATATTATCCCGCCCAAGGATATGGCGGAAGAATTTACGGGCTTGATGCGCGAGGAAGGCTTTGGCGTCACCTCGGTACAGGGGTGCGGCAGAGACGGCGAAAGAACCATGCTGTTCGTGATGATTAAACGCAAAGACCTGAATAAGGCGCTGGCCATAATCAATAACATTTGTCCCAATGCCTTTTTCAATGTTTCCGATGCCAGACGAATTCACGGCGGCGTGTTTCCGGTCAAAAAAGGCAAGTAGCGGCCGGCGGGCATACCCGAACAGAAAATTAAAGATCGCGATTGAAATTTAGATTCAAGTACTTCGTTCCCTGGTTGATCGCCTGGGAACGGTTTTTTACGTTTAGTTTGCGGTATATATTGCGCAGGTGCGTTTTTATGGTATCCACGGAAAGGTGCGTTACCACTGAAATTTCTTTGTTGGTCATCCCCTTGGTCAGATGAAAAAAGATTTCCTTTTCCCGGGGAGTGAACTGGATCGTTTGCGCTTTGCCGTCATCCTGTTGGCCGGCTATTTTAGATAATTTGATATAGTCATTGACGATGGTGTTAATAACCGACGGATCAATTATTTTTTCCCCCATATAAACCCGGCGAATGGAATCAATCAGTTTTTCCCTGGAAACATGCTTTAAAATATACCCATTTGCTCCGGCTTGCAAAGCCAGCCGCATAAACTCGGTGTCTTCAAAAACGGTTAGGAATATGACTTTGATTTCCGGGCATTTCTCGATAATCTGCTTAGCCACGTCAATGCCATTGGTGGTTCCCATTTGAATATCCATCAGGATTACGTCGGGGTTCGCCGTGCCGGCCATCCGGTTTGCTTCCTCGCCGTCTTCGCAACTGCCCACGATATGGATATCCTCACAGGTGCACAACATGGTTGCCAAACCCTCTCTGATCATGGGGTGATCGTCAACGATCATTAAATTAATCTTGTCCAAAATACCTCTCCTCCGTCATTCCAGACTTGAATCAACTAATCAATTTTGGGCGCCAAATGGTCATACTTATTAATCGGAATAATAATTCTGATCCTGGTGCCTTGGCCGGGCCAGGATTCAATTGTACACGTTCCGTTTAACAAAAGGGCTCTTTCCTGGATACTCACCAGTCCCAGGCCGCCGTCCGATTTAGGCAGTTCCACTTTCCCCTCCTTAAGCCCGGTACCGTTATCCCTGATGGACATTTGCACTCTATACTCATCGGCGGCAAATTCAATATCAACCGTTGTGGCGCCGGAGTGCTTGACGACATTGTTTAAAGCCTCCTGGATAATGCGGAACAGAGTGATTTCAATCTGAGGGGTAAACCTTAACTCTTCTCCCTTAATGGACAGGTTGATTTTAATCCCGTTTTGCTCTTGGATTTTACCGGCGTGAGACTGAATGGCGGGAACCAGACCGTAATTATCCAGAATGATCGGCCTCAGGTCATAAAGAATACGCCGAATATCCTGGATCTGCTCGCCCAGCATATTGGTTAACTTGGTTATCTCGTTATTCAATTCGCCAACCGGAACTCTGTTGGAGTCCGAGGTAATCCGCTGCAGACGGTACCAAATAGCGATCAGTGACTGAATAATACCGTCGTGCAGATCCGAAGCCAATCTTTTTCGTTCATCTTCCTGAGCGGTGATTATTTTGTCCACCAGGTGGTGCAGCAACTGCTCCTTCTGCCCGAGTTCCTCAATCAGCTTGGCGTTTTCAAGAGCGATGGCAGTGGTCCTGGCGATGGTAAAAATTATTTCAGTCGCTTCGGCATCAAATCCGGTAATGGCGTCCGGCCTGTCCACCTGCATCAGGCCGTGCACTTTATTCTGTTTAACAATGGGCGCCACAATCACCCAGCGATAATTAAAGTCCTTAATGATGCTGGAGGGATAAAGGCTTTGGATATTGCCCGGGTTAACAATCACCGGCCGCTGAGTTTCCATGGCCCGGGTCAGGGCGGGAAAGGGCCGGCAATTTTTCAGGGCTTTAAACCTCTCCTTAAGCTTATTGTCGTAACTACCCACCGCCACGGCGGGGATAATTGTCTGGGTGTGCTCGTCAAGCATATAAATACAACAACGGGCTGAAAAAAGATCTGCGGTTAACTGGGTCACCACGTGAAGCACCTGTTGAATATCCAGGGTTGAACTGATCGTACTGACCATTTCCAGCCAGACCGCCAGTTTTCTAAAATAGCGATCCTTTTGCTCTTCAAAAAGCGACTCCTGAATGGTGTCGGCTATATGCCGCCCCAGTGATACCGCCTTGTTCAGCATGTATTCGCCGGTGCTGGAATCGGTGTTAAAAATTCCTACTTCCATTGTCCCCAACGGGTCGCCGGCCTGCAGAATAACAGGCATGGTCGTATAGGCGACAGGATGTATTGATTCCAGAAATTTACCGACTTTAATATCGGACAGGTTTAATCCTTCATTGAACAAATCAACCCGGTTACTCCGGAGGGGGATAGCGTCCGGAACATTGTACTTCTCAGCATGCCACCATACGGGGTGTTTACCTTCCCTGATTAAAACCAGGGAAGCACGTCCAAAATCAAAAGACAGCACCGATGTTTCCAGTACCTGCTGTAAAGAAGATTCCAATTTTTTAGTGGTTACAAAGGAGGAGTTAACCTGACAGGCCAGTACTAAATCCGGACCGGCCTGTTTTTCCGTACTATACAAGAAGTCGCCCTCCTCCCAATATTTTATCAATTTATTTCGATTTTGAACTAATATATAAAAATATCTTACACTCCGTCACATATACTGTCAATGATTTTATTAACCTAAAAAGGTTAATCCCAAGCTCACCCTTTTTTAACCTGGCCGCCACGCTTTTAAGCGATTTTTTTTTTACGGCGGCTGTTTTATATTTTACATATGACCAAAGCAACCTGGGCATAGGTATGGCAGGAAGCATTTTTTGTAAAGGTATTACATACTATTAGGTATAGTATTATACTATTAGTTATAGTATAATAAATTACCACTAAAATACCAAAGGTTAGTTAAAAAAGGTTGAATCATTTGAAAGAAAGGAGCGTTTAATTTTGGCCTATGAAGTAATTCAATTGAAAAAAGAAAATGGAGTAGCAATCATCACATTAAACCGCCCCCCGATGAACCCTCTGAACGGTCAAGTATACCAGGAACTGGACCAGGCCGCCGACGAGCTGCAGGCCGATGATACTGTTAAAGCGGTGATCATTACCGGCGCCGGAGAAAAGGCCTTTGCCGCCGGTGCGGATATTACCCAAATGGTTAATTTAACACCGGTGGGAGCATACAACTTTACTCACGGCGCTCGGGTAGCACTTAAAAAAATTGAAAATTTAAAAAAACCTACCATTGCCGCCGTTAACGGTCTTGCTCTGGGCGGCGGTTGTGAGCTTTCTCTGGCCTGTGATTTTCGACTGGCTTCCGATACCGCGAAATTCGGCCAGCCGGAAATTAATCTCGGCATCATTCCCGGCGCCGGCGGAACTCAGCGTCTCCCGAGACTGATTGGCGCAACCAAAGCCAAGGAACTGGTTTTTTTGGGAGACATTATTGACGCCGCCACCGCTGAAAAACTGGGTCTGGTAAACAAAGTAGTACCGGCCGCCGAACTTATGGCAGAGGCCCAGAAAATGGCGCAGAAACTGGTCTCAAAACCCGCTGTGGCCATGCAGATGGCTAAGTTGTCCATCAACACCGGGATGAACCTTGACCTCGATTCAGCATTAATCTTAGAAGTCCAAAACGTGGTCACATGCTTTGCCAGTGCCGACGGCAAAGAAGGCATGGGCGCGTTTATGGAAAAACGCAAACCGAACTTCACGGACAAGTAGTAATATTTGCAGCAAAAACGTGTTTGAAAAGGAGTACGATATCGCGCGGACTTTTCGAACTTTCTCTAAGATACATCGAAAATGTGAGGTGTAATTATGAGCGACCTGCCCAAAGGGGGAAGCTTCTTCTTCGGTCAAACCGACTTACAAAACGTCTTCACCCCTGAGGATCTCACCGACGAGCACAAAATGATCTTCCGTACCGCCGCCGGCTTTGTGGCTGACGAAGTATTACCCAGTATGGAAGAGCTGGAAGCAAAGAAAGAAGGTTTAAACCGGGAATTACTGGAAAAATGCGGCGAACTGGGTCTGCTGGGTACAGATGTTCCGGAAGAATACGACGGCATGGAAATGGATAAAATCAGTTCCACCATTATCGCCGAGTGCATGGGCCGGGGTGGTTCTTTCGCCATGACCCAGGGCGGTCAAACCGGTATCGGCAGCATGCCCATTGTGTTTTTCGGCAACCACGACCAGAAGAAAAGGTATCTGCCGGGCATAGTCAGCGGCGAAAAAGTCGGCGCCTACGCGCTCACCGAGCCGGAAGCGGGTACCGACGCCATGGCCATTAGAACCAAGGCTGTTTTAAGTCCCGACGGTAAACATTATATTTTAAACGGCAACAAGCAGTTTATCACCAATGCCGGTTTTGCGGACGTATTCATAGTTTACGCCAAGATAGACGGGGACAAGTTTACCACCTTTATTGTCGACGCTGATTCCCCCGGGCTGTCCACCGGTCCGGAAGAAAAGAAAATGGGCATCAAGGGCTCGTCCACCAGGACCCTGATCCTGGAAGATGTGAAAGTGCCGGTGGAAAACCTGCTGTTTGAAATCGGCCGTGGTTATGTGGTCGCCTTTAATATCTTAAACCTGGGCCGCTATAAACTGGCCGCGAATTCTCTGGGACACGCCAAATACGCCCTGGAACTGTCCGCGACCTATGCCAACGACCGCAAACAGTTTAAAGCCCCGCTGGCAAGCTTCGGACTGATCAAAGAAAAGCTGGCCGAAATGGCCATTAAGATTTTCGTAACCGAGAGTATGGTTTACCGCACAGGCGGGTTGCTGGAAGATATGCTGCACAGCCTGGATACCTCGGGTGAGGACGGGGGCCGGGTTGCCGCCAAAGGCATAGAAGAGTACGCCCTGGAATGCTCGATTAACAAAATCTTTGCCACAGAAGCGGTGGCTTATTGCGTGGATGAAGGGGTGCAGATCCACGGTGGTTACGGGTTCAGTTCGGAATACGCCATTGAGAGGCTATACAGGGACGCCCGGGTTTACCGTATCTTTGAAGGAACCAACGAAATTAACCGCACTTTGATTCCCACCATCATCTTGCGCAAGGCGGCCAAAGGTGACTTGCCGCTCCAGGACGCCATCGAAAAATTACATGGGCGGATCGCCGCAGGAGTACCGGTCAGGGAAGGGGAAGCGGAACTGGTACAAGCCGCCAAGGATATTTTCCTGCTGGCCCTTGACGCCGGGCTCCGGAAGTATGGCGAAGGCTTGCAAAAAGAACAGGAAATACTGGGCCGGCTGGCCGATCTGGCCACCTGGGCCTTCGGCATGGAAAGCGTCTGGCTGCGGGCGGATAAAGCATTGACCAATCAAGGTGAGTCTGATGCAAAACTCAAACTGAATATGGCCACGGCTTATATCAACCACACATTTGGCATTATAGTCCAGGTGGCCGGGGAAACCCTGGCGGCATTGGCCGAAGGTGACGAACTGGCAGGCCTTATGGATAACCTGCAAGTGCTGTCCAGGTATACTCCCAAGAACACCGTGGCCCTCAGAAGGGAAATAGCTGCGGCGATTTCGGAAGCCGGAAAATATGTGGTATAGTAACTGAATCAAGAGAGAGTTTATTAAATGAGGGAGGGTATTCTTTATGTATTCCAAATCGTTTATTCCTTACCGGGCCTACTACAGTTCTCCTTTCGTCCGCTGGCAGGGCAGCTTGCAAAATGAGAATTCTGTGGTGCTGGGGGCGGCAACCGCCAAGAGATGGCTGGCGGCAAAGGGTATCGACCCGAAAATTTTTGAGTATCTCTTCGTGGGAAAAACCGTCGGACAACAGCACACCTTTTACACCGGCCCCTGGGCCGCCGCGTTAATGGGGGCCGAAGACATTCCGGGTTGCCATATTCCCCAGGCTTGTTCCACCTCCACCACATGCGTAAGCCAGGCGGCGGCGGGCATTGAAACAGGTCTTTTTGAGAACGCATTCTGCCTGATGACGGACCGCATGTCCAACGCCCCGCATACCATCTGGCCCAATCCCAACGGCCCCGGCGGCCAGGTAGTTTCGGAAGACTGGGGCATGGACAATTTTAATTACGACCCCTGGGGAAAAGTCCCCATGATTCAAACAGCGGAAAACGTGGTTAAAAAGGCGGGCGGGATCACCAAGGAAGACTGTGACGCAGTGGCATTAAGGCGTTACGAGCAGTACCAGGACGCCCTGGCCAATGACCGGGAGTTCCAAAAGCGCTACATGTTCCCGATAGAATTCAAGAAGAGCAAAAGGGAAACCGCAATAATTGAGGCTGACGAAGGCGTAATGCCCACCACCAAGGAAGGGCTGGCCAAACTAAAGCCGGTTATTGAAGGAGGAGCACACTCCTTTGGCGCCCAGACCCACCCGGCCGACGGCAACTGCGGTATCGTAGTCTGCACCAAGGAAAAGGCCGATGCGCTGAGTGCGGATAAAAACATCACCGTACAGGTGCTTTCATACGGTTTTGCCCGCGCCCCCAAAGCCCATATGGCTATGGCCGTGGTACCGGCGGCGCAGATGGCGATAGAAAAAGCCGGCATCGGCATTGGCGACGTCAAAGCCACCAAGACCCATAATCC
The DNA here is from genome assembly GCA_023439185.1 of Bacillota bacterium. Taxonomy (GTDB): domain Bacteria; phylum Bacillota; class Desulfotomaculia; order Desulfotomaculales; family Desulfallaceae; genus BRH-c8a. The sequence continues at coordinate 8,749 of JAEXOR010000012.1, read as the reverse complement.
TTTTGCGGCCAACGATCTATACCTGGCCAACGAGCTTAAAATTGACGTCATGAAATTCAACAATTACGGCAGCTCCCTGATTTACGGGCACCCGCAGGGGCCCACCGCCGGACGCGGGATTATTGAAATGATTGAAGAGTTGGTTATCCAGGGCGGCGGTTACGGACTGTTTACAGGATGCGCGGCCGGGGACACCGGCGCCGCCCTGGTTATAAAAGTATCCTAACGCTTTTACTCCATAAGGGTAATGGGCATCCCCATGAGGGATGCCCTTTTTTTGTGTAAGGCACAGATAGATAGGCAACAACAATAAGTAATGATATAATTTAACTGTTACAAAGATACAATTGTAATGCTCTTTGTTTGTAAGTAAGCGACAATAGGCAAAAAAATTAAGCCATGCTAATATTTAAATACCCCGGGAGGTGAAATATTGCATCAGTTTAATCTGCGTGACCTGCTGGAATTCAAACCCGAAGAAGGTGTAATTTCACTAAAAGAAGACAGGTTGGTACTTTTTCAAACCACGGCTTTGGGGCACTTAAAATACGAACTCATCTGCTCCCTGGGCAAAGATATCGCCCAGGGTATACTGTACCGTTTTGGTTACCGGTGCGGCTTTTACGATGCGCAGATGATTACCGCGAATTACGGCGAAGAAATCAAATTTATCGGCCTCGGCCCGGTTATCTATAGGTGGAAGGGAAACGGTCAGGTCAGAGTGATTAAAGAATTGCGTTTCGGACCCGGACTGAGCCGGTATCATGTGGAAGGCAGATGGGAAAATTCCCATGAGGCCGAGCACTTTGTGAAACATTACGGTTTCACGGAACATCCGGTATGCTGGATTTCAACAGGCTACGCCAGCGGTTTTTCCAGCGTCATCAGCGGCCAGGAAATGGTGTGTATTGAAAAGACATGCGCCGGCATGGGCCACAAATACTGCAGTTGGGAGATGCGAACCAAAGAAAATTGGGACAGTCCGGTAATAAAAGAACTATATGATATTAACCAAAAGCTCAATTTCAAGAATCTTCAGACTATGCTTGCCGAACAGGAATCCGCCGAAGTGAACCGCAAAATGACCCAATTGGTACTGGAGGGCAAGGGCTTACGGGGAATAGCGGAAACCTTGAGTGAAATCATCAGGAGCAGTGTTGTTATTTTTGACCGTTCCTTAAACACCATGACGGTTTGTTGGACTGATCCGGACAACGATATACAAATTGATTCACTACAACGTCACCTTCGGGAGTACCTGACCTATAAGGTCCAGGGCGGGAAATGGCGGCCGGGACCAGACAAAAAAAATGTCGCCAGGCTATCATGCTGGACGGAAAATCATGAACAGCAGACATGGATTGTTTCACCGGTCACAGCAGGGTCTAAAAGCTGCGGCTACCTTTTGGTCAGGGAAGAAAACGAGCTGTCTGAACTCAATTTGTTTACCATTGAGCACGCCGGCACTCTTTGCGCCCTGGAATATATGAAGCAGCAATCCGCTTTAGAAGTCGAACTGCGGCTTAAAGGGGATCTATTGGAGGAAATCTTTACCGGCGGCGACCTTAAACAGGAGCAGATCCTGGCCTGGGCCATGCGGATGGGTTGTGACTTACGAATTCCACACCAGGTTTTCGTAATTGACCTATTAAAAACAGGCACATCCATCGACGAGAACAGCTACGCTGAAGAAATTTTCGGTTTCGTCAAAACCGGTATTGACGAACTGATTAACAGGCTATTTCCCGGCAGTCTGGTAGCGGTCAGAAAAAAAAGAATCATCGTCTTACTCGGGTTGTCGGAACATAATGCTCAGGGCGGCAAAGAAGTTGAATTTACAAGCTTGACCAGGAACTGGATTGATAAAAACCTCAATAACCATTCGGTAAATATTGTTTGGGGACGGGTTTGCTTAACATTTGACGATTACCGCAAATCATATGATGAAGGTATAAAAGCAGCCAATATTTTAAGGGATTTGGATCGCAGCAATGAAAATACCGGTTTTGCGGACCTGGGTATTTATTCGGTATTATGGGAATCCGGTAATAAAGAGCATTTAAAAGACTATGCCCTCTCGATCTTGAAACCACTATTGGATTATGACCGGGATCATAACACCAGCTTATTGGGTACGCTTAAAATTTACCTGGAAAAGAACTGCGGTCTCACGGAAACCGCAAAAGTTATTTTTCTGCATCCCAACACCTTAAGATACCGCCTAAAAAGAATAAAAGAGCTAACCGGTATGGATTTATCCAATGATGAAGACAGATTCCAGGCGCAACTTAGTTTACGGCTATTAAAAATAATGGAAATATATTGACACGGCTCTAGTTTTTTAAATATTTTAAATATTTAAAAATAAAAAACTAAGCGTTATAATCTCAATACGGAAGGTGGAATGGTATTAAAATGATGACTTTTTGGGAGCAAGAAAAAGAAGTAATGTCCCTGGAAGAAATCCGGGAAATACAACTGGAAAAGTTGATCAAACAAATTTCCAGAATGTATTACAACAATGCCTTCTACAGAAACCGCTTCGATCAAACCGGCATCAAGCCGGAAGACGTTAAGACACTGGATGACGCCAAAAAACTGCCCTTTACCCGCAAAGAAGACCTGCGGGATAATTACCCCCTGGGGTTGGTATCCGGCGATTGGGAAAAAGTAACCCGGGTGCATATGACTTCGGGTACCACCGGCGTGCCGGTGCCGATGCTCTATTCAAAAAACGACCTGGAAGCCTGGAGCGACTGTATGGCCAGAAACTTTACGGCCGGTGGTTTGAATTCCGGCGATATTGTGCAGCAGGCCCACGGACTGGGCCTTTTTACCGGGGGTATGGGTTTCCATTACGGGTTGGAGCGGGTGGGGGCAAAGGTCATTCCCACCGGGGCCGGAGGAACCGAACGGCAGCTCAGGTTGATGCAGGAATGGGGTACCACCGTCTTTACCGGTACTCCCTCCTACGCCATGTACCTGGGGGAAATAGCACTGGAGAAGGGCATTGACCCGGTTAAAGACCTTAAACTGCGGCTGGGATTTCACGGCGGGGAGCCCTGCTCGGACGAAATGAGGCAAAGGATCAATGAAAGACTGGGCTATACCGCCCACGGCGGAGGCATGAGACGTTGTTACGGGCTCACGGAAATGGGCGGGCCCATCAGTATGGATTGCGAGTATTCCGCCGGTATTCATATTTGGGCCGATCACTACCTGCCGGAAGTAATCGACCCTGATACCGGAGAATATGTTGAACCGGGCGAACCGGGTGAACTGGTCTTAAGCAACCTTAGTTTTGAAACCATGCCTATTTTACGCTACCGGACCGGTGACCGGGTGGTGGTTGATTTTTCAGTTTGCGCCTGTGGGCGCACCCATCCCCGGATAGTTAAATTTCTGGGCCGGGTTGATGATATGATTTTAGTCAGCGGCACCAACGTATTTCCCAGTCAGGTCGAAACAGCATTGCTCCAGCATCCGGAATTAAGTGAAAACTGGCAGCTGGTAATAGGCGACAACAAAGGACTTCATACCCTCAGGGTGGAAGTGGAACCGGTACCCGGCGCAAATATTGACGACATTTATATTAAAAACCTGGAACAATTTTTACACAGTCATCTGGAAATCACTTGCAAGGTGCATTTGAAACCCGTCGGAAGTCTGCAAAGATTTGAAGGAAAAGCGGTACGGGTGATCGATGAAAGAAAAAAAATTTAAATATCCGGTACTCAAAGATTTTTATGAAAAGATCCAGTTCATCTCAGGTATAAACCTGGAAAATAGAATTGCTCATTCCGACCGGGAAGAACAGGGACGCCGGTATGAGTCCATATTCATATATGCTGCTCAGGGAAAAAACGACCCGGAACAGGAATTTATCATCGACATTGAAATAGATTTGCATACCAAAACTGCCGTCCTTTATCATATCGCTTTGCCCTTGAATATAAGACATCAAGGTATGGGCACCGGAATTGTGGCCGAAATAGAAAAAATGATGCGTTCTCTGGGTCTGCGCTATATATCACTGCCGGCAGAACACCACTCAACCGGCTTTTGGCTGAAATCCGGTTACCGTTTTAAACATGCTCACGAGCATCAATTTTACAATGCCAATAAGCACCGTGAAAATCTCCACATCGCGTACGAACTGGAAAAAATATTAAAGTAGTTCATTTTAAAATATATCCGGGTGATTATATATTTCCTTATACACCTTTCTTTCAATAAGGTGTAACTCTTTTTTCACCCCTTTGTGCATCCTTTTTAATTCCTTTTGGTGATATTGATAATACTAATATTGGGCTATATTAGTATTATCCGAGAGTATGTTAGTTTGCGGGCGGAATCTTTGCCGGTTATGGAAGGGAGGTTGCGAACGGTAAACTAATATTTTGGAATTGATGCAAAATTTCAAGCACGAAAGGAGTTAATATTGTTGGAAATCAAAAAGATTGGTGTGTTAGGCGCCGGCGCCATGGGTGGAGGCATAGCTCAAGTAGCCGCTCAAACTGGTTATGACGTAGTCCTGAGCGACGTAGATATCAAATTTGTCAATAAGGCAGTTGAGCGGATGAACGCCTTCTGGCAAAAAAGCATTGAAAAAGGGAAAATGACCGCTGAGCAGAAAGATGCAGCATTGAAGCGGATTAAAATATCATCGGGATATGCTGATTTTTCCGATGCCGATATGGTAATCGAAGTAATTATTGAAGATCTTGAGGTAAAAAAAGCGGCTTTCCGGGAGTTGGACAAGGCGTGTAAACCCGATGCAATCCTGGCCACCAATACTTCATCCATGTCCATCACTGTTCTGGCAAACGAAACCAAAAGGCCGGCCCAGGTAATCGGCATGCACTTTTTCAACCCGCCGGCCCTGATGAGGCTGGTGGAAATTATTCACGGATATTATACCAGCGACGAAACGGTTGCAACAGCGACAAATGTAGCCAAATCCATGGGCAAAACCACCATTGAGGTTAAAAAGGACTATCCGGGCTTCGTGGTTAACCGGCTAATGCTGATCCAGTACATTGAGGCCATGAGGCTGGTGGAAGAGGGAGTAGCATCGCCGGAAGACGTCGACATCGCCCTCAAGCTCGGCCTGAACCACCCGATGGGGCAGTTTGAGTTACAGGACTTCGGCGGCATTGATATCGGTTACCATGTTTTAAATTATTTGTATCAGGAGCATAAAGATCCCCTGTGGAACCCGCCCCAGTCGTTAAAAGGCCTGATGAGGGCCGGACGTTTGGGCCGCAAAAGCGGAGCCGGCTGGTTTGATTATAATAAATAATTGTCAGATCCAAGCCTTTATTGTCCGTTGCCGGACGCGCCTGATGACGCGCCCGGCAATGGCATAATAGACTAAAGAATATTTTAAATTTGCTTACTATTCACAACAAGAGCGCAAATTACCATAATCTGAATCTTAAGAAAGTTGGGAAGTGAGTTATGAATTTATCCAGCATTATCGAAAAAAACGCCCGTTGGAATCCCAAAGCGACCGCGATGATATGCGCAGATACGGATACCCGGTATACCTATGGCGATCTCGACAGGTTGATCAACCGGTTCGGCAGCGCTTTACTGGAAATGGGGGTTGCCAAAGGAAACCGGGTGGCGATATACCTTCCCAATTCTCCCGAATTCATTATTGCCCATTTTGCCGTTGCCAGAATCGGAGCCGTGGCCCTGCCCTTTAATATAATGTTCAAGGGTCCGGAAATTAAGTATATTTTAAGCAACGCCAAAGCCAGCGTACTGATTGCCGCTTCCGAAGAAGCCGCCGCCAATGCCATGGACGTGCTGCCTGATATTCCCACCCTTAAACAAGTGATTTCGGTCGGCGGGCCGGACCTGCCCGGAGCGGTTCCCTTTGCCGGCATGATTTCCGCCGGTAAAGACAAACTGCAAATTGCCGACTGCGCCCCCGACGACACGGTCAGTATTCTCTACACCTCGGGAACAACCGGACGGCCCAAGGGCGCCATGCTGACCCATAACAATTTTCTGTCTAATGCCCGGCTTAACGGCACCAGGGTTCTGCACGTCAACGACCAGGACCTGTTTTATACCGGTACCCCTTTTTGCCACATTTTCTATGTGCTCAGCGTTTTGGGCCCGCTGTATGCCGGCGCCGGCCTGGTTATTTCCCGGCGTTTCGTGCCGGACAAGACCCTTGAGAACATCAGCAAATACCGGGTCACCCACTATGCCGGGGTTCCAACCATGTGGATATACATGCTTAACGAATTTACCCCGGAGAAATACGATGTGGCCGCCTGGCGTTTCGCCCAATCCGCGGGAGCTTCAATGCCTGAGGAGTATATCCGCAAAATCGAAGATACTTTCGGGGTGGGTTTCTGCGAGTGTTACGGTTCCACCGAGACCAGTTCCACGGCCACATTCGGCCGCCTGGGACACGGCAAAGTCGGCTCCATCGGACCGCCGGCCCCGGAGTACCAGGTGAAGATAATCGGCGAAGACGGTGGTGAATTGGGTCCCCTGGAAGTTGGAGAGCTGGTAGTGAAGGGTCCCGGAGTTTTTAAGGGCTACTGGGAGATGCCAGAGGCCACCCGGGACGTACTGGACGCCGACGGCTGGTATAAAACCGGAGACATAAGTCAATACGACGAAGACGGCTATTACTATATCGTGGACAGAAAGAAAGATATGATTATCTGCGGGGGTTACAACATTTACCCCCGTGAAATAGAAGAAGTGCTTTATACTCACCCGGATGTTCTTGAAGTGGTTGTGCTCGGCATTCCGGACAAGGAAAAGGGCGAAACCCCCAAAGCGTACATCAAACTCAAACAGAACGCCAAAGCCGGTCCCGCCGAAATAATCCAATTTTGCAAAGAAAGGATGGCTGCCTATAAGTCGCCCAGAGAAATAACCTTTGTCGATGAGTTTCCTAAAAACCACACCGGTAAAATACTCAAAAGAGTTATCCGCGAAAAATGGCAGAAGTAAGCGTTCAGAATTTACATTTCATTACAGGGGATGTTCAAAAATATGATCAAACAGTATAACAATACCATCCACTTAATTACTAATTTTATTAAGGATCTAGCGTCTGTTGTGCTTGTTTTTATTACCTTTCTTGTGGTAGCCAATATTATTTTAAGAGTAACTATTTCAACCCCAATTAAGGCGACATACGACATGGTGGTTGTATTGACTACGGTGGTCATTTCTCTGTCCGTCGCATATTGCGCCGTCAAGGATGGTCATGTGGCGGTAAGCTTATTAGTACAGCGTTTTTCCAAAAAAGTACAAAATGTCATTGACTTTATTACCGGCTCTATCTCTATTGTTATTTTGATCCTGGTAACCTGGAATGTGTTGAAGCATGCCCAAACTATGCATTTAAACGGAGAGGTCACCAATACCGTCGGTATCCCTTTCGCCCCGTTTATTGTAATAATCGCTGTTGGGATCGCCATGCTTGCCTTGGTTATTTTCGGCAAAATATTGAATTTATTCGTTAAAGAAGGTGAGCAATAATGGATCCTATGATGACCGGGCTCGTTGGCGTTATATTGTTTTTTGTTACTATCGCGGCGCGCATGCCGATTGCTTACGGCATGTTAATCACCGGTATTTTCGGCATCTGTATTATTAACAACCCTACCGTGGCCTTTAAAATGGTGGCTACGGAAATGTACAGTACTTTTTCTTCTTATTCTTTAAGTGTTATCCCGCTGTTTGTCTGGATGGGCTTTTTGGCTTTTCACTCGGGTATCGGCGGCAGGCTGTTTGATTTTGTATATAAGGCCATGGGGCATCTTCCCGGTGGACTGGCCATCGCCGGCGAGGGCACAGCGGCGATATTCGGGGCCATTTCCGGCTCCAATATGGCCACCTCCGCCACCATCGGGTCCATAGCCATACCGGAAATGAGAAAGCGCGGTTATAACGTTTCCCTGGCCACGGCCAGCATCGCGGCCGGAGGAATTCTCGGGGTGCTGATACCGCCCAGCACTCTTTTTATCATTTACGGGGTAATAACGGAAAATTCCATCGGGGCTTTATTTATCTCCGGGATCATCCCCGGCATCCTGCTTACGCTTTTTTATATGACGGTCATTTATATTTTAACTGTGCGGAACCCGGACCTTGCGCCCCGCGGCGAGAAAGCCACCTGGTCGGAGAGATGGACGGCACTTAGAAAAGGCGGGCTGGTCGAAGTCGGCCTTGTCTTTGTCCTTTCACTGGGCGGACTGTTTGTGGGCTGGTTTACCCCCACTGAAGCGGGGGCTGTCGGAGCCGCTGGTGTTTTGCTGATTACCGTATTAACCAAACAGTTAAAATGGGCGGGCTTTAAAAAATCCCTGTACGACACTCTGCAGACCACGGCCATGATTATGTTTTTAATTGCCTGCGCCAACGTGTTCGGCCGGTTTATCGCCATTACCCGGCTGCCCTTTGAACTGGGCGGCTGGATAGAGGCTTTGCCGCTCCCCTCATTTGTGGTGATGGGTATTATATTGTTGATCTATCTGATCCTGGGCTTTTTCATGGATGCCCTGGCGTTAATCCTGCTCACCGTGCCGATCTTCTACCCCACGGTGGTGCACACCCTGGGATACGATCCCATCTGGTTCGGGGTCATGATCGTGCTGGTGGCGGCGGCCGGGGTGATTACTCCGCCGGTGGGAGTTAACGTGTACGTGATTAAAGGAATTACGCCGGACGTCCCGCTGGAGACAATTTTCCGCGGCATCTGGCCGTTTTT
>JAEXOR010000066.1 GCA_023439185.1 Bacillota bacterium | reverse complement strand
CGGGGATGACCTTCACCACCCTGGCCGGCACCATCGGCGGCGGCGCCCAGATGCCCGGCTTCATGGGCATCGGTAAATCTTACCTGGGCTCGCCCAAGTTCGTGCCCGCCGACGGCGGATTGGGACGCCTGGTGTGGATGCCCAAGGCGCTGAAGGAAGAGCTGCGCCCGATCCTGGAAGAGGCGGCGGAGAACGCCGGTCTGGGCAAGGAGTTCGTGGATAAGATCGCGGACGAGTCGGTGGGCACCAGCGGTGACGAGATTATGGCTTTCCTCGAGGAGAAAGGGCACCCCGCCCTGACTATGGATCCGCTGATGTAGTAAGGAACGGGGACAATACTGACTACTATTTAATCCTTGGCATCACTTAACCTGCCCTGGCCGGTTTAACAACTCCCCCCGGTCAGGATTTTTTTTGTCAACTACATTTTTTTTGTCAACTACATTATGAAAATTTTAATGAAAGCATGTTAAGAAATTAACTGATTTAAGGAAGGTATTACCCGCAAAACGTTGAAATGCTTATATAAAAACAGGAGAGTGGAATGATGCCCAATATTCTAATTGTTACCTGCGCTAAAATTAGGGATATCAACTGTGTCGCCTGCTTAAAATGTTTTAAGGCTGCGGATTTAAAGCAGGGTGAATTCGCCAATTACGACGAAATAAAAATCGCGGCCATGTGCGGCTGCGGGGATTGCCCGGGGCTGGTGATGCCCAAGGTGGGCCTGGTGATGGAACAAGCCGACTACCTGGAGCGGGACATCGACGCCATCCACCTGGGCACCTGTATGGTGAAAGCAAACAAAACCGCAGCCTGCCCCATCGACCTGGAAAAAGTCAAGGAAATGCTGTCCAGCAAATACGGGGTCCCCGTGGTAATTGGAACGCATAATTACTAAAATGAAAAACCCTGAATTAAATTAATTGAACCATATCCAGACCGGCACGAAAAAAAGAAGGAAGTCACAGCAATTTGTGGCTTCCTTTCTTTCAGTTTAAAAGACATTCCCCAAATTAATTTCTAATCCCGGCAATAGCGGGGACACTAAAATCTCATTATTGTTATATGCTTCATGCAAAATCCATTTCTTTTCACCAGGAGTAAATACCTGTACCACTTTGGCCTCCGGATCAACAATCCAGTATTCTTTTACTCCGTATTTATAGTAAAGCCTGCTTTTTTCCACTTTGTCCCGGCTGGCGGTCGACGGTGACAGTATTTCAATTACTAAATCCGGCGCTCCTTTGATATTATCTTCGGTAATAATGTCCAAACGATTGGCAGATATAAAGAGTATGTCAGGTTGGGGTTTTTCTGTTGCACTTAAAACAACATCGGTGGGCGCGTCATAAATTTCACCTAAATTATTTTTTAGAACAAAATCTGTAATAAACCAGACCAATCGCCCTTTAACCCTTTGGTGGACAGTTTTTGGCGCCGGAACCAATATCAGTTCACCCCCGATTAGCTCATACTGGTTATCGTCATTGATTTTCAAGTAATCTTCATAAGTATATATTGAGGTTTGCATCTCCAAAAGCCCTCCTTTGGAGCAATGTGTCAACAACTTTCTTAAGAATATTATACCCTACCCGGGGGAGTTTGCCCAACACGCAAAAATATTTTGTTGCTTAATCGTTCTTAACCTAACCGGCGTATTTTTATTAATTAAACTAAAAAAGGGATATGTTAAATGCAACTGTCACTAAGAGGTGAGTTGCACTTGCTTAAGGAGCACAGGACCATACCGCTTTGGAACAATATTGGGGACGAGGACTGGAATAACTGGCACTGGCAGATTGCCAACCGTATCAGCACCCTGGATGAGCTGGGAAAGGTAATCCACCTGCAACAGGAAGAAAGGGAAGGCATCAAACGTTCTTTGTCGACCCTTCGGATGGCTATAACCCCTTATTACGCCTCTTTAATGGACCCGGATAACCCGGACTGTCCAATCAGGAAGCAGGCTGTTCCGGTTTCCATGGAATTACAGGACAATGAGCATGAAATGGAAGATCCCCTGCACGAGGATGTTGATTCCCCGGTGCCCGGAATTACTCACCGCTATCCCGACCGGGTGCTGTTTTTAATCACCGACCAGTGTTCCATGTACTGCCGGCACTGCACCCGCAGACGTTTTGCCGGCGTTCATGACCGGCAGCGCTCCAAGCAGCAGTTGGAGGCTGCGCTGGATTATATCAGGCGCACTCCCGCCGTCCGGGATGTTCTGCTTTCAGGGGGTGACAGCCTGTGCATCGACGATGAGCACCTGGAATTTATATTGGCCGGCCTGCGCGGGATTAAACATGTGGAGATCATCCGCATTGGAACACGTACTCCGGTGGTTATGCCGCAGCGCATCACCGATAACCTGTGTGCGATAATCAGGAAATACCACCCTGTCTGGCTGAATACTCATTTCAACCACCCCAAAGAAATCACTCCCCAGGCCCGGGAGGCCTGCGGGCGCCTGGCCGATTCCGGGGTGCCGCTGGGTAATCAAACTGTTTTACTTAAAGGGGTTAATGACTGTGCCTACCTGATCAAAGACCTGGTGCATCAGCTCTTAAAAATACGGGTGCGTCCATATTATTTATACCAGTGCGACATTTCACCCGGCATAGAGCATTTTCGCACCCCGGTGGAAAAGGGGATCGAAATTTTGGAGCTTTTACGCGGGCACACTTCCGGACTGGCCGTGCCCACTTACGTAATTGACGCACCCGGCGGAGGCGGCAAAATCCCGGTTGCTCCCCAGTACATGATTTCGCAATCTGTGGACAAAGTAGTGCTCAGAAACTATGAGGGAGTGGTCTGCGCTTACCCTCAGCCGGTGGAGAAAGATAATACTGCTCATGGCTGCGATAACTATGCAGGCCCGAGAAAAAACGACCCGGTGGGCATTGAAAAGCTATTGGATGGAAATAAAATAAGCCTTGTGCCACAAGGGAACAGCAGGGAAAAACGCCGCCTTCGGCATGGCAATGGTTGCCATTGAAAGGGGAACAAGAAGAATTAATGGAGGCACAACAACCAATTCCGCCCGCGCAAACAACTCCGGCGCCTGCCGGCTGTATTCCATTTAAAGCAAGTGAAAAAACTTTTTTGAAGGATGCTGAAGGAAACCTCATCGAAGCTTATCTCGACCGGTTTAATAAAAGGGTCAAGGTATTGGACTATCAAATTCAGGACTGGCAAAAAGCTGCGTCATGGCTGAACCGGACGGCCGCCGAGCATCATTTGGGGAAAATCCTGTTCAATATCAAACAGTCCGGGCAGCACAAATTGGAAAACTTCGGGTATATCCGGGAAGGGGTCATTCCCTCCTTTTTCAACGGGGAAGACGCGCTGTGTTATTCACGTTTCACCGATTCTCAAAGGTCAAAAAGCCGGTATTACGAGCAGGAGGAAGAAATACTGAATCAAATTAAAAATGAACAGCCGGGCTTCAAAACAAAAAAACTGCCCGCCGGTCTCAAAACCGGCCGCATAGACCATGAGCAAGTGGAGGAGCTGGTTAATCTTTACCGTAAAATTTTCAGCACCTACCCCAGCCCCCTGCTGGACCCGGACTATGTGCACCGGGTAATGACAACCCACGTCTGCTTTTGGGGGGTGTTTAAAAGTGATACGGTAATCAGCGCCGCTGCAGCGGAAATGGATTTGTCAAAGGGCAATGCGGAAATTACCGATTGCGCCACATTGCCGGATTACCGCAGCCATGGTCTGTTAAGGCACTTAATTGTTATTCTGGAAGAAGAACTGCAGACCAGAAAAATCGGCACGCTGTATAGCCTGGCACGCGCCGGTTCTTACGGTATGAACGCCGCCCTCAACCGGCTTGGTTATACGTACAAAGGCAGGTTTATTAATAATTGCCATATCGGCGGCCGGTTTGAAGATATGAATCTTTGGACGAAAGTTTTGGACGCTCCTTACCCGCATTAAAACCGGGATGACCGGGGAAACTATAGGACGGGTGATATGATGATTAATTATTTTACCATGTCGTTATGGCTTATCGCCGCCTCACTGCTGCAGGCGGCGGTGGTGTGGGCAGCCCTGTGGATGGGCTGGACAACCTTCAACCCGGGGTTTACCCTGCCGTTTTTGGTCGGTCACCTGGTGGTGGGCCAGGTGGCGGGGTACTTGCTGTACAGCTTCCTCAGCGGCCGGGGCCGGGTGCCCGGGTTAAGCTACGGGATAGTGTACGGCATTTTCCTGTGGGTGGTCATTGCCCTGCTGATCGCCCCCGGCCTCGGGTTGTTTACATCTCCATTGACAGTGGGCGTGAACGCCACCCTCACCACCCTGGCGGCTTTCCTGGTCTACAGCGCCGTAACGGGTTACGCCTGTCAGCAGGCGGTACAAGACAGCAGTAAGACTTTAGAGCAACAGGCCGAATAACAAGAGGCAGATCAATTTATCTGGCGCAGCTTCTGATTTTTTTGTTAATGGCCACCGGCAGGCCCAGCAGGCTATAGCCGCCCCAGAGGGACAAAAAGACTTTCAGCGCCGTTAGCGGGGAGTCCAAATACAGATAAACCGGCAGCAACGGGTACCACAGAGCGTGCAGCAACCCGCTCCAGAAAAAAACACCCATTGTGGCCAGGAAAGCGCGCCTGTCTCCACCCAGGTAGCTGTACAAAGGCAGGGTCAGCCGCCTCCGGGTTGCCGGGCGGCGACAGGCCCACCAGTATTCGTATGCGTCCAGGAACCTCCCCCCGAGCAAAAGACGCTTGATCCTCGCCCGCTGACGAAGGCCGGCATTTTGCCTGCTCATATATTCCTGCGCCGTACGCGGCCATGCTGTAAGGTGCGGGTCATAATCCGGACATAACCGGGCCAGCCCCTTTCTGACAAACATGGGCAGGCAGATTACATTGTATGCGGCAAGTTTATCATACAGGCCCAGCCTGTGTAACGGAATCAACTCCAGCAGCAGGGAGCATGAAGGAAGCATCGAAAAGTACTCCATGGTGGCGGCAAGAATTTGTTTCAGATTAGGAGTCGCTGCCGGCCCCCCAGGCACACTGCCGGTTTTCACATCCACGGTTCTCATGCGCAGAGCCCTTTCATTTCCCATCCTCCCCGGCGCGTTCAAGTGCGCCAATAACCCCAGTCCGAATACAGCCAGCGTCTCGGTACGGCAAAGTTCATGCTCAGATAGAGCAAAACAACCCGGAGCAGGATATGCGTATATCGCCACAGCATACCGCGCCGCAGACGGCGGTGGTCGGTATTGTAGACGATTAAATCCGGCGCCCGGGTAATTTTGTAGCCGGCCCGGGCCAGACGCATGACCAGGTCGGTATCTTCGTTACAGGGCAGGAGCAGGTCAAACCCGCCCACTTCCATCAGCGCCTGCCGCCTGACAAGCATATTTGAAGCCGAGGCGGCCGGCAAACCCATTTTGACGCCAATGGCCTGACCCAGGGAAAAAATGCGGTAATACAATTCATACCCGCCCGAACTGAATTTGGGACCGAATACAACATCGCCCCGCAGGCGCCGTTCCAACGCTCCGAAATAACCGGGAGTAAACCGGATATCCGCATCGGTAAATAACACCCACTCGCTTTCGGCCAGTTCGGCGCCCCGCTGGCGCTTAACAGCCACCCCTCCCTCCATTTTCACCAGCCTTGTATTGCATGGCCGCAAGAACGTTAATAATTCCGGCGTGCCGTCATTACTGTCGTCCAGCACGATCAACGGCACGTCCGGCGGAAGTGATTGCAGAAACTGCGGCAAGTTCAGGGCCTCGTTTTTGGTAGGCAGTACTACGGTAAAAGTACCCGGTTCAGCCAATGGTTCACCCCCTCGGTTCTGGTCAACTACAACTATAGCAGGCCAATGTTATTGTTCTGCATGTTCGTATGTCAGCTTAAATTTAAATTTGCACGATTATTTTGTTAAGACGCGCGATTGCGGAAAAAGCGGCACTTTTACATAAAAAAAACATCTTTTTAAACAAAACAGAACCTGTTTTTCTTGTTGTTTTGCTAGAATGTTTTCGTAAACCAAAATCGTTAAAACGGATTGGCGGGATGATCTTGTACGTAAACTTCTCCCTGCACGACGTCACACCGAAGTTCAGCGCGGAATTAAAACACCTGATTAGAATAATCAGGCAATCCGGTTCAGTTCGGGGCACCCTGCTTGTAGTACCCGATTACCACGAAAACGGACCTCTGACCCCCGGATCTCCTTTTACCAAATGGCTGAGAGCCCTTTCCGCCGACGGCTGGGAAATAGCGCTGCACGGGTACAGCCACCGTGAACCCGAATTTGTCCGGGCCGGTAAACCGTCGCCGGGCAAATTTGTGATGTCCCGCCTGTATACCAACGGTGAAGGCGAGTTTTATCAACTGACCGCCGCCCAGGCACGGGAACGAGTCACCCGGGGTTTGTCCATATTGAAAGAATGCGGGCTCACGCCAAAGGGTTTTATAGCCCCGGCCTGGCTGCTCAGCCGGGAAAGCCGCCCCGTGTTAGATGAATTTAATTTTCTCTTTACAACTACCCTGACCGGTATTATTGAACTGAAATCCGGGGCCGTCCACCAGGCGCCGGCGGTATCCTTCAGCAGCCGGTCCTTTTTCCGGTCCCTGTTATCGCGCCTGATCGTCCCGACCATAGCGAAATACAATCTGAGAAACGATTTGGTACGGTTTGTTTTGCACCCCTCGGACGCCAGGGATCCGGCGATCATCGAATTGGTGCAGCGGCTGCTTCATCAACAGCTGTATGTGCGGCGCCGGGTCACCATCTCTGAATACCTGGGTTTAAAATCACAGGATGCGGGGTGGTTGAGTGAGAGTATGTGATATTACAAATTTTTACCATGCAAGAAGCGGCGGCGTAAAGACTTACCTGCATCAAAAAATGATGTACTTTGCCAATTACAGCCGCCATGCCCACCTGGTTATCGTTCCCGGCTCCCGTAATGAAGAGAAAAGATACTGCAATAGCATAATCCGTACCATTAAAGCACCCGAGGTCCCCTTTGCCCGGCCGTACCGGATCATCACCGACCTCGACCTGGTCGAACAAATCATCCACCAGTTCCGCCCGGATATTATCGAGGCCGGCTGCCCCTTTTCCATCCCCCGGGCCGCCGCCTACAAACACAAATACGGCTGCGTTCTGTCCGGTTTTTATCACAGCGATTTTCCTAAAGCATTTGTCCGCCCCAACGGCGGGGTCATTGAAAAAGCCCGCTCATTGGCCCTGGAAAAGGCCGGGTACGGTTTGGTAAAAAAACTATATTGCCAAACGGACATCAACTTCGCACCGTCGGTTACGTCGGCTTCCGCGCTGCTGTTTCACGGCATCAGCAATGTCAGCGTATTGCCGCTGGGTGTGGACCTGGAACAGTTTCACCCGCGACGGTGCGGCAAGCATGTACGCAAGCTCCACGGGGTCCCCGAAGAAAGCCTGCTGCTGCTTTACGCGGGCCGTTTCGGAAAGGAAAAAGGACTGATTACGCTTCAACAGGCTTATGAAATCCTGTCCGACCGGCAATCCGGCCGGTTCCACCTCCTGCTGGTAGGTGACGGACCCCTGGGGCCGCTGCTGAAAAAATGGGCTTTGGGGCGCCAAGATGTTACCGTGCTGGGTTACATGCCGCATAAGCAGTTGGCCGGGGTTTACGCTTCAGCGGACCTGTTTGTTACCGCCTGCGCGGTGGAAACATTCGGCCTCACCATTTTAGAGGCTCAAGCCTCGGGACTGCCCGTGGCGGCAGTGGCCTCGGGCGCCGTCACCGAATCAGTGTGTCCCGGAGCAAGTATCCTTGCCGAGCCGGGGATGCCCGAAGCGCTGGCGGAGAGCATTTCCCTGCTTGCGGAAAAGGATCTGCGCGGTCTCGGAACACGCGCCCGCAAATTTATGGAGGTAAATTACGCATGGTCAATCACCTTCAACAAGCTGTTTGCGCATTACGAGAACCTGATCGGCTGCCGCCGGCCGAACCGGCAGAGGATGTCACCATCCGGCGTTACCAGCCACACCATCGCCGGGGCGTGAGGGAAGTCTGCGCGGCTACCGGACTGCTGGGTGAAAATATCAGCTCCGTTATCCCGGAACCCCGCTGGTTTGTTGACTTTTTTACCAGCTATTACACTGACGTGGAGCCCGGATCGGCGCTGGTGCTGGAAGCAAATGGCCGGATTGTCGGGTACTTGCTGGGCTGTACCAACCGGCGGCGCTACTTGCGGCACCAAATTATGTTGTCGCATAGCATCTGCCTGCAAAGCCTGAAAGGCTTATGCACCGGCCAATACGGGCCTTTGGCCAGGCGGTTTTTACTCTGGCTGCTCTGGCGAAGTTGGCGGGAAATACCCCGGACCCCGCCCGGCGGAGCCCACTTCCATTTCAATACCCTGAAACAATGGCGCCATTCCGGCCGGACAAACCAAATGGTAAACACCTTTATTCACCTGCTGCGGTGTGAACACCCGGACCTTAAAATAGTGTGGGGCCAGATGGAAACATTCGGGGACCGCCGCTCACTGCGGCTGTTTCAGCGGCTGGGCTGGGATTTTTACGACCGGAAAAAATTCAGCAAATATCAATACATCTTCGGACCGGCGCTGCCGGCGCAGATGAAAAAAATAGATGCGGACCGGGTGTACCTGACCACAATTTACCGCACAATTTAAACCACCCGGCAAACCGCAAAAAAGGCAGGCCCAAAATGCGTTATTTACAGGCCGATTTTCACTGTCACGTTAAAATTTTTAGTTCCATCCCCTTAAAGCCGGGCCAGTTAAGCAAAAAATTAAACTGGGCCATGCGGCTGGGGCTGGACATACTGGCCGTCACCGAGCACATCGAAGACAAGGATTTTTGGACCATCACCGACGGGCTGGAACACATCTGCACAGGTAAAGAGGGAGTTTATCACCGGCCCGGCCTTACCGTGCTCACCGGGGCGGAAGTAACAATCAGAGAGGGCGGCCACATCTTATTAATCGGTTGTTTAAACGCGCTGAAAGAACTGGAAAACCGTCTGGGGAGGCTGGACGGCAACAATACCCCCTGTTTCAAAGACCTTATGGACGCCGGCGACGACCTCGGTTTTTTGCGCATCGGCGCGCACCCCTGCCGCCGGAGTCAGGAGTTGTGGCCACTGGGACTGCCGATCAAACGGTTGGACGCTCTGGAGATAAACGGCCGCAACCTGCCCGCGGCAACCACGGTGGCACGGCAAGCCGGATTATTACAAATGCCGGTGGTGGCCGGCAGCGACGCGCACCACTGGCTGCAAATGGGCAGGGTTTATAATCACTTGCCTGTGAACGGAGCGCTGTCAATCGCGGCCATTAAGGAAGCCGTTGCCGCGCGTAAGATCAGATGGCACGACCAGGGCACCCTGTCCTGGTATAAAAAAATATTGCAGGGAGTGAGGAAATGAAAATTATCGTGGTGGGAGCCGGATATGTCGGCCTGGTGGCGGCCGCTTGTTTAAGCCGCTCCGGGCACCGGGTGGTCTGCGTGGAGAAGGACGAGCAAAAACTCGGACTGTTAAAGACCGGCCAACTTCCCTTTTACGAGGCGGGGCTGGCGGAAATCGTAACCGGCTGCCTGGCGGCGGGAAACCTGCGCTTCGACAGAACAATCAAACCGCATATGGACGCGGAGGCAATCATGGTGGCTGTGGGGACGCCGTCCAGAAGAGACAAAGGGGTGGACCTGTCGCAGATCCACGGGGTAATCTCCGAAATTGTGGAATACGCCGTCCGGCCCCAGGCAGTGATCATGAAAAGCACGGTGCCGCCGGGGTTCGGGGTTAACCTGCAGGAGCGTTTTTTATCCCGGGCCAGGGTATCCTTGAGTTATGTTTCCAACCCTGAATTCTTACGGGAAGGATACTCCGTAAAGGATTGGCAGCGCCCGGACCGGATTGTGATCGGCGGAGACGACCAGGACTCGATGGACGTCGCGGCAAGCCTGTACCAGGATATTGAAGCGCCGGTGCTGTTTATGGATATCGTCAGCGCGGAGATGACCAAGTATTCGGCAAACGCATTCCTGGCCACCAAGATTTCCTTCATCAACGAAATAGCCAACCTGTGCGAACTGGTGGGAGCCGACATCCTTCCGGTGGCCCGGGCGGTGGGCATGGACCGGCGCATCGGTGCTGATTTTCTGCAGGCCGGCCTTGGTTACGGGGGTTCATGCTTCCCCAAGGACACCTGCGGATTGGACTTTGTGTCCACCTGTAACGGTTACGCCTTCAACCTGCTGAAGGCGGTTATCGAAGTAAACAACCGCCAGCGGGTACTGGCCATACGCAAACTGAGAACAGCCCTGGGCAAACTGCATAATAAAACCGTATGCGTCCTGGGCCTGGCCTTTAAACCCGGCACCGACGACATCAGGGAATCCCCGGCTATTGATATAATTCACCTTTTGTTGGATGAAGGGGTAAAGATAAGGGCTTATGACCCGCTGGCCAATCAAAAGGCCAAAGAAATACTGCCAGGCGGCGTTTTCTTCGCCGACAGCCCGCTGGATGCGGCCGCCGGCAGCAACGCCCTGCTGCTGGTCACCGCGTGGGATGAGTTTACCAATGCGGACTGGTTCATGATGGGCTCAGTTATGAAACCGCCATACGTGGTCCTGGACGGGCGCAATTGTTTACCTGCCGAAGACATCAGGGCCGTGGGATTATGCTATATGAGCATTGGCCGGCCGGTTCCGGCAGGCATGAAAGAAACCAAGCGGTTTTGGCGTGATAAATTGCTTGCGGTTAATTAGTTTAAAAAACACGCTATTTTAAATTTACGGACAGGAGGCGGGGTTCCATTTACAGCCGGATGCATCAGCTCACATCAGCCATGGGATTTGCCGGCAAGTACATGCTGGCGGCCTGCCGGGTTTCTCTGACCGCCAGGCTGGGATTTTGCTCCACGCACGTGATGTGCAACAAACAAGCCCGTATCATCCTTGCCCGGGACGGTTTCGCAGGGGCCGCCAGGGTTCTGGAGTCGTTCAGCAAAGAATTGGATCTCGGGGTATGCTGGCCTGACAGCGGGTGGGGTAGTTTGCATCACTTTTACCACGCCAAAACCGGCGCCGGTTTGCTTACAATGAAAGCAGCCAACGTTTTTTTCGAACGGTATTACTTGACGGCGCTGCACCTCTGGCGCAAGGGCAGTTTTGAAAAAGCCATGTTTTTTCTGGGCGCCGTCACTCACCTGCTGCAGGATATTTGTGAACCTCATCATACCAATTGTTCATGGGGCCTCTGGCACAGCAATTATGAAAAATGGGTCCGGGACAATAAATACGCCTACCTGGTACAGCAGGGCGGCATTTACCTCCGGCAGCAGCACGACCCGGTTAACTGGCTGAAAAAGTGCGCCCAAAGCAGCTACCAGCTTATTGACCTGGTGGGTGAAAAATCATGCGAAAGCTTTTACAAGCAGGCCACCGGGCATTTGCTGCCGATGACCCAACAGATTACCGCGGGCTTTTGGCTGGACTTTTTATCTCATGCCGGAGTTATCCAACCGTCAAGAATGGTTTTAACCGCCTTCACAACGCCGGGCAATTTGGCGCCCACCGGCGGCGAAAGGCCGGCGCAGAAACTGATTTCCTGAGGTTCGACGCCGATGACGGCGACCTCTTAAAACTTAACCTTAACAATCTTTTCCGCAGCGTGTTCCACATCCTCCAGGGAGACGTCCCGGTGGGTGACAAACCGCACCAGCGCCGGGCCAAAGGGCGAAGCCAGTACTCCCCGCTCCCGCAATGCGCCCGTGTAGTCCCGGGCGGACATCCCGGTACCGGAAACATCGGCCACCACTATGTTTGTTTGTACCCGCTCCAGGTCGATTTTAATCCCGGGCAGTTCGGCCAGTTTCTCCGCCAGCAGGCGCGCGTTGGCGTGATCCTCGGCCAGCCTGTCCACCGCACCCAGGGCGATCAGCCCGGCAGCGGCCAGAATACCCGCCTGGCGCATGCCGCCACCCAGCATCTTGCGGTATTTGCGGGCCCGGGCTATAAATGCCTCGCTGCCGGCCAGCAACGAGCCCACCGGCGCTCCCAAACCCTTGGACAGGCAAAACATCACCGAATCGCAGTACTGCGTAAGCTCGCTGATCCGGCAGCCCAGGAACACGGCGGCGTTGCCGATCCGGGCGCCGTCCAGGTGCACCGCCACGCCCCTTCCCCGGGCCGCCTCGTAAAGCTGCCGCATAATATCCGGGCCTGTTACCGTGCCGCCCATACGGTTGTGAGTGTTTTCAAGGCATAACAGGGTTGTTTGGGGAAAGTGCAGTTCTTCCTCCCGGACGGCGGAGGTGAATAAAGGTACCGCCCCGGGTCCATGCAGCCCGGTCACCGGACGCACCTGCACCGCCGAGAGAACAGCCGGCGCACCCACTTCGTAATAATAGATATGCGCCTCGGAATCCACAATGATCTCGTTGCCCCGGGCGGTATGGGATAAGATGGCCACCTGGTTGCCCATAGTGCCCGAAGCGACAAACAGGGCTGCCTCCTTACCGGCCAATTCGGCCCCTGTCTCTTCCAGCCTTCTGACGGTGGGGTCCTCCCTGTATACATCATCGCCCACTTCGGCCCGGGCCATGGCCTCTCTCATTTCGGGAGTGGGTCTGGTTACAGTGTCGCTGCGCAAATCAATAATGCTCATTTGTACACCCCGTTTTTATTGATGATCAAGAAGATAAATTTCTTGTTTTCATTGGCAGGGTTAACGGCATCAGTGTAAAATATATTATTTAAATAAGTATTTAAAAAGGAGGGGTAGCCATGGATCCGCATGCCGAACCCGTTCAGGAAGATTTCAAGATGGATTATTCCGCCTGGAACAACATTAACCTTATCCCGCTGGTGATTGTGGCCGGCTTTGTAATCGGCGCAATCAGCATCTTTGTTTAAATCCAAAAGACCGTAAACACGGTCTTTTTCTCTTTCGCAGGGGCGCCCCTCGCAGGCGCCCGAAAGTTAAAACATCTTTCTCAGCAACCCGGATCGCTTTTAGACCAGGGGCTTGTTTTTCATCCTTCTTACCGCATCCATGTGCCGGCAAGCAAAACCGGGGCTGACCCGGCTGCGGAACATAAAGGTACAGCACTCGCATTTATTTTCGCTGGCCTTAAGTTCCCAGCGGCAATCATAATCGGTTACCAGCGCTTCATCCTCATTGATAAAATAAACCACCAGATCGTCAACAAAATACGGTTCTTTAACTTTAACCGCCATATTCCAACCACCCTTTTCAGAAGCTGTTCGAAAAGTTCGGCTCCTTTTCGAACGTTTATTTTTTGTAGGCTTATATGTTCAATATTGTAATTCAAAACCGGAAAAGTGTAAACAAACAAGCTACGGTAGTGCCAGCGCCCGGGCCTGCCGGTAAACCTCGTCCATGGCCTGCCGGTGCTGCAGAATTTCACCCTTTTTGTCCACTCCCTCATAACACAACAAGGCATCAAATGTAATGCCCAGCATTTTAAAGAAATACCGGCCGGTGCGGACGGTGCCGTCAAACACTCCGGGCAAAGTGGTCCCGGCGCAGGATATAAACATACCGCGGCGCACCCGGTCCGGCTCTCCAACAGGGATATCCAGCACATACCTGGCCGCCCAGAACTGTTGGGAACGGTCAATCAACATCTTGGCCTGGGCGCAGATGCCCATGGAAAATACCGGAGCGGCCATGATAAAAAGATCCGCCGCCAATATTTTTTCAAAAATTATACCGGCATCGTCCCGCACCACGCATTTGCCGGATGCGAAACAACCGTCACAGGCCCGGCAGGGTGCATATTTATATTCCGCCAATCGCAGCAGTTCTGTTTCATTACCCGCTTCCCGGCACGCCTCCAGCGCCCGCTCCGCCAGCACGGCGGTATTGCCTCCCATACGCGGGCTGCAGGCCAGCCCCAGGCATTTCAATTTAGCCGGCTGATCGCCTTTGCTCATTGCCGCACCCCTTCCGGTTTGCTTGAATAATAAAATATATTATAACAGATTCCGACCGGTTACATCGTACGGTGGACATGGATTATTCGTAGAAAAGATATTTATTATTGTCAGAAATTAAAAACTTATTGAAAAATTAAAAATAATGTGATACAGTTTTAAAAAGCTTTATGAATGAGCAATCAGTCAGAATATTGTATCATCCTGTCAAATATAAATTAGATATCAGGGGGGCTGATATTGGATGAGTGACAAAGAGTTTTTCTGGCTTCAGCATTATCCGGAGGGAGTTCCGGGGCATATAGACATTCCCGGTATTCCTTTGTTTGAGCTACTGGACAACGCCGCCGCCAAATTCCCGGCCAACACCGCGATCATATTCATGGGGCTTAACATGCCTTACGCCCGGCTGAAGGACAGCGTGGACCGGTTTGCCGCCGCCCTGCACGCCAGGGGAGTAAAAAAAGGCGATCGGGTGGCCGTCATGCTTCCCAACTGTCCCCAGGCCGTAATATCGTATTACGCCATTTTACGCATCGGCGCCGTGGCGGTGATGACCAACCCGTTATACGTGGAAAGAGAACTAGCCCATCAAATGAAGGACTCCGGCGCTGAAACACTGATTTTTCTTGACGCGCTGCATAGTAAGGTATTAAAAGTGGCCCCGGATACCGGTATCAAGCACCTGATTGTCACCGGAATCCGCGATTATCTGCCCTTCCCCCTGAACTGCCTGTACCCGATCAAAGCCAAAAAACAGGGCATGAATCTCGACGTGCCTTCCGACAAGGGTATTTTAAGATTTAAAGAACTGATTAAACAGAGCCCTCCGTCGCCCCCGCCGGTGGAAATCGACAGTGAAAACGACCTGGCGCTGCTGCAATATACCGGAGGCACCACCGGTCTTTCCAAGGGCGCCATGCTGACGCATAAAAACATGGTCGCCAACGCGATACAAATCAAGACCTGGCTCGCCGACTGCCGGGAAGGCGAAGAGCGCATGCTTGGAGTGCTGCCTTTCTTTCACGTGTTCGGCATGACGGTGGCAATGAACATGACCATCCTTATGGGCTCCGCCATGATCCTGCTGCCGCGCTTTGAAATAGACACCGTGCTTGAGCAAATCAACAAATATAAACCCACCCTGTTCCCCGGCGCTCCCACCATGTACGTGGCCATTAATTCTCACCCCGACATCAAAAAATACGATATCTCGTCCATCAGGGCCTGCATCAGCGGCGCCGCGCCGCTCCCGGTGGAGGTGCAGGAAAAGTTCGAATCCCTGACCGGCGGCAAGCTGGTGGAAGGGTACGGTCTGACGGAATCTTCACCGGTTACGCACTGCAATCCCATATACGGCAAAAGAGTACCCGGCTCCATCGGCCAGCCCATACCAAACACCAACATCAAGATCATGGACGCGGAAACAGGCACTCAAGAAATGCCCATGGGCGAAGTGGGCGAGCTATGTGTCCAGGGTCCCCAGGTAATGAAAGGCTACTGGAACATGCCCGGGGAAACGGCCGGTACGATCCGGGACGGCTGGCTGTACACAGGCGATATGGCCCGGATCACCGAAGACGGCTTCACTTATATCGTGGACCGGAAGAAGGACATGGTGATTGCCGGCGGTTATAACATCTACCCGCGTGAAGTGGAGGAAGTGCTTTACGAACACCCGAAAATCAGAGAAGCGGTGGTGGCCGGCATCCCCGACCGCTACCGGGGTGAGACGCTGAAGGCCTATTGTGTGCTCAACGACGGAGAAACCCTTACCGAAAAAGAAGTGATCGATTTTTGCAAAGCAAACCTGGCCGTCTATAAGGTTCCCAAGCTGATTGAATTCCGCGCCGAACTGCCCAAAACCATGGTGGGCAAAATTTTGCGCCGCGTGCTGGTGGAAGAGGAACGGTCCAGGCTCGCAAAGCAAGAGAGTCCCGCGGATGAAGCCGCGGCAGCAAAAGAAAAGAGGTAACCGGGAAAAGCTATTTCAAGCCAGTAATTCCACACCCAGCGCGGCCAGAGGGCTGCGCTCGGTTTTTTCCAGGGTAATATGGGCGTACAGGCCCCGGCCCTTGAACCGGTCGATCAGAGTGACAAACCCGTTGTTTTGAGCCGTCAGCCGGCAGTTGTCAATTTGCTGTAGGTCTCCGATGATAATCAGCTTGGTGCCGGTGCCGGCCCTGGTGACGATGGTTTTAATATTCTCCTTGGTCAGGTTTTGGGCCTCGTCAATGATAATCCACTGCCCGGGTATCGACCGCCCCCGGATATAGGTCAGCGCTTCCAGTTCCAGATATCCTTCCTGCATAAAGCTGTTCAGTTTTTCCGCGGGAGTGGCCCCGGTGCCGTACTTGCTGGTGGTAAAGTTGCGGATTAGATAGTACAGATTGTCATAAACAGCGCCCATCCAGGGATTTAGTTTTTCTTCCTTGGAGCCGGGTAAAAAACCGATGTCCTGGCCGTGGGGGATTAGAGCCCTGGTATAGACAACATTGTTGTAACGCCTGGCATTAACCACCTGGTGCAGTCCGGCGGCCAGCGCCAGCAGCGTCTTACCCGTCCCCGCGGGTCCCAGCAGGGTGACCAGCTCAATGGCCGGACTCAACAGCGCGTCCACCGCGAAACACTGCTGCAAATTATCCCTGATGGGATTGATCCCGAAGATGTTCATCTCCCTGACCAGGGGCACAATATTGCCGGACTCGCTTTCATACCGGCCGGTGGTTATGCCGCCGGTTTCGTCCCGCATAACCAGGTACTGATTGGGCAGCAGCGGCCCTTTGGGGCTTTTGATATACCCAAACTGGTAGAATTCCTGCACCTGTTCACTGGATATGTCCACAGTAGTCCAACCCCGGTGCAGGGTTTCGGGGTTAACCTTTTCCACCTCGTAATTTTCCGCTTTAATGCCCAGGGCGTCGGCCAGAATACGCACGCAGGTGTCCTGGGTAACCAGCGAAACGTCACCGGTTTCCTCGCCAAGTCCTTTGGCCACCCCGATAATCCGTGTATCCACCTTGTCCCGGGAGAGGAAACCGGGCAATTCCACATTGGCATGGTTGAGCTCCACCAGCAAAACATGGCCGGACTCCAATGTCACCCCTTTGTGCAGGTTGGGGCGGCAGGCGTCAAGAAATCTGATGGCCTCCCGGGCGCAATAGCCGCGGGAGTCATCCAGGTGTTTGAACTTGTCCAATTCATTGACCACCGCCAGGGGAATCACCACCCGGCAGGGGTCCATGGAAACAAGGATCTCCTTAATCGGTCTGTCCAGGAGTACGTTTGTGTCAAGGACTCTGGTTAACATCATGAAGTCCCTCCCCGAAATATTTTAAAGAACATATGAAAAAACCCGCCAAACAATTGCGGGCCTTAATGCGCTGCATGCAAAATAACATTATTTTTCACGCCGGCAGCACCCTGTTCTGCCGCAGCTTACTTTTGTTCAGGTAAAGGTATTCCCGGACGTTGTCGGCGCTGGCGTTTAAAATATTTTTTCCATCCAGCCCCGTTTCCGCGGCAATGCGGAAGGCGTGACGGCAATGTCCCACTTCGGAAAAAATATGGGCGTCACTATTGATTACCGCCAGGCCGCCCAGCTTTCTGATCAGGCGGGCAAACTGCCGGCACCGGCCGGTGCTGCCCGGCCGGCTGGCTGAAAAGGAGCTGTTGTTAATCTCCAGGGCTTTCCGGTTATCTCTGGCTGCCAGCGCCGCCCTTTCAATATCCACCGGGAACCAGGGGTTGCCGGGATGAGTTATTACATGCACCCGGGGATTCCTGATGGCGTTAATCATGGCCATGGTGTTTTCTTCCACCGACAGCCCGTCCATGCCCGTATGGGCGTGAAATCCAGCCAGGACGATATCCATGCGGTCCAGCAAGCTATCCGGCAGGTCAAGGTATCCGTAAACGTTGATGATATTGGCCTCAACGCCTTTCAGCACTTCAACGCCGGACAGGGATGACGGAATACGGTGCAGATTTTCGTAAAAATACATGTGCGGCGCCCCCGGTATGGCCGGACCGTGCTCTGTAACCGCGATCATTTTAAGCCCCCGCTCCGCCGCCGCTTCCGCCAGTTCCTTCACCGTGCTGTACCCATGCCCGCAAGCTGTGGTATGCATGTGTAAATCGGCTTCCAGTTTGATATTACTTCACCTCCGCCGGTTTTTTTAATCATAACACCCCATTTTTAAAACATTATTGGCCCGAGGTAAACAATCGTTAAATTTTGCTTAAATTTGAGTTTTACTAAAGATTTAATGATTTTGCGCCCAATTTTTACTTCTTTTTAGCTTTCTTTTTACATCCATCCGGGAAAATAGAAACAGTAAAATCGTTTCAGCGGAAGGAGAAATGAACATTGCGCATCGCTATTTTTACCGATACCTATACCCCGCAAGTTAACGGAGTTGCCAATACCGTAGCCAAATTGGCGTCATTTCTGGATCAGAATAATATCCCCCACCTTGTTTTCGCACCTGCGGGCGGTAATTTAAAGAAGCCTGAGACGCTAAATGTTTTTTCCCTGCCGGGGCTGAATTTTCCCCTGTATCCCGAGTGCAAGCTTGCTTATCCCATGTACAAAACCATGAACCGCCGTTTAAAAGAATTCCAGCCTGACATCATCCATCTGGTAACCCCGTTTACCGTTGGCTTATGCGGGCTCAGGCTGGCTTTAAAGTCCGGCGTTACACCGGTGGCTTCTTTTCACACCGACTTTCCCCGGTACCTGGACTACTATGGTTTCGGAATGCTGCAAAAGCTTTCATGGCAGTTCCTCCGGTGGTTTCACAACCAGTGCGCCGCCAATTTCTGCCCCTCGGAGGAAACCTTGAAAATGCTGCGGGTTAACGGTATCAGAAACGTGGGCATCTGGGGCAAAGGTGTTGATGCCAACCTGTTTAATCCGCAAAAGCACAGCACCAAGGCGCGAACCATGTACGTTCCGGACAACAAGTTCGCTTTCCTGTATGTGGGCAGAATGGCCCAGGAAAAGAACATTGAGGTTTTATTTCAGGCCTATAACATGGTCAAGGGCGCCAATCCCGAGGCGCACCTGATTATTACCGGTGACGGGCCGATGTACAAAAAGCTCATCCGCAATGCTCCGCCGGGGGTAACCTTTACCGGTTACCGGAGCGGGGAAGCTCTGGCCGAAATATACGCCTCCAGCGACGCTTTTGTTTTTCCCTCTTTAACTGAAACCTACGGCCTGGTAATTCTGGAAGCCATGGCCTCCGGCCTGCCGGTGGTAGCCGCCTACGCCGGAGGCATCAAGGAAAACCTGATCCACAATTATAACGGATTGGCTTGCCTGCCCGGAGATGCCGAGGACCTGGCCGCAAAAATGAAACTGATGCTGGACGACCGGAAATTGCACGCGGAGCTGGCGCGTAATGCCAGACAATTTGCCGAACAAAAATCCTGGGACAGCGTTTTCAGAAAGCTAATCAGTGATTATGAACAGGCCATATATTGCGCCAAATCTGCATAGAGAGTTGACCCGGACATGAAAGACATCTTGAGATTCAAACTGGCCGGCTTGTTTAACCGGCTCAAGACACCTCTAATTTCATATGACAGCCTGATAACCGAATCGCGTGTCCCCGGTCTGCTGCGCAGCGGTCAGTGGGTATCGATGCTGTATTTTGATATCCGGGAATTTGAACTGACCGAACAGATTTACGGCAGTCTCTACTGCTCCCAGGTACTGCAAAACTTGAGCCGCATGGCCCGGCGGTACGGGCCGGCTTGCGTGGAACCGTACCATTACCTGGAAAGCAGGCGCTGGGGCGACGATATGGTAATTTATTTTTATGCGCCCGGCAATCCCCCGCCCGAAACTTTGGAGTTGTCCCAACTGGCTGACAAAACCAGAGAGACATTGGCATCCTATTTGAATAAAAGCAGCCGGCATCTTATTCCCACCCCCCTCAATTTTTACGCCGGTTATTCCCTGCTGCTGCCAAAATCCGGGAGCGTGGAAAAAGTTCTTTATAACGGCTTAAAAGAAGCCATGCTTATCGCCAAGGGTCACCTTGACGCCCGGGAAATTGAAAAACGCCAGCAGTTCAGCAAAATATTTCAGCGCAAGGACATCAGCATTATATACCAGCCCATTGTGGACCTGGTTAAGGGTGAGATTATGGGCTTTGAGGCGCTGTCCCGGGGGCCGGCGAACTCCTTTTTTCACAACCCGGTCAATTTGTTCGGCTACGCCGAAAAAACCAACCAGCTTTACGCCCTGGAAAGAGTAGTACGGGAAAAAGCCCTGACCAGGCTGGCCAAACACCTGAATAACGGTGATAAAAAATTGTTTGTCAACATCAGTCCCGGCGTGGTTAACGATCCTTCTTTCAGCCCCGGCGAGATCAAATCCATGCTGGCTGAAATTAATGCCTCCCCTGACCAGGTGGTCCTCGAGGTCACCGAGCGAACCAGCATCGAAGACTTTCACACCTTTCACCGGGCACTGGAATATTACCGGCGTTACGGCTTCCTGGTGGCCGTGGACGACGCGGGTTCCGGCTATTCCAGCCTGCAGGCCATTTCGGAATTGCAGCCGGATTTTATTAAAATTGACCTTTCCCTGATTAGAAACATTGATACCACCCCGAACAAGCAGGCCCTGGTGGAAACGTTCCTGGCCTTTTCCGAAAAGACGGGCAGCCGGATTATCGCCGAGGGTATTGAAACTCCCGGTGAACTGGCCTGCCTGCACAAGCTGGGCATTCCCCTGGCCCAGGGTTTTTTGCTGGCTCTGCCCGATTTCCCCCCGCCGGCTCTAAGCCGGTCCGCAGACAAGCAATTAAAGGAATTATCAACAACCGGGGTCCTGCGTGCGAGACATGGCAAGACCAATCCCGTGGGCCCCATCAGCGTGGAGATAGCAACTTTTGATTCCAGCACCATCACCCGGGAGCTGGTGAGTTTTTTTACCGCTTACCCCCAGGTGGAGGGGGTGGCCATCCTGGAAAATGACAGACCGGTGGGATTGGTAATGCGCGACAAATTATTCAACCAGTTGGGCACCCAGTTCGGGTTTGCCATTTATACGGAAAGGCCTATAGCGCTGGTTATGGATAACAATCCACTGATTATGGAAGACGACACCCCCGTTGAGCTGGTCAGCCAGGCAGCCATGAGCCGCTCCGGCAACAAGGTTTATGACTCCATTATTATTTGCAAAAATTCTTTTTATAAGGGCATGGTTTCGGTGCGCAGCCTGCTGGACGCCATAACCGGCATGCAGGTTGAAGCGGCCCGGTTTGCCAACCCGCTTACCGGACTGCCCGGCAACCGCCAAATAGAAGCCGAACTGATTAACCGGATGGCTTCCGGGCTGTTATTCAGCGTGATTTACCTCGATTTGGATTACTTTAAAAGTTTTAACGATTGTTATGGATTTGAGCGGGGCGACCTGGTAATCAAACTAACGGCCGCTATTATTAAGGAAGGGGCGCTGGAAGCGGGCCGGCAAGACGATCTGGTGGGTCATATCGGGGGAGACGATTTCATTATTATCACCAGGCCTGAGGCTGCCGGCGATATCTGCCGCGGCATTATCAAAAGTTTCGACGGCAAAGTGGGTGAGCTTTACGACCCCGAAGACCGGGCCAGGGGGTACATCAACACCATCGACAGGCAAAACCGGCCCATCAGGCTGCCGATGATGACCGTTTCCCTGGTGATCATCGACTGCCAACCCGGCCAGTATCTAAACACCGAAGAACTGGCCCGGGCGGCGGCGGAACTGAAAAAATATGCTAAATCCCAGGAAGGCAGCGTTTATGTCAAGGAAAGAAGGACACCAAGCCAGGCTTAAAAACCCCTCCCGGTAATATAGTTTTCGGTGCGGCTGTCCCGGGGCGTGATGAAAACATCATGGGTGGCTCCATACTCAATTAACTCCCCCTGGGATATGAACGCGGTGTAATCGGATACTCTGGCGGCCTGCTGCATGTTATGGGTAACCAGTATGATGGTGTAGCTTTGCTTGAGTTCGCGCATTAATTCCTCAATGCGGATGGTGGCAATGGGGTCCAGCGATGAACAGGGCTCATCCATCAAAAGGACTTCCGGTTCCACCGCCAGAGCCCGGGCAATGCACAGCCTTTGCAATTGACCGCTGGATAGTCCGGCCGCATTTTGCCTCAACCGGTCCTTTACCTCCTCCCAAAGACCCACCTGCCGCATGCTTTTTTCCACCCGTGCACTGATCTCCCTTTTCTTGCGCAATCCATTTAAAGCAAGACCCACCGCGACATTTTGATAGATGTTCATGGTGGGAAAAATATTCGGCGTTTGAAATACCATGCCCGTTTTACGCCTGATTACAACCGGGTCGGCGCCGTTATAGATATTGATCCGGTCCAGCAGCACCCGGCCGCTGACGCGGGCTCCGGGTACCAGCTCGTGCATACGGTTGATGCACCTGATTAAAGTGGACTTGCCGCATCCGGAAGGGCCGATAATGGCGGTAATTTCGTTGCTGCGCACGGGCATGTTAATTCCATTCAGCACAGACTTGTTGCCATACCAGGCCTGCAGCTCATCCACCAAGATTTTATGCGGCATTCTTTACCTCCTGATTTTGAATCCCGGCAGTACGATATGGGACAGCAGCATGGGCACCAGGACAATGCCAATGAGCACCAGCGCTCCCGTCCAGGCCATCTCATGCCACACCGCGAAGGGAGCGGACGCATAGCGGAATATTTCCATGGGCAGGGAAGCCATGGGTTGAAACAGATCCAGGGACCAATAATTATTGTTTAACGCAGTAAAGAATAACGGCACCGGGTCGCCGGCAACTCCAGCCAGGGCAAGGGAAACGCCAATGGCAATGCCGCGCGCCGCCGTGGGCAGCACCACAAACAGCACCACCCTCCATTCCGGTATGCCCAGCGCCATGGCCGCCTCACGCATACTCCCGGGGATCAGCCGCAATATTTCTTCGGTGTTTCGCGCCACCAGCGGCATCATGATGATACCCAGGGCCAGGCCGCCGGCCAGGGCCGAAAAACTTTGCATTTTCACCACCACCAGGGTGTAGATAAATATCCCCGCCGTTATGGACGGCATCCCATTTAAAACATCCGCGGTAAACCGGATCGTATCCCTGAAACGGCTGCCCTTAAACTCGGCCAAAAAAACGCCGGCGGCAACCCCCCAGGGGACCCCGATGATAAAGGCCAGGCCCACCAGGACAAAACTTCCCGCAATGGCGTGCGCCACCCCTCCGCCGGTATGTCCCACCGGCGCGGGCATGTTGGTAAAAAAACCAACACTAAAGCCTTGCAGGCCGTTATAAGCGATGTACCAGAGTACGGTAAATAAAATGGCCAGCAGCGTTCCGGTGGCCAGGGCGCATAAACCCTGCATCACATAGCTGTGCATTTTTCTCCGCAGTTCAAGGTCCATAACCGACGCCCCTATTTACACGACTCATCTGGTAGATTAATAACCTGGCCAGCACATTGATCAGCAGGGTGACCAGAAACAAAAGCAACGCGATATGAATCAAAGCAGACAGATGCAAAGGCTCCACCGCTTCGGTAAATTCATTGATTATTACACTGGTCATGGTGTGGGCGGGATCGAATAACGACCAGGAAATATCCGGACGATTGCCAATGACCATCGTTACGGCCAGCGTCTCCCCGACGGCTTTGCCCAAACCGAGGGTAAATGCGCCTACAATGCCCCTGCCGGCATAGGGCAGCACGGCTGCCCGCACCACCTCCCAGGGCGTGGCGCCCATGGCCAGCAGCGCTTCCCGCTGGTTGGACGGCACCACCTCCAGTACCTCCCGGCTTACCGCCGTGATCACCGGGGTGATCATGATCGCCAGGATGATCCCGGCGGCCAGCATACCTGTGCCGTACGGCGTACCCTGGAAAAACGGCAGCCAGCCCAAATGCTGACCCAGCCACGGTTCAACATATCGCAAAAGCACGGGAACCAATATAAAGCTCCCCCATAAACCATAAATAATGCTGGGCACCGCCGCCAGGATATCCACCAGAAAACCCAGGGTTTTCTTAATCCGGCGCGGGGCGAACTCCACCAGAAAAATGGCTGTGCCCAGGCTGATTGGACCGGCCAGCAGCAAACCGAGCAAGGTTGACACCAAGGTGCCGAATACATACGGTAAGGCTCCGTAGTTGCCGGCCACCGGGTTCCATGACCGGGAAATAAGAAAAGACCAGCCAAAGCTTTTGATGGACAAACCGGCCTCCCGCCATATTTCCAGGGCCATACCCAAAACCAATATGAAGAGCCCCAGGGCGCCGGCATAAATTAAACAGTGAAAGAGCTTATCGCCGGTAATTTTAGCAATCCACTCCTTTTAAAGTGAGTGTTCGACTTTTCGAACTTCCTCTTAAAGCAAGCTTTTTCCGCCGCTGTGCATACTTCGCAGCTTTTCCTCCACCATGACGACCACTTCGGGCGGCAGCGGCGCATAGGACATTTCGGCGGCCATTTTTTCACCGTCATGGACCGCCCACCACAGGAACCTGGCCAGGGCCTGTCCCTTAACCGCGTCGTTCTGTTCGCGGTAAACCAGTATATAGGTGTAACCCGCAATGGGATAAGCTTGATTACCCGGCGGGTCCACGATACTAACCCTGAGGTCGGCGGGCGTTTCCGGCGCCGCCCCCGCGGCGGCTGCGGTGATGCTGTCTATGGACGGAGCAACATAAACGCCCGATTTGTTTTTAATCATTCCGTACTGCAATTTATTTAACAAGGCGTATGACAACTCAACGTAGCCAATGCTGCCGGCGGTGGCCTGAACCTGGCGGGAGAGGCCTTCACTGCCCTTGGCCCCAAGCCCCGTGGGCCATTGCACGGAGGTTCCCCGGCCCACCGTTTCTTTCCAGTCGGCACTGACCACACTGAGATAGTCGGTGAAGATATTGGTTGTCCCACTGCCGTCGCTCCGGCGTACCACCACAATCTCCCGGTCGGGAAGGTTGCCCCCCGGGTTTACCGCCACAAGTTCCGGGGCATTCCACCTTTTAATCCGGCCTAAAAATATGTCTGCCACCGTTTCAGGGTTAAATTTAATGTTCTCACCGACATCCGGCAGATTATATACAATCGCAACAGCTCCCAAAACCGTGGGAATATGCAGTATTTCCCCGGGAGCCTCACTTATTTTTTCATCCGCCATGGGGGCGTCGCTGCCCCCGAAATCGATTATTTTTTTGGAGACTTGTTCAATACCGGCGCCGCTGCCGATGGACTGGTAATTAATCCTGACGTTGGCGGTCTTGCCACAATACTCGTCAATCCATAATGAATATAACGGATAAGGGAAAGAAGCCCCGGCGCCATTAATCAATACCATCTGCCCTTTGCTGCCCGGACCTGTCGAACCGGCTTGTCCGGTTTGTACGTCGCCTTTACCGTTCGATACGCCCTTACCGCAGCCGGTAATCGCCAGTACCAGCGCGGTCAACAAATAAACCAACACCCGCAAGGTTTTCTGTGTCACCATTTTTTGCGCCTCCTTAAGATTCGCTGCACACCAGAGGCTGTAAACATCCTACAACTGTCGTTTTAAAGCACAATTAAACCCGGGTTAAATTTCTGTTGGCGCGTCAAAACTTGAATTTTAAAACCAGCGTGTTTAATTCCGCAGCCAGGTTGTTAAGTTTATCACTGGCCGCATACACCTCGTCCATGGCGGCTGTCTGTTCTTCGGCAGTGCCGGCTACGTTTTGCACCCCTGCAAAAACCTGTTGAGCTGATTGGACGATGTTTTGCACCTGCCCGGAGAGTGCCCGGACTGTGCCGATAATCTGCGAGAAATTGTCTCCCACTTCATTAATTACATGACTGCCCTGCTCGACCTTTTCACCACCGGATCTCATTGACTGTACGGCCAATTTGGATCGTCCTTCCATTTCATGAATCAGTGACCCGATCTCTTTGGCCGCATAAGCCGACCTTTCAGCCAGGCCCCTTATTTCCTCCGCCACCACGGCAAATCCCTTTCCGGCGTTGCCTGCCCTGGCAGCCTCGATGGTTGCATTAAGCGCCAGCAGGTTCGTCTGTTCGGAAATGTTCTTAATGATCTCTATGAACTGTACAACTTTACCGATTGCCTCCCCGAGGGATTCAACAGTCCCACTTGCCTGCGCCGACGCCGCGGAGATTTCCCGCATCTGCTCCCTGATCAGCTCAATCCCACGTGCACCCCGACCGGCATGTTCGGCGGCGATCCCGGCCCGGCTGGAAACACGGTTGAGATTATTGTTTATCCTGTCTGTACCGGCGGTAATCTCATTCATGGCCATTGCGGTTTCCGATGCTCCGGACGATGTGTACCGGGCCTGGTCAGCCAGGTGCGCGGCTGCATCCGCCAACTGCGCCGACGACAGGTTAAGCTTTCGTATCACCTCCCTGAAGCTGGCTTGCATCCTGTTCAGCGAACCGGCCAGGATGCCAAGCTCACCCTTTGTTTTTACTGCTACCGGATCTGAAAAGTCACCGTCCGCAAATTTGTTTGTACAACGCACCATTTCTAAAAGCGGCCTGCAAATACCCCTGGTGAGAGTAACGCTTAAAAAAATGCCAATCAGTATTGCGGACAGGGTAATGACCTGAGCCAGCATGATAATCCGATCCGCGTCTTTTTCAGCCAGGGCCAATTCAGATGAAACGGTATGCTCCTCAGCTTCGATCAAATTGTTGACAGTTACAAATATTTGTTCTTCCAGCGGAACAAGCTCGCTATTTACCTGAAGCACTTTTTGAAAACGGTCTTCAGCCAGTTCATAATTACCTTGTTGCGCTTCAATCAGGTAGAGCTTGATAACAGGTAAAATCTGGTCGGTAAGTTCATTTACAAACGTATTGGTCAGCGCAATTAACTGCTGCACCTCTTCCCGCCTTCCGGGACCGGTTATTTTTAAAAGTTGATTCTCCATGGCCAACGCGTTGCGCATGTTTTTTTCTATCTCTTCATAGAACCCTTCGTCTTTATAACCAATTAAGCCGCGCATATCGGAAATATTCTTTTCATATTCATTCCTTATTTTTAAAACCATTACCAGCCGTTCTGTGGAGTTATTGATTTCTTTCAGCTCCGACTTGGATGCGTTTAATGAAACAAAGGAATTCCCCCCCAGGATAAAAATCAAAAGAATCATCACTGCAAAGCATACGCTGAACTTAACGCCTATTTTTAGCCCCATCATCTTTGCGCCCTCCGGAAGTATTTTTCTAAGCATAATAATTGATTGTTAAATTAATGTTTCTTCATTATGGAGAGCGTATTAATTTATGGTAAATATATAAAAATAAATGGAAATTTTTATTAAAACCTTAAACAGTTAGCCCTAAAAAATTAAATTGCCAACCTAATATTTACAATAACTTAACACATTCTTAAAAAGCCAAAAATCAAACCTTTACATCGCTGAATTATATTTAACTTGGCAGTTTGGGCGGGAAGGTGGCCACATGAGCTTTAAGATTCTGGTGGTAGATGATGAAAGGAATATCGTTGAACTGATCACCTTTAATCTTAAGAGGGAAGGTTACGTTGTTTTTACCGCCGAAAACGGTGTTGAAGCACTGAAGGCAGCCGCGGAGGTTAAACCGGACCTGATCCTTTTAGATATTATGCTGCCGGAAAAGGACGGACTGGAAGTATGCAGGCTGCTCAGGTCCAACCACGACACAGCCAGCGTGCCGATCATCATGCTCAGCGCCAAGGATGAAGAAATTGATAAAGTGGTGGGGCTGGAAGTGGGAGCCGACGATTACGTGACCAAGCCCTTCAGTCCCAGGGAACTGCTGGCCAGAATAAAGGTGAATCTGCGGCGGACATACCAGCAAAAGACCCCGCAGGAGCAGTCAAAAAAAGACTTGAAACTTGTATTCGGAGAACTGGTCATCAGGCCGGAAGCATATGAAGTAACCCTCGGTGAAAAAAGGATTGATCTTGCCCCCAAGGAATTTGAAATATTGAATCTGTTGGCCGCCCACCCGGGGCGTGTTTTTACCAGGGACGTACTGCTGGAAAAAATATGGGGGTTTGACAGTGTGCGCGAGACCAGGACGGTGGACGTGCACATCAGGTACCTGAGACAGAAAATTGAACCCGACCCCGCGGAACCAAGGTATATTGAAACCATCCGGGGAGTGGGCTACAAGTTTAAAGATCATTTTTAAAGAACCGGTCAGCCAGCCGGTTCTTAATGCTTTGTAAATGGTTCCGGGCGCGGCTTAACAAATTTTTTACTTATAATTAACAAATAGTTTACTGCCCGGGGCAAGGACTTAACAACGGAATAATAGAATGACATAGGTAGCAGGTCTCAAGATTACCGAGGTGCGAGATGGCAAAGAAAAATGAAGCTGTAATTGAAAAACTACTGTTTTTTAGCGCTGTGGCTTCGATTTTTATTGTTTTGTTAATTACTTTTTTTATTTTCAACGAAGGACTGCCCTTATTTTTCAAGTACGGTCTGAAAAGCTTTTTACTGGGCCATCAATGGTATCCGGAGGACAATGTCTTCGGCATTTTCCCAATGATCGCGGGTACCTTTTACGTAACCCTGGGCGCGTTAATCCTGGGTGTGCCGCTGGGTTTGGGCTGCGCCATTTTCCTGGCTGAATTCGCTCCCCCGCGGCTGGCCAGACTGGTCCGGCCGGGTATAGAACTCCTGGCGGCCATTCCTTCGGTGGTTTACGGATTTTGGGGCATGATGGTGATCGTGCCTTTCATCAGGACCCATCTGGGCGGGCCGGGTTTCAGCATCTTAACGGGGGCCATCATTCTGGCCGTGATGATTTTACCCACTATTATCAACATCTCCGAGGACTCCATCCGGGCGGTGCCCAGGGAGTATAAAGAAGGTTCGCTGGCCGTGGGCGCGAATCACTGGCAGACCATTAAAAAAATAATTCTGCCCACCGCCAAATCAGGTATTATAGCCGCCGTGGTGCTGGGTATGGGCCGGGCGGTGGGTGAAACAATGGCGGTAATTATGGTGGTAGGCAACGTAACGGCATTGCCCGACTCGATACTGGACCCGGTGCGCACCCTGACCGCCAATGTGGCCCTTGAGATGGGCTACGCTTCCGGCGACCACGCCCAGGCTCTTTTTGCCACCGGTATTGTACTGTTTATAACCATCATGATCATTAATCTCCTGGTTAATATGATTCCCGGCGGGGTGAAAAAGGAATAATGGCTATAATCGGCAGGGAACTGGAAGAAAAAGCGGCCAAGGTTTTAATAACGCTGTCTGTGGTTATCGCTCTGGGCAGCCTGGTGGCAATTTTGTTTCATATCATGCAAAAAGGACTTGGGGTTATCAGTCTGGATTTTTTGTTTAGTTACCCCGAAGACATGGGCCGTGCCGGAGGCATACTGCCCTCCATTGTCGGCACTTTTTATCTTGTATTGGTGGCCCTGGGCGTGGCCACCCCCCTGGGCGTTCTTTCCGCCGTTCAGCTAACCGAATACGCCAGGAAGGGAAAGCTGGTCAAACAAATCCGGTTTGCCACCGAAACGCTGGCGGGCATTCCTTCCATTGTTTACGGTCTGTTTGGATTTGTTTTTTTTGTCATTTATCTGAGGTTCAGTTGGTCCATCCTCAGCGGCGGATTAACCCTGGCCATCATGATCCTGCCCACCATCATCAGAACCGCCGAAGAGGCTATTAAAAGCGTACCCGACAGCTACCGGGAAGGCAGTCTGGCCATGGGCGCCACCAAGTGGCAGACCATTTACAAGATCGTGCTGCCGGCCGCGCTGCCGGGTATCGTTACCGGAATCATGCTGGGCATCGGGCGCGCCGTGGGGGAAACAGCGGCGGTTTTATTAACCGCGGGCAGTTCGGGGCTGCATATGCCCACGTCGGTAACCGACCCGGCCAGATCCCTGGCGGTGCACCTTTACGTGCTGGTCAGCGAGGGAATATCCTTCGAGATGGGTTACGGAACCGCGGCGGTGCTGGTTATCGCGATTTTTTTCATCAATTCGGTAGCCAACCTGCTGATGTACAAAATGACTTCCCGGACTTAACGAGAAAGAGCGGAGAATTATTAATTTCAGCCCCGCGTTAAAATAAATGGCGCGGGGTTAATTATTTTTACATTAACTTTACCTGCCGGTAACAAAATCACAATTTAAACTTAAAAAACAAATGTTAAAGTAGACTTGCCAATTGGGGATTACATAGTAAATCAATTTGGGGAGGGGAGATATCGGTTAGGTAAAAATAGAAGGATTAAGGTTTTAATTATATTATGAGAAGGGAGCTTGAAAATGAAATCCAAAATTTTCTTTGTACTGTTAATCGTTGCGGCAATGATGGTTGCCGTGGTTGGCTGCGGAGGCCAACCGGCTGAAGAGGAGCAAGGCGGCGGACAGGAACAACAACCGGCTGAAACCCAAACCATTACCTCTGCGGGCTCAACTTCTGTACAACCCCTGTCTGAAGAACTGGCCAAGGCGTTTATGGACCAGCATCCTAATATAGTGATCAATATTCAGGGCGGCGGTTCAAGCCAGGGCGTTAAAGCTGCCGCTGAAGGCGTTGCCGAAATAGGCGCTGCCTCCAGAGCTATAAAAGAAGAAGAACTGGCCATGGGACTCGTGGTGCACCAGATTGCCATTGACGGTATCGGGATCATCGTCAACCCGGCCAATGAAGCTGTTAAAAACCTGACCCTGGATCAAGTGAAAGGCATTTTTGCCGGCGAAATTACCAACTGGAAAGAAGTAGGCGGCAGTGACAAAGCTATCATGATGGTAACCAGAGAGTCCGGTTCCGGTACCCGCGGCGCTTTCGAAGAGATGGTCATGGGTGAAGAAACCAAGATTTCCGACAAGGCCATCACCCAAAACTCCAATGGTGGTGTGCGTACCGCCGTGGCCAACGATGAATCCGCCGTCGGTTATATCTCCTTCGGTTACATCAATGATGAAGTAAAAGCTGTTGATATCGAAGGCGTGGCAGCCACCGTCGACAATGTTAAAAACAGCAGCTACAAAATCAGCCGGCCTTTTAACTACCTGACCAAGGGCGAACCCCAGGGCGCCGCCAAGGATTTCATTGACTATTGCATGAATGAAGGTCAGGAAATCGTAGCCGAGGATTATATCACCATTAAGTAGTGAAAATCAACATAGCACAGGAAAACGAGTTTCGGCCGGCTCAATAACAAGAGCCGGC
>JAEXOR010000065.1 GCA_023439185.1 Bacillota bacterium | reverse complement strand
CGGGGATGACCTTCACCACCCTGGCCGGCACCATCGGCGGCGGCGCCCAGATGCCCGGCTTCATGGGCATCGGTAAATCTTACCTGGGCTCGCCCAAGTTCGTGCCCGCCGACGGCGGATTGGGACGTCTGGTATGGATGCCCAAGGCACTGAAGGAAGAGCTGCGCTCGATCCTGGAAGAGGCGGCGGAGAACGCCGGTCTGGGCAAGGAGTTCGTGGATAAGATCGCGGACGAGTCGGTGGGTACCAGCGGTGACGAGATTATGGCTTTCCTCGAGGAGAAAGGGCACCCCGCCCTGACTATGGATCCGCTGATGTAATTAATGTAACGGATAAGGGAAATGTTAATGAAAGGGGACACACCTCTCTTCGGGGTATGTCTTTCGGGTCGAGGAATGTCCCCTAATTGGATTGGGGACACCCCTGCTGAAGCTGGGGTGTCCCACCGTCCCGGTATTCCATCTAAAAGATAGGGGACACGTTCCAATGTCCCCAACGTATACAAGGATTCAGAGAAAGGAGTTTGGAGTAATGGGTTTAACAGGTTTAGAGATTTTTAAACAGCTTCCAAAAACCAACTGCAAGGACTGCGGCCAACCGACCTGCCTGGCGTTTGCCATGCAACTGGCCAGCGGTAAAGCCAGCCTGGATCAGTGCCCGCATGTAAGCGACGCCGCCAAAGAAGCCCTTGATTCAGCCTCCGCGCCGCCGGTGGCCCTGGTCAAGATCGGCAAAGGCGAAAAAGAAGTGGCGCTGGGGAACGAAACCGTACTGTTCCGTCATGACAAGCGGTTTGAACATCCCACGGGCATTGCCATTTCCGTCAAGGACACCGACGATGATATCGCCGGCAAAGTGGCGGCCATCAACAAACTGGTTTTCGATCGCGTGGGTCAGATTCACAATGTCAATCTGGTAGCGGTATATAACGCCTCCGGAGACGGCGCCAAGTTTGCCGCCGCGGCCAAAACCGTCCAGGAGAACACAGAATTTCCGCTGGTACTGGTCAGCGAAGATCCTGCCGCCATGGGCAGCGCGCTGGAAGCAGCCGGCACCAATAACCCGCTGATTTGCGGCGCCAACGCCTCCAACCTGGAAGCGATGGTTGAACTGGCCAAGAAATATGACGCCCCGCTGGTGGTCAAGGGCAACGGGCTTGACGAACTGGCCACCCTGGTGGAAAAAGCCGGTTACAAAAAACTGTTCCTTGATTCCGGCGCCCGGGAAGTGAACAAGGTACTGGCCGACCAAACCCAAATTCGCCGCCAGGCCCTGAAAAAATTCCGTCCTTTCGGCTATCCCACCATTACCTTTGCCGATAATGCCGATCCCATCCAGGCTGTGGTGGACGCCAGTGTTTATATTGCCAAGTACGCCGGCATCGTTGTGTTTGATTCCGCCGATCCCG
The DNA here is from genome assembly GCA_023439185.1 of Bacillota bacterium. GTDB lineage: Bacteria > Bacillota > Desulfotomaculia > Desulfotomaculales > Desulfallaceae > BRH-c8a. The sequence continues at coordinate 288,851 of JAEXOR010000065.1, read as the reverse complement.
CCGACGTACTGCCGCTGGTCACACTGCGCCTGAACATCTACACCGACCCGCAAAAACCCATCGCCGTGGAATCAAAACTGTACGCGATAGGCAACCCGGGACCGGATGATCCGGTATTCGTAACCACCAACTTCTCCCTTACCTACTTCTGCGTACAGGGCGACGTTGAAAGCGGACGGATCAACGGCTACATCCTGCCGGTGGACACCGACGGCATTTCCGTCATGACCGGCTGGGCAGCGGGCAAATTTACACCGGAAAAAATCACCGAAATGCTGAACACCTCCGGCGTAGCGGATAAAGTTTCGCACCGCAAAGTAATCATCCCCGGCGGCGTAGCTGTTTTAAGCGGCAAGATTAATGAGCTGAGCGGCTGGGAAGTGCTGGTGGGACCCAGAGAATCCGGCGGGATCCCGTCCTTTATCAAACAGCGCTGGGGTGCGTAAATTCAGGTGTTTTAGTAAATACTGAGCAAGTGTGGTCCGCAAACCTGTTTAATCACGGCAATTAATAACCAAGCCAAGGGAGGATTAATCTTATGGCATTTCACATAGCAGTGGCAGGCAAAGGGGGCACGGGAAAAACCACATTATGCTCGCTGATTATAAGGCAACTGATCAAAACAAAAAATACGACTATTTTGGCTGTGGACGCCGATGCCAATGCCAATCTCAATGAAGCGCTGGGACTGGAAATTGAAGGGACAATCGCCGAAATTCTGGCCAGGATTTATAACAACCTGGATCCGCTGCCGGCGGGTATGACCAAGGACCAATACGTAGCCTATAAAGTGCACGAATCCCTTGCCGAAGGCGACAATGTCGACCTCCTGGTGATGGGCGGCCCCGAAGGCGCGGGATGTTATTGTTACGCCAACAACATCCTGCGGGGATTTGTGGCCGAACTCAGCAACAACTATCCTTATCTGGTCATGGACAACGAAGCCGGACTGGAGCATCTAAGCAGGCGGACAACCCAGAATGTGGACGTGCTTTTTATAACCAGTGATTCCTCGGCGCGCGGCATCCGTTCAGCGGGCCGAATTCGTGAACTTGTGGAAAACTTAAACCTGGACATCAAGAAAATGTACCTGGTGGTTTCCAGGGTTAACGAGGGCTCCATCAATGCATTAATGCCGGAAATAGAAAAAACCGGCCTGGAGTTAATCGGCGCCATCCCCGCGGATGAACAGGTGATGGAATACGATCTGCTGAGCAAACCGCTGATCAGCTTGCCCGATCATTCTCCCGCGGTGGCGGCTGTGGATGAGATTTTAAAGAAAGCCGCCATACTTTAGTACCGCGATATAAAGTAGTAGAAAGGAGCGTTAGTAATGGCTGTTACGATAGCAAAAGAAAAATGGACCAGCAAAGTAGGAGAAATGGAACTGGGCACCGGCTCTAAGGCAGTCAAAGTCGGCGGAGAAACCTCGCTGCCTTTCCTGCACTTTGAAGGTGAGATCCCCAACCGCCCGGTTTTGGCTCTGGAAGTATGGGACATGGAGCCCACCGAGTGGCCCGAAATTTTGAAAAAACCCTTTGAGGGTGTACTGGCCGATCCGGTGGCCTGGGCCAAGAAAAACGTGGAATACGGCGCCAACCTGATAGCCTTGCGTTTCATGAGCGCGCACCCCGACTTTAAGGACGCGTCTCCCGAAGAGTGCGCGGCAACGGCTAAAGCAGTGGCCGACGCTGTCGACGTACCCCTGGTGTTAATCGGCTGCGGCGTGGAAGATAAAGACGCCGCCGTCATGGAAAAAGTCGGCGAAGCTTTAAACGGCAAACAGTGCCTGATTGGCTGCGCCACCGAGAAAAATTACAAAACCATCACCGCCGCGGCAATGGTCAACGGGCATAGTGTAATTGCCTCCAGCCCGCTGGACATCAACCTGGCCAAACAGCTGAATATCCTGATGACTGAAATGAACCTGCCCGCCAACCGTATTGCCATCGACCCGCTGGTAGGCGCGCTGGGTTACGGCATTGAGTATGCTTATTCCATCATGGAGCGGGCCCGCATGGGCGCACTGATGGGCGATAAAATGCTGGCCATGCCGGTAATCTGCTTTGTGGGCCAGGAAGCCTGGAAAGCCAAGGAAGCCAAGAGCCCGGATGATGAATCTCCTGAATGGGGTCCCCTGGCAAAACGGGCCATCCTGTGGGAAGTCGTCACCACCACCTCTTTCGCCCTGGCCGGCGGCTCGATCTTTGTCCTGCGCCACCCGGAGACCATCAAGCATGTTAACGCTCACTTCGACAAGATGATGGAGAGCAACGCGTATTAAGGTACGGGGATTAAGGAACGGGGACACACCTGCTGAAGCTTGGGGTATTCCTTTGGGGACAGGAATGTCCCCGACTGAACTCCCCGATTGAAGATTTGTTATTTGTAAAGGAGGTAAAAATATGATCCTTATCGGTGAACGGATTAACGGAATGTTCAAGGACATCCGGGAAGGTATTTTAAACAAAAACCCGGAGCCCATCCAGTATTGGGCCAAGAAACAGTATGAAATGTGCGCCGGTTTCCTTGATATCAACACCGGTCCCACCGTGGAAGCCAAAGACCAACCGGCAGTTATGGAATGGCTGGTCAAAACAGCCCAGGAAGCGGCTCCGCTGCCGTGCTGCGTTGACTCCACCAACCCGGACGCCATTGAAGCCGGTCTGAAGGCCCACAAAGGCAAAGCCATGATTAACTCCACCACGGCCGACCAGTGGAAGATGGATATCTATATCCCCATGGCCGCCAAATACAACGCCGCCATCATCGGCCTGGCCATGAACGACAAAGGCGTACCCAAGAGCGCTTCCGACCGGGTGGCGCTGGCCATGGAAATCGTGGTCAACTGCGACATGCACGGCGTGCCCATGGAAGACCTGTACATCGACCCGCTGATGCTGCCGGCCAACGTGGCCCAGGAGCATGGTGCTGAGGTGCTGGAAACCCTGCGGCAGATCAAAACCCTGGCGGATCCGTCTCCGCGTACCACCATGGGCCTGAGCAACTCTTCCCAGGGCTGCACCAACAGACACCTGATCAACCGGACATTCCTGATTATGTCCATGGCCTGCGGCCTGGATTCGGCCATTTGCGACGTCAACGACGATCTCCTGCTGGATGAAGTGGCGGCTGCCAATCTCCTGCTGAACAAAGATATCTATTGCGATTCGTTCCTCAAAACATTCCGTTCCAGGTAAATTAAAGTTATTTTATTGGATTGCCGTATCGCTTAAGGAAGACGGTTTAAAACCGCCTTCCTTAAGCTTAACGGACGACTTGTTTACTTATTCCGGCTATTTGACAGCAATTGCGGCAGGTATTATACTGTGGACAAGGTGGTATAATTGCGGAATAGCGAATAATATTAAGATTTTTCGCAAAATACCGCAGTATATCACTATTTTTCAGTATTGTTGCTGTCCAGGCAATGCTGAACATCTTTTAGCGGCCGGATAACGAACTGGTTAATTGTAAGGGGAGAACAATTTTTTTGTGGCCGGTGGGGCGAAAAACGCCCGTCACACGCACCCGGCCCGGCGGAAGAAGGAATTTATTAGTTACGCTGAAACTAGGAGGACGGATGTGATGCTTAGATGAGTACAAAACCTGGTCAGGTTGGAGCCGTTCTGGTAGTTGGCGCAGGCATCGCCGGTATCCAGGCTTCCCTCGATCTGGCGGAATCAGGATACTATGTATACCTGGTTGAGAAAAGCCCCGCCATTGGCGGTACCATGCCCATGCTGGACAAAACCTTCCCCACCAACGACTGCTCCATGTGCATCCTGTCTCCCAAACTGGTTGAGTGTGGGAGACACTTGAATGTCGAGACCATTACCAATTCCGAAGTAGTGGATATTCAAGGCGAACCTGGTAATTTTAAAGTTACCATCAACAAAAAGGCCCGTTTGGTCGATCCTGATAAATGTACCGGCTGCGGCTCCTGCGCGGAAGAATGCCCCGTTAAAGTGGATGACGACTTTAACCAGGGGCTTAATAAGCGTAAGGCCATTTATAAGCAGTACGCCCAGGCTTACCCCAACGCCTACGCCATCGACGCCACCAGGTGCCTGAAAATTAAAAAGCCCAAGGCCTGCGGCAAATGTCTGGAAGTGTGCCAGGCAAACGCCATTGATCACCAAATGCCGGATGAAACCCTGGAAGTGCAAGTGGGTTCCGTGATCCTGTGTCCCGGCTTTGAAAAGTATGACGTCAGCCAGTTGTTCTATTACGGCTACGGTCAACTGCCCAACGTTTTAACCAGCCTTGAATTTGAACGGATCCTCAGTGCTTCGGGACCCTTCGGCGGTCACCTGCAAAGACCGTCCGACGGTAAAGAACCGCAGAAAATCGCGTGGATCCAGTGCGTCGGTTCCAGGAACTGCCGCAATGATCACGGCTATTGCTCCTCGGTTTGCTGCATGTATGCCATCAAGGAAGCCGTAATCGCCAAGGAGCATACCAAATACCCCCTGGATACCACTATTTTCTTCATGGATATGCGTACCTTCGGTAAAGATTTTGAGAAGTACTATGACCGCGCCCGCCTGGAAAACGGTGTTCGGTTCATTCGCTCGCGCGTCTTTGAAGTTACCGATACCTTTGACGGTACCGGCAACTGCCGGATCCGTTACTCCAACGAGGACGGCACCATTACCACCGAAGACTTCGACCTGGTGGTACTTTCCCTGGGCCTGGAACCGGCGCCCGGCATGGTTGAACTGGCCGGCAAACTGGGTCTGGAACTGAACAAGTTTAATTTCTGTGAATCACCCAGCCTTACCGGTGTGGGCACCAGCAAACCCGGTATCTTTGTGGCCGGCGCGTTCAGCGGCCCCCGGGATATTCCCGAAACCGTCATGCAGGCCAGCGCCGCCGCGGCCGATTCCGCGGCCGGCTTGGCGGATGTGCGCGGCACCCTGACCAAAACCAAGGAGTACCCGGCTGAGAAAGATGTGGCTGGTGAAATTATCCGTACCGGCGTATTCATCTGTCATTGCGGCATCAACATCGGCAGCGTGGTCAACGTGCCCGAAGTGGTGGCTTATGCCAAGACGCTGCCGGGAGTGGTGTTTGCCGATGAAAAACTTTACGCCTGTTCCCAGGACACTTCCGCTCAAATTAAGGAAGCGGTCGAACAGTACGGTTTGAACAGGATTGTGGTGGCCTCGTGCAGTCCGCGCACCCACGAGCCCATGTTCCAAGAAACCTTAAAAGAAGCCGGTTTGAACGCCAACCTGTTTGAAATGGCCAATATCCGCGACCAGTGTTCCTGGGTGCACATGCAGGAGCCTGAAAAGGCCACCGCCAAGGCCAAAGATCTGGTCAAGATGGCAATTTACAAGTCGTCCCTGCTGGAACCCATCGACGGCGTAACCCTGGATATGAACCACGACGCGCTGGTCATCGGCGGCGGCGTGTCCGGCATGACCGCAGCCATAAATCTGTCCAAACAGGGTTATAAAGTCAGCCTGGTGGAAAAATCCGCCGAACTGGGCGGCATTGCCAACCGGTTGCGTTTCGGTATGAGAGGGGAAGATCTGCCCGCTTACATCAGCGAGTTGATGAGCCGGGTTAATTCCGACGCCAACATCAAGGTGTATACCGGCACGGAAATTACCGACGTGCACGGCTTTGTCGGCAACTTTGAAACCACCCTGGCTAACGGCGACGTAATCCCCCACGGCGTAACCATCATCGCTACCGGCGCCAATGAATACAAGCCGGCCGAGTACCTCTACGGTCAGAACGAAAACGTCATGACCCTGCTGGAACTGGAAGGCCTGCTGGCCGCCAAGGACAGTAAGGTGACCGGCGCCAAAAACGTCGTGTTCATCCAGTGCGTTGGTTCCCGGGATGCCGAGCGTCCGTACTGCAGCCGGATCTGCTGCACCAAATCCGTAAAACAGGCGCTCAAGGTTAAGGAACTTAACCCCAATGCCAACGTATTCGTACTGTACCGGGATATCAGGACCTATGGCTTCTTTGAGGAAATGTACCGGGAAGCCCGCAACAAGGGCGTTATCTTCATCCGCTACAGCGTTGACAGCAAGCCTGTTGTCGAAGCCGGCGCCGGCGGCGTGAAAGTGACGGTAACCGACCACGTGCTGGGTATACCGGTGGAAATCAACGCTGACATAGTGGGTCTGGCCGCCGCCATCGTAGCGGACAGGGATACCAACAGCAAGCTCAGCCAGTTCTACAAAGTGCCGCTGAACCAGGAAGGTTTCTTCTTGGAGGCCCACATGAAACTGCGCCCGGTGGATTTCGGCACCGATGGCGTGTTTATGTGCGGATTGTCCCACGGCCCCAAAAACCTGGAGGAGAATATTGCCCAGGCCAAAGCCGCAGTGGGACGCGCCTGCACCGTGCTGGCCAAACAGTCCATTTTTGCTGAAGGTAAAAGCGCCTTTGTCAATGAGAAAAAGTGCGCTGGCTGTGGCGATTGCGAAGCGGTTTGCCCGGCCAAGGCAGTGCAAGTGGATCCGGAAAAGAAAGTGGCCGTGGTTAACGAGGCGCTTTGTAAAGGCTGCGGCGCCTGCGCATCAAGCTGCCGCTGCGGAGCCATCAACGTCAAGGGCTGCACGAACCAGCAAATCGTAGCCATGATTAAAGCGCTGTAGATGGGGGAGGGAGATGGATATGGAATTCGAACCCAAAATTGTAGCTTTTTTGTGTAACTGGTGCAGTTATGGCGGCGCCGACCTGGCCGGCATAGGTCGTATCCAGTACCCACCCAATATACGGGTGGTGCGTGTACCCTGCAGCGGAAGAATGAACCCGTTGTTCATTATCAGCGCGCTGCGGCACGGCGCCGACGGTGTGCTGACTTCGGGATGCCACCCCGGCGACTGCCATTATATCAGCGGCAACTACGTAGCCCGCAGGAAATTTGCTTTGTTAAAGGATTTTCTTGAATATATCGGCGTTGACGAAGGCCGGGTCAATTTCTCCTGGGTATCGGCGGCCGAAGGCGGGCGTTTCGCCGAAGTTGTTAAAGGAGTTACCGAAAGAGTAAAGCAAGTGGGCCCAAATAAGGGCTTGGTTGCCGAAGAAGCGGGGTGTTGCGGATGCAAGCAATAGCGGCTCAAGTAAAAGACGCAGCCAAAAAACTGTTGGCAGACAAGAAAGTCGACCTGGTGGTTGGTTTCGCCGAAGGCAGCCTGCCGTTGCGCAGCACACCGCTGTTCGCCCGCACGCCCGAAGAAGCCGGGCAACTGACCTGGAGCAGGGGCTGCGAGAATAACCTGGCCAACTACCTGCGCAAAAGGGAAGGCAAAGTGGCCGTCGTGGCCAAGGGCTGTGACGTCCGTTCCATAGTGGCCCTGGCCAAGGAAAACCAGATTGACCGTAACAACCTTTATATTATCGGCGTCCCCTGTGACGGCATGGTTGACCGCAAAAAAATCGCCGGACTGCTCAACGGCAAGGAAGTGCTGGCAGTGGAAGATCAGGGCGAAACCGTCGTCTTAAAAGGCAACGGTTTCTCTGAAACCGCCAAGCTGGCGGACCTGCTGCACAACTCCTGCCTCGACTGCCGTTACGGCAACCCCGTGGTATACGACCAACTGGTTGGCGAACCGGTGCCGGAAAAAGCGGCGGATGATTTTGCCGAAATCAAAGCCTTCGAAGCCAAGACCGCGGCCGAGCGCCGGGCTTTCCTGGCGGAAGAATTCAGCAAATGCATCCGGTGTTACGCCTGCCGCAACGCCTGTCCCATGTGCTATTGCACCGAATGCTTCGTGGACTGCAACCAGCCCGAGTGGATTGGCAAGAGTGCGACGGACGTCCAGGATAATATTCTGTTCCAGACCGTCAGGGTATTTCACAGCGCCGGCCGCTGTGCCGATTGCGGCGCCTGCGAGAGAGCCTGCCCCATGGGCATCAACCTGCGCCTGCTGACCCGCAAGCTGGTCAAGGACGTCAAGGAACTGTTCAACGCCGAAGCCGGCGTCAGCATGGACGACAAGGCGCCCCTGGCAACATTTACGGCTGACGACCCGGAACCTTTCTTGGTGAAGGAGTGAGGTGAAACTGATGATCGTAAGCAAAAAAGATATCCCCGGTCTCCTGGATAAAATGATTGCCGGATGCGAAGTCATTGCGCCTGTGAAAAAAGGTGATTTTACGGTTTTCAAGCCCCTCGCCTCCGGAGCCGAAGCGGTACTGGATGCGGGAAACACCAAACTGCCGGCCAAAGAATTATTCTTTCCGCAGTCGGAAACACTGTTCAGCTATAATGTCACCGCGGAAGGCGCCAATCTTCAGGCGCCCATAGACGACAAAAAGAAAGTGCTGTTAGGTGTGCGACCCTGCGACGCCAGGAGCGTTAAATTACTGGACAACGTTTTCGACAACGACAAATTTACCGACCCTTACTATACGGCCAGGCGTGAAAATACCGTCATGGTGGGCATCGGCTGCAACACCCCGGCCGGCACCTGTTTCTGCACCTCGGTCAACTGCGGCCCCTTTGATACCAGCGGTCTCGACCTGCTGCTGACGGACACCGGCGACGCCTACGTGGTGGAAACAATCACCGACAAGGGCAAAGCCCTGGTCGACCAGGCCGGTCTTGCCGCCGCCTCCGACGCCGACAAAGCGGCGGCCGACGCGGCGAAAAAAGCCGCCGTGGTAACCTGCCAGGTAAACACCGAAGGCCTGAAAGCCAAACTGGACGTTAATTTCTACGATCCCATCTGGGAAAAGATCCATGAAAAATGCCTGGGCTGCGGCGCCTGCACTTACCTGTGCCCCACCTGCCACTGTTTTGACATCGTGGACGACGCGGTGGACTGCACCGGATGCCGGGTACGCAACTGGGATTCCTGCGCCTTCCCGCTGTTCACCCTGCATGGTTCCGGGCACAACCCGCGCACCAGCAACAAAGAGCGCTACCGCAACCGGATTATGCACAAGTTCAAGTATTTCGTGGACAACTTTAACGAAATAGCCTGTGTCGGCTGCGGCCGGTGTATTAAAAACTGCCCCGTTAATATGGATATCCGGGTGGTACTGGAGAACATTCGGGGTTCGGAAGCGAGGTTGGATAGTTGATGAAAAATCCATATCTGCCGCTGCCAATGAAGCTGGTAAAAAACTTCACCGAAACAGAAGATAAGCTAATCCATACCTTTACCCTGCAGTTCCTCAGCGAGGAAGACGAAAAGAGTTTTCCGTACCTGCCGGGTCAGTTTGCGGAAGTGTGCGTGTTCGGCAAAGGCGAAGCGCCCTTCGGTATCGCCTCGTCTCCCACCGAGCCCGGCTTCCTGAAGTTCTCGGTGGCCAAGGTGGGCGTTGTTTCCACCGCGTTGCACCTGATGGAGGAAGGGACCACCGTGGGCGTACGCGGCCCGCTGGGCAATTATTACCCGGTGGAGCAGTTCAAGGGTAAAAACGTGGTGATTATCGGCGGCGGTTTCGCCTTTACCACGCTGCGTTCACTGGCCACTTACATGCTGCATCCCGACCGGCGGGGCGATTTCGGTAAAATAACAGTCATCTACGGCGCCCGCAACCCCGGCCTGCTGCTTTACAAAGAAGAGCTGGCGGCCTGGGAAGCCAGCCCGGACATCGACCTGATTACCACCGTCGACCGGGAAGCCGAAGGCTGGAACGGCCGGGTCGGCTTTATCCCCGCGGTAACCGGCGAAGTGGCGCCCAGCGCGGAAAACGCTTACGCCATTATCTGCGGCCCGCCGGTGATGATTAAGTTTACCATGCCGGTGCTGGAAAAGCTCGGTTTTACGCCGGAAACCACCATCATGTCCCTGGAGAACCGGATGAAGTGCGGTATCGGCATGTGCGGCCGTTGCAACGTGGGCGGCAAGTATGTCTGCAAGGACGGTCCTGTTTTCACCAGGGCGCAGCTTAACGAACTGCCCGGCGAGTATTAAAGTTAATGTTCGAAAAGGAGGCGGACTTTTCGAACATCCTCTTACAGCCAAGATTTGGAGGGAGGCAAAATTATGGAAGTGATTAAAGCTGCCGATCTTAATCCCCAATTCCGGGGTGAAGTGGCAGAACTGATGAAAAACATTGATTTCACCAACTGCCTGGCCTGCGGCATGTGCACCGCCGGGTGTCCGTATTCGGACGTACACGAAAACCAGGACCCGCGCAAATTTTTGCGCAAGGTGCTGCTGGGCATGAAAGAAGAGGCTTACGCGGACCCGTATATCTGGTACTGCACCATGTGCGAGCGGTGCACCATCGAATGCCCCATGAACATCAACATGGCGGTGCTGGTACGCACTTTGCGGGGCACCTGGGACAAGGACAAGATCCCCGGCTATCTGCAAACCATCGCCCATGAACACATTGAGTCCGGCAACCAGATGAATGTTGACCAGACCGACTACGAAGAAACCCTGGAATGGATTGAGGAAGAACTGCAGGAAGAACTGGGCGATCCCGATTACAAGATTCCGCTGAATAAAAAAGGCGCCAAGTATTTCTACGGTTACAACGCCCGGGACATCAAGTACTATCCCAACGAGCTGCAAGCCACGCTGAAACTGTTCCACGTGGCCGGCATCGACTACACCATCAGCACCAAGCGCTGGGACGCCACCAACATTTCCCTGTTCACCGGCCAAAACGATGACTTCCAGGCCATCTCCATGCCGCTGTGGCAGGAAGTTGAGGACCTGGACTGCGAAGAGCTGATCGTCACCGAGTGCGGTCACGCCTTCCGCTCCATGCGCTGGGGCTACCGGACCTTCTGGAAGGGCAAGCAGTTTCCCATCAGGCACATCCTTGATCTGCTCAACGAACTGGTCAAAGAGGGCAAACTGAAGCTGGACCCCGACGCCATCACCGAAGTGGTCACCTACCACGACCCCTGCAACACCGCCCGTAAGGAAGGGGTTTATGAAGCGCCGCGGGAACTGATTAAAAGCTTCATTAAAAATTTCGTGGACATGAACCCCAACGGCAAGATGAACTATTGCTGCGGCGCCGGCGGCGGCGGTATGGCCATGCCCGAATACAACGACATCCGTAAAGCCAAGGGCAAGCGTAAAGTGGACCAGGTGCTGGACACCGGGGCGGAAATTGTCATCGTGCCCTGCCACAACTGCATCGATCAGTTTAACGATCTGAACAAGTGGTACGAAGAGAAGGCCAAGTCCAAAAACATACACATGTGCTCACTGATGGAAAGGGCGCTGATCATGCCCGAGAAAGAAGAAGAAGAAGAGTAACAGTGCGAATTAGTCAATAGTATTAAAGGACTCCAAACCTAGAGGACGGATGTGATGTCATGGGTAAAGACAAGGTAGGATCGGTGCTGGTAGTAGGTGCCGGTATTTCCGGTATTCAGGCATCCCTTGACCTTGCAGAGTCCGGCTATTACGTTTATCTCGTGGAGCAATCACCGGCCATCGGCGGCACCATGCCGCGGCTGGACAAAACTTTCCCCACCAATGATTGCTCCATGTGTATCCTTTCTCCCAAACTGGTTGAATGCGGGAGACACCTGAACGTTGAAAAGCACATGCTCACAGACATAATGGACGTTCAAGGCGAGCCGGGTAATTTCAAGGTTAAACTGCGTAAAAAAGCACGGTTCATCGACCTGGAAAAGTGCACCGGATGCGGCGAGTGTAAAGACGCCTGCCCGGTGGAGGTACCGAGCCAATTCGACGCAGACCTGGGCAACAGAAAAGCCATTTACAAAATGTACGCCCAGGCCATGCCGGCTGCGTATTCCATTGAAAAAACGGGGACATCTCCCTGTAAAGCCGCCTGCCCCGCCGGCGTAAACGCCCAGGGCTACGTGCAGCTCATTAAAGACGGCAAGTTTGTTGAATCATGGCAGTTGATTTACCGGGACAACCCGCTGCCGGCAATTTGCGGCAGGGTGTGCACTCATCCCTGCGAAACCGCCTGTCACCGCAAAAGCGTGGACAATCCGGTGGGGATCAGGGAACTGAAACGCGTAGCCGCGGAAGCAGCCTACCGCGACATGGAAACACTGCCGCTGCCGGAAACCGCCCCGGCAAACGGCATCAAGGTGGCTGTGATCGGCTCCGGCCCCGCCGGCCTTTCCGCCGCTTATCAACTGGCCAGGGGCGGTTATTCGGTAACTATCTTCGAAGCCCTGCCGGTAGCCGGCGGGATGCTCCGGGTGGGCATTCCCGAGTACCGCCTGCCCAAGAGCATTGTGGAGCTGGAAATCGGCCTGCTGGAAAAAATGGGCGTGGAAATTAAGACCAACACCCCGCTGGGTCCCGGACTCACCGTTGACGACCTGATGAAGCAGGGTTATAAAGCGGTGTTCCTGGGCATCGGCGCCCACAAGGGCGTATCCCTGAACGTGCCGGGCGAAGACCTGGACGGTGTTATCCCGGGCGTCGATTTCCTGCGCCGGGTCAACATGGGCGAAAAGGTCGTCCTGGGCAAACGGGTGGCCGTAATCGGCGGCGGCAACACCGCCATGGACGCCGCCCGCACCGCGCTGCGCTGCGGCGCTCAGGAAGTGACCATTATCTACCGCCGTTCCGAGGCTGAAATAACGGCGGCGGAAGAAGAAATCCACGAAGCCAAGGAAGAAAACATCATCTTCCAGATGATGACCAGTCCGTTGGCCATGCACGGTGACGGAGGCAAGGTCGCCAAACTGGAATGCATCAAAAATGAACTGGGCGAGCCCGACGAAAGCGGACGCCGCCGGCCGGTCCCCGTGGCGGGCAGCGAGTTTGCCATCGACGTGGACAACATCATCGTCGCCATCGGCCAGGCCGTGGACGTATCGGGCCTGAGCGGCGCCGTTGAGCTCAGCAAGCGCAACACCATCGTAGTGGACGGAGTAACCATGGCCGCCAGCGAGGCCGGGGTTTTCGCCGCCGGTGACGCTGTAACCGGCCCGGCCACCGTGGTGGACGCCATCGGCGCCGGCAAAAAAGCCGCCGCCGCCATAGACAAGTACTGCCGGGGCGAGGCAGCCACCATCTGTTTCCATTGGGCAACCAAAGAATCGGCAGTGGACTTTCCCAAACACTCACCCGCCGTTATGGTTGACAACCCGCGCTATGAAGGCAACTTCGTAGCACCTGAAAAACGGGTCACCGATTTTGCCGAAGTGGCCCTGGGCATCAGCGAAGAAGCGGCCCGCAAAGAAGCTGAGCGGTGCCTGAACTGTTCGGTATGCTCCGAGTGCGGCGAGTGCGTAAAAACCTGCCTGCGTGAAGCGATTAACCATGACATGCAGGACGAGGAACTGGAACTGGAAGTAGGCGCCATCATCTTAAGTTCCGGCGCCGAGATATGCGATCCCACCGACCTCTTCTACTATGGCTACGGCAAGAACCCCAATGTGGTTACCAGTATCGAGTTCGAGCGCATCCTGAGCGCTTCCGGGCCCTATAAAGGCCATCTGGTCAGGCCTTATGATCATAAAGAACCGCGCAAAGTGGCCTGGATTCAGTGCGTGGGCTCCCGCAACAGGCGGATTGAGCACAACTACTGCTCGTCGGTCTGCTGCATGTACGCCATCAAGGAAGCGGTCATCGCCAAGGAACACAGCGCCGAACCGCTGGATACCACCATCTTCATGATGGATATGCGTTCCTACGGCAAGGATTTTGAAAAGTACTACGAGCGGGCCAAAAACGAACACGGCGTCAAGTTTGTCCGCTCCCGGATATTTGAAGTGATGGAGACCCAGGACGAGAATAAGAACCTGACCATCCGTTACTCCAATGAAGACGGTTCCATCAGCACTGAAGAATTCGACATGGTGGTCCTCTCGGTGGGCTTCCAGGCCGCGCCCAAGGCTAGGGAACTGGGCAACCTGATGAATGTGGGGTTGAACCGGTACGGATTTGCCGAGCTGGCTCCGATGACCGGCGTCAATACAACCCGTCCCGGTATTTTCGTTGCCGGCACCTTCTCCGGGCCCAAGGACATTCCGGAAACAGTAATGCAGGCCAGCGCCGCCGCCTCGGCAGCCGAAAGCCTGCTGGGTGATGTACGCGGCACCCTGGTTAAGGAGAGAGTCTTCCCGCCGGAACGTGACGTAGCGGGAGAGGAACCAAGAATTGGCGTATTTGTTTGTAACTGCGGCATCAACATCGGCGGCGTGGTCAAAGTGCCCGAAGTGGTGGAAATGGCCCAAAACCTGCCGGGCGTGGTATATGCAGGAGAGTACTTATACGTTTGTTCCCAGGACAGCCAGGCGACCATGAAGGACATCATCGAAGAACAAAAGCTCAACCGGGTGGTGGTGGCGTCCTGCAGTCCGAGGACCCACAAGCCTCTGTTCCAGGAAACCCTGAAAGAAGCCGGCCTGAACCGGTACCTGTTTGAGATGGCCAACATCCGCGACCAGTGCTCCTGGGTACACATGCACGAACCGGATAAAGCCACTGCCAAAGCCAAGGATCTGGTAACCATGATTACCGCCAAATCCAAGCTGCTGCAGCAGATTAAGCAGGGCGCGGTGGGCGTAACCAAGTCCGCCCTGGTCATCGGCGGCGGCGTCACCGGTATGACCAACGCCGTGAGCCTGGCCGAGCAGGGTTATGCTGTGCACCTGGTGGAAAAATCAGACGCCTTGGGCGGACTGGCCAGGAGGATTAAGCATGGCTTCAAGGGCGAGGATATCCAGACCCTGGTGTCCGGCCTGACGGAACAAGTGAGCTCCAACCCGCTGATTAACGTTTATACCAACGCTGAAATCAGGAACGTCACCGGTTACGTGGGCAACTTCAACACTGAGCTGGCCGACGGCCGGGAAATCAAGCACGGCGTCACCATCATCGCCATCGGCGGTCAGGAATACAAGCCCACGGAGTACCTGTACGGTGAAAGCGACCGGGTGATGACGCACCTGGAGTTGAACGAGGCCATGGCCGCCGGTAAAATAAACGACGCCAAAAACGTGGTGCTGATTAACTGCGTCGGTTCCCGCGAACCAGAAAGGCCTTACTGCAGCCGGGTATGCTGCACCAAGTCCATCAGTCTGGCCTTAAAAATGAAAGAGCAGAACCCGGAAGCCAATATCTTCATTTTATATCGTGATATCCGCACCTATGGTTTCCTGGAGGAGCTTTATGAAGAGGCCCGCACCAAGGGGATCATCTTCATCCGTTACGCCCCCGAGAATAAACCATCGGTGGAAAAAGAAGGCGACACGATCAAGGTCACGGTCACCGACCATGTGCTGGGGCAGCCGGTGGTCATAAACGCCGACGTAGTGGCACTTGCCGCGGCAATCATGCCTCCGGAAGACAATGTTAAGCTGAATCAACTGTTCAAGGTACCCTTAAACGCCGACGGCTTTTTCCTGGAGGCACATATGAAACTGCGTCCGGTTGACTTCCCGGCCGAAGGCATTTTCATGGCCGGTATCGCCCACGGACCCAAGAACATGGAGGAAAACATTGCCCAGGCCAAAGCGGCTGCGGGCCGCGCAGCCACAATTCTCAGCAAGGAACATCTGGAGTCCCATGGTGTGGTGGCGGTTGTTCAACCCGATAAGTGCGCGGCATGCTTAACATGTGTAAGGTTATGTCCGTTCAACGCGCCTCACGTAAACAACTACGCCGCTGAGATTGAATCGGTCCTCTGTCAGGGCTGTGGAACATGTGCCGGTGAGTGCCCCAACAAGGCCATTACATTACAAGGTTACAACGACCGGATGTTCATGACAATGATGGACGACTTGTTCAAGGAGGTGCGTTAAAATGGCTGAGTTCGAACCTAAAATTGTGGCTTTTTGCTGTCACTTTTGTGCTTATTCCGCAGCTGACCTGGCCGGTTCCATGCGCCTGCAATACGCGCCCAACATTAGAGTTGTTGAAATGCCCTGTTCAGGGACCATTGATCACCGGGTGCTGCTCAAGACCTTTGAAGATGGTGCAGACGGCGTGTATGTTGCCGGATGCCTGGAAGGTGACTGTCACTTTTTGAAGGGTAATTTCCGGGCCAAGAAAAGAGTCCATCAGGTTAAGAAAATCCTGGAGGAAATAGGCTTCGAAAGCGACCGTCTGGAGTTTTATAACCTTTCCGCAGCCATGGGGCCACGTTTTGCCGAGATTGCCAACGAAATGACCGAACGCATCCGCAAACTTGGACCCAGCCCATTTAACACGAATGCCCAGAAAGTAGGTGACAAAGCTTGATTATAGCTCAACAAAAACCGGTCCAGGATATTGCTGACATGATCAGTGACTGCGGCAAGGTACTGCTCGTGGGCTGCGCCGGGTGTGTCACCGTATGTCTGGCAGGCGGCGAAAAGGAAACCGAGGTGCTGGCCTCCAGCCTGCGCATCAAGCGCAAGCTGGAGGAAAAGCCTTTGGAAACAGTCACCTTTACCGCCACCAGGCAGTGCGACCCCGAGTATATCACAGCGCTGGACAATCTGGTGGAGGGAGTTGACGCCATCGTTTCCCTGGCCTGCGGCGTAGGGGTTCAATACCTGGCCGAGCGGTTCAAGGACAAGTGGGTGGTACCCGCCCTGGATACCAAATTTATCGGCGGTTCCACCGTGCACGGCGTCTGGGAGGAAAAATGCGGACTGTGCGGCGACTGCGTACTGCACCGGACCGGCGGCATCTGCCCGATTATCCGCTGCTCCAAGAGCATCCTGAACGGTCCCTGCGGCGGTTCACAATACGGCAAATGTGAAATATCCAAGGACGTGGACTGCGCGTGGCAGCTTATCTATGACCGCATGGCCGCCCTTGGCAAACTGGATAAACTGATGGAAATACAACCGCCCAAAGACTGGACCAAGTCCCGGGACGGCGGTCCCCGCAAAGCGGTCAGGGAGGACGTGATGATCGGTTGAAAACTGAGAGCAAACTACAGCAGATTCTTGACAGCGGCCAGTTCGCGGCAACTGCGGAAATCGGCCCGCCCAAGCATTCATCCGCCGAGGGTATTCGCCACCACGCCCATATGCTGAAGGATTACGTGGACGCCACGAATATTACCGACAACCAGACCGCCATTGTCCGCCTGTCCAGCATCGCCGCCGGCGTACACATCCTGGACTGCGGTATTGAGCCCATTGTGCAGATGACCTGCCGGGACCGTAACCGGATTGCCATGCAGTCCGATTTAATGGGCGCTTACAGCCTGGGCATGCGCAACGTGCTTTGTCTGTCGGGCGACCATCAGAAGTTTGGCAATCACCCCACTTCGAAGAACGTTTACGACGTCGACTCCATGCAGCTGCTCCAACTGCTGCGGCGGATGCGGGACGAGAAAATGTTCTTCTCGGGTGAAGAAATTAAAGAGCATGAACCCCGCTTTTTTATCGGCGCCGTGGCCAACCCCTTCGCGGACCCCTTTGAATTCAGGGTGGCCCGCCTGGAAAAGAAAGTGGAGGCCGGCGCGGAGTTCATCCAGACCCAGTGCATATTCGACATGGAGCGTTTCGAACGGTTCATGGAGATGGTACGGGAGCGCGGCATTGACGAGCGGGTGCACATCCTGGCCGGCGTAACCCCGCTGAAAGGCTGGCGGGCGGCCAAGTACATCCAGAACAACGTCAGCGGCATGATCGTACCGGAAGATATGGTGCAGCGCCTGAAGAACGCCGAAGATCCCAAGAAGGAAGGCGTCGAGATTTGCATCGAGCAAATCAAGTACATCAAGGAAAACATCAAAGGCGTACACGGCGTGCACATCATGGCCATCGCCTGGGAAGAAGTTGTGCCTGAAATAGTGGAAAGATGCGGCCTTTACCCCAGGCCAAAGACAAGCTAACGCTTTAACCGAGTAACCGCAACGTTTAAGGGCTGTTCCCGCATTACCAGGGAACAGCCCTTAATTTATTTTTCAAGCCTCCTCTTTGACAGGAAGGTTTTTTCGCAGTATCTATAAAAATTTTTCGCTGTTTATTTATAAGCAATAATGAACTAGGGTTCTTAATCGGTTGTATTTTAATCTTAAACGGTTCATATGGCCTTTCACTGACATATGCTCATAAGTAACAGACTGGTATAATATTAAAAAGGGGGTGCGTTTAATGTTCTCATTCGATAAGAAACAAGTCACTATATCCTTAAAATACCTCGGCGGGCACCCGGAGCTGCCCAAGCAAAGGACACTGACCGTATTCAGAAGCGACGACGACATCCGGTTCAAAGAAGTCGTCAGGCCTGTGTTACCGGTTCAATCCATCAAAAAAATAACCTTGAGCAACTTTAGTCAAAGCACCCCAACGGCGTTACCCAAAAAGAACTTTAACTCTGAAAAACAAAAAAAAGTGCTTGTTGTGACTCTGGACTACCATGGTCTCACCGTGCACATGCTGTTCACCGGCGAGAATATGACCGCGAAGTATGCGCAATTCATGGGCTTGCTGAGAGGAAACTACAAAGAATATGTGCGCAGCGAAACAATTTCCCCTTGATATTCTTGATCATAAACCAAAACAGTTATTTGCGGAGACGGGTTTATACCGCCTCCTTTTTTTGTGTTTATACTACACTCACCGCCTACGGATTCGGCTTTATACAAATGAAAACCGCCAGAGCATTGCAACTGCCTCCATATTGACGGCATGACTTCAGTTTTCATTGCTGAAAACGTTGCCAAAAATTCAAAAGGTTTAATGCTCTTTGAGCAGTTAAATTAAAATTACTATTGCATTACTATTGCAACAATAAAAATCGTAGTGTTATAATAAGTATGATGTCAGTGGAAAGAGGTTAGACCAAAACCCATAAGCTCAAATGCTCAAACAAATTGGAATTGCTTGTGAGAGTGCGATTTTTATTATAATCTTTAAACTAACTCATCTTTCATAGAACCCAAAACCCCTTTAAGCTAATCACCATCTGAAACCAGCAAGTCATCAAGGGTTATTTTATTTTCCAGCAAAACCGCTTTAATGTTAGGATAAAGATTGTTTTGCAAGTGGGAAAGTTGAGTGACTAATTAAATTCAAAGGGGGGAACTTTTTTTAACAATATTTTTATTTTTAAGGAGGGAGAAGAATGTCAAAAAAAATGGTTGATGATTCATTTTTCAAAACTGTCGAAGAGCTATGCAAGGAGCTGTACATTAAGGCATTAAAGGATTTACCGCCAGATGTCAGAACAACACTGCAAGCGGCGTATGAAAAAGAAGAGACTGAAACCGGCAAACAAGTTCTAGCCACCATGTTGGAAACTGTAAAAATCGCTGATGAAAAGAATCGCATAATCTGCCAAGACACAGGCATTCCCATTTACTTTGTCAAGGTGGGAAATAAACTCAGCGTAGATTTCGTACAGTTGGAAAAAGCCATTATCAAAGGCTGTCAAAGGGCTACAGTTGAGCATCCGCTGCGCTCCAGCGTTGTGTCCCCATTTAAACGCCAAAACAACCAAAACAGTTCGGGGTATCGTATCCCGTCGATTCATTACGATGTGGTGCAGGACAACGATAAAATGGAAATATTGATGGTTCCCAAGGGTTCAGGTTCTGAAAACATGAGCTTCTTGAAAATGCTAATTCCGGCTGAAGGAGTGCGCGGCGTAAAAAGATTTATTCTTGAAACAATCGTCACGCAAATTGGGGCGAACCCATGTCCTCCATATGTAGTCGGCATCGGTATCGGAGGAACCGCTGATATATGCATGAAATTGGCCAAAATGGCTGCGGTCACCCGCCCCATTGGTTCGCAAAACCCCGATCCGGAAATGGCCGCATTTGAAAAAGAAATGTTCGAAGCGGTTAATGAACTGGGTATTGGCCCCATGGGATTAGGCGGGTTGAACACCGCCATTGCCGTTAATGTTGAGCATGCATACACTCACATTACTCAAAACCCTGTGGCAATTAATATGCAATGCTGGCCGGCCCGTCGCGCCAGGGCGACAATCGGCGCAGACGGTAAGTATGAAGTAGGCTATTAGAAAGGAGGTATAATAATGGCTGAATACACTTTAAAAACTCCATTATCCGAAGAAGACGTGAGAAAGCTTAAAGTTGGTGATAAGGTTACCCTGGAAGGGGTCGTCTTTGGAATTAGGGATGCCAATTTAATTCGCATGTTTGATGGTCAAGTACCGGCTCCCACAGACCTGACCGGTGCGGCTTGTATACATACCGCACCGAACGTGCGTAAAATCGGGAAAGGTAAATATGAACCCGTATGCATAGGTACAACCACCAGCAGCCGTATGGACAGATTCACCCCGGGGCTGATGGAACAATACGGAGTACGCGCCATTATCGGCAAAGCGGGTATGATGGAAGCAAGCATGGAAGCCATGAAGAAGCACGGCGGTTGTTACCTCGCCATCGTAGGCGGTGCTGCGGCATGGGAAACCGAAAGAATCATGGAAATTGAAGATGTTTGGTGGGAAGACCTTTTACCCGAATCTATCTGGAAGTTTCAGACCAAAAATTTCGGTCCTTTGATTGTGGCCATGGATTCTTACGGCAACAATTTGTACTTCGATATTAAAGCTAAAGCAGCCGCGAAGCTGAACGATATTTATGAGAAAATTGGAGCCGAATAAATAATGTATAAGTCCGTGGATATTTTTATCCACGGACTTATACAAGCATAATATTTTTTAAGGAGGAAGCATTTATGCCCAACCGGGAGATGGCAACATCGCAGAGGTATGCGACACACAGCCAGGTTTGGGGTTTAGTTGGTATGTGGGCGTGGATTCTTCACCGTATTACAGGTGTCGGATTGGTTTTATATTTATTGCTTCATACCACGCTCATGGCTACATCGCTTATCAGTGGCGCGGAAACCTATAACGTCACGTTGACTATGCTGATGAGCAGTCCGTTGCTGCATTTTATGGAACTGCTTTTGATAGGAGCAGTGATTTATCATGGTCTAAATGGAATTAGGCTATTGTTGTTTGATATTGGAATAGGTTTTTCCAGACAAAAAGAAATTTTCTGGGCGGCAATGGCAGTTGGCGCCGTAATGTGGATATGTATCATAATGGTCAAACTTTCCTAAACAATACCAATAAAGGAAGGTGTGTTCGTGAACGCTATAACATGGTTATTGCAAAGAATTAGTGCCGCTGTATTGCTGATTGTACTCGGCCTGCATGTATGGCTTCTATATGTTGCAAATCCGGCGGAAATTATTCAATTTTCCGAAGCCAAGGCCAGGCTGGTCAGCAGTTCATATGTAGTTGTTTATGTGTTATTATTATTGTTTGGTCTGTTCCATGCCCTGAACGGATTATACGCGATTATGGTTGACATGGGGCTGAGGGCGAGACTTGTTACAATCAGTGTCTTGATTATATTAGGATTAACCCTTTTCGGAGTTGGTTTATATTCGGTTTTGCAATTCATTATGTAACTTAGGAGGCGGATACATTGTCCTCGCAAGAAATTAATGTTAAAATATTCCGCTATGATCCAAATGTTGATGCTGAACCCAGATTTGATGATTTTAAAGTGCCTATGTTTGATAAAATGGCAATTCTGGACGTCGTTATGCATGTGCAGAACTATATCGACAAAACTTTGGCATTTCGTTGTTCCTGTCGCATCGGAATGTGCGGCTCATGCGCCCTGTATATTAACGGTAAACCAAGACTGGCATGCCGCACGCAGGTATCAAGCCTTAAAACCAACAACGTCACTATTATGCCACTACCAAATTTGCCCATTATCAGGGACCTGGCAACAGATATGGAACCTTTTTTTGAGAAATGGAAAAAGATTAAGCCTTATTATGTGGCCAGAAGCGAGTTGACCGAACCGGTGGAAATAAAGCCGGACTCAGGCGAGAGGGAATTCATTGATGAGATGCTGGATTGCATAACCTGTGGATGCTGCTACAGCGCTTGCTCCCAGGTTGCCACGAATGAAGACTCCATCGGACCGGCGGCTTTAAACCGTGCATATACTTTAATTGCAGACAAGCGTGATGCCATCAGACTCGAAAGGATTAAAATTGTCGGGCGATCTTACGGAGTATGGAGATGCCATGACCAATTCAATTGTGCAGAAGTATGTCCCAAAAAGCTGATTCCCACTAGATCAATCCAGCAGTTAAAGAAACGTAGTGTTCTACAAAAATTTGGCATGTTCAAATGAGCGCAAAAGATGTCTTCAAATCAGACGCTTAAGGAGTGTGGCTTTTTGTGAATGAAATAAAAACTGATGTATTAATCCTTGGCAGTGGTGGAGCAGGCTTATTTGCAGCGCTGCATGTTTATGATAATAACCCCAGCTTAAATGTAATATTGGCAACAAAGGGGTTGATTGGCAAATGTGGCTGCAGCCGCATGGTGCAGGGCGGGTTAAACGTTGTTCTGAACTCAGCGGACTCAGTAGAAAAGCACTTCATGGACACCATCAAGGGTGGAGGTTTTGTAAATAATCAGGATCTGGCTTGGACCCTGGTAAATGATGCCCCCAAAGCGGTGCATGAACTGGAAGTTAAGGTGGGATGTTTTTTTGACCGGGCGGAAGACGGCAAAATCCACCAGAAAGCTTTTGCGGGACAATCATTTGACAGAACAGTGCACGTTGCGGACCTGAGCGGCATTCAAATTGTATCCAGGATGGTTGACCAGGTTTTTCGCAGGGAAGAAAAGATCAAGGTTCTTGAAGAAACCCGGGCTCTGGATCTGCTTACCACTGCAGAAGGCGACCGTGTGATTGGTGCTGTAATGGCCAATATACGGACAGGTGAAATTTTTGTCATTAATTCTAAAGTTGTGGTGGTAGCTACAGGGGGGGCAGCCTCCATGTATAAAATATCCGCTCCCTCTGTTGACAAGACCGGGGACGGCATGGCCATGTGCTTCCGGGCAGGGGCGGAATTTGTAGATATGGAAATGCTGCAATTCCACCCGACCGGGTTGCTGGCAGGGCAGTCCAGGTTGAGTGGAAGCGTGTTGGAAGAAGGATTGCGGGGCGCCGGTGGTTATATGGTTAACGGTCTTGGTGAGAGGTACATGGAGCGCTATGACCCGGAAAGAATGGAGCGTTCAACCCGTGACCGTGTTGCCAGGGCTGGTTATATGGAAATCATGGCCGGCAGGGGTACTAAAAACGATGGCGTAATGATTGACATGACCCATCTGGGCGCCGAATTTGTGGAGAAAAAGTTTCCAGGCATGTGCGAGCGCGTGAAAGATATTAATAAAGACCTTGCCCGGGAGCCGGTGGAGGTTAGCCCAACAGCGCACTTTCAAATGGGCGGGGTGAAAATTGATATTGATTGTCAATCAAGTTTAAAGGGATTAATTGTTGCGGGTGAAGATTCGGGTGGGGTGCATGGTGCAAACCGTCTTGGCGGTAATGGTATCTGCGAATCCACTACGTTTGGTCGCAGAGCCGGAGATACCGCGGCAGCCCTTGCCGAGCAGGAAATTTTAATGCCGTATATGCAAGAGCAGGTCGAAGAAATCAAAAGGCGATGGCTCAAGTTCTACAAGCGCACAGACGGGATAGATATTTATCCCATCAGGGATGAAATCAAGCTGCTAATGTGGGAAAAAGTTGGTGTGGTTCGAGACGGCAAGAAGTTGCAAGAAGCGATAAATAGGCTGGATGAATTGCTGGAAATGACAGAACAAGCATATGTTGCAAATAGAACCCTGAGCAGATATAATATGGAGTGGAATGAAATCGTTAATGTCACCAATTGGGTTACGGTAGCACGCCTTGTGGCTACTCCTGCTTTATTGAGGACGGAGAGCCGCGGTTCACACTACAGATCCGATAATACTGAAACAGATAATCAAAACTGGCTTAGCAATATTTATCTAAAAAATAAAGGAAACATGGAAATCGAAAGCACTATTAAGCCCATTATCGCTACACGTTTTTCAGCCGATATAATTAGAAAAGCAAATATTAAATATTAAGCTGCTGTAGATTTATGTACACATTTTAATAGAACGGTACCGATCGGATTACAGCTTATAATCAACCTTCTCTCGTTTATTAGTATACAATTACAAGTTGGTTTGCTGCGGGGATAGGCGGCGGTGACAACGGGGGGCACCGTAAACGTTGCTGTCAAGCTTGCCTATATCCCCGAGCAACCCAAGCTTTGCTGAAATTGAGACCGGAAAAAGTTGAATAACGGATCCCTCGTAAGGTGAAAAGCGCCTTTCATTGTTTATTGAATATATAGAAGGATTGGAGTGGGATTATGCCTGGTAAATTTCATCCAGTCGTTACTGAAAACGCTAGTAGATCTCAAAGAATTGTCACACAAATACGTGAGCTTTTAGCTGATGAAAAACTTAAGCCAGGAGACAAATTGCCACCGGAGCGCGAACTGGCAAATATTTTTAACGTAAGCCGCACATCGGTGCGGGAAGCGGTTAGAACGTTATCCGCCATGGGTTTGGTCGAGATTAAAAAAGGGTACGGTGTGTTTATACTGGAGGCTAATCTTGACTCTATCATTAGTAATGTGGCGGGTTCTTTAATTTTAAGCCAGAAAGAAATGAAACAATTATTTGAGATAAGAAAAGTTCTTGAAACTCAAGCCGCAGCTTGGGCCGCCACGCGGGCCAGCGAAGAAGAAATCCAGGAATTGCAAATGATAATATTCGAAGTTAAAACGTTAAAGACAAAAAAACTTGACCTGGCCCTGGCCAGGGAGTATGACGAAAGATTCCACACGGCGATTATTAAGGCATCGCACAACGAAGTATTGGTTAAAATTATGTCCGGGCTATTTGATGTGCTGGGCAAGATTCGTACCAAAACAACAATTGTACCGGGGCGCGCGGCCCAGTCAATAAACGATCACGAGGCCATTGCCCTGGCCATTTCAGAACGCAATGCATCAAAAGCGATGCAGGCAATGTTTGAACATATCGAAAGTGTGGAAAAAACGATGGAAAGTAAATAAAGCTAATTATAATAATTGCATGTTATATTTAAGAATAATAATTAAAACAAGACAGGCGTGTTATGCAATGAATTTTATGGGTTTTATCAGGCCGGACGGCAGTGTCGGCACCAGAAATCATTTATTAGTGATTTCCACCGACCTGGCGACGGATATGATTTGCTTTAGAGTCGCAAGCGCTGTTTTGCAAGCCGTACCGGTTATCAGCGGTTTTTTTACAAGCCAACATGAAGAACACTACACAACCTTGGTAAAAAATCCGAACGTTGCCGGAGCAATAGTGCTGGAAACATTTGCGCAGGGTGTGGGTGAAAAAATAGCCGGAGAAATGTCGTTAATTGGTAAGCCCGTGGAAATTGTAGAATTAAGAGCCGCCGGCGGGCCTGTGCAAGCCGCCGCCAGGGCTACCAGCGCCGCTGTTTTCTTGGCCAGGGAAATCAGTACCTACAAGCGGCAACTGTCCATATTTACCAGACTTGTTTTGGGTATCATATACAAGGATGAATCTAAAACAGAAGATGTGTTATTACCTTGTCTTTTGGATTTGGTTGAAAATAACTACGGCCGCATTATCATAGCCAATGAGACTTCAAGTAAAAAAGACAAGATTAAAAATTTGCCGGCGATTAAAACACTCGGTTTGGGTGATTCGGTAGGTCAAAACCGAGGAGTATATGAACTTGGATTTTCAGCTAATACCGGCGAAATATTGCAGCACATGGTTTTAAGGGGAGTGCAGCTGGTATTGGCCGCCACAGGAATTCCTTGCCCGGCAAGTAATTCTCTTGTTCCTATAATTAACCTGACCGCTGACCAAAACCATCTTGATTCTTACAAAGAATTTATAGAATTGGATTTAAGCGGTCTTGATTATGAGCAATATCCCGTTGATGAATACAGCCTCCTAATTATAAATGAAATCATTGCTACTGCATCCGGTAAGTTAACCAAAGCCGAAGCGTTCAAGATTTAAAGCTTTATGTAAACTTTTATTAAAATATAAATAGCCCTTGTACCGTTCTAAAGGCAGGTACAAGGGCTATTAGCTTTCTTATACAGCTGTTTTCATGGAATTGCCAACTTTTTTCTGCTTCTGGTTAAGAATTGAAATACTAACAACGCAGCCGCAATAATAAATCCAATGTAATCCGTGTGTGGACTGGGCAATAAAAGCAATACTGCACCAACAGCTATAATCAAACGCTCAAACAACATTAGCTTGCGCAGCATCCAATTTTGGCAGAAGCATGCGGCGCAAATTATGCCCAAGGTTACTGAGACACAGGTGCGATATATTTCCATCGGTTCGCCAACTAATAATATAGCTGGTGCGTAGGCAAATACAAAAGGCATTATATACAGCGGTTGAGCAAAAATTAATGCTGTAAAGCCGGTTTTCATCGGCTCTGCTTTGGCTAAGGCCGCCGCGGCAAAGGCCGCCAGGCATACCGGCGGGTTGACATTAGCAATCAGCGAGGCCCAGAAAACGATTAAGTGGGCGGCTAGCAGAGAGACGCCCATTTCCTGAAGCGCGGGAGCTGCCAAAACGCCGAGAATTATATAGGATGTAGTGGCGGTAATACCCATGCCCAATGCATAAGAGGCAATGGCGACCAAAACAATGGCAATTGGCAAAATTCCACCGGAAAAAGACAGTAAGAGGTCCGAAAACTTGAGGCCCAAACCGGTTAAATAAACAACGCCGATGATAATACCAATAGCTCCTACGGTAGAACCTATAATTAAAGAGGTTACCGCCGACTTGGCCAGAGCGTTGTAAATATCTTTGGGGTACATGCGCGTTTCCTTGCTGCACCAGCTGAAAGCAACACTCAATACCGAACCAATTACCGCTGCCATGGGGGGTGAATACCCGGCAATCAGCATGTAAATAATGACAACAACCGGAATAATGAAAAACCAACCAGTTTTTAAAATCTCTATCGGGTTGGGCAGTTCGTTTTTGGGAAGGCCCTTTAGCCCAAGGTTTTGAGCTTGAAAATCGACCATTAAGTACAGGTACAGGTAATATAAGATGGCCGGAAGGATGGACACCTTAACGATATCCCAGTAAGCAATTCCGGTAAATTCAGACATAATGAAAGCGCCCGCGCCCATAATCGGAGGCATTAACATTCCACCTGTAGAGGCCACGGCTTCGATAGCGCCGGCCATATGTGGCTTATAACCGATGCGTTTCATCAAAGGGATTGTAAAAGTCCCTGTTGTAACAACATTAGCGGTCGCGCTGCCGTTAATGCTGCCCATAAAGCCGCTGGCTAAAACAGCCACCTTGGCCGGGCCGCCGCGGGCTCTTCCGAGTACGGAATAAGGGAAATCAATAAAAAATTTACCAGCCCCCGAAGCTTCCAGGAAGGTTCCAAAAGTTATAAACAAGAATACAAAGGACGCGAAAATTGATGCCACCGAACCGAAAAGACCATAGAGGGATGCATACATAAAACTAGCTATTCTACTAATACTAAAGCCTTTATGGCTCAACATGCCGGGGAATAAATAGCCAAAATAGGCGTATAACAAGAAACCAAGGGTTATAAAAAACAATATGTTGCCTGTTACGCGCCTGACCGCTTCGAGCGCCAGTATTACGGCTATAGCAGCCATAATTAAATCCGTCGTGGTAACAAACCCGATGCGATAAGCCATCTGCGGGTACATAAAAATAAAGTAGAAAGTAACTACTAGGGTCAATACACACAGTAAAGCATCCAGCACGGTAATTCTGTTGCCAGGGGATTTTTTAGATGCGGGATAAATTAGTAAACATAAAAAAATGGTTATGCCGACGTATATACCTCGGTTTGACTCGGGGGAAATCATGCCAAACGCACCTTGGTACATGAAAAACAGCGTGAATATGGCTGCGATAAAACTAATTGACTTTCCAATAGGTCCGATTAAGTTTCTTTTTGAAGAAACTCCTTCATATTGTTCAATCATTTTATTTATTTCTTGCTCTGAGTACTGTTCCTGAGCCGGGTTAGGATTTTTGTCCAAAAAATTACACCTCCTATTAGAAAAATACCTTATACCTTATATAACTGGCACCCCTTTTGGGCGCCAGTTATTAGCTTGAAAAATTATCCCAATCAACATGGCTTGTTTAATTCTCAATTAGTTCCGCAGGAATTTCTTGGCCTTTTTCTTTAAAGAACTTAACTGCGCCGGAATGCATGGGTACACCTATTTCAGTCAAACCTTTTAATGCGTTTTCCAACGTCATGTCTTCGGCTGCCTTGTTAGTTTGCAACAGGCGCGCTTGTCCTTCATCGGAGTAGCAAGAGATTAAAATGTCGTATATAACTTGCTCGGATATGTCTTTGTGAGCAACCATGTAAACAGGGTTGCCGTACATATTTGCATCTTGATCCTGTCCCTTGTAAGATCCTTTTGGGATCAATGTCTGGGTATAAAAGGGATATTTTTCAGAAAAGTTAACCATGCTTCCTTCAATAGTAGGATCAATCAAATTTATTTCAGATACCGCCGCGATATCCATCAGTGTCGCCATGGGTACTCTTGAGAAATATCCAAAAACGTCAATTTTCTTGTCTTTAAAATCTGTTCCCTGGTCTTCGGGGGGTAAGAATACAGGTGTAATCTTATCCCACATGCCGATAGCTTTGAGATAAGTTTCACCAAAAACAGCAGCCCCGGAACCTTGGGGACCAACACCTACCTTTTTACCTTCCAGGTCGGCAAAACTTTTAATGTCGCTGTTCTTATGAACAGCCCAGTGATAAATGGCATCCCAGGAAAAGGTTACAACTCTAAAATCCCGCATTTCCTGTCCTTTAAAAAATTCTTCTCCATTCCAGGCCCAGTACATTTCAGAAGCGTTGGCCCATGCTAAATCCGTTTCGCCTGATTGAATAAGCCGCAGGTTTTCAGCGGAACCGCCGCTGGTTTCCACCGCTATTTCATAATCGGTGGTATTCTGCACTACACTGGAGATGCCTCCGCCCATGGGATAATAAGTACCGCCTGTTCCCGCGGTAGCGAAGCTAAATTTGGTTCTATCAGCCTTGCCCTGATCCCCGCCCCCGCCACAACCGGCTGCAATTAAACCAAGTACCAACAGGGAAGCAATCAAAGTACTTTTAATTTTTAGTTTCATTGCTTTAACCCTCCTTTTGTGAATGTTTTCATTACGATGAGCATAAAATATTTAATTCTTGATTTTCTTTACATCACACCCAAAATTAACTATTTCCCCGCAACATAAATATAACTAAAACATATACCACCCCCCAAAACCGACGTTATTCAATTATCAAAATAAATAAATAGCCTTGCAAAATCTTGGTCATACCTCCTACCTCAGACATCAGTTTAATAGATTATATCAATTTATCATCTTTTAGGCAATCAACTTTTTAAACTTGGCAATAAAATATTTAATCCTTAATAATTAAGAAAAATCCGCTAAGGAATATTAAAATATTTACAATTAAAATAAACTGCTTGTCGGTTATTTTATTAATTATTCTACCACCTATCCAACTGCCCAAAAGTAAAACCGGCGTTAATTTAATTCCTTCAATAAAAATAGTAGAGTTTAAAACTCCTAAATTTGAAAAAAGAAATGTTTTGAGAACATCACCAACAAATAAAAATATTACTAAAGTGGCAACAAAAGTATGTTTTGCCATTCCCAGGGTAACAAGATAAATAGATACAATTATACCACCCGAGTGGGCAACCGCAGACGCGGCACCTGCAAAGATACTGATAAAGGCTCCATGCACAGGTTTCATGTTTAAGTTGGTAAAGAATTCAGATTTTTGTTGCCGTAAAATTTGTAATGCTGAGAATGCCATGGCCACAATACCAATAGTTACCTGGATAATATTAGGTGAAGCCCAGGCCAGGTAATAGCTTCCAATAAAAACCCCGATAACCTCCCCTGGAATAAGTACTTTAATATGGCTCATATCCCATTTTTTCCAATGCAATCCGATTGCGGACAGGTCTGTAAGCAGCATCAAGGGAGCCAGCAGTGCAACGGCAACTTTGGGGTCCATATTTATGGACAAAATCGGTGTTAAAAATACCCCGGCTCCAACACCAAAAGTAGTTTTAATTAACCCGGCTAAAAATGCGGCAATTACAGAAAAAACGTCAATCATTTTTATTCTCCCTCTGTCATACCTATGCGCTTATACATCAGATATCATACCAATTAAATGTAATATAGCACCTTGCCTCTATTTACGCAATATTGGATTTGATGCACAGCTTTGTATGCTTGTATGCAAAACTAAAAAATTGCAATCATAAATATGGCTAAATAGTTAAATAATCAGTTGACATTTAAAAAAAACGAGAGTAATATAATTGGTAGAACCACAGACCTCTGATAACATACCTGACACATTGCGTCATAAACATTTTGGGCCGGCAGTTGTAAAGATAGTTACACTAGTATTTCTACATGGCCAAAAATGTTTATGCAATAGAAATAGATTTTCCATACTGTAACTTACCACGGTTATAGTACAATCGCGGAGGTGATCAATGGCGCTTTTATAGCATTAATTGCTTGGTCGTTTCATACTTTGGTTTCATAATTAAGTTATAACAAATTCCGAAGGGAGGATAACCAGTAAATGAATCAACCTTATTTCATTATTCATGACGAAAAAGATTCAGTAGGCGTAGCAGTAAAAGAAATCAAGGCAGGGGAAACTGTAGAAGGCTGGGTAATGTCAAATGATGCCACAGTCGAAATCACTGCCAAGAACGACATTAAAATCGGTCATAAAATTGCTATGGCAGATGTTGAAGTAGGGAATTCGATTATTAAATACAACCGCCCCATTGGTAAGGTTGTTGCACCGATTGCAAAGGGCGAACACGTTCATACCCATAACTTAAAAACTGCGAGGTGGTAAATCTATGTCAGATTATAAATTCCCTAAATTTATGGCTTATCGCCGTGAAAATGGCAGAGTAGGTATCCGTAATCATGTTGCTATTTTACCTCTTGACGATCTTTCCAATGCAGCATGTGAAGCAGTCGCCCATAACGTCAAGGGTACATTAGCCCTGCCGCATGCGTATGGCCGTTTGCAGTTTGGTGAAGACTTGGAACTGTTCTTCCGGACCTTGATTGGAATTGGCAGCAACCCCAACGTTGCGGCGGTTGTAGTGATTGGCATTGAAACCGAGTGGACTAACGTTGTTGTTGAAGGTATTGCCAAAACCGGTAAGCCGGTATGCGGCTTTGGCATTGAGCGAAACGGTCAGCATAAAACGATTGAGATGGCTTCCTGGAAAGCTCAGGAATACTCTCAATGGGCTTCAGAACTTCAAAAAGAAGAATGCTCTGTGGACGAGCTGTACGTCTCGGTAAAATGCGGTGAATCCGACACCACATCCGGCCTTGCATCCAACCCCACAGTCGGCAGAGCTTTGGAAAGACTTGTGGCCGCGGGCGCCACCTGCAGTTTTGGTGAAACTTCAGAGATCACAGGCGCGGAAGACATTTGCAAGGAACACGCCGCCACTCCCGAAGTAGGTGAAGCTTACTACAAAATCTTCAATGAATACAACGAATTTATTTTAAGTCAAGGCGTTGATCTTTCGGGCTCCCAGCCCACCAAGGGTAATATCGCAGGCGGGTTAACTACTATTGAAGAAAAGGCCTTAGGTAATTTGCAAAAGATCGGTAGCTTGAATTATGTCGGGGTATTAAAGCCCGCTGAGGCTCCAACCTCCAAAGGTTTGTGGTACATGGATACATCATCTGCCGCAGCCGAAGCCGTAACGTTGTGGGCGGCGTCCGGTGCCGTGGTACACTTCTTCCCCACAGGCCAGGGCAATATTATAGGAAACCCAATTGAGCCGGTAATCAAGCTTTCCGCCAACCCCCTCACTGTAGTAGACATGAAGGAACATATCGACGTTAACGTAAGCGGTATTTTACGTCGTGAAATGAATTTGGATCAAGCTGCAGATGCTTTGCTGGACATGATGATTCGTGTTTGTAACGGCCGCCTGGCATGCGCTGAAGCACTCGGCCATCAGGAATTTGTATTCACTAAGCTTTATCGCAGCGCGTAGACGGCCGTTGCCAATTTCAATTAAGTATTGAAATTTAAAAGCATACATGTCTTAACCCCTATCTCCTCCCACCCGTTTCAATAGATGTTCTTTTGTGTAAGCCTTCTATAGTTTATATCTATAGAAGGTATTTTTTTATACTTAACTGCTAAATGTGATTGACAATGTGCAAAATTAGCTGGTATAATTTGCTTGTTTATAAGTGGTAGGACCACATACCTAAGACAACATACCTTATACAACAAACAGCGGTAGAAATTTAAGGAGAAGTTAAGTTTATGAATTATAATATTGCAGCGATAGATTTAAAAAATTTTTGTTTAAGTCTATTAAAGGGAGCGGGTGTTCCCTCAAAAGATGCCGAAATCACGGCCGATGTCCTGGTGGACACCAGCCTTGACGGCATTGACACCCACGGAATTAGCCGTCTGCCCGTCTACCTTACAAGGTTACAAAGTGGCCGTATAAATCCCCGTCCGAATATAAAATTCACACGCATAGCTTATTCTGTGTTTTTGCTGGATGGAAATAACGGTTTAGGTCAACTGGTGTCTGTGCGGGCAATGGAAAAAGCTATTGAAACAGCTATAGAAGCCGGCTGTGGAGTGGTATCGGCCCGGCATAGCAATCATTTTGGCGCTGCCACGTATTATTGTAAAATGGCTGCCAATGCCGGTATGATTGGTATCGCTCTTACCAATTCCCCCCCCGGCATTCCACCTTGGGGGGGCAGAAAACCATATTTGGGAACCAACCCAATTTCATTTGGTTTTCCTCGCGATGGTCAGCCGATTATAGTTGACATGTCGTCCAGCAACGTGGCCAGGGGAAATATTATCCTGGCAGCCAAAGAAAACCGTCCTATACCCGAGGGGTGGGCTATTGATGCTGATGGTAATTCAACAACGGATGCTCAAAAAGCTTTAAAAGGAGCTGTGCTTCCTGTTGGTGGTGCTAAAGGATACGCAATGGCTTTAGCTGTGGAAATATTGTCGGGTGTAGTTAGTGGTGCAGCTTATGGTAATCACGTGGGCTGGATTTACGATGATAGCCAGAAACCGGTAAATATTGGCCATTTTTTCATGGCCATGAATATTGAGCCTTTTATGCCCAAGGATGAATATCTTAATCGCGTGGAACACATGATAGCTGAAATAAAATCCGTTCCTGGGGCAAAAGGCTATGATCATATCTTAATTCCGGGAGAGCGAAAGAATATAAAAACCAGTCAAAGGTTAAAGGAGGGCATTCCTATTGACGCTGTTTTATTAAACGAACTTAACGATATAGCTGCTGTTCTTGGTATTGAAAAACTTATACTATAAAATGATTTAAAAAGCAAAGCTTATAGCTTAAATCAGTCATGGCTTTACTTTATTTTGTATTGTAAAAATAAGGGGCAAAAGCAAATTGCAATTATGGTATATTTGCATGGTGTGTTTATGAGTATGTCATAGAGCAGGAGGTATATATTTTTATGAAAACAGGTTTTAAAAAGGTGACGAGCCTTAGGTTTAAACTTATAGTTTTTTTTGTTTTAGTTGCCATAATGCCGTTGCTGGCGGGGGGCATATGGACGAGTATCAGCGTGAAGAATGAATTGATTAATAACGTGCACCAAAATAATATGCTGGTGGCAAAGCAACTGACTAGCCAGGTTGATCAACTAATCAAGGAAAAAGTTGATTTAGCCACTTCCTTGGGTAATACGGCCAACGTCAATACAATGAACCCACAGGAGCTAAAATTCTTAATCACTCCGCTCAAAGAACACTATGAAGATATAGACGTAATTGGGGTAATAAACGTGAATGGGATGCAAATTGCACGATCCGATGACGGAGAACTCTTAGATTTGCATGATCGTTCATATTTCACAGATATTATGGCCGGAAAAGATTACTCCATAAGTGATGTTATAGTTTCCCGTTCTAATGAAAAACCCATCGTTGTTGTCGGCGCTCCAATCAAGAAAGACGACGTACTCATTGGAGTGTTTCAAATATCTTTATCCCTGGCCGGTTTGGATGATATTCTAAGTGAAGCAAAAACAGGCAAGACCGGCTACTCGTATATAACCGACGGTACCGGTAAAGTAGTAGTACATCCTGACACTCAAATAGCTATCGAACGTACGGATTTTTCCGCCGTGGGTCCCGTTGAAGCCGGGCTGAAAGGGCAGAATGGCACTATGGAGTATACAAGCGAAGGCGAAAGCTGGCAATCATGCTATTGTAACACACCATACCTAAAATGGGTGGTTGTGACACAGGAGACAACAAAGGAGATTGTAGCCGAAGCAAACAGCATAGTGCAGAATACTTTAATCATCATGGCTATAGGCGCACTGCTCGCCGCATTACTTGGCATCTTGCTGAGCAACAAAACCATTGCCCCTTTAAATTCCTTAAAAGATGGGCTTTTATCGTTAGCGGAAGGCAATTTGACCAAAAACGTGCAAGTTAAATCAAAAGACGAAATTGGAGAACTGGCTCACGCTTTTAACGAAACTATAGTTGACTTGCGTGAACTCATTGCGGGAATTAAAAAGAATTCTGACGAACTATACACAAGTAGTCAGGATTTAGCTTCCTCCAGTGAAGAGGTCAGTGCCACCGTTGAAGAAATGGCCAGCACTGCAAACGAAGTGGCAGCCACATCCGGTCACGGAAAAGAGAATGCGGAGATTGCCGCACGGGAATCCGGGCAGGTTCAAAAAGTGGCAGGAGAAGGAAACAGGGCAGTTCGAGATACTATTGAAAAAATAAACTCAATTGCTATAGCATCTAAAAATATTTCTGATGTAATTCAAAAACTTGACAAGCAATCTAAACAGATTGGAGAGATAATCAGTACCATTACGAGTATAGCGGATCAAACCAATCTCTTAGCGCTTAATGCCGCCATTGAGGCCGCCCGGGCCGGAGAACACGGGCGTGGCTTTGCAGTGGTGGCGGAAGAAGTACGCCAACTGGCCGAGCAATCTGCTAATGCTGCCAGGGAAATAATCGGTCTGGTAAAAGAAATTCAGTTCGGCATGAAAGAGGCTGTGAATGCAATAAAGCAAGGTGACGACGAAGTAAAAGAGGGTGTTAATGTCGCCAATAATGCCGGGCTTTCATTGGAACAGATAATTAAAGCCGTTGAAGTGAACACGGAGTTAATTTTAAGCGTTGCCGAAGGTGCCAAACAGGCCGATGAGGGTACGCAGCAGCTTACCAACGCCAGCGAACAGATAGCTGCCACCAGCCAAGAGGTATCCGCCACCGCCCAGAAGCTTGCCAATATGGCCACTGAAATGCAAAACATCGTGGTCAAGTTTAAGATTGACGAAAGCGAAAACAGATAGCTTGAAGCCTGTAAAATATCGGTTTTAAATCTAAGGGGGAGCAGCATTCCTAAATACTGCTCCCCCTTAGATTTAAAAAGCCTTATACGTAACCTGGTTGATCAAACCAAAAATTTTTAATCAAGTAATTGTCTTTAAAACGACAAGCTGATATAATTCTATTAACCTGTTATCGGAGGTCAGAGGTATGACCAGTATTGCAAAAACCGGTTGTCAGTAATATATGAGCCGTTTTTAGCTTCAAAAGGGAGGTATTAATTTGCCTGAACATTTACAAATCTATTTTGCTACAGTGGTTTTTCTAATTACTTACGCGATCATCGTTTCTGAAAAAATTCACCGGGCCGTAATCGCCCTGGTAGGGGCGGCGTTAATTGCCGTAACCAAGATTTTAGACCCGGAAGAGGCAGTGCACGCAATAGATTTTAACACTATCGGACTGTTGGTTGGCATGATGATCATTGTCAGCATCACCCGACAGACTGGCGTGTTTGAGTTTTTGGCTATTAAGGCCGCCAAAAGTTCCAAGGGTGAACCGCTCAAGATTATGGCCGCCCTGTCGCTGGTAACAGCTCTGCTATCAGCGTTTCTGGACAATGTAACCACAGTGTTGCTGATTGTGCCTGTGACGTTCGCCATAGCTCAAAAGCTCAGAATCAGCCCTATTCCCATTTTGATTGCAGAAATTATTTCATCCAATATTGGCGGTACCGCTACGTTGATTGGCGACCCACCCAATATAATGATCGGTAGCGCCACTCATCTTGGCTTTATGGACTTTATAATCAACCTTACACCCATCGTGTTGGTGGTATATGTCTGCACTTTGACGATGCTGCGGTTGATTTACCGGAAACAGCTTGTGACCGACCCGGAACGGCAGAAAACAATTATGGAATTGAACGAACATGAAGAGCTAAAGGACATGCGGTTATTAAAGAAATGTTTGTTTGTTCTTGCGTTGACCATTCTAGGTTTTATTATTCACCAATACGTACATTTGGAGTCTTCGGTCATCGCCCTCACCGGGGCCAGCCTGTTACTGCTGATAAGCCGAGAGGATCCGGAACACGCGCTGCATAACGTGGAGTGGCCTGTTATATTCTTCTTTATCGGCTTGTTTGTGCTGGTAGGCAGTTTGGAAAAGGTGGGTGTTATCGAAGCTATTGCGGAAGCCTCCCTGAAGATTACCGGGGGAGAGTTGCTCCCTACCTCCATGCTGATATTGTGGCTTTCCGGCATTGCCTCGGCCTTCGTGGACAACATCCCATTCGTGGCCACCATGATCCCGCTGATTAAGGATATGGGAGAGATTATGGGTATTACTGATCCCACCGTGCTTAACATTTTCTGGTGGTCGCTTTCTCTTGGCGCATGCCTTGGCGGCAACGGCACCATTATCGGCGCCTCGGCCAACGTCGTTGTAATCGGCATGGCGGAAAAGCGGGGCAGCCGTATTACATTTTTCAAGTACTTCGTGGTGGCGTTTCCCTTAATGCTGATGTCGCTGGTCCTGTCCTCTCTGTATATATACTTATGGCATATTTTTCCAGAAACGCTTACCATTGCAATTACCCTTTTGTTTGGCGCCGTAGTGGCGATAGCGGTAATACCCATCAATAAGGCGCTGGAAAAAAGCGCAGTAAAGGTACGCGCCAAATAAGCCCCACCTTGCAAACAGAGTAAAGTCATAGCTAACACAGAACAACCCCTTTAAAATGAGAATGCGGCCTATCCGTAATATTAAACAACATGGGGCAATAAAATTTATTCTGGTTTACGCTTTATTTTCTGATACATCTAATATATAATATAATAATTACGCTATACATAAACAACTGAAGTTATTTTTAGCGTAATGTTCATAAAGTCTAAGCTAAATTTTAACACTATTTATATATATAATTAATTTATGGGGGAGGGACGCGAATTCAGATGAACCTGATCAATCAAGAAGGGTTGGACTTTTATCACGAAATAAGAGAAAAGAGCGGTCAACCCATCGAACTGTGTTATCAGTGCCGGAAGTGCGCCGCCGGATGCATTGCCAACGAACATGCCGATTTTTATCCCAATGAAATAATTCGCCTGGTACAACTGGGGCAAAAAGAAAAAGTGCTGAACTGTAAAAGTATCTGGATCTGTTCCAGTTGCGAAACATGCGGCGCCAGGTGTCCCAACGGCATCAATACCCGGGCAATCATCGACGCGTTAAAGGAAAAGGCCATCGCCGATAAGCTGGTTAAAGACAACAAAGTGTACCTGTTCCATACACAATTCTTAAATTCGGTCCAGATGAACGGCAGAGTGCACGAACCAATGATGATGGCGCTTTATAAGCTGAAAAGCAAAGACCTGTGGTCTGATTTGGATTTCGGGTTTAACATGTTTAGAAAGGGCAAAATGCCTTTACTGCCCAGCAGGGTGAAAGACAGACGCGCCATTAAACAGATCTTCAAGCAGAGCCAGAATTGATAACCAAAGGGAAAGGGGTCGCGGCCAATTGAAATTATCATATTTTCCGGGCTGTTCGCTTGAATCCACCGCCAAGGAATACGATATGTCCGCCCGCTCGGCTTGCCAGGCTCTGGGCTTGGAGCTTGTGGAATTGGAAGACTGGGTCTGCTGTGGCGCCACGTCCGCGCACAGCACCAACCATACACTATCGGTAACCCTGCCGGCGAAAAACATCGCCCTGGCTCAAGAGCAGGGCGCGGACCTGGCGGTCCCGTGTTCGGCCTGTTATAACATCCTTAAGAAAACCGATTACACCTTACGCAATGATGAAGATATGCGGGTTAAAACCGAACAAATAACTAATTTTAAATACAGCGGCGAAATTAATATTCTCTCTCTGCTGGAAGCCGTTGTTACCAAGGTTGGAGTTAAATCCATCGCCAAAAGTGTAAAAAAGCCGCTTCAGGGGCTGAACGTCGTCTGTTATTACGGCTGCCTGCTGGTCAGACCGCCGGAAGTCACCCAGTTTGACAACCGTGAAAATCCCGAATCCCTGGACAACATTATCAACTCACTGGGCGCCCGGGCCATTCCCTGGGCTTATAAAACAGATTGCTGCGGGGCCAGTTTATCCCTGACCTCGGCGGACATCGTGCAAAAAATGGTGGGGCGTCTGATGGACGCCGCCAAAGAGGCCGGCGCGAACGCTATCGTCACCGCCTGTCCCCTTTGCCAGTCCAACCTGGAAATGCGGCGTCAAAAAGGAGACACCAATATACCGGCATTTTATTTTACGGAATTAATCGGCCTGGCCCTGGATTTACCTGATACCAACCGCTGGTTTAAGCTGCACCTGGTCGATCCCTTACCGCTTCTTAAATCACTTTCATTAGCGCGGTAAAGCATTGTAATTGGGGGGTTGAATTACCTTGAATAACGCTAACAATGACAAAATAATTGGTTCCGTGCTGATCATCGGCGCCGGCATCAGCGGTATGCAGTCGGCCCTGGACCTGGCGGAATCAGGTTATAAAGTATATATAGTGGAAAAAACACCGGCTATCGGCGGGCATATGCCCATGTTGGACAAAACCTTCCCCACCAATGACTGTTCGATGTGCATCCTGTCGCCCAAACTGGTTGAATGCGGACGACACCGCAATATTGAGATTTTAACCAATTCCAACGTAGTCGGGCTGGAAGGTGAAGCCGGAAATTTCACCGTTAAAATTAATCAACGGCCCCGGTACGTGGACCCCGACAAGTGCCTGGGCTGCGGCGCCTGCGCCGAAGAATGCCCCATCAGGGTGCCAAATGAATTCAACCAGTATTTAAATGAACGTAAAGCAATTTATAAAATGTACCCGCAGGCATATCCGAACGCCTTCGCCATCGACGCCACCAGGTGCCTGCGGATTAAAAAACCAAAGGCCTGCGGCAAATGCCTGGAAGCCTGTCCGGTAGACGCCATCAATCACGAAATGCCCTCTGAGGAAGTGGAAGTAAAAGTCGGTTCCGTTATTCTCGGTACCGGTTACGAACTGTTTGATGCCGAGCTGCGCGGCGAGTATGGTTTCGGAGTGTACGACAACGTATTGACCAGCCTGCAATTTGAAAGAATGCTCAGCGCCTCCGGACCGTATGAAGGACACCTGCAGAAAGCGGACGGCTCCGAACCGAAGAAAGTCGCCTTTATCCAGTGCGTCGGCTCAAGGGACGTTTCACTGAACCGGGGTTACTGCTCGTCGGTGTGCTGTATGTATGCCACCAAGGAAGCAGTTATCGCCAAGGAACACCAACCGGACCTGGACGTAACCATATTTTGTATCGACGTACGGGCTTACGGCAAGGACTATGAAAGATATTACAACCGTGCCAGGTATGATTACGGCGTCAAATACGTCAAGTGCATGGTTAGTTCGGTTAAAGAGCAGCAGCAATCCAAGGACCTGCGCATCAGGTACCTCCCCGAAAACGGCGCCATGGTGGAAGAGGATTTTGACCTGGTGGTGCTGTCGGTGGGCCTTAGACCGTCGGACGAAGCAGTGGAACTGGCCGGCATCCTCGGTATTAATCTGAACCAATATGACTACTGCCGCACGGAAGCTCTAAGCGGCGTGACGTCTTCACGGGAAGGCGTTTATGTGGCCGGGGTGTTCAGCGGTCCGAAGGATATTCCCGAAACCGTGATGCAGGCCAGCGCCGCTGCGGGGGACTGCGCCGCTTTTCTGGCGCCGGCCCGCAATTCCCTGGTGACGGAAAGAGAATTCCCCGTGGAAAAGGACGTCACCGGACAGGAGCCGCGCATCGGGGCGTTTATCTGCCATTGCGGTAAAAACATCGCCGGAGTGGTGGATGTTCCCGCAGTGGTGGAACACGTTAAAAAATTACCCCACGTGGTTTACGCCACCGACAAGATATACGCCTGCTCCCAGGACAGCCAGGCTGCGATGCGGGAACTGATTGAGGAACACCAACTGAACAGGATCGTCGTCGCGTCATGCAGTCCCAGAACACATAAACCGTTATTTAAGGAGACCATGCGCGAAGCCGGCCTGAATCCGTATTTATTTGAAATGGCCAATATCCGCGACCAGTGTTCCTGGGTGCATATGCACGAACCGGCCAAAGCCACGGCCAAGGCCCTAGACCTCAGCAGCGCGGCGGTCTACAAAGCATCCCTGCTGGCCCCCATCAAAAATATTAAAGTAAAAGTCACCCAGGCCGCCCTGGTCGTTGGCGGCGGGGTGGCCGGCATGACCAGCGCCTTAAATCTGGCCGACCAGGGTTATCACGTCCACCTGCTGGAGAAAGGTGAACAGCTTGGCGGCGCGGCCAGGCTGATTAACAAAGGGTTTAACAATGAAAATATCGGCGCCCTGATTGCGGACCTGACCGCAAAAACTGACGCCAGTCCGTTCATCGACGTTTATACCGGCTGCAGCATCCGGGAGGTGTCCGGTTACAAGGGCAACTTTACCACCATCCTGACCGACGGCCGGGAGATTAAACACGGAGTCACCATTTTAGCCACCGGCGCTGAAGAGTCAAAACCGGTGGAATACCTGTACGGTCAGGACTCCCGGGTAATGACCCAGTTGGAGCTTGACCGGGCCATTGCCGACGGCGAGCAGCGGGTCAAAGACGCCCGCAGTATTGTGATGATCCAGTGCGTCGGTTCCCGGGAGGAACAACGCCCCTACTGTAGCCGCATCTGCTGTAGCAAAACCATGCAGATGGCCCTGCAACTGAAGGAAATTAACCCGGATTGCTCAATTATTGTATTGTACCGCGATATCAGGACCTATGGTTTCTTTGAAGATCATTACCGGGAAGCCCGGGAGCGGGGAGTACTGTTTTTCCGTTACGAGCAGGAGCACAAACCGGTGGTGGAATCGGTGGCCGGCCCGGAGGGGAACATGCTGCGGGTAACAGCGGTCGATCACGTATTTAACGAGCCTTTCCAGGTCAACCCGGACCTGGTGGTCCTGGCCGCGCCGATAGCGCCGCCGGAATCCAACCGGCAGCTTTCGCAATTGCTGAAAGTACCCTTGAACCAGGACGGCTTCTTCCAGGAAGCGCACATGAAGCTGCGGCCTGTTGATTTCGCCTCGGAGGGGGTATTTATGTGCGGCCTGGCCCACAGCCCGAAAAATATTGAGGAGTCCATCACCCAGGCCAAGGCCGCGGCGGGACGCGCGGCGGTGATCCTCAGCCGGGACACCCTGGAATCCGGCGGCGTGACGGCGGTCGTAGAGCAGGACAAATGCGCCGCCTGCCTAACCTGCGTGCGCCTGTGCCCCTATAAGGCGCCGACCATCAAAAACCACAAGGCGGAAATCGAGTCGGTGATTTGCCAGGGCTGCGGCACCTGCGCCGGCGAGTGTCCCAATAAAGCCATCACCCTCCAGGGTTACAGCGATGAGCAGCAAAGCAAGGCGGTAGACGGCCTGTTTGCTTAAAAAAGCCACCAAATCGTGGGGGCGCCCCTCACGGGGCGCTCGGCGACAAATTCGACATTAAAAAACCGGGGTCAGGCTTCACAGAGCCATTCCCCGGTTTTGAGTTTTATTACATCATTTTTATTACATCATCCGGATTGTATCCACCATCCGGCAGGAATAACCCCACTCGTTATCATACCAGGCAATCACCTTGACCATTGCTCCTTCGATAACCATGGTGCAGGAAGCGTCCACGATTGCTGAAAAGGTCGACCCGTTAAAATCCTTTGAAACCAGCGGTTCCTCACAGTAATCCACGATCCCCCGCAGTTCCCCGGCGGCCGCGTCCCGGAACACATTGTTGACTTCCTCCACGGTGACGGGCTTCTCCACATGAACCACCAAATCCACCACAGAAACGTTGGGGGTGGGTACACGCAACGACATACCGTTAAGCTTACCGGCCATTTCCGGCAGCACCAGCGACACCGCCTTGGCCGCGCCGGTGGTGGTGGGAATGATGGATAATGCCGCTGCCCTGGCCCGCCGGAGGTCTTTGTGAGCAAGGTCAAGAATGCGCTGGTCATTGGTGTATGAATGAACCGTGGTCATCATGCCCCGGACAATGCCGAACTCCCGGTTCAGCACTTTCACCAGGGGAGCCAGGCAATTGGTGGTGCACGACGCCCCGGAAATGACGTGATGTTCCTCCGGTTTGTACTGCTGCTCGTTAACGCCCATGACGACGGTTAGATCCGGCTCCTTGGCCGGCGCTGAAATCAACACTTTTTTCGCTCCGGCAGCCAGGTGTTTGACTGCTTCTTTTTTACTGTTAAATTTGCCGGTGGATTCGGTAACATAGTCCACGCCCATTTCCCGCCAGGGAACCAACTCCGGTTTGTCCACCGCCGTAACCAAAGTTTTCTTACCGTTGTAAAGTATCCCGTCCTCTACAACCTGAATTTCTCCGGTATCCCGCCCGTGCACAGAATCGTATTTCAAAAGGTGCGCAATGGTCTTCGCATCAGCCAGGTCGTTAATCGCCGCCACTTCAAGATCCGGCACTTGCTGGGCAATACGAAAAATATTTCTGCCGATCCGGCCAAACCCGTTGATGCCAATACGCTTTATCATAAAATATTTCACTCCTTATTTGGA
This sequence comes from Bacillota bacterium, assembly GCA_023439185.1. Classification (GTDB taxonomy): domain Bacteria; phylum Bacillota; class Desulfotomaculia; order Desulfotomaculales; family Desulfallaceae; genus BRH-c8a. The sequence goes on along the minus strand of JAEXOR010000065.1, from coordinate 246,049 downwards.
AAGTAAGTCAATATTTAACTGATTACCTTGATTAAACGCTTTCAGGAGTTCGTGAAAATAATAACACATATTGCCTTGTCTTGACAATATTTGTATCGTTAATTTATTGATCTAATGGGGGTGGACAAACCTGCCATGGTACCATAAAATATGTTAAAATAATAGCAGACCGGGACGCTCCTTCTTCAGCCGGATGTCCTTTAAAAAGGAGAGGTTTGGGAATGGAAAGAGCAGGGCAGGCAAGGACAGTTAAAGAATACAAGACAGGCACCATCACCGCCGCCTTCGGCACGGATCTTTTCATCCAGGGTTCCACATCCATTCCCAATTTATTGCTCAAGCTATATAAACACATGGGTATTTCCGACCATGAAATGATGCTGATTATTCAATTGTTCAGGCTGCGCACCGAAGAAAAAAAATTTATGCCTTCCCTTAATGACCTGTGCGGCATAATGCAGAGGGATAAGGAACAAATTGCGGGCGACCTGGACAACCTGCTGCAAAAGGAAGTGCTCAGAGTCACCGATTATTATGACGACGAAAGCGAACTGGTGCTCAAAGGTTATGACTTTGAACCGCTTTTCGAAAAGATTTCTGAAATCTGGGCTTGCGCCAGGGTGAGGGAAAACAAGCGGATTAGAAAAATGATTGAAAAAGAACCGGTCGCCGCTGTGAATTTATACAACAGCTTTGAAAAAGAATTCGGGCGTCCCTTATCACCCATGGAAGTGGAACAGATTAATCTCTGGTCCGCCAAAATCAATCCCGACATGGTCCTTGAGGCGCTGCGCAAAGCGGTAATGCTGGGCAAGCATAACTTCAAGTATATTGACAGTATCCTGCTGGAGTGGGGAAAAAATAATTTACGCACTCCGGCTGACGTGGAAGAATACGACAGACGTTTTAAAAACCGGCATAGCGGCTCATCAAAACAGGGAAACCGGGATAAAGAGAACAAGAAAAACATGATCCAGTCCCTGTATATAAGTTAGAAAAGAAGTATTTCAATTCATTGATTGCTTGCCATCTATGTTTTAACATTAAATACAAGGGGTTGTCCGGAATTGCCCGAACAATGCAGTCTTTGCTCAGGCCGCGGGTTGATCATCCGCGACAACGAAGCGGAACAATGCCCGTGCGTTAAACAACGCTCCATTAACAGTAAAGTAAAAGCCTCGCAGATACCACCCAAAATGAGCAGCTATACCTTTGAAAGCTTCCAGCTTAAGTTTTATTCCAATCACAAAATTGATCCCGTAAAAAAAAGTTCCTACCGGGACTCGGCCTCCACAACATTACAGGCGGCCAAAGAATTTGTCGGCAGTTACCTTGACAATCCGCACATCCAGGGTTTACTTTTTACCGGACCGGTGGGCAGCGGCAAGACTTTTTTGGCCTGCTGCATCGCCAACATTTTGCTGGCCCAAAACAAAACCCTGCTTTTCGCAGTGGTTCCCGACCTTTTGGATCAAATTAAAGCAACTTATGATACCAACCGTTTAAACACAATTACCGAGTCGGAGCTTTTGGACACCGCCCGTGAAGTGCCGCTTTTAATCCTGGATGACCTGGGGGCACACAATTACACCGACTGGACTAAAAATAAAATTTTTTCCATCGTCAATTACCGGTTAAACTATCTACTGCCGACGATTATCACCAGCAACATTAGTCTGGAAGATCTGGATGATTACCTGGGGGAAAGAACAAGATCCCGAATTGTACAAATGTGCCGTCCTTACCGCCTGCTGGTGGACATGGATATCCGCATGCAGATGGCCAGGCAGTAAGGTTAAGAGACCCTGGAAATCAAACCCGGCCCGTTCTGTCCCCGGAGCGGGTTCAACTGTCAAAGGAGACAACCATGCCCCGCCACAGGAAATTACGCACCGGCATCACCACCGGGGCTTCGGCGGCGGCCGCCGCCAAAGCCGCAGCCGCCGCACTTTTTTCAGGCTTGTTTCCCGAAAACGTAACCGTGGTCAATCCCGCCGGTGACGAAATAAAAGTGCCCATCGACCGTTATTACGATCTGCCGGGCGGCAAAGGGGCGGTGGTGATCAAAGACGGCGGCGACGACCCGGATGTCACGCACGGCCTGGAAATAACCGCATCCGTTTCCCCTGCCCCGAAAGGCTCCATAACCATACGGGGCGGGGAAGGAGTAGGGATTGTAACCCGCCCGGGATTGCAGGTTCCGGTAGGCAGACCCGCCATCAACCCGGTGCCGGAGCAGATGATTAAAACCGCGCTGGCCGAAGTGCTGCCGGAAGGACAAGGCTGTACCGCAACCATCAGCGTACCCGGCGGTGAAAAGGCGGCCGAACGCACTTTGAACCCGCGCATGGGCATTCTGGGCGGCATATCCATTCTAGGCACCACCGGTATCGTCCGGCCCATGTCCGAGGAGGCCTTTAAGGATTCTCTGGCGCCCCAACTGGATCTGGCCCTGGCCGCCGGCTTTAAAACGGTGGTGCTCACCCCGGGCCGTATGGGCTGGCGCAACGCGCTTAATTACGGTCTGCCTGAAAACGCCGTGGCGGAAATGAGTAATTTTGTGGGCTTTATGCTGGACGCCTGTGTGGACAGGGGAATCAATAAAGCTTTATTATGGGGTCATCACGGCAAGCTGATTAAAGTAGCGGCGGGCATATTCCACACCCATAGCCGCGTGGCCGACGCCCGGGGTGAAACCATGGCCGCGCTGGCCGCTTCCCTGGGCGCCGATCGCGATGTAGTCCGTTCCATTATGAATTGCAATACCACCGAGGCGATGACGCAGATACTGGACGAACATAACCTGTCCGGGGTGCTGGAACTGGCCGCCCGGCGGGCCAGTTCCAGGGCCGCTGAATATACAAAAGGACGGCTGGTGGTGGGCACCGCCCTGCTATCCATGGACGGCAGATTGCTGGCCGCCGACCGGCAGGCCCGTGAAATAGGAAGTGAGTTGGGATGGCAGGTATTACAGTAGTTGGACTGGGTCCAGGCGCAGAGGAATATGTGACCGAAGCCGCCCGGCGGGCTGTCGCCGGAGCCGACGTCCTGGTGGGCGGCAACAGGCATCTGGCCATGTACAGCCATCTGACCGTGGAAAAGTATCCCATTAATTCAGACCTGGCAGCATTGATGGACATTATCGAAACCAGGGTGAAGGCGGGCAAACAAGTGGTATTGCTGGCCTCCGGTGATCCTGGCTTTTACGGTATTCTGGCCACCCTGAAACGCCGGCTGCCGGAACTGCGGCCCGAGGTGGTGCCCGGTATTTCATCTTTTCAACTGGGCTGCGCCAGGCTCGGTATATCCTGGGAAGACGCTTGCCTGACCAGTTGTCACGGCCGTGACCCTGAGGTCTTGGTGACGGCGGTAAAAAAACACGCCAAGGTGATTACCCTTACCGATCCGCGCAATACCCCGCCCGCTCTGGCCCGGGCGCTGCTGAACGGGGGGATTGGCGACCTCCCGGTACATGTGGCCTGTAACCTGTCCTATCCGGACGAGACTATCACCACCACCACGCTGCATCAGTTGGCCGCCCGGGAGAACTGGTCCTTAAACAATTGTATAATGGTGATTTTAAATGAACAATAAACTATGGCCTTATTCCACCCCGGGCATACCGGATGAAATGTTCAGCCGGGGCAAAATACCAATGACAAAGGAAGAAATCAGGGTCATCACCCTGGCCAAAGCCAGACTCGCTCCGGAGCAGGTAATCTGGGACATCGGCGCGGGTACCGGCTCTTTATCGGTGGAAGCGGCCCGGTTGGCGCCCGGCGGTGTCGTGTACGCCGTGGAGAAAAACCCCGGAGGCCTGGCGCTGATTACGGAAAACAGCCGCCGTTTCGGAACCGGCAACATAGTTCCCGTGACGGGAGAAGCCCCGGACGCGTTAAGCGAGTTGCCCGCGCCGCACCGGGTATTTATTGGCGGCAGCGGCGGCCGGCTGGAGGAAATACTGGATTGCGTGATGAATAAAATCTCACTGGACGGGCGGATTGTGATCAATGCCGTAACCCTGGAGACAACGGCCCGGCTGACCGCCCCGCCCGAAGGATGGCGGTGCGAAATGATTCAGCTGCAGGTTTCCCGGACCGTTTCAACCGGCCGGGTGCATATGTGGCGGGCCTTAAACCCGGTGTGCGTCATTACCCTGGAACGATGGAGGAATGAAATTTGACCGGCAAATTATACGGGATCGGGGTAGGACCGGGAGACCCCGGGCTGATCACCCTGAAAGCGCAACAGATACTGTCCCGGGTGGATGTCCTCTGCATACCCAAATCAAAAATGGAAAAGGACAGCCTGGCCATGTCGGTGGTCAGGGCGGTAACCGACCGGGAACATAATATTTTGGAATTGGAGTTTCCCATGTCCAAGGACCGCGATGTCCTGGAGCAAAGCTGGCAGAACGCCGGCAAACAGGTGGCGGAAAAGCTGACTGCCGGGCAGGACGTAGCCTTTATTACCATCGGCGACCCCAGCCTGTACAGCACCTTCGGCTATCTGCTCAGGTTTCTTAAAGCAGAGTGCCCCCGGGCGGCAGTGGAAATCGTGCCCGGGGTGTCTTCCATCACAGCCTGCCCGGCCGCACTGCAGGAACCGCTTGTGGAAGGCGATGAAAAACTGGCGGTAATACCGGCGGCTTACAATCTGGACGACCTGAAAACCGTAATCGGCGGGTTCGACACTGTGGTTTTAATGAAGGTGAACCGCCGCCTGCCGGAACTAATGCGTTTCCTTAACGAGTACGACAACTTGCAGACATTTTTTGTCAGCCGCTGCGGATACCCGGATCAGTTGATCACCTCCGAACCTGAAAGACTACTGGAACAAAAATTGCATTACATGTCTTTATTGATCGTTAAAAAAAATAAGTCCAAATGAGAAATGAGGACACCCAAGATGGATAATAAGGTTTATTTCGTAGGCGCCGGGCCCGGTGACCCGGAACTGATCACGGTTAAGGGAGCCAAACTCCTGAGCCGGGCCCAGGTGGTCGTCTACGCCGGTTCCCTGGTAAACCCGGCGCTGTTGGACATGTGCGCCCCGGGGACCGAAATACATAACAGCGCCGGCATGACCCTTGATGAAATAACCGGGGTCATGATCGACGCTTACCGGGCCGGTAAGAAGGTGGTCCGGCTGCATACCGGCGACCCGTCGCTTTACGGCGCCGTCCAGGAGCAGATGGACATCCTGGACCGGGAAGCGGTTCCTTACGCGGTGGTGCCCGGCGTCAGTTCTTTTTTGGCCGCCGCGGCGGCGATACCCCGGGAGTTGACCCTGCCCGGCGTCAGCCAGACCGTTATTTTAACCAGAATGGAAGGCCGCACCCCGGTGCCGGAGCGGGAGTCATTGCGTTCCCTGGCCGCTCACCGTTCCACCATGTGCATTTTTTTAAGCGTGCACATGTTGGACAAGCTGACCGGGGAGCTAATCGCCGGGGGCTATCCCGCCCACACCCCGGCGGCGGTGGTGGAAAAGGCATCCTGGCCCGGTGAACGCGCCATTACCGGCACCCTGGAAAATATCGCGGCCAAAGTAGCCACGTCCGGGATCAACCGCACGGCCATGATCATCGTCGGTGACGCCCTCGGGGCCGGTTACCGTCCCTCTTACCTTTATGATGCCGGTTTCGCCCATGGATATCGCGGTGATGGCGATTGAAAACCGCTCTTTTTTGCCTCACCGCCGGCGGCTACGAACTGGCCCTGAAAATTAAACAAGCCCTGGATTCCGGTGGTGAGCAGGCGGATCTGTACGCTCCGGATAAGGATTTCGTTCTTCCGGACCGGGCCAAGATCTTTGTATCCCTGGCCGGGGCGGTGGAAACAGCCTTTTACAGCTACCGGCGCATCATTTTTATCATGGCCCTGGGTATCGCGGTCAGAATGATTGCTCCGCATATCAAAGATAAAAACACCGACCCCGCCGTGGTGGTACTGGACGAGGCGGGGAAGCATGTCATCAGCGTATTATCCGGCCATCTGGGGGGAGCCAATGAACTGGCCGGTCAGATAGCTGTTTTGACCGGGGCCCGGCCGGTGATTACCACCGCCACCGACGTGCGCGGCCTGCCCGCGGTGGACGATATGGCCCGGGTCCACAACCTGGCCATGGACCCGCCGTCCTCGGCCAGGGTCATTAATACCGCCCTGGTTAACGGCGCCACGGTATGTTTTTATGTTCCCCCGGGGATATCCCAGGCTCCGGATACACCACAGGTTAAATACCGTTTTCCCGGAGATTATCCCCGCCGCCGCGCGAATACCCGATACCATGTTGTGGTAACCAACCGCCTGCCGGAGCGGGAAGCGCCGGGCACCTTTTACCTGCGCCCGCGCAACCTGGTGGCGGGAGTGGGGTGCCGTTCGGGCACATCCGGCGACGATATCCTGGCTGCCTTACATACCGCCCTGGCCATGTGCCGGTGTTCACCGCTCAGCCTGCGGGCACTGGCCACCATTGATATTAAGGAAAAGGAACCGGGCTTGATCAGCGCCGTAAAACGGCTGGATCTGCCCCTGGTTGTGTTTTCTCCAGCCCAAATTAATCATTTCCTGCAAAACGACGGACATGGTATTTCGTTATCGGAATTCGTATATCAAAAGGTGGGAGCCCACGCGGTCTGTGAACCGGCGGCGCTCATGGCTTCCGGAAAGGGTGAACTGTTATTACGGAAACACAAATTTCAGGGCATCACCATCGCGGTGGCGGAGGATCGATAACCGTGATCGGCACCGGGCCGGGCGCCGTTGAGTATTTGAGCCTCAGGGCCCGGGACGCCCTGGCCTCCGCTGAAGTGATCGTGGGCTACAAAACTTATATCGACTTAATCAGGGACTATATCGGCAATCGTGAGATTGTCAGCACCGGCATGACCAGGGAGATAGAACGGTGCCGCAAAGCGGTGGAGCTGGCTTCTTCCGGCCGGCGGGTGGCGGTGATCAGCAGCGGCGACCCCGGCGTTTACGGGATGGCGGGATTGGTGCTTGAAATAATGGAAGCCGAAGGACTGCTGGGAACAATCCCGGTGGAAATAATCCCGGGCATTACTTCGGCCACCGCCTCCGCCGCCCGGCTGGGCGCGCCCCTGATGCACGATTTCGCGGTAATCAGCCTCAGCGACCTGCTGACACCCTGGGACACTATTGAGCAAAGGCTGGAAGCCGCCGCCCGGGCTGATTTTGTAATTGTGCTGTATAACCCCGCCAGCAAGAAAAGGACCTGGCAGATCGAGAAAGCGCGGGAGATATTTTTACGGCACAAGCCCCCCGGGACACCGGTGGGCATTGTTAAAAACGCGGCCCGGGAAGAGGAAAGCCTGATCATCACCACTCTCCGGGACCTGCCGGCCCACCCCGTGGACATGCTGAGCACGGTGATTATAGGGAACCGTTCCACCCGCCGGGCCGGTGATTTTATGATTACGCCGCGGGGCTACCAGGTATGATCCTATTGCTGGCCGGCACCGCCGACGGCAGGGAGATAGCCGGGCGTTTAAGCCGGGCCGGACACCGTCTGATCGCCAGTACGGCCACCGAATACGGGGGCCGGCTGCTGTCTGAATCAATTGCCGCGGAGGTTATCTCCGGACGTCTTAACGCCGAAGGATTGGCCGGACTAATCCGCAACAGGGGGATCAGCCTGGTCATAGACGCCACCCACCCCTACGCGGAAGAGGCCACCGCCAACGCCATAAAGGCCTGCGCCGTTACCGGCGCCAAATACATCCGGTTCCAGAGGCAGGCCCTGGCGGTACCGGTCGACCCGCTCATCCACCCGGTGCGGGGATACCCGGAAGCCGCCGTCAAAGCGGTGGAACTGGCTGAAAAAAACATTTTTCTAACCACCGGCCTGAAAACCCTGCCCACATTCGCGGCTGCCGCCCGAGCCGCCGGTAAAAATATAACCGCCAGGATTACGCCGGACCCCGAAGGACTGCGCCGGTGCCTGGAGTTGGGGCTCGAACCCGGGAATATCGTGGCCATGCAGGGGCCTTTTGCAACAGATTTGAACAAACATCTATTCATCCATTACCGGGCCGATGTTGTGGTAACCAAAGAAAGCGGCGCCGCCGGCGGCGTCGGCGCCAAACTTGAGGCCGCCCTGGCTTTAGCCGTACCGGTAATATTAATTACCAGACCTCCGGCGCCGGAGGGAGCATTTGACGACGTGGAGAAACTGCTGGAAAATATCGCGTTGTGCGAAAGGACGGCAAGAACATGAAAACCGCAATCATTATTCTCAGTCACGGCAGCAGGCTGCCGGAAGCCCAGGCCACGCTGCAAAGAATAACCTCCCTGGTCTCCTCCGGAATAGATGAAAAATTTATTGTTGAGGGAGCGGCGCTGCAGTTCAACCAGCCCGACCTGCCCGCGACCATCGCCAGGGCGGCTGAGCAAGGCGCCGGGCAGATCGTGGTGGTGCCGCTGTTTCTATACCGGGGACTGCATATGCAGCGAGACATCCCGGAAATTCTAAACGAACAAAAGAACCTTTACCCCGGGATTAAAATTTCCATGGCTGAACACATCGGAGCCGATCCGCGCCTGCTGGATATTATCATGGACCGGGTCAGGGAGGCGTCAAATAATGAATTATAATATCAACCCGGCGGAAATAGAACGGGAAAGTATGGCCATCATTGAGCGCAACGTTCCAGTCCTGCAGGAACTTCCGGCTGGTGAGCGGGCCATCGTGAAAAGGATAATCCATACCACCGGAGATTTCCATATCGCGCCGCTGGTGCGGATTCACCCGCTGGCCGTTGAAGCCGGACTGCGGGCGCTTAAAAACTCCTGTACCATCTTTACCGACGTGAACATGGTGCTGGCCGGTCTGAACAGAAAAAAAATGGAGGAACTAAATGTCAGGGCCGCCTGCCGGATCGGCGATCCGGAAGTGGTGGACCGGGCAAACCTGACGGGGGAAACCAGGGCCAGGGCAGCCATGCTCTTCGCAGCGCCGCTGGACGGGGATATAGTAGTTATCGGCAACGCGCCCACGGCGTTGTTCACGCTGTGCGAGATGATTGAAGCCGGCATAGCCAACCCGGCGCTGGTGGTGGGAACACCGGTCGGTTTTGTGGGTGCCCTTGAATCCAAGGAACTGCTCGTGGCCATGAACAAAGTACCGTATATTAGTGTAATAGGCACCAGAGGGGGCAGCACCATCGCCGCCTCGGCAGTCAACGCCCTGCTTTACATGCTGTAGGGGATACAAAATTCCTCGCGGGTATATGTAGGGGCGCTCCTTGCGGGGCGTCCGAAAGTACATTTTTTTCCAGTATTTTTGATTCCTTTTCGGCAATAATAGTAGTTGCGCGGAAAGGAGGAGAAAATGAGCGCTTATTTTTCCAGATTGGCCGGTATTTTACTCCCGGCACTGTGTTTTTTGCTCCTTAACGCAACCAGTGCCCAAGCCGGAACGGAAAAAGAAGTGGTCAGTACTGCCGCGGAACCGGTAACCTATACTATCCAAGCGGGGGATACTCTATCGGAGATAGCATATGAATTTAATGTAGATTTAAAACAGTTAATTCGCGTTAATAACCTGAAAACAACAGTGATTCATCCCCGCCAAAAACTGGTGCTCCCGCCGGAAGGGGAGATGGAAACCACGGTCCTTTCCCGGGGCAATATATCCAGGGAGGAATTAATGCTTCTGGCCAGGGCTATTCACGCCGAAGCACGCGGGGAAGACTTTCTCGGCCAGGTGGCCGTGGGAGCTGTAATCGTTAACCGGGTACACAGCAAGCATTTCCCCGACACCGTCAGAGAAGTAATCATGCAGAGAAACAAGCACGTATTTCAATTTACCCCGGTTTCCAACGGCACCATTAACCTGGAACCGGACCAGTCCGCTATTGATGCCGCGCTGGAGGCTCTGGAAGGAAACGACCCCACCGGTGGGGCCTTGTTCTTCTACAATCCCACCATCAGCACGGACAAATGGATCACTACACTGCCCGTCGTAACGCGCATCGGCAGGCATGTTTTCGCAACTAAAACATAAGCAGGGGAAACGTCCCCTGCTTATACCATTTCTCCAACCTCAATGCCGGCAACGGTTACGTTAACCTCTTTGACCGTCAGACCGGTCATATACTCAACTTGCTCTTTAACATATACCTGAACCTCGCGGCTGACGTTATTGATATGGAACTTCATACCGGCCAGGATTTCTATCTCAATGTTAACCTCATTATCGGTCCGGTCAATGCCTACCTTTTTAACCTCCGCCACTCCGGCAACGGTAACGGCCGCCCGGGTAACGATGATTTTGAGCGCTCCCCTGGATATGGTAAGCTTTCCGTACATGGTAAAAGTGGGCCTGACCACCGACTGCTCCAGCCAGCTTTTGTTTCCACGCTTACCCTTACGGCGCATAAAAACCTGCAGCGGATTAATAAGCGTCTCAGGAAAGGTTTTTCTTACCTCAACCGCCGGAGCCGGGATCACATGTTTGCTGTGCTGGCTGCGCATCGTCCTGGCCTTCCTGATTTCCTTGGGTGAGGCAATTTCGTCGATACTGATATACTTGGTTACCCCGGGCAAATCCAGCCGGCGGGCAATCTTGTCGATCATCTTGACCGAAGTGCCAAGAATCAGCAGCCTGCCCGGCGCCAATTCACGGATGGCTTTTTGGGCCGCTTCCATTTGTTCCTGTTCGTTGAATAAAGCAGTTTTAATAGCCCCAATCCGGGTAGGTTGCTTTTTCGCCGAAATTCCGGCTACAATTTGGTTCCCCTTAATGACTAACCCGTCGTCGATGATTACTTCAGCGCCCGTTTGATAGGCCAACAAAACGGCACGGTGACTTTTCCCCGTCCCGCTGCCCCCTACCAATGCGTAAACTTCCAAAAATGAGAACCCCCATTTCCGCACTCCGGTAAAATATTTTGCTGGTTGAAGATCAAACTACCTTATAATATTATATATAATCATTGATTATTGTCATTATATATTATGATCTTTGCCAGGATATTACAATCAAATTGCGGACTTTTCGAACTTCCTCTTAAATTAGGAGTGAATTGTTATGGCTGTAGTTTTTATTGAATTACTCCGTAAAGAGTTTAACCTGAACGAAGATGAAATCAGCCTGTTAAGCAAAACGACCCGCCAGTTGAAAAGGGATGAACGCCGGGCTTATTTTGGACAGCTCAAGCAAAAAGAACAGCATTTTAAAGACTTTATGCGGCGGCAATTCACCGCCATGCCGCCGGAATCTCAAAAACAATGGCTGGAATCCGTTGTGCAAAGCCTATTGGACCGGGGCGGCGAACCGGACTTGTCGGACAATTTGGCCATGAGCGTCATCGGGCGCATACCGGTGTACAATCGCATGCGCGAGCGGGCTGAACAGGAAGGATTAAAATTAAAGCCCCTGGCCAATTTCGGCGGCATCAGCACGGTCATTATCCTGGTGGGAGTAATTACCGCCATCGTGCTTTATTTTACCTCCAATTAAAAAGGCTGCATACCCCAGGCGGTACACAACCTCATAGAAGCTAAAACAGTATTATCAGGTGATCCGGTAAATCCAATTTACACCGCTGTTATTGTCCCAGTTATGCGCGTCGTCCCGGAAACAGAAATTAAGCTGATTATCCTTAATGTCGACGTTTTGTTCCCAACCTTCATCTGTTTTCATCATCAGGTAATCTTTGACTTCCTCCCATTCGTTGCCTTCTCCGAAACCTCCGTGCATCCATACTTGCCCGGCGCCATTCTGGTTAAGCAGCCCATTATAACGGACCACGATTTCCTTACCGTCCTGCTTAAGAGGCTTTACCTGAACTCCCTGGATGGGTGCTGAAAAGGTAAATGGATTGAGGGTTTTAGTCATGATACACCTCCGTTTTTACTTGGACATTAGATCCAAACATCTTTACATAATAAACAACTCTAGTTTATACAAAAACGGGCTAATTATTAGCCGGGCATAATGTTCCGCAGGTTGTTAAAAAACACCTGATCCTGCCGATTGACAACCATGTGAATATACGATATTATATTTTTTGCCTGGTTTTAAAAAGGCGACGCCGGGATGTAGCTCAGTTTGGTAGAGCGCACGGTTCGGGACCGTGAGGTCGCACGTTCAAGTCGTGTCATCCCGACCATAAGATTAGGTGTATATAGATGCCATGCGGTAAGAGCCGCGTGGCATCAGCCTTTTCCGGGATTTTGAAGTGTAAATTTTGCCATCTAAGAATTACAGGTGAAATGGTTTTTTGCGGATACTGGCGGGAGTTAAACTAATGCAAGGGTTCAAATCCCACAGTTTGAATCAACTGATGGTTGATTTTTGATACATATAAACAACGAGCATTCGATGGTTTTAAAGAGTAATCAGATTTATAATTAAATTGTTAGATTAGATCAGTAACTTTTGAAACGGAATGAGATGCCATGCTTAATAATAAAAATAACAAAATTGGGAAACGGATTGCATCATTGCGCAAGGAAAACGGGTATACCCAAGAGCAATTGGCAGGAATCCTCCATGTAACCGGGCAAGCAGTCTCGAAATGGGAAATGGGTAATGCTTTGCCTGATACGGGCCTATTACCTGTTTTAGCCGGAGTATTGAAAACCTCAATAGACCGATTACTTACAGGAGAAGAATTTGAGACCAGAATAAGTCCTTACGACGAAGAGTATAAAAAGGAAGAGTATTATTGGGGATTAGAGCATTCTATCCTTGCAGAAATGATCGTAAATCTACGTTACAAATTAAAAGAAAATAGCCGCTTACTGGATATCGGCAGCGGAGAGGGCAGGGATACAATTTATTTTGCCAAGTGCGGTTTTATTGTTGATGCCTTGGAAATCTCTTTGCCTGGCATAGAAAAAATTAAGCAATATAGCAATTCAGAGAGACTACCTATTCATGCACTGCATGCGAATATGATAGATTATGAAATGGATAACCACTATGATATTATTTATTCTATGGGGGCTTTGCAATTTTTGCCAATCGAAAAACGACAACACCATTTTGAAAACTATAAAAAACATACCTATCCTGGTGGTTTAAATGCACATCTCGTTTTCGTAGAAAAACCGTTTATTTTACCTGCTCCCGATTGGCAAAGAAATGAATTCTTTTATAAGTCGGGTGACTTGGCTGGATATTATTCTGATTGGCAGATTATCTATTGTGAGGAACAGATCGTTGATTGTAACTCGGGGAATAGCCCGCATCAGCATGCGGTGAGTTCCATTATTGCTAAAAAAGTATAAGGTGCCTTAGTAATTTACAAATCTTTTCACGCAGCCCTTGCTCAATCTAAAGAAATTCGCGTATAATATCTTTAGATTGGGTGGAGGGATGATTTCATGCCAAATATTAAATCCAGCACGGACTTAAGGAACAACTATAATAAGATTTCGGCGTTCTGCCATGAAAGCAGAGAGCCTGTCTTTATTACTAAAAACGGGCAGGGAGATTTGGCCGTCATGAGCATTGAGACCTACGAGATGCTCAACGGAAAATTAGAGCTTTATCGTTTGCTTGATGAGGGCAGGACGGCAGTAATGGAAGGAAGAAAGCGTCCACTTGAAGATGTGATGCAAGACATCAGGCAAGAAATCAATGACGGCAAAATATAAAGTCGACATATCGGAACCTGCAGAAAAAGACCTGCGTGACATTGTCCAATATATATCCGCGCAACTATCGGCGCCAATGACTGCGCTCAAGATGATAGACACGCTTGATGAGGCCATTACCGGTTTAACAACCATGCCGCAAAAATGCCCTTCTGTAACTGATGAACGGCTTGCAATGATGGGATATCGAAAACTGTCCGTTAAGAATTATATTGTCTTTTTCACGATAGATGAAAAGTCAAAAATCATCAATGTTGAGAGAATCCTTTACACAAGACGTAATTGGCTTCATATCCTGTAATATTAATTCGTATCTTTTAAAACCCTAGTGAATAGGATATAATAATCCTATCCAGTAGGGTATGCTATTTTAGAAGGTGTTCCTTTTGACAAGAGAGTTTGTTATTCTGCCGGAGTTCGAAAAATGCTGGAATAATATAGGCGTAATATTTAAAAAGGAATGTGATACTATGAAAGTATATGATAGCATTATTAGAGGCCTTAATGAAGCTGTCAATTACGAAAAAGGCAACCTTAAACATGTTAAAACGCACACAGTAAGAATAACTCCTTTAACTCTTTATAAATGAGTCTGTTCGAAAAGTTTCATAAAGAATTTCAGCTAAAAATAGGAAATGCACCGTCGCTTGACGAATTAGGTAGTAATGCCCAACAAAACTACCGAAAACCAAGCGAGGTGCATAATTATGGCGAAAATGCAGTTGGATCTGTTTCCCATGAGCTATTATAACACACTTGGCTTTGATAGAGAACTCATAGACTATATTGATTTTGTGGATGACTTGTTTATTTATGATCTGGTTTTACCGTTATACAAACAAGGTGGGCGCAATCCCCATGACCCGGTAACCATGTTCCGGGCACATTACTTGTATTTTAGCAAAAGCGAAATTACCTCTTACCGGGATCTAGAACGCAAATTAAAAGCGCCACAAAACCAAAGTTACCGGAACTTTATTTCCTCCGGCAATTCGCAACCTATACCGTCACATAACAGTTTAAGCAACTTTAGAGCCAAAGTAGGGATTGAGCGCTTTTACCAGATTTTATTCCATATCATAGCCCAAGCCGCAAAAATTGATGGCTTTCTAAACCCTGTCTTATCTGCTGTAGATTCAAGGCCGTTATTCGCCAATGTCGGTGGGCCAAAAACAAAGCATTGTAGCTGCGCGGATAAAAAGAGCTGTTCTTGTGAAAAAACATTCACTGACCCTGATGCCGCCGTAGGTGCCATGCGCAAGAAGACCAACATGAACCAATTCTTTGTCGGCTACCGTAAGCATACTATTGTTTGCCATTCCAAGCTTGGTCCGGTACCGCTGATTTCCCTAACCCTACCTGCCGATGTACATGATGTAAATGTACTGCTTCCGCTGCTACAAAAGCTACAGCAGGTAGAGGACCTCAAACTGGAGTACCTGGTTGCTGACCTTGGCTATTTTGATCAGGACGTTAATGTTGAGGCACTGGCTAAACATGATGTAATTTTAACAACGGATGTTAAAAAGAATACCGTGCTACCGGAAGACATGAATGAAAGTTTACAATTCGTCTGTCCTCAGGGGCACCCGCTTATCTGGAATAGCTTTAATAAAGACACTTTAGATATCTGGTTTAAAGGCGATGAGAATCATTGTCCCGATTGCTTTTTTAACCCCACCTGTGATAAGTATTTTCATAAAAACTATCTGGAGAACCCGCTAATTAACAGCCCGGTACCCCATGGTTCTCAGTTGCATAAAAAGCTTCAAAAATTCCGCAAACAGGTGGAGCTTAACTTTGCCATAGAGTCAAACTCACTGGATTCAGTAATGCGGCACAAGAAGCTACCAGTTAGGGGGCTTCAAAGAGTGCAGATATTTACTGTAATGACGGATATTTTCAGGTTGATTAAGTTAATGATTAAACATATGCGTGCTGCTTTAAAACTAAAAGACCGTGATGAGTTATTGAACAAAATGCGAATTAAAAGTTATACTTATCCGGTTGGTGGATAGAACCGATAATTTATTACTCGAAAAAATCATTATCCACAATCCACAGGGTACCTATGTCCCTTTTTAAATCCAATAAAAGGAAATGTAAGGTGTTGCGTCAAATTGACTTGTTTCCGGTCCCTGTTGCTTATTTTTGTGGTAATTATTTCTTTTTTTCACGCTGTCAATCTGGGCTTTTCGAACAGGCTCCTCAAATAGATGTCCCCACCAGATTTAATAAAGGTGAACGGTAATCGTTTTGAAAACCCATGTGTTACATTGTAACCTTCTACTATTGCTGTGCTATTGTTAAGATAAATGTATTGATTATCTTCCCTTACATATACATCATAATTTGCCGCTTCAGCGGAAGCTGTTTTTATTGTGACGCACAACATTATTAATAGCGCAATGGTTAATATTTTCTTCACTATCATCCCTCCTAGTTACTAATAGTTGTTACAACATATGAATGTTTACATAATAACCACCTCCATAAAAAGACGCCACATAGTTCATGTAGCTATGTGGCGCAATGCATTAAAGGGATTCAATAATACCAGCTTCGAGTACATTCACTCGAAGTTTTAGATTTTATAAGGGGGTGATTACACAATATTGCTTTAAGGTTGGTTTGGTATGCCTTCATATTGCGTAGTAGCTAAATAATCATAAGCTTAATTTTATTATTAAAGGGGGTAATTTTATTGAGTTGTTTATTAAAAAAAATAATTTATATCGCTCTATTTTGTAGTATATTACTAGGAATTATGCCTTTACTAGGTGACGCGACTTCTCTCTCTGTGGCAAGTTACAATGTCCCGACGGGTACTTTTACTATTCCTAGTGGTTGGTATAGTCATAATATTTTTTCGTGTTCTGCACCTAGTTCTAATGCGTCAGTGTCGCTTAATGTTAGATATAGTGTACCAAGTGGCAGCGCTATAAATATATATGTAAATGGTGAACGGGTGCTTCGTAAAGCTGGTAGGGTTGATAATGAGTTATTTTCGTTTGAAAGTGCTACAGGAGGCGGTGTTTCCATTTCAGTAGGTGATAGCAGCGGTGATAATGTTACTATACATTCGGGCACTGTTCATTATTATGTAAATTTAGCTGACGAAGAAGCGCGAGACGCTGCAGTTGCTGCTAAAACAGAAGCCACAGCAGCTAAAAATTATGCTTCCACAGCCGCGACTAATGCAGCAAATGCCAAATCATCCGCGGATGCTGCAAAGTCCTCTGCTGATAGTGCAAAATCCGAAGCTATTAACGCAAAAAACATTGCTAACACAGCAGCGTCCCGGGTATGGGATAGCACCGAAGGTAAATCGGCGGCTACCTTGTCCAAAGAGGCCCGGGACAAAGCGAGTGCGGCATTGCAAGATGCCACCTATATACGTAATACGCAGCTGCCGGCGTTGGAGAGTAAGATTGCCAATATACAAACCACCGTGAACAATTTCGTCAACGATACAATGAGTCCGATCGTAAAAATACAAACCACCAGCGGCGCCCGGGCAACTTCGGCAAATTCGATACCTTGCATAGTATCTGTTACTGATAACAGCGCCGGACCTTTTGAGTACAGGACCAACGGAGAAACCTGGGCCGCATTGCCGGCCAGTGGTCAGGTAGCGTTGCCGGTCACCCAACCCGGTATGAACACAATAACAGTGGAGGTAAAAGACCCTGCAGGCAATATAGGCAAGGATGTTATAACCATAAGAAAGCTTTAATCGCTGCCCCGGCTTTTAGCCGGGGTTCTTTACATTTTTTGAAGGGAGGTGTTGGCCATAACTAAAATTGATGTAGTTATACTTTTTATAGTTCTTATTATACTCCTGGTCGGATGCCGCGGAGTGCCCCCAACTGAACAACAAATTGAGTTGTTTACAGCAGAAAATGAGTTGTTTACAGCAGAAACAGACGTTAAAAACGTGGTGAACAGTTTCCTTGATGCTGAGCAAAATAGCAATTATGCTCGTATGAACAAGTTTTTGATTGGTGAGGCCCGGGAGGAAGCAGCTATTAATTTTAAGCGCGGGCATGTACAAAAAGATTATCTGTCTGTGAAACTCGAAGGGAGAATAATTACGCCGGAACTGGCAGCGGTTTACGCCGATATAACAGCGCTGTTTGAGTCTTACAGTGATCGTTATGCACTGAACTTTTACCTGATCAAACAAGGCAAACGCTGGTCGATTTACAGCGTTGAGCCCGCAGCGATAGAGCGGCCAGCGGTGGCCATGGGAGAGATCCCCGCCGGTGCCCAAAAGGTACTTGAAGAATATTTCTCATTGCCATTTGAGCTGAAAAAGTATCAGGAACGGGACTACCTTGCCGGCCAACTGCTTGATGTAGCATCACAGCTATCGTCTTTGCAACCTCCTCCGGCTAAAACAAGTAAAGGTTTTGAAGTACAAGAGATTAAGAGCCTGGGTGACGCCGAAGGGTACTGTATTGCAGAGGTTACTTATTTTGGTGGAAACAATGACACAACCATTACTAACATAGTGGATATAGTAGATGTTGGCGGACAATGGAAAATCGCCAGGATGGGTATAGCCGGCCAGGAGAGGGGGAATTAAACTGAAAAGGTTTTGGGTTTTGTTATTTGCCTTAATCTGTTTTTCTTTCCCCTCCGTTGCCGCAGCGGAAGTGATTTTAGAAGACGATTTCAACGATACATCATTAGTAGATATGTCCAAGACCAGCGCGGTGGTGGACGTCTCCGGCGGGTATGTCCGTCTACCCAAAAACCCAATGCCGAATGCCATAGCCATGCTTAAATACGGCGAAGGATACGCTGTTACGACCAGTGAGGGTGTAATAATCTCTGAGTATGACGCAGCCACCGGTGCATTATATGATACTCAAATTGATTGGTTAACAAATGCCAGGGGGTTGGCGGTCAGGCAGGATAACCTAAACCTTTGGGTTATAGGAGAAGATTATGCTCAATATTGTGAGTTTTCCGGGGGCGCTTATTCTGACGACCCGGCCCTAAAAGCTTCCGGATTGACTGATGTTCTGTCAATAAGTTCCGTTGAGGATACCGACAAAGCTGTGGTTCTGTCCCGCACCGCAGACGGCAAAACAAAAATAACCCGGTACCGGGCCGGGGCGTCATTAAGTGTTGAGTTTGAAAAGGAGCTTGATATTGGCGAGCCGGTGGCCTTGTCTGTGGTTGACGGCGGCCCCGATGTCGTGGTGGTTACCAAAACGGAAAAGCATTATCTGATGTTTGATGACGCGACCGCAGAGTATATTGAAGACCCGGCGCGAAAAGCTTCAGGGTACTCCAATATCGTTTCTGCCGGCGCCAACCAGGACGGTACGGCGCTCCTGGAGGGCGCCGAGGGCCGGTACTTGCAATATGATGACGCCGGCGGCGCACAGCAGGTGTTGGCATACAGCGTCGGTTCGGTACCCGGGGCGGTGGCGATCTCCATCAAGCCGGGCGCGTATGAGCAAGCTTTTATAACTGAAACCGGTGAGGTCCGGTATTATGCCTATGATGATTCAACAGACAGTATGGTCCGGGTTGCGGAGCTGGAGAAAACAGGATTGGAATTGGCCGCCGTGGGGTATTCCAGCCCTAAAGAGTATTATTCCAGGGTTGTAACGTCCAGCATATCATATGACGAAGTGCGTTTGACGGTCGACGAGGACCTGCCGGCGGGAACATCGGTAAAATACTTCGTTTCTTCGGATGGCGGCATTGTTTGGACGGAGGTTCTAAACGGCCAGTGGACCGGAGTGCCGGCAGGTACGCAGTTTAAAGTGAAAGCGGTTCTTGACACCCAGGATAAAGAAGTGACTCCCAAGATACTGAAAGTAACACTTGAGGCAACCATGCTCGAAATCTGCGATCTGGAGATACGCGCAATAGCGTATAACCTTCCTGGCCAGCCGGTGCCTTTGAACACATTCCCGGCAGTTGTTAAAGCCGGAGCTGAAGTTCAATTTGAGGTTGACACTAAGGGATGCGCGGAAAATGTAACCGCTGTATTTACCACCGGGCATAATGTAATGCTTACTCCGATGGACCCGGTTACCACGGATGAAAACACCTGGCGGGGATTATATACGGTACCGCCGGATGCCGAGGAAGGCAGTACCATAGGTGTTACCATCACTGCTGAACGGGGGACCAAGCAAAAGCACCTTACCCAAGATCCCTTCATCCGGGTCGACGGTTCAGTTCTGTTTGAGGTTGAACTGTCATTAGTACAGTGATATTAGCAGTACAGTGATATTAGCCCCGGGTTTCCCCGGGGTCATTTTTTTTAAGGATATTCCACGTGGAATTTTTCTTTTACCTAAAGTAAACCTCAGTAAATCCAAGGAATACGAAAATTTAACTTAAGGGGGTTATGTGATGACCGAGGATAGAATTTTCACCCGCTACAAAAACCGGCTCATGAATGAGGGGACGCAGGGCCAGACCCGTTATAATGTCGTGCAGTACCTTTGCCGGGGTGCGGGGATTGACCCAGTAGAAATGGCAGCGGCATTAATCCGCGAAGGTTGCTATATTGCCTTTGATGACTCATCCATAAGCCAGGCGGAAAACAACGCTAATAAAAAGGCCGTTGAGCGGCTATTAAGAAAATAAAACGGATAAACGCCGATCCCGTTGATGAGTTTGAAAAAGGTTATGGTGATACAGTGATATTAGCCCCGGGCCTCCCCGGGGTTATTTTTTTAGAATCATTCCACGTGGGATTTTTTTTCTCGGCCATGCTTTTTTATAAGATGTTTTTGGAGGGCTTCGCCAAAACAAAAAGGGATAATCCGAACAAAAAGGAGGTTTTATGTGATGAAAATTTACGAAGTTGTACGAAAATATTTTAAAACCGTGGATATGTGGACATCTAATTCATTTTTGCTTGATTTGCCGGAGTGCCCGGAAAGCAAATTTGAATCTACGAAAGATTGCGACACCTATCGGGATTATTTTACGGACCCGGTGAAAGCGGAAGAATTTAGACAACAGCGGAAGAATTATTGGTGATGAAGGATGGCAAACCGGACTTTATGAGGTGAAGAAATGTGTGAAATAATTCAATCCCCAACCATGGCATGGTTTGCCGCCAAAATGAAGGCGTGGGACGAAAACTTACTCGTTCATGCCACGGCTGCGGCTGAACTGGCCGGACTCATTGGTGAGAATATGGGCCTGAAGCCCACGGAAAAAAGGGATCTGGTCACCGGGACTTTCTTGCACGACATTGGGAAAATAGCGTGGCCGCGAAGTATGGTTTATAAAAAGCGCCTTTCCAGAAAGGAACGGGTGCTTATTTTTTACCACCCGGTTCAAGGTGCTCTATTGCTTAATGCGGTTATGCCGGGAGCTTCGCATTTAGTGAGAAAAATTATAATTGAACACCACGAACGTCCGGACGGCAGCGGTTACCCCAAAGGTATCAAGGGGCGCCAGATAAATCCCCTGTCTATGATGGCGGCGGTTTCTGAAGTTTATTCCGCGTTGACGCAACCCCGGCCATACAGAGAAGAATTTTGCAAACCAGGTGAAGCGCTGGATGCGTTAGCCCGTGGAAGCATTCCGGAACAATTTATTGCGGTGTTGGAAAAATGTCTGAACGCAAATAGGAGGGAGAAAAATTTCTATATTGCCTCACGAAAACATTGAGGGCCGGTGTCTGGCTGACTGGGTAACGACGTATACCGGTACCGTTGACAAGTCTCCAAGCCATTTAAACGTTGGTGCGGAAACCTGGATTATGACAATGCTGGTAAGAACCTGGCCATATACAATAAGGCGGGCTTCCGGTTTTTTCAGTGAGATTACCAAAATGAAGTTTAAAAGACCCAGGGGCGTTTCCTTGAGAATAACACTGCGAATTATACCGTCGAATTTCAGGCTGGGCCACATGGGGAAAATGAAGATACGACGGCTGAAAAAAAGCACTGAAACCGCCGAGTTTCCAAGACCCGATGAAGTAAAGGCATTACGGGCGCTCCAGTACCTTGACGAACAATCGTCATACGGCGGAGCGTCAGTTCTTGATATGTGGTGTTTTATCACCATCACGGCAGCCTCCGAAGAACAACTTGAGACTGTGGCTTCCGAAGTGGAAAAAACTCTTTCCGGCGATAAGTTCAAAATGTCTGTTACCCGGTTGCCTCATGAACAGACGCAGGCTTTTTCGGAAACCTGGTCGGTTGGCGCTTCCCATCTCCAGTTTTATAAAGATTGGCCGGGGAGGTTGGTTGACGAAGAGGCCATATCAATATTAAATCCGTTTTTAGATGGGTCTCTAACGGAAGGCAGAGGCAATTATATCGGCAACCGGACAAGCAACCAAAGCTTTGTGCACATCAATATCAAACGCGGGGATTTAAACAAAAATTTTGTAGTATTAGGTGAATCGGGTACCGGAAAATCGACGTTCCTTAAAGCATTAGTGGTCACCCTGCTATTGGAAGGGTATAAGGTATACATCCTGGATGTCGACGGCGAATACGAGAAGTTATGCCGCAAAGTCGGGGGTATATGGGTGGACCACAACCCAGGTTCCGGCAAGTATTTCGACCCGCTGAAAGTCCCCCGTTCCTTTGGCAAGGTTGAAGAGGACGCGGGGAGACTGCTCGAAGTTTCCGGTAGATTGCAGCGAACAGTATCTTTGTTGGCCGGCGGTTTGTCTCCGGAGGAAAGAAACGTAGTCGACCGGGCGCTGGTGGGCGCCTGGGAGAACGCGGGTATCGACCCGGAGGATCAGTCCACTTGGGACATTGCCAAATGTGATATGCATCAGTGGTATTCCTTCCTGTGCCAGGATAGCACCAATGCGGCAAGGAAACTCCGAAACCGCCTGTATATGTACTTTGAAGGCTCTCAGAAAAAAATGTTTACCAGCAGCGAGACAGCCGAAGACCTGGAAAAAGCCCAACTGGTGGTTTTTCACGTTGCCCGGGGAGTAAATAAAAGCAAGTTTGATCCTGACGCTGCGGTTAAAATGTCTCTTACCCTTGATACAGTCTGGGAACTGGTAATCAGGAATAAGATCAGGGGCGAGCAATACAGCGGTGTTTTTTGTGACGAAGGCCAAAGGCTGCTGCCGAACCTGGATGCCTGGGATTTTGTTAATTCCCTGGCCTCCATGATCAGAAAATATAACGGACTTCTGGCCCTGGGCGCCAACAACCCCTCTGTATTATGGCCCGCCGGAAAGGAAGACGACGAGAACAGTATATGGGGTAACAGCGCATATAAGGTGCTTTTCGGCATGGAAGAGTCCCACGTGACTCAGGTTCGGAACCGGGCTAAAATTCCGGAAGAGATCCTGGCCCAGTTAGACGAGTTAAGGAAGAACCACGGCTTCGTAATCCGGGTGGGGAACTCTTATGATGCGCTGCGGCTTGAACTGTCCGACGAAGAGCTGGAGCTATACAAGACCGAAGGCCTTAACGGGTAGTAATGTCGTTAGTTGGTTTACGCAGCTCTAAGCGAGAAACGGAGTGGTGCCTATCTCTGCAATTGATATTGCCAAAGCCGGGATTAAGCGAAAGGCTGCCGGCTGGGTATGGAGCGGCATTATCGCCGCCATGGGGGTACCGGTTATAATTTTAATTCTCGTATGCCTGTGCCTGGTTATCGTTATTCCTATTATGCTTTTTGCCGGTACCGCGGCATGGGACGAGTTTTCTCCCGGTTATACCGGTATAGGAAGCAGCGGGGGCGGGCCGTTGGTTTCACCTATCGCTGCTAATTGGGTTATTACCGGCAGATTTGGTGATGACAGAGGTGATCATAGTCACCGGGGGGTTGACCTGGCAGCTCCGGAAGGCACCCCGGTATTAGCGGTGGCCGCCGGCAAGGTTACATTTTCCTATAGTACAAGTGGCGGCCTGGAAATTTACCTTGCCGGCGACGATGATCGGCTATATTATTACGCACACTTAAGCGGATATGCGGTTCGTGAAGGTCAACAGGTTAGCCAGGGTACGACAATAGGGTATGTCGGCAATACAGGCAGATCCACGGGGCCGCACTTGCATTTTCAAGTGAAAGAAAACGGCCGGTGGGTAGATCCAATGCTGGTGTTAAACCGGCTTATGCCCGATGTGCTGCCCGGTGAATTGGCCTTTAAGCAGGTTGACGCCGCTGCTGTGTCTGCCTGGTTGGCTAACAGAAAATCCATGCTTGCCAACCAGGTAGACGTATTTGAAAGAGTTGGTCGAAAATATAACGTCAACCCGCTATTATTGGTGGCTATTACCGGCCAGGAGCAATCCTTTGTCCCTGAAGGGTCTTCCGTAAAGATGCTGGGGAACCCATTTAACGTATACGGTTCATGGGTTGATTATTCGCCGGGGTTGGAAAAGTCTGCGGAAATTGCCGCCAAAACAATAAACAAACTGAGTTTGAACCGGCCTCCGGAAGTACATCCATTGCAGTGGATCAATAGCCCCTCCAACCCCAGGGGCATGTATGCGACAGATCGAACTTGGTGGGTGGGAGTAAGTAAATTTCTCAGGGAGCTGGAAAGAACGGCCGGAGCTATGTAGGAGGGATTCTATGAGTTGGGGCACAGTCTTTTTGATTGTAGGCATGGGTATTCTGGCTTTCACGCTGGCCAGGGTGGCCAATAAAACCGTAACTTTAATTTTGCGCTGGGGCTTCCTTGTTCTTCTTTTGGTAATGGTTGTCCGTAACATTTCAGATGTAAATGATATTATTTTAACTGTCGCGGATGACTTCTGGCCGGTGGTTAAGGACTCCATAAAGCGCAACAGCCATAATTTTTCCGTGCTGTTGCAGTCGTTAATAAATCGAGGGGGTATTTAATGCCGCGAACAAAAAAAGCTGCTTATCCAACCGGTAATGGAATTACGGAGCAATTTATAAACTCCGCGAAAAACCTGTTTTTCAACGTGGTCTTTCTCTCTGCGGGAGCTGGTTTTGTAGGATTGGGTTTGCTCCATTCCTCGCTGATCGATACTTTTCCCGGTTTTAGGGCCATGGCCTATAAGACGGCCATTTTCGGCCTGGGATTTTCCGGGACGATATTATTTGCAATGCTTGCTTTCATGCTGCGCAGATTGGTTAAAGATAGAGACGACAGAGACAACAGGGCTGCCGATAATGCCGCTGCCGCCGGTAAAAGGCGGTTTTCTATTTTTAGGTGGATTATCTCAATCATCGGCCTGGCGAAGAATAACCTGGAGACTGTGCGGCAGCTCAAAGGAGTTCCTCGGGATAAAAAGCTCCCGCCCTTGGAGTTATTACCCTTGCCGCCGGTCGGAGACGCGGCGGTGCTTGAAGGCCGTACCGGCATGGGTTTTGCCAGGCAGGTAAACGCCGCTTTTCGCCGGGTTGGGCTGCTGGATGCCGGCGAAAGGATCAGCGTGGTGGGTACCGAAGCCGGCCCAGTGGCGGCCAGGATCACCATCGGGCTGCCTGACGGTTTGCGGTTGACCAGGCTGCAGAACTTGACGAAGGATCTGTCCGCCGCCTTCGGCGTTCCTTCGCTGCAGGTCATGACGGGCAAAAAGGCCGGTACCGCCGCCTTTATTCTACCGCATAAAAACCGTTTAAAAGTGTACCTTCGTCCAATACTGGAAACCGAAAAATTGCGGGAATACTTTTATACGGCTGAACTGCCCATTGTAATAGGTGTTGACGACGTGGGCTCCCCGGTGTTGACTGACCTTGTTACAATCCGGCATTTGCTTGTGGGCGGTGCAACAGGCGCTGGAAAATCATGGTTTATAAATGAAATACTTGTAACTCTCATTACATCTAAAACGCCGGATGAACTAAAATTCGTTTTAATCGACCCCAAGAAAGTTGAGCTAAGGCCTTACCATGAACTTCCGCACACCTTGAAAGTGGCCACGGAAGTAAAGGATGCCGTGGAAGCGCTTCAATTTTTAGTTGTGGAAATGGATCGCAGATACAGGGAATTTGAAGCAACTAAAGCTAAAAATATTCAGCAATATAGGAGTAAGGCGTCTGGTAAGGACGGTTTGATGCCCTATATTATCTGTGTGATTGACGAACTGGCCGACTTGATGGTGCAGGCTAAAAAGGATGTGGAACCGCTTATTCAAAGGCTTGCCCAACTGGCCAGAGCGGCGGGCATACACCTTATTGTCGCCACGCAAAGGCCTTCGGTGGATGTTATTACCGGCGTGATTAAAGCCAACCTGCCGTCCAGGATAGCTTTTCGCATGGTAAACGAACATGACTTCAGGACCGTGCTGGGATTTGACCCTAAAGTGGAATTGGTAGGTAAGGGAGACGGCCTTGCGCTTCTGGAGGGCGCAAATGGCTTGCAGCGTTTTCAGAGCCCCGGTGTCGGCGGGAATGACCAGGAGGCTGACGAGGCTATTGAGCGTTTGGTTGAATACTGGAACGGTAAATACCGCGGCAGTTGCAGTAGCGGTAGCGGTAGTGAAATTTTCATGGCCCAAAGTGTATCCGAAAAATCTGAAGGGACAATA
Source organism: Bacillota bacterium (assembly GCA_023439185.1). Taxonomy (GTDB): domain Bacteria; phylum Bacillota; class Desulfotomaculia; order Desulfotomaculales; family Desulfallaceae; genus BRH-c8a. The sequence continues at coordinate 219,951 of JAEXOR010000065.1, read as the reverse complement.
ACGCTTATGGGAAGCCGCAATGAGAATGAAGACCTGGTTGAATTACCGGCTTTGAACATCCTCAGCGCTGTTGGCTCCCACCACAATGATGAAAATGAAAACCACGAGCTTTACAAGTTGAAGTCAATCTTAGCGGAATCGTGGTTCGACCAGGAAGAAAACGAGGAAAAACGGGCGCCGTCAATCAGGATGCTTAGAACGGCGCTGGGCATCAAACAAAATAGACTGCTGGACCTGATGCAGCAACTTGTCAACGAAGGCTGGCTGGAACCGTCTGACGTGCCGAGAATGCCGTACCGCCTGGTTGCAGACGAAGAAATGGTTATGAAACTGCTGCCTGACGAAGATTAAACTTTGCTTTTTCACTGTTACCCATATTGTTACCCTGGAATGTTACCCGACATGTTACCCGCCAGTGTTGCCTATATATAGAATCATTTCGATAATGGCTGCCCCGGTAACAATAATGCGGTAACAAAGCTCTAAAAAGTTTACGTGCGTAAACATGGAGGGAATATGAGCAAAACACTTATTCTTGCTGAAAAACCCTCGGTTGCCCGAGACATAGCTTCTGTCCTGGGCCGGCCGGCGAGAAAAGAAGGTTTTATGGAGGTTGAAAAATATATCGTCACCTGGGCTTTGGGCCATCTGGCGGAACTTGCCGAACCCGAAGACTACGACCCCCGGTTGAAAAAATGGTCGCTGGATTCTTTGCCGATTATACCTGAAGGATTTCTTATCAAACCCAATAATAAGACTATTGCTCACTTTAAACTGCTTAAACGGTTATTAAACAGAAAAGACGTTAAAATGGTCATTAACGCGTGCGACGCAGCCCGGGAAGGTGAGTTGATTTTCAGATATATTTATTACCTGGCCCGTTGCTCAAAACCATTCAAAAGGCTGTGGCTGTCCGAAAACACCCCGGCAGCGGTGCAAAAAGCTTTTGATAACCTGTTGGAGGGCAGCGTGATGGACGCCCTGGCGGCTGCCGCCATGGCCCGGAGTCAAGCCGATTGGCTGGTGGGATTAAACGCTACCCGGGCTTTTACCAAAGTTCATAAGTGTTTCTATTCGGTGGGCAGGGTGCAAACCCCCGCCCTGGCGCTGCTGGTTAACCGGGAGAAAGAAATAAGAGCTTTCATTCCCCAGGTGTACTATGAACTTTGGGGAATTTTTGTTGCTCCGGACGGTAAAACGTATAGAGGACGTTGGTTTCAGGGTGACATTAAAACCTTTGTCAATGCCGGGCAGGCGGAAAGCATAAAACAGAAGGTTGTCCATAAAGCCGGAAATGTAATTTCCGCTGAAAATAATACTTTAGTACATCCGGCGCCCGCACTTTACAATCTAAACGATTTACAGAGAGACGCAAATACCCGCTATGGCTTACCGGCCTCCGGTACCCTGGAATTAGCGCAATCCCTTTATGAAAAAAAGAAGCTCCTTACCTACCCAAGGACGGAAAGCCGGCACTTGACTCAAATGATGGTTGAAACATTGTCCGAAAGGCTGGAAGCACTTGCAGCACATAGGGACTATCAGTTGATCATTAATAGCGATTCTTTCGGAGAGATTACCGCCGAGGCGGTTGATGATCACAAGGTATCCGACCACCACGCCATTATACCCACCGCGGCGTGCCCGGATTTTACAAAACTATCTGATGGGGAGCAGCTAATCTACGACCTTGTGGCCAGGAGATTCCTGGCCAACTTCTTTCCGCCGGCAGTGGACGAGAAAATGATTGTTATTACCGCTGTGGAGGAGCATACCTTTATTAGTACCGCCATTACCGAAAAAGAACCGGGGTGGCGGAGAGTGTATGCCGGTGAAGCTAAACCCGCAGATGATGAAGAAAAACTGCCCGAATTACACCCCGGCGCCGAAGTTCAAATGTCGGACGCCCAGGTGATCGAAAAAAAGACTAAACCACCATCCAGATATACCGATTCATCGTTGCTGGCAGTATTGGAGGACATTGGGCGGTTGATTCCGGACGGAGAGATGAAAAAGACAATTAAGCAGGCCGGCGGGTTAGGCACCCCGGCCACCAGGGCCGCAATAATTGAACGGTTGATACAAGTTGGCTACGTCAGGCGGGAGGGGAAAAAACTAATTCCCACCGAAAAGGGCGAGAGTTTAATTGATGTGGCTCCTGACGAAATAAAAAGTCCGGAACTTACGGCACGGTGGGAAGGCTGCCTGAAGGAAATTGAGCAGGGTAAAGCCGCCCCCGACAGATTTATTTCGGACATAAAGGCATTGGTTGTAAAAATTATTGAGGAAGCTACTGCCGGAAGTTTACGTGCGTAAACTTTTATTATTTAATAGGATAATTTGGAGGTGTTTCCATGTCCCTCATCACCCAGGGAAGGACCAAAGGTTTTTTTACGGTTGAAAACTACATTCAGGACGGTTTACTCGAAGTCGGCGGCATAGACCTGGCCGGCTTTTATACTGCCCTTAAGCGTTTTGTAGACAGAAGAGAGGGCGCGGGCTCAAATTCAAGCGCCGGCGACTTAATGAACTGGTCTGTTGATACATTCTGTAAAAAATTCAAAATGGGCAAAAACCGGTTTTACAGGCTGGCTGAAATGCTCTGGCAATTAGGCCTGCTGGATGTTAGTAAATCAGTTGTTATTTTTAATAAAAAAAATGGTCAATCCGGATGGCAAAACTCATATGTTATTCACGATTACCCTCCCTACGAGGGACATTTAAAGGTTGTCAGAGACGGCAGTTTTAAATATAAAAAGAAGCCCGGGGATGATGCTGAACAAGGGTATTCCGATATGGGAATACCCCCCGGAGAGGGTAGTTCCGAATCGGGAATACCCAAATCAGGAATACCTGAATCGGAAATACCGGAGGGGGGAAGTTCCGATACGGGAATACCCGCAGCGGTACGACATAATAATAAAAAACAAGATCTAGAAAAAACAAGAGAAGATCAATCAATCCATCATGATCATACAGAGATAGTATTGTGTAAAGATCCGGTTCCTGTGGATAGAAGGATGGATGGAGAACTCCAAACAGAAAAATACGGAGGTAAAACGCCGGCGGAAATTGTAGCCAATATCCAAAAGCGCACTGGAGTTACCAGCGAACAAATGACCCGGGCCATTACCCGGGCCAATTTGTTTAACGATCAAGGGAAAGTAAAGACCAACTTTTTCGGCTTCCTGGAGAGTATATGTAAAACAATAAAAACAGAGGACCAAGCCAAGGGAGTTATCTTTAATGACCCGGAAAAAATTAAAAAAAAGCAGCTTTTTCAATCACTGTATCGTAATTAAGAATTATTTTTTCTTAATGCAATAAAGTTCATTGACGTCACAGCCCATTACTTCGGCCAATCTTAATGCTAAAAGGATACTGGGTAATTTACGTCCTTTCTCAATATCGTTATACCTTTGGGTTGAAAAACCCATCTTTTCTGCAATATATTTTTGAGTTAAACTTTTTTGAATACGCACTTTTTTCAGCTTGATTTCGATTTCTGGCTTTATTGCTGATTCCATTATCCTTCCTCCCTCTCTTTTTTCTAAGATTATAAACCTTAATCAAAAAAATATCAACCAATTGGTTGACAAAATACGCCTAAAGGCGTATAATTAAACCATGAAAATTTTGGAGGGAGGTTCCTGGTAATGAAAAGGATAGCGGTGGTTAGAGTTGAATTAGTAAAAGAAAAAAATCTGCTGGTAGAAAACAAGCGGATTACAAGCCCGGAGACAGCATATGAAATTTTAATGAAACATCTGGGCCGGCCGGACAGAGAACATTTTGTAATGATGTGCCTTAACACAAAAAATGAAGTTACTCACATACATACAGTATCAATCGGCACTCTAAATACAACACTGATACATCCCAGAGAGTTATTTAAAACAGCAATCCTCACAAATTCCGCAGCAATAATAATAGCGCATAACCACCCCAGTGGTGACCCCACTCCCAGTCGGCAGGACATTGAAACAACGAATCGGCTGGATAAAGCAGGAGAAATCTTGGGCATAAACATATTAGACCATATTATATGCGGCAGTAACAGTTTCACAAGCCTAAAGGCTGAAGGCCTTATGTAATAAAGAGGGGGGCTTGCCCCCCTCAAAAAAGCCAGGCTATCTACCTTCCATTTTTAGAATATAAACCGGAGGTGGTATTAATGAACGTGTGGAAAAACAATAGTAAGCAGCTGCTTAAAAAGTGGCGTCAACCAGAGCAGTGCCAAGAGGAAATAATTAAATTTCTTGAAGATATGTTTAGCATAGATTCTATCGATCATGACTGCTTTTACCGAGTGCCGAATAAATGCGGCGGAAAAGACGGCTATGTTAATCTGCCCGACGGCCGGCAAGCCTGTTTGGTTGAATGCAACGATAAAAACGGCTATTCTGCTTCACTTTACTTGCTTGAGATAGAAATAAAGGGCTCAACGGAGTAAATAAGATAATAACATAGTTTATCTCTGCTGCTCACGTCGACATGGCAAATTTTAAAGGAGGGTATTAAAAGTGAAAGAATTTCATTTAGGCGACATTTTATCTATTATCACAGATAAAATGTTATCCCCAAGGCATTTGGAGGGTATTCACGACATTTTAAACTATATGACGGGCGATGATTTATCTACCCACCAAATTCCAAGGGCTATGCACGAATGCAAACCTTATCTATTAGAACAGTACCCTAAATTGAAAGATGTCAATATTCATGATCTTGGGAAAGAAAACTGGAAGGAGTGGCTTGATAAACAAATTAAGCTTTATGGCGAGATGCTTCCAGTTAAACCTATACCAAAAGACGCACACCAAGTTATTGATCCAATTATTGAAGCAAAACTCATGCGCCAAGAAGTTAAGGAAACTCATTAACTCAGGGACGGAAAGTCTTAAAAAATCTTCCTCAAAAGAGATAGTAATAGTAATGGGACATTATAAAAATATTATGTCAATTAAAACAATGGATGATTTGAAAGCACTCTTTCCAGACGGCAAGGCAGATAATCTAAATTGGTGCTTATTTTCAATGAGTGGCGTTCACGGCGGTTATGAATCTTTAGATGATCTTGTGGAAGAATTAAACAGCGATGAAGATTACGAGTATCCACCGAGAATTAATATGCTTGTAATTCGCCCTCGAATGGTAAGTATATTATAGGGCTTTTTCATCATAGAATCCAGATAGGCGGAATTTTAACCTTTATCCAGTTTTATATTATGACGGCAACCAGGCGGTGTTCAATATGATTTAAACTGTAAACCAGGTTTACAGTTTTTTGTTTTATAAACCCAAAAAGTAATTTTATAATTATATCTATTCTATAGGATGAGAAGGGGATTTGGTTTGAGTTCATTTTATTATTGTGACTGTGGTCATTTTGAAAAGAAATACTCAATTAGAATCGTTAATAAAAAAACTTTCTGTCAAGAATGTTGGAGAAAATATCAAGGAGAAGCTGGGTTAGTAGATACAGGGTGTATTTACATCAATGCTAAAGTGTGTATGGACAGGGAACCGTCCGTATTTCAAGATAACATGAGATTGGAGGAAATAAAAAAAGCTAAATGTTATCGTGGGCACAAGCATTGCATTAAATACGAGGCTGAAAATATTCTCTCTGCATTAAAGCGAAAAAAGGAAGGACAACCAATGATATGTCCGCATGAGGGGTGTGGCAGGTTATTAACGGAGAAAATAACAAAGTATTACACATCCCTGATTTGCCCTGTCCACGGTGTTGTATTGAAAGCTGTGCTGGAACGGGACGAATAGAAAGATCTCTGATTTTTTTTAGTTATTTAGTTTGAAATTATATAGCTCTAATTAATCCCGGGTCATCCTCCCAAGTAGAATTCACCCTGGTGCTCACGGGGTAAACAGATAAATCACCGTCGTACGGTTTTAAAAGGTGTGCAATGTTTACTGGGTAAATCGGGGACAGCCACGGTCCGAATTCCTCTTCCTCGGTTAAGATCACCGGCATCCGGTCATGAATACCGGTCAAATGCCTGCTCGCACCGGTGGTGATAATGCTGCACGAATTAACTACCGCGCCGTCAGGGGACGGCCATTGCTCCCAGATACCAGCCAGGGCAAAAACTTTTTTTCGGGCAGGGTAATTAACATTGGCTGTTTCACGTCCGCACATGGTTGCAATCACATCCCGTTTTTTTTGTCATTGTATCATTAAAAGTATTTTTTGTAGCAGGTATATCAAACGCTAATTTTTCAGCCTGAACCGCCCACAACTCTGCTGTTCGGGTTCGCTTTTTTCCAGACACCGTTCCAAACCCTCCAAGCCCACCCGCTTGATAATCTCCAGCACCGGCACCACCGGCGGGATCCGTTTTTCCATGCTGCCGTAAGCTTTCACGTCCACCACACAGCCGTACCGGGTCTCCTTAAGTCCCCGGATTGATACGAAAAAACGGCAGTGCTTGCAACGGTGGATTGCTTTCTCTCGCACATCGGGCAGCATCATACGATAATTTTCCCACAGCACATTTCTTTTATCCGCGGTCACGGTTTATGCTCCCTTCCCTCAGGGACACCCCCCGCATAATAGCCCGTTCGCCGAAGCGGTCTTTGATGGCATCGCAGGCCCGGGCCAGATTGGACAGGCGCATACGTTCCCCAAAAATATCGTACTGGAAGTACTCCCGCTGCACCAGGTTGCTTAAAGCCACCCCTACCAGACGCACTGCCTGGGTTTCATCCCAATGGTGGTAAAGTATCCGGCAGGCGGTGCGATAAATCTCGTCCGGCAGATCGGTGCGGTCGTCCATGCTCCGGGAACTGGAGAAAAACCGCATCTGGGTGTCCCGCAGGGTCAGGGAAACGGTGCGGCCCACATATCCGCCCTGGCGTACTCGGCGGCCCACCATCTCGCACAGTTCCAAAATAACCGCCTTAATCCGATCAAAACCACGGATGTCCAGGGGCAGGGTCCGCTGCTGCCCGATACTCTTGGCAATATCCAAGCTGGAAGGCGTCACCGGGCTGTCGTCAACGCCGTTGGCACACAACCACAGCATTTCTCCGTTCTTACCCCACCTCTTCTTTAGAATATCCGAGGGGAAAGCTGCTAATTCCCCAATGGTATATATGTTGTAACGGTGCAGGTGCTTTTCGTAACGGGGGCCGATACCGAACAATTCCCGCACCGGCCGGGGCCAGAACAACCGTTTAAAATCGTCTATGGTTTCCAGCACGGTCAGTCCGTCGGGCTTTTTCGCCCCGGCAGCCATCTTTGCGGTCAACTTACTGGGACCGATACCCACGCTACAGAGCACCCCCACCTCGGAACGGATCCGCGCTTTCAAAAGCAGGGCGATTTCCACCGGCGATCCCCACAGGTGGACAATCCCGGTCAGGTCGACAAAGGCCTCGTCGATAGAAAAAGGTTCCACTAGGTCGGTGAGGTCGCGCATAATTTTCAAAATGCGGGTGGAAGTATCCACGTACAGCCGGTAATCCGGCTTGAAAAAAAAACCCTGCGGGCACAGCGCCCGGGCCTCCCAGAGAGCCATACCGGTTTTGACCCCCAGCGCCTTGGCCGGGTAAGAGGCCGCCAGTACGATACCGGTCCTCTTTATAGGATCACCGGCCACGATCACCTGCCGGCCCTGTAAATCCGGATCTGCGGCCTGGTGGCAACTGGCAAAAAAACTGTTCATGTCGGCCAATAAAATAACACGCTTCATATTCATCACCAAACATACGTTTGGCTATTATTATAGGCTCTAAGTCTCTATTGATCAACAGGATATAAATGGGGAAAGTGAGAGGTTACAGTATTTTTTTGAAACCACTGACACATTGGTTTAATATTCCACATGGAATAATCCGTACTGTTATAAAGCCCTTGACCAGGGAATTCGGCCGGTAAAGTTGGCCCAAGATCGTGATACAGAATCAGGATTGGAGTTTTATTTTTGTGGGACTTGTAACTAATTCTGCATCATGATACATTATAAACAATCATGATATAGGGGGATTTGTACATGGCAACCAAAAAAGATACAGAGATTCAAATTAAGATAGACCAAGATACGAAAAATGAATTTTATCAAAAGTGCAAAGAGCAAGCAATTAACCCGTCGGCTTGGCTCAGAAAAAAAATTTATGAGTTCCTGGACAAACCTATTGATGTATCATGATATATCATGATACAATACATTCAAGAAATAATTCTTGAATGGAGGCGGGATATAGTGACAGTTGATGAAATGATTTTAAAGTTTAGAATGGAGTTGGCCGAGAAGAACGGGCAACCGGCAATAAAGGTATATAAAAAGCCGCCCCAAAAACAGGAGGCTGAAATCAGAGCTGCCAAACCGGAAATCATTGCAGAACTACAGCGGCGGCATGCAAAACAAGAGGAAATAGCAGCCCGGCTGATGGCGGAAAGAGAAGCGGAATTAGAAGGGATTAAAAACGGGAGCCTGATGATTAAACTGCATTACCATGACGGCGAATATCTTAGCGGATACACGGTACATGGCCAGGCAACGAAGTTGTTAGAGGAAATCGGCCTAGGGCATCACGTGAGTGGATGGGGTTTTCATGTGGGGTTTGAAGCTGCTGAAGCACTGGGAGAGGAATTCACCTATGCACAGGCGTTGGAATACACCAGACCCGCCAGGGAAGCCGCCGAAGCGAAACGTCAGGCAAAAGAAGCAGCCCGAGCGGCAAAATTCCAAGAAGCCCGGGAAACAGGGCAGCAGATCTTATTGAAGAAATGGACAACTGACTGCTGCGACCCACGGGAGGAATGCAGCTTGGATATACATTTTGAGTATGCCATGCCTGACGGCAGCGCAAAGCACGAGTGGACGCATACTTGGTAAAAATATTCGCTGGGGCACGCGCCCCGACAGAGAGGAGGATATTAAATGATTGATATGAGCAGGTACCAGGAAACCTCTGTGGGCGCCCTGGTTGAAATAGGCAAAAAGAGCCGGGAAGCATTGCTACAGTGCCTTACTGATGTGCAAAACTATGTTGGCAAAAATGCCGAAATCCACCCCGATTTCATGGACACCCTCTTTGATGCCATTGATGAGTTGGATTTGGATCTGGATGGCTTTATTAAGGAGTGGATGGCTCGTGGCTAAATACGAAGTCACACGCTCATGTGGGCACACTGAAACCATAGTTCTGTTTGGGAAGCTCAAAAACCGCGAATGGCGGTTGGAAAAAGTAGAACCGAGCAAGCTTTGTACGGAATGCTACCAGGCTGAACTTGCCCGACTGCGCGAAGAGGAAAACCGCGAAGCTGCCGAAGTTGCAAAAGAAATGAACCTGCCCCAACTCACCGGCAGCGAAAAGCAAATAGCTTGGGCAGAGACCATAAGGCAAAAAATGATGGCCGACATTGACGAGTTCATATATAAAAGCGTCAAGTCGGAAATGCGCAACGACCCAAAACTCCTTGAAGCCGTAGAATATATCAAGGGCAAAACGCAAGCTCGTTGGTGGATTGACCACCGAGGCATGAATATGTCATACGAACTCCGGCACTTATTGGAGGAAGCAGCAAAGGAGGTCAAGGAGAAGAAGTTGCAACCGCCGCCGGAGGTAGTAGCTGAAGCGCGGGCCGAAGCCACCGTCAGACCGGAGAATCCAAAAACCGAAACTGTGGCCGAAATCAGAGCGTTGGAGAACTCTGTGGAAATCCAGTTTCCGGAGAAGCGCGAAGACTTCCGGGAAGTGGTTAAAAAACAACTCAAGATGGAGTGGGATGGCAAGTGGGTCCGCAAGCTATCCGGCACGAACGGAACCCCCCAGGACCGGGCCGTCGAAGCCGGGCACAGGCTGCTTGCCGCCGGGTTTCCTATTCGGATATATGACGAAGAGCTCCGGACCCGGGCTGTGGCAGGAGACTATAAACCCGAGTGCACTAATTGGGTGATGGCCAGGATGAAAGGAGAATATGAGGGATGGTTTGCCATCAACTGGGACCGCAAAGACGATTACTATAATGCGGCCAGGCGCCTGCCCGGGGCCAGGTGGAGCAGCCCGAGCATGGTAATACCTTCGGAAAACTTCGCGGATGTCCTAGATTTCGCCGAGAGGTACGGGTTTAAATTTACAAAAGAGGCGCGGGTGGTAGTTGAAACAGCGCGTATTGCCAAGGAAAATGCCCTGGTGGCAAAGGTGGAACTGCCCAAGGGCCATGGGAAGGTTGTTGCGGACGGCAAACCGCCGGTATTGGATGTTCCCAAAGAGGTAGAGATCGATGAAAGCCTTCTCGACAGAGACTGAACTTTTTCCTCATCAAGAGAGGGCGTTTGAGAAACTATTACCATCACGCGTGGGTGCACTTTTTATGGATATGGGCACTGGGAAAAGCCGGACGGCAATTGAATTCGCCAAAAAACGCCAACGGAAAATAGATAAAACCGTCTGGTTCTGTCCTGTATCTCTAAAAGAAACAGTCCGGCAGGAAATAATTAAGCACACGGATAGCCGGGATATCAATGTGTTTGACGATAAGACTAACGAACGCAACATCCCCCCGACCGGATGGCACATTGTTGGTATAGAGTCGATGAGTCAGAGCAATAGAGTGGTTGCCACAGTTAACAAACTTATTACAAACCGCAGTAATATCATTTTGGATGAGTCAGATATGTGTAAAACGCATTACGCCAAGAGGACAGAGAGAATTACATTTATCTCTGAACGGGCCAAATATCGCCTGGCTATGACTGGAACGCCTGTCTCAGAGGGAATTGTTGATTTATATGCACAAATGAAATTTTTGTCTCCAAAAATACTCGGGTACAGTTCTTTCTATTCTTTTGCAGCCAATCACCTGGAATACTCGGAAAAATTCCCCGGGATGATTGTTCGGGCGCACAATACCCAATACATAGCGGCGAAGATTCAACCCTATGTATACCAGGTATTGGAGAAGGACTGTTTAAATCTTCCGTCTAAAATATATGAACCAACTTATTATTTTCATATGTCCGAGGAACAGCGGTATTGGTATGAAAGGATCAAAGACGAGTTTCTGAGTATTGATCCTGAATACTTTAAGCCTTATGATATTTTCCGCCTGTTTACAGCCCTGCAGGAGGTAGTTTGTGGATTTTACAACCGCAAGGCCAGGGGCAAAACAGAAACCGCTTACTTCAAACACGATAGAGTTGATATGCTCATGGAGGCTATCAAAAGGATTAGTCCTAATGAACAAGTGGTTATCTGGTCTAAGTTCCATCATGATAGCAATGAAATATCACGAAGGCTTGCTGAAGAGTACGGAGAGGATACTGTTTCAGTTTATAACGGAAATATTTCACCTAAAAAACGCATTCAGGAAGAGGATAAGTTTTTCAGGGGGGAAACGAGATTTTTCAACGGTAGTCTTAACTGTGGCAGTCGGGGACTGAATAAGCTAATAACCTCAGCCAGGGTCCTTTTTTATGATAACAGTTTCAAGTTTATTCAAAGGGATCAGGCGGAGGGGCGCTCTCATCGCCCCGGGCAACTTCGGCCCGTTGTCTATAGAAATATTCATTGCATAGATAGTATTGATGATCGAATCGCTGCAGCGTATGCAAAAAAAGGAAGCGTCGTTGCTGAATTCAAAAGAGAGATAGATCGGGTAAAAGATAAGAAATCCAGGGTTAGGGAGTTGATTAAGGCACTATGAACGACATGGACGAACTGCGCAAGCAGGCCATGGAAACGAGGATAAAGTTTCTGAATCGGCTGATAACTGAGGAAGAGGCTATTAAGGAGCTGAAAGAGTACATCGACGCATTCAATGCGATATCTATTGAGAAGGCCAAGAAATACGGAGTACGGCCGATGAAAATGAATGCCCGTAAGTATCTGCGACTGAAAATGGATTTGAGAAAACCATGAAAAGAATTATGTATTCGAAGTCTGTTGATGCCCGTACTTCTTTTATCCGAAGCGTTTTTGACCAATTCGCCGGAGTGGTGGATAAAATAGTCTATCTGGCACCTAAAAAATTCATGGCTGACATAACCGCACGGATCTCCGGGGCGACACTATATCCCTATGAGGACGTAGTGAAATCAAACGATATTTTTAATGCCGCCGACAACCGGACATTGCTTGTGTTCGACCGGCCGTCCCGGTACAAAAGCATCACTTCAAACGTGTTCATCCGGCTCAGCCGGGCGGCGGCTAAATATGAGTATAAGTGTATGGTGGATATAGTGCCTTTTACAACAGGCGTGGAATACCTGTACTGCCCGCTGGCATTTGTTGATCGGGGTATCCTGGGGTACCAGCACTGGTATAGTTACCGGGAAAATAACCTGGAGATGACCGACACCGGAGAGCAGGTCCGGGCGCATGACTATAACATTCTTGCCGCGAAGCTGGCGCCGCATGCCGATATAGATTATGCCGATTTCCTGGGCAATCAGGTGCATACCATTGACTGCCCCATGGACAGGCAAGAAAAAGCGAAATACCAAACTTTGCGAGACAGGCTTTTTGAGGAAAACCGAACGGCCAGCCCTATCATTACCACCTTGGCCGACTGGACCAACATTCGGCCAAGCAGATATGCCGTGCTGCAAGATTTGCTTTCCGATCTACCCGGAAAAACTATTATCTATACTAATTTGGCCGGCCATAACCGGCGCCTGAAAAAGGCGGTCAAGGGTGTTGACGTTAAGTCATTTTATGATACCAACGGCGGCGAAGAGCAATACGACAATGTAATTCTATTTGAAACACCTATCGTGAAAAACTATCTATTTCTTGACGTAATAGCGAACATAAAGCCGGATTGCCCGGTGTATATATTCCGCAGCAATGTTACAGTAGATAAATATCTATACAAGAAAATGAATGACGAATACATGGCCATCAACGACTTTGTAAAGGTGCTCTATAAGGTGGTAAACAAATGAAAGCCGGGACAAAGTTATATCTAAATAAAAACGTATTGGAAGCGGCTACTGAACGTATTGCAACGCTATTTGATGAGTTTGAAAATATTATTATATCTGTGTCCGGTGGTAAGGACAGCACGGTTCTGTTGGATTTGTGCCGCAAAGAGGCGCTGAAAAGATCCAGAAAAGTATGCGCCTTCTTCCTGGACCAGGAAGCCGAATATCAATCTACCATCGATATGATTAGCCACATGATGACTGCGGACGGAGTGGTTCCACATTGGTATCAAGTGCCAATCCGCATGACTAACGCCACGTCCCTACGGGTAGATTTCTTGAATGCATGGTGGCCGGGTGAAAAATGGATGAGGGAAAAGGATCCTCTGGCGATACATGAAATTGAGGAAAAATACCCGCAGCGGTTTTATCCTTTCTTCGGCTGGTTCGGCAAGCAGTGGGATAATAAAAATACCTGCTTTCTGGTAGCACTGCGGGCTGAAGAGAGCCTAAACCGCTTTCGTACAATGGTGAAAAACCCGGGTTGGAATGGCCTGAAATGGACCACAAGAGAAAAATCCGGGGCCGTAAAGGCCTATCCTATATACGACTGGACATTTGAGGATATCTGGCATCACATTGCCATCAACGGACTGAAATACAATCAAATCTACGACTTCATGCACCGGCACGGTCACCGGATACAAGATGTCAGGGTATCGTATTTATGTCACGAGAACTCATTGAAATGTCTGGATTCCTTGCATGAATTTGAGCCTGAAACATACAGGAGGCTTTTAGAGCGAATGCCGGGGGTCCACGTGGCGGCCAGATATGCCAAAGAGGATACGATGTTTAGTGCAAGCAAACTACCGCCAGCGTTTACATCCTGGAAGGAATACCGGGATTTTCTTCTGGAGACAACGCCTAGCGCCCATGCTGACCGGTTTAGGGAGCGCTTTACAAGGCAGGGGGATGATTCGGCAGTATGTCGTCAGCAGTGCAGGCAGTTGTTGATCAATGACTGGGAACAGAATATCCCGGTGGTGAAGCCCAAAAAGAACAAAGTGGACACGCTGGCGAAATGGAAGGAGATCCTATGAGGACGTTGAAGGAGTGGGATCGATACGCCATTGTCGAGCTTACTCGGCAGGATAAAGAATTCTATTATATTCTTGGTTGGTTTTTTGGCAGCCGGCAGATTGCCCGGGAGTTGGGAATGCCTATATATGACGACGAAAACCGTGTATGGGTGGTTACCATGTTTGCAGGCGACCCTGTATCCTGCGGCAGCATAGAGATCAAGGGCCACAAGGCGGCAATAAAAAGCGCCTGGGTGAAGCCGGAACATCGGGGCAAGGGGATTTATACCCGCATGCTTTCCGAGCGCCTTAGAGTAGCCCAAGACGCCAGTGTCAAGGTAATCACCGCCACGGCCACCGAGGCCAGCCGGAAGGCGTTACTAAAACACGGATTTGAGCATGTGGGGATGCGCGGGAAGTATTACCTGATGAGGAAGGAGATGATTCAGAAATGATTCCGGATAGAGGAGACAGGCAACCGGTTGCTTCACTTGTAGAGCGCGCCGAGGAGTTGTTTTCTGAATTAGATGATTTGCCCCTAGCGGCCAAGGTTGAAATCATGAACGAAATCAAACGGCGTCTGCATGCGCACAGCCCTTTTACAGAGCCGGTTGATTGCGTCATATGGGTTCCGGTTGATGACGTACGGCCAAACGAATGGAATCCCAATACTGTTGCGCCGCCGGAAATGCGCCTATTAGGCCACAGTGTGCTAGAAGACGGCTTCACCATGCCGTGCGTCGTAGGGGACATGGGAGATAAATTTCCTGAGCCGTATATGGTTATTGACGGCTTCCACCGGCGCGAGGTGGGTAAAAACGTAACAAAAATCAGAAAGAGGACACACGGCTATCTACCGGTCAGTGTCGGCCATTGGACGCCTGGAGATCTGAAGGAAATGCGTGCAGCCACAGTCCGCCATAACCGCGCCCGAGGGAAACATTCTGTGCTGGGTATGACTAACATTGTTGTGGAACTGGTGCAAATGGGTTGGACTGACGAGCAGATTGGCAAGCACCTGGGCATGGATGCTGATGAGGTCTTAAGACTCAAGCAGGTTTCGGGGATTGCTGAATTGTTTAGAAACCGGGAATATTCCCGATCTTGGACACAGGAGGGTGATATTAAGTAATGAGATCGATTGAGATAGGACAACGTCTTTATCCGGGACAGGGTACATATCCCGAAGGTATAAGGTTTGAATATACGCAATCAGGACCAATACTTATCATAGCTTTTCGAAACCCGAAGCCGGTTGAAATAGAAGCCGTAAGAATCGGAAAACTGGAAATGGCAATGTATGAATCGGGGTCGGTGATATTTGTCCTGGTCAAGATAAAAGGCCTGGGGCGCTGGATGGACGCGCCGTTTTCCATCCGATTATACGATGAGAAAGGGATCTCTTTTAATTGTTCGGAGCCCATCAAGGAAGGCAGGGGCCTGGCTATACATATTATTTTGGTAGACGCTGGCACCGGCGTTGTGAAAACACAGCGATTGATTGGCACGTCAACCGAGTTTGCGCGGGGACTTCGGGCAGCTATTATGAAGCAATACGAGGCGCCATTTTCCCGGGAAGAGTATAAAGTTACAATAAAATATAACTTTGGCAGGTCACTGGTCAGTTTTTTCGCCCACCTTGAGTATGACGCCAACAACAACCGCAAGGAACCGCGGCTCGTCCTTGACCACACCACGGTGCTTGACAAGGTGCCACGCCTTATATCCCATGCACCTTGGCCACTACTTATGCTGTTTTTTTGGGGGTGCTACTATTGGGGCTATAGAGATAGGCCAAGAGGCGTATTTGTCACTATTTGCGAATGTAGTTTTATAATTAGTTAAAATCAAATAAATCTTTCAAAGAAATATCTAATGCTTTAGAAATCTTGTAAATATTGTCAATAGAAACATTTCTAATTCCTCGTTCCACCTCTGAAATATAAGTACGATGGAGCCCGCTTATAAAAGCCAGTTCTTCCTGCGAGATCTCTTTGTCAGTTCTCACTCTCCTTATTTTTTGTCCCAGAAGTTTTCTTATTTTTATAGACAACTTCCATAACCCCTGACTATGTGTTGACCTGCAAACTTAATAAATGATAAAATCCATGTAGTTGATAAGTCTACAGGGTATAAGTGACATGCAAGGGTTTAATAAATAAAACAAAATGGGCTGTTATATCTAACAGAGCCCGTCTTTAATGTTTTAAGGTAATTTTATTTCGGGGTTTTAATGAAGTAGCCGCATTAACTTGCGGCTATTCTGTTTTACAAAGAGGTGGTAAAAATAGATAGAGAAGATATGCATTTTATAAGAAGCGCCTCAGTACTAAGATATCTCTCCCACCTATTCGGAAATCATTTTATTGTTAATCTTATAACGTTTGAGATAACCTTTTGGGGCAGTTGGGGAAAAATAAAAAAAGCGGCGTATTTTCTTGATAAAAAAAAGATTTGGTATGAATTTGAATTGGTACATACAGAGGGGGGCGCACGTCCTCAAAGAATAATTGTTAAGTTTGATAAATTTTTTTTGAGAAGGTATTAGTAAATGCAAGAAATTTTCACCTGCGAAACAAGACCCCAGTTAAGAGCTAGGCAGATTTCTGGGCGTTTCGCCCGCACCTGGTACTGAAGAAACTCCATTTTTCGATACATAAACCAGGCAGTTACCCCAAAATAGCCGGCCAAGTCAACGCATTCGCATATTCCGTCTTCTGTTATTAAGCTAATTAATTCTGCCGTTGGGACCAACATATTTGTGGCCCATTGCAAAGCTTTTTTATCATCAGCAGACATCTTTCGTTTTAGAGAGTATGGATAAACTTTATAACACGAAAAATAAGAAAAAACACCAGTGAAGTGGTGGCCAAGTTCTTCGGACAGGACACAGCGTGCAAGCCTGTATAGATTCGGATTTTCTTTTAGTTGTGAATCCATATATATTGTTGCCTTATTTCCCGGTCTTTTGGGTACGTACATGCCCCAAAGGCTTTCACGTTGATTTAATAAAGGTAGATAAACAATATTGATATCTTCTTTTCTTGCTAAATCAATAAGAACGTCCATGGTTTACCTTCCCAAGTTAGTTAGCTTAATATAAAAAGGCGAAATATGTCGAAAAAAAATCGGTGGCAGTTATTATTACTGTCACCGAAATAAAACAAAAAAGTATGCCATGATTTTTATGCTCAAAATAAAATTCACCACCACATTTGCTTATCGATTCAGCCCAATATATAAACGCTACAATAAAAGTGATCCAAAAATAAGGGAGACGCCAGAAAAAAAGTGATCCACTTTCAATAAAATCCTGTATCCTTCGAAGGGAAACCGAGCACTGAGATACAGGAGGAGAAAGGGTGATAATTGAAGTGGACATTTACCAAAAGATCCGGTATCTGTATGAGCATGAAGGCAAATCACAAAGAGCTATTGCCAACGCTCTCGGGATATCACGTAACACCGTCAAGAAATACTGTAATGGTTCCCGGGTACCATGGGACCGCCAAGGAACAAGCGGCAGGCAGCGCTATGTAATAACAGAAGATATCATGGAATTTATTAAGAACTGCCTTACCAGTGACGAAGAAGAAAATATCAAAAAACAACAGCACACCGCCAGGAGAATATATCTTAGACTTGTTGAGGAAAAAGGCTTTACCGGCGGTGAATCGACAATACGGGAAATCGTAGCCACTCTAAAAGACAAGCAGAAAAAAGTATTTATCCCCCTGTCATATGAACCCGGCGAAGCGATCCAGATTGACTGGGGCCAGGCCACTATCTACCTGGCCGGCACTAAGAAAAAGATCAACCTGTTTTGTATGCGCGAATGCTATAGTGCAGATATCTACTGCATTGCATTCTTCCGTCAGAACGAAGAAAGCTTTCTTGAAGGCCAGATAGCCGGCTTTGAATATTTTGGCGGCGCACCGCTACGCATCATCTTCGATAACGCCAAAGTGGCAGTTAAAGAAGGCTTCGGAGTTCATGCAAAAATGCAGGACAGATACAAAGCATTAGCCGCCCACTACGCCTTTCAATGTGACTTTTGCAACATAGCCGCTGGCCACGAGAAAGGTCTCGTGGAAGGGCTTGTCGGCTGGGCCAGACGCAACATTTTGGTGCCAATCCCCCGTGTAGACACACTGGAGGAGCTAAACGCTGAAATACGCAACAGATGCCTAAAATATCGTGAGCATCAAATAAAAGGCAGGCAGCAGACCGTAGGAGAAATGGCCCAGGTTGCCCGGGCAGCCCTGACTGCACTGCCCAAATACAAGTTTGATCCCAGTAAGAGCATCACAGCAACCGTTGATGATTATTCCACGGTACGCTTTGACTACAACCACTACTCTGTGCCCGTAAAATATGCCGGCAAAGAGATCAGTATCAAGGGTTACGGTAACGTAGTCCTGATGCTATCCCGCAACACAGAGATCGCCAGATATACCCGCTGTTACGAGCGGGGAAAAACCGACTACCGGCTTGAGCATTACATAGACCTTATAGAGCAAAGACCCCGCAGCGTCTACAACGCCAAGCCGGTAAAGAACAACATCTCCGCAGAACTGCTCAAACTGGGCAGGCGTCTTTGTGGGCCACGGGAAATGGTAAAACTATTGCGGCTGTTTATTGACTATGGCCAGGACAAACTCATGTCAGCTATCGGCCGTATAAAGACTCCGGAAATAACCGTAGAGCAAGTACGGGCGTATCTAATACCGGTAAACGCACCGGCCCCGGTACATCCCCTACTTGAGGTAGAAGTGGCAAAACCGCAGTTTGACAAATATGACGTCCTGATTAACAGGGGTGCTGCAGTATGAGTAGTGTAACGGAGATCAACCCCGTTAAAGAGGCCATCAAACTTTATGCAAAGCAGCTAAGAACTCCGACGTTCCCCGGTTATGAAAATATTATCAGGCAACTTGCTCCCGGCGACGGCTACGACAATTTTCTATGCGAACTCATGAAACTTGAAGTTTTGCAAAGACAGGAAGCAGGTCAAAGGCGCCGCATCAAGAAAGCCCGTTTCCCGGTCATGAAAACCCTGGACGAATTTGATTACAGCAGGCTGGAACATGTATCCCAATCCCACATCTGGGAGCTGGCAAGCTGTGATTTCATAAAAAATCGTCAAAACATCGTAATGATCGGAAACCCGGGATCCGGCAAAACTCATATTGGTATCGGTTTGGGTATGAAAGCCTGCTACGCCGGATTTAACGTCAGATTCTACACAGCGGTAAACCTGGCCAATGAACTTGCGGAGGCTATTCAGTTCCATCGGCTATCCAAACTTGAACAAAGCCTGGCAAAAACTGATTTGCTCATTCTGGACGAGCTTTCCTACCTTACCTTTAACCGTCACCAATCGGAGATGCTGTTCCAGGTCATATCCGAACGTGCTGAAAGAGCGAGTATCATCATAACCACCAATCTTGGGTTTTCAACCTGGACCCAACTGTTTGAAAATGAAATTATGGTTGCCGCTCTAATTGACCGGGTGACCTTCCGGTCACACATACTCAACATGAATGTTAAAGAATCATACCGTTTAGAACAAACATTATCAGGAAAACGAGGTTAATACGATATGCCGAAAAAAGACATTCTTGCTGAACCAATGTACGATATCAAGATGCTCGAACTGATAGAGAAACAGGAAACAGCAGAGCTCATCAGTACTGTTCTTGGCTACACAAAGAATCTTGAAAAGATGGTTTTAGATTTACGCAGCCAGGTAAACAATCTGACTCCAGCAGGACAGCCAAAACCGTATTTTGATCTTCACAGTGATATTTATGAAGCGTTTTACGATTACCCGGCTTATCAGAAATATCAAAAGTTGTTTAATCTATTTGATCTCGACTAACTTCAGAGCGTTGGGCTGTGGATATGCCGCGGGCATGGATTTATGGCTAATCCTCCAGGAGCAGGGTTAGCCATAAATCCACACCCGCTTGGACAACGCAAAAACGGCGTTGCCCACATACCCACAGCCCCTGTTGCTGCAAATGATTTTTATTTTCCCAGAGACCTAAAGACTTACTGCAGATTGAATAGACGCAGAGTGGATCAATATTTTCCCAGCATTTTCTCTGTAATGGATCACTTTTTTTCTGGCGTTGGTGGATCACTTTTTTTCTGGCAAATGGATCACTTTTTTCTTGACAATCGCACCCAATAGGACAAATGTCCTTGTAATAGGACATTTGTCCTATTAATCGGCAAGAGAAGGCCAGTTCTTTAGTAGAATCGTATCTAAAATCATTAAAGTCCAAATGCCACAAAGGGCATTCGGACTTATAACTAAAGCGATTGTTTATACTTTTTTAGCTTAATTCTATTTTTTCCATCTCCTTCAGGTACCTATGCAACATCTCACTTATTATGTCAGAGGTTTTAATAAGCGCAGCCACTTCCGGTTCCCTTTTTAGGTCGAATGGTTTTTCACCTTCGTCATGGGCTGCATACTCTTCCGGAAGTTCCTGATCATCATTAAAAGCAGATAGTATTTTGCTATTGGACTTAATAAATTTAATAAGTCCCTCTTTTTGCTCTCGCGTGAGTGCCTGACCATGTATGGTTGGCTTAATAACATTTTCGCTTAAAAGCCGGCACAGGAAATCCGCATCATGTCGATCCTCAAGGTACCATTTCTTTTGATCATTTCCGTTCCCTGCGTAAGCCGGGGATGTTTCTGCAACTAATAAACCTACACTTTTTTGCTCTGGCTTCGACAATACAAACTCGTAACTAAATTCATATGAGTCAGCCCGGTCAAGCAGCAGGCAATATTCAAGCAGGCTGCCTTCCGGATCATAGACCAGCCTTGTGATGTGCACCACGGGCCAGGCAGAATATTGAGGCATATTTAGTATTTCTTGTTCTTCCGGAGTGGCCGGCGCTGCTATTAAGGTTTCTCTGCAAATGTTTGGATCAAAACCATAATTGCGCATTAAGTTATATAAACTGACAGAAGGGGACTGCAACTCAACTAAAAACCTTTCCAGGGGCAGCGGCCTGGGCAGGTATGCTTCCGAAATCGCTACCGCCACCCCGTCCCGCCACTGCCGGGTTTTGTATAACAAGACGGGTGTGCCGGTTGCCTTTAAAACGGCGTCGGGCAAATCCTGCCGGGAAGATATTAGCCGAAGCTCTAATATTTCCTGCCGGCCGGCGGCGCCGGCGTCCTCCGGGAACCCGCAGCTCCGGGTTGACCGGATGGGCGGCCGGGCAACAATTCTTTTACTGCTGCCGCTGCCGGATGAAATAACAAGCCCTTCGGCAATTAGCCTGTTCACTGCCTGTTGCACGGTATTTACGTGCGTGTCAAACATTATCATTAGTTCTTTGGTAGTGGGGAACTCCTGGCCGGGCTTAAGCCGGTCGTTTAGGATTTGTTCCCTTAAATTGTCGGCAATTTGTTGCCATTTATGTTTCCTCGGCATTGTTCTAATCCTCTATAAACAGTTTTATGAGCTTTTCGGATTCTCCAATGAGCGTTTCCAATATTTTTTGGCCTTTATCCGCAGTGGCGCGGGTGGGGTACCCAATCGCACCGGTGGGCGTGTACGGCTTGATGCCCAGAACTTCGAAAAGGGGCCTGTCCGGAGAGTCAACATCCACAATGCCGGACTCGTTTATCGTCTCCGGAGCGATATGCCTGATTAAAGACGTTTCCCCCTCGCCGGCGTGCATGTCACGGCTGATGGTGGTTGAAATACCGGCTTTCTCATACGCCAGCTCCCAGGCTTTTTTTGTAGGCAGTTGCAATATACGCGGGCGGTACCGGTTGGCTTCCTGCGCATAGTTTTTCAGGAAGAAGTTGCCCTGATGCCCGGAGACAATGACACATCTTTTAATTCCGGACATTTCCAATGCCTCTAATACGTCATTTATAACTGCAATTAGAGTGGTAACTTTGAGTGATACCGAGCCGGGAAAGCCGGCATGCTCAAAGGATGATGAGAAGGGGAGCAGGGGCAATAAGTATGAGTTGTCAAAACGCTCGGCTATGCCCTTGGCCACCGCCGAAGCGATTAGACTATCCGTAAAAATAGGGAGGTGGTGACCGTGCTGCTCCGTTGAGCCAATCGGCAGGACTGCCATATCAACATGATTTAGTTTATTCCATGTGGAATAATAAGAAAACATGAGCAATCACTCCAAAATTTTAGATTTAATAGACCTAAATCTAAATTTAGAATTAAAATGGGCAAAAATAAAATTGACAGGTTAACCCTCTTATTCTAAAATTAGAAACAAATTATAACACATTAACTAATAATTCTGCAGTAAGATAGTTATTTCGTAGCCTTTCCTAGCCGTATTACATATTATTAGCAATATTTGTGGGGTGGCGCGAGGATAAAACATCTTTCTTTACTGGAAATTTCTTCATCAATGATTCAAGCTGACTTCTTTCTATAATCTCAATATTGTTTACTTTAGCCAGTTCTTTGGCTCCTGATGTTAGTTCGCTATTTGTAATAACGATGCTTTTATCGCAGCTATAATACTGAATTGAGGTAAAAACTTCCTGGACGGCGTTGGGAGAAATTGAATTACGGCTCCTTTTGCACTGTATGGCTATTTTTTCACCGATTTTTTCAGCAATGATATCAGCGCCCATGTCGCCGGTTCTTTTTGTTGTTTCGCAACGGTAACCCATCTGGCGGAAGAGGTCCGCGACAAAAAGTTCAAAATCAATTCCATCGGCGCTTGAATTATCTATATCTTCTATAGTGCAGTACTCGATAGCAATGCCGGAGGACAAAACTTTTTCCATTCTGCTTGAACGTATTTTGATATCTAACTGATTACGCAAGTCGGATATTGTTTGCCTGAAATCTATGTCTAAATTCGGGAAAAGCTCGTTAATAAACCGTTTCATATAAACATCATAACATTTATCATCATCACGATGAAAATAAAATCTGACAATATAAACATTCAGGTAGAATAGGTAATTGCTTTCAATCAGTTCGTTTTCCTGAAGGCCGATAGTCAATAAAATTTCTGCTTTAAATTTGGAGTAGTTAATTTCATCAAATACAATGCTTATCTTTCTAATCAAATCGCTTTTGGATATATCAAGATTATAAGTGTCATTCAAAAAACACCAGAGATCTTCAATCCCCTCTCTAAGCCTTTTGGAGTAGAAATCTTGATTTGGTTTAACAAGCTGTTCTTGAGTGATGTATGATTCAACAAATTTAGCAATATTGGTTTCTATTTCTTCGTTTAGCAATGCTGATATGTTTTTTTTAGGAATCAATTTATTCTTATCGACACCATTTTGTCGTGAGGAGTGAATAAGTTTGGAGATGCTTTTAATTATTAGATATATAGCATAGGCGTATATCGCTATAGATATAAAAATAAACAAAACCAAGTACATTAAATCCGAAGCCTGTAAAGATTCCTCGTTAAAAGGAAGAGATGATGCAATATATATCCAAATCAAAAATAGCACAATAAGTCTTGCTAATAATAATGGTAGTAATTTTAAAATTAATGGGTTCATTAGAGTTAACCTGCCAACTGAAATTATCCTCACGGTTTAGGATAGTCACTACGGCCGACCAGGTAATCAAGGGAGACATTAAAGTAATCAGCAATCCTAATGAGTATTTCAAGAGATGGGGTATCTTTGCCGGATTCATAATACGATATCGCTCTTTGGCTGATACCAATTTCTTCTGCTAATGCTGTTTGGCTTAATTTTTTTGAGATACGCAGATCCTTCAATCTTAAATTTTTATTTTTCATAAATTTTACCTCAAGTTATTCACAAAGAGCATATAGCATGATCGAGTTAGGCCAATGCAACCCATCCTGGGCGGTTGCCCAGCGGCTCGAAAAATTCTTCGGCATCCCCATCGGCGAGCTGTTAGCCGAATGCGAAGACGAGGTTATACGCAAAAAATAAACCTCTGAGTTTAAATCTATATTATTCCAAATGTTAAACAAGGTCAATACATGGCGATATTTGATGAATCCCGGGTGGTGGTTATAGTGTATAGAATTAAGGAAATCCGCAAGGAAAAGGGTCTTAAACAAGCGCAACTGGCCGACAGGTTGGGTATCACCAGCATATACCTATCCAGAATTGAGACCGGCAACGCGGACCCGTCACCCCGCCTCTTCAGAAAAATAGCCGAAGAACTGGGCGTAACCCCGGGGGAGCTTTACAACAACATACCCAAGTCCGCCGAAGGAGCGTAAAATCTTATGACGATTACTCAATTTCCGAAAGGGGAAATAGCGGCTGCCCGGACTGATTTGCTGGAGCGCATTCGCCGTCTTAACCAAGTGGTGCATGTCGGTACCGTTATGGCCGGCTCCGGAAAAAGGAACTGGCCGGTGCGTATAATGCACCGCGCTGGTGAGTACTTTGAGGTTTATGGTTGCGGGTCCAGCATGGACGTATATCTTGCAAAGACTACCTGCGGGTATCTGGTTTCGTTGCCCAACCTGCGGAGATGCGGCCACGTGCCGCCCAACTGCAACAGCCTGCATGTGGCTGGCCACATAGGGATCGATAATCCGGTGGATGCCGTAACTCTGTCTGTCGCTATACGTTATCTCATTGAGAGAGGGCTAAATTAAAAATTCCACGCGGCAGTCCGTATATCCTGCCAAAACGTGGAAATATATCCTTCCCCGCAATAATTTGCGGCCCACCCGCGCCGCCGATATCAGCGTAGTTGCATTGGTAGTCGAATGGAAATCTTAAAGTTAACTTATAAAATCTGTTCGATAAGAGTAATCCTTTCCTCTATGGTTTCTTTCCAGGGGATTGCAAAAAATTTGATGGAGTTACTTACTGGCTTAACTATATCTATAAAAGCTTGGACCTTGCTGAGATTTTTTTGTGGGATGGGAATGAACGGTTCATTTGATAAAGAGAAAGTAATATTAAACTCACTTAACTTTGTGAATTCTTGAAAGTTTAGCTCAATAGGTTTTTCAATATTTGAATTATACGTTGCTTTTGGGGATAAGAGATTTAACATCCATTTAACTGGCGCAAGATCAGTTGGCTGATATTCCAATTTTTTAGGACTTGATGGTTTTTGACTTAACATTACTATATTCATCGGTATTATAAATCCAGCAAGAACATTAGTTTTAGTTCTTTCTAAGTACAACCAATCGTTTGTAATTTCTTCACCCAAACCTCTTTGAGTTGATGTCTTACCGCTACCAAAGAGAACTAATGCATGTTCGCCAATTTTGCAAGCATCACCATATAACTCCATATACATAATGAGTACCTCCTGAAAGGAATGGTTGAATGAATAGTTTTAATAATGGCACTCCGGGACAGTCGGCTATTGAAACATCCGCCTTTAACCTGACGGCATTCCAGATTGGAACAGGATTCAATTACTTATTAAAATACTTGATAGTATATGAAACCATTATTAGGTCTGATTCTAAGTTTATGGAGCAAGTTCTCGGAAATATTGTAAAAACCAATAATGATTGAACCCTATTCAGAATCGATCCTTTTATCTACTCGTCTTTCTTTTCTACCCACTCGTTCAATACGTCGTTAAGTATTTTAAGCTGACGGGGAGAAAGTTTCTGCGCTTTATCAACTATTTGCCGAATTTCCGGTGGAAGTTTGTGTGCTTGGTCGGCAAAGAAGCTGGGCAAGGTGGTTCCCAGAGCGTCGCATATGCGACCGAGTGTTTCAAAAGGTGGAGTTTTGACATTTCTTTCAATTTCACTTAAGTAAACCCTAGAGATATTGGATTTTTTTGCTAATTCATTAATGGTCATTTCTGTTGCTTTTCTAAGTTCCCTAATCCTAGTACCTAACATCAATGGGTACACCCTCTTGAAGTGTAAACTAATAGTTTACTTAATATTATTCTAAAAAATAAGTATGGTCAAGTTTTAACGCGTTATCGCAAGGCATAAGAAGAAAGTCAATCATAATGTAATTTATTGGCTTACAAACATCCTTGCTAAATGCAAGCCAGTAGTTTACAATAATAGACGTGGAGGCGAGTTGGTTTGTTTAGAATTAAAGAATTAAGAGCAAAATCCGGAATCACGCAGGAAAAACTGGCTGAAATGACAGGGATTACGCGAATTTACTTATCTGAACTTGAAAACGGCCATAAAAATAATCCATCCACACAATTGCTTAAAAAAATTGCTACTGCGTTAGGTGTTAAGGTAGTTGATTTATACAACGATCAAGCCTGCTGATGTATATATGAACTTAAAAAATTCCACGCGGCAGCCCGTATATCCTGCCAAAACGTGGAAATATATTCTTCCCCCGCCTGAATGAGCCCGGGTGGCGCCCGGGCGAAACCCCTGCCGGCATGTTACCGGTCAGGGGTCGCGGGAAGCCGGCGCCGCAATAACTTGCGGCCCGCCCGCCCCAACGGGCGATAAAGGCCCACCCGTCCCGGGTTAAAAGGGCGGCGGCCGGAGGACGTTATACCTCCCGCGAGCCACGGCGTTATGTTGGCCCGGCCGGCCGGACAGCCGGCGACACCCCGACCTTGCCGGGGTATATGTAAGGTCGGTATCCTACCGGACAGCACGAATCGGGACGTGTAGGAAATGAGCGGGAAGCGGAACACCACCGTGTACCTGGCAAGTCCGTTTGTTTTAATAAAAACGGAAACTGCCGGGGCTAGAGAACCCGCCCGCCGCAAGGGCTGCGCCGTGCCCGCCCGGATTTAACGGGGCGGGGCGGCCCTGCGGAAAAAATAAAACTACTGTGGAGGGATCAGTATGCCCTTTTTGAGCCAGGCTGCTACGGAGACTCACAACCCGGTTCCGGTTTTAGATAGAAGTGTTTTTGTTTTTGACGGTAACGGCAGGCTTTCGATTAACCGGGTTAAAATCTCAACTGCCCTTAGCGCGGTTGCCAAAATGCGCGCCAGATGGGTCGGTCCGGACGCCATACAGCACAACGACGTATTTGACGACTCTAAGGTAACCTTTAATCCTCGGCGCCACTTCCCCGGAGAAAAAATTGTTGTTCACGCCCAGGATGCCCTTACCGGCAAAGTGGCGCTGGATACCTGGTACATAATAGACTCCCATAACAGCAGCTCATACAAAGTCAAAAGCAAAGAGGACCTAACCTGGCCGGCAAGACAAACTGCCGCCGCCATGGCCCAAACAAGCAGCGACGGACTGCTAAGTCAACTGGACCGAGCAATAATCGGCGCCGTTTACGCCCTGGGCGATCATCCCATTGTTTACCCCTCCGTCAGGAACATAGCAAACATATGCCGCAGTGTTGATTATCACATCAATCTGACGGACCTGGATCTGCCGAAGCTCAAGTCTGTTAACCCCAAACTTGTTGATAAACTAAAAAACGGATATGAACCGAAACCGTTGGAGGTAAGGATTGACGACGGAGTATTGACAGTGGATAAAGGCAAGTGCAAGATAATCTGGAAGTTCCGTGTGGTGAGAGGCCTGGGTATCGTTTCGGCCCTGAAGGAAACCGGTATTGAAAAAGCATGCTGCCGGTTGGTGGGAAACTTTAACGATCTGGTTATCGCTAAACTGCATGAACTCTGCAGCCAGGGCGTAATCAAATTTAGATACGGCCGGCCGGTGCTGACGGAGTCCGTGAGCAAGTTGGTGCGTAGTAAGTTGGTGGATAATTCGGCAAAAAAATGCAGTAAGGAAATTTATGATTAAGAGGTGGTACTATGTTTAAAATTACTGTTGGGAAAATTACGAAATCTATTGCATTAAATTATTGCCCGTTTTGTGGTGCTGAAGCAAAAATGCTAGAAAATTATTCATATGTTGGCGAAAATGAGGATGACCCTAGAGCCATGAATTTTCAATGTCATGGCTGTGGTCTACACTTTTCAGTTGGGGATGTTAGCTCAGAAAATCACGAATATCTACATAATATTGTTCAAGAACCATTAGAAAAAACAGCTGTAATACAAGACTTTCTTCAAAACTTTACTAACGGGATATGGAGTAAAAAAGAGAATTTCGAATAAGAAAGCGAAGGATGTTCATATGATCGGAGTCAAAGAAAGAATTGAAGATGTGACCTATAACATCAGAAACATTAGGTTCTCTTTTTTATTTAAGGACAGTTTTAGGGAAAGGAGGTCATTCGTATTATGGCCATCAAAAACCCGGCCTTTGGATCCTATATTATTGACGATGACCCGGCAGATCGCACAAATAGGGTTGAAGTGGCTGACGGCAGAACAAATGTCGAACAGCAAGTTCTTAAAAACATAACAAGAATTAGAACGCCTGGATATCCAATTAGCAGCGGTTACTTTCAGTCCACACGAACAAAAACGGGAAACGAAATTATCATTGATGAAGGGCATGTGAAGACTTTATGGATGAGTCCGCCAGGACCTTGCCAGGACGATTACCGCCGGCAGGAACTATGCGACGGCCTGGTGCCCTTCTGTGAACCATATAGACCTGTTTCACGCAAAGAAGCGGAAAAGGGATATACGCCCACAGGGTGCAAGGCATTTCAACGCTGTCAGCGAATGTGGAAAAAGAAAGTTGCTAAAGCCGGTCAACCCGGTTTTTTGTTTTTATAAGACAGGGGAGGTGTATATATGTCTCGGATTATCGCTATTGCCAATCAGAAAGGGGGAACCGCGAAGACCACCAGTTGCATAAACATTGGGGCTTCGCTGGCTGAAAGAGGTAAAAAGGTTTTGCTGGTGGACCTTGACCCCCAGGCCAATTTGAGCAGCGGGTTAGGTATCAAACTGGGGGACAACGAACAGGGAACTTATGAATTAATTATGGAAAAAGAGCCGGCCGACATACTGATCAGGGAAACGGAAATACCCGGGCTGCACATTATCCCGTCAAGTATCATGCTGGCTGCCGCTGAGGCGGAGCTGGCCGGGGATATCGGCCGCGATCAGTTACTAAGGTGGTCATTGACTGAGCAAATGGACCGGTATGATTACATTATTATTGACACGCCGCCGAACCTTGGGGTCCTTACAATCAACAGTTTGGGCGCCGCGGATGAAGTGATTATACCCTTGCAGCCACAGGCTTTTGCCATGTCCGGCGCGGCTAAGCTGTTAGAGATTATCGAAAAGGTTAAGCGCCGCATTAACCCTAACCTGGCCGGCTGGATCCTGTTATTAACGCTGGTTGATTATCGCCGGAATGAGGATAAACGGATGATTAGGGAAGTCAGGGACAGCTATCGCGACAGGGTTTTCGAATGCGAGATCAGGGTAAACAGCAAGCTGCTGGAGGCGAGCCGGGAAGGAATGGCGGCGAAGAAATACGCCGCGTCCAGCTCCGGGGCGCTGGAGTACGACGCCCTGGCGTTGGAAATGCTGCGGATGCACGGTGAGGCCGGTGAGGCCGTATGATCAACGATAAGGTAAGTCAGGAAGAAAGGCAAGATGGAGCCGGCAGGGTAGTGGAGCTTTTTTTAAAGTCTTCACACCAAAGGGTCAGGGAAATAGAAATTGAAAAAATTTCTCCCCGGGAGGCACAGCCAAGGAAGCAATTTAAGGATATTGAGGAATTAGCCGCGTCCATTCGTGAACGGGGCGTGCTGCAGCCCATCAGGATTAAGCCGGCGGGGCGCCCGGGCTATTATGAGATTATCGCCGGTGAGCGCCGGTGGCGAGCTTCCACAATGGCAGGGTTGAAAACAATCCCTTCCATTGTAGTTGACGGACAGACCGAAGAAGAAATAATGCTTGACGCCCTTATTGAAAATATCCAGCGCAAGGATTTGACTGCTGTAGAAAAAGCCCTGGCCATCAAAGATTTAATTGAACATTCGAAGCTGACCACCGGCAAGGCCTTGACCCTGGAAGAAGTGGGCCGGCGGTTAGGTTACGGAAAAGCACGGGTAAACCAGTTATTAAGTATTTTAAAGCTTCCGGCGGAAATGAAGCAGAGCTTTTGCGAGGCCGGCTTAAACGAAATGCACGCCCGGGCTCTAAACCAGTTGAAGAAGGGACCCGAAAACCAAAAAGCTTTATTCCAGGAGATTATGCAAAACAGTCTGACCGGTCAGCAAGCGTTGGAGAGGGCGGGGGAGTATCTGGCCAGCCTTAATGTTGTCAAAACTCCCGCTACTGCGTTGGCTAAGAAAACCGGCAATGATGTTAAGAAGCTGTTCAAACGCTGGAAAAAACTAAACCCGGCTGAAAAAACACATGCCAGAGCTGAGTTGCAGGAAATACTGCGCCAGGTGCAAGATGCCATAAGCCGACTTGACTGAAAAAGGGGGCTAAGAAATGCAAATAATCCTGGAAAACGAGCTTGAGAAATTTGCCTGGGGGATTATGATGGAAGCCCATTACAAATGGGAAAAGAATCATGGTGATTCACTGAGTTACCAAGTGGAGTGGTATTTTGAAGACTTACTTAAAGAAGAAACCGACAAGGCTATTAATGAAGAAATTGAGCGTCGTGAACGCCGGCTGCGGGATAAGTTTGGCGAAGAATTTTTTGTCAGCGAGGATGAATACGTCAAATCGGAACTGGAAGGGGATGCCGATTATGACTTGACCGACGAGGAAAGGCAAGAGTTGGAACAGGACTACCGCGAGGATTACAGGGCTGTCCGGGAGGATATAGATTCTGAAGTGGAATACCTACCGGTAGAAGTGAAGGATAACCTGAGAAACATTTACTACACGTTTTTCAATGCTCCGGAGACGTTGACCGTGATTTTTAACGGCGAGGTAATCCAAGGCGAAGAAAAAACCCCCGGCGGCGCCGAGGGTTAAGTTTTTTTAAAGCTGATACTCTATAGTCTGCGGTTCAGTCAGCACTTCATAGAGGAAGCTGGCTTTTATTACTTTGGCAAGTGGACAACCAGTTAACGCATATGTTTATAAAAAAACAAGCGGAGAGGTTGCTTATGATCATCAAAGGCCCTTACGGTAACATTACCATTTTACCCGTTAAGGTTAAGGACGAGCAGCACCGTGAGAGGCGGGAAGATGAATTATACAAGACGTTGGCGAAGATTTCCTATGATATCGCTATGAATGATTTAGCTGAAGGAAAAAACCGGCGGGCAAACTGTGAAGTTGCCTGTACCAAAGTGGAAAATTAAGTGCCGGCATATTTGGCACTATGAGTATACATTCAATGAAATGATCGTGGCGCACACCAACGAAAATGAGTACCGGGCTTTTATCGGCAACAAGAAAAACGAAGCGCTGCAGTCAAGGATTATTGTGATGAAAATACCTTACAATCTGCGGGTCAGTGATGAGATTAAGATTTACGACAAACTAATCAAGCAAAGCGATCTGAAGGATATCCATATTGCTCCCCACGCCCTGAAGGTGGCCAGCATATTCTCCGTGCTGAGCCGGTTGAAAGAGAGCAAAAAGCAGGGTATGGACCTGGTAAAGAAAATGAAACTGTATGACGGTCAGGATGTGGAAGGATTTAAAATCAAGGACGTTACCGAGCTTAAAGCTGAACACCAGGATGAGGGCATGAGCGGTGTCGACCCCCGGTATGTAATCAACCGGCTCAGTTCCGCTTTAATTCGCACGTCGACCCGCTGCATCAATCCGCTGGATGTTTTGAGGGCGCTAAAAGACGGTTTGGATCAGCACCCGTCCATTAACAAAGAGGAAAAGGACCGCCTGCTTAATTTTATATCCGTAGCCCGCAAGGAGTACGACGAACTGGCCAAAAAAGAAGTGCAAAAAGCGTTTGTGTATTCTTACGAGGAGTCGGCCCGGATCTTATTCGATAACTACCTGGATAACGTGGAGGCGTTCTGCAACGGAGTGAAATTAAAAGACCCCATCACCGACGAAGAAATGAACCCGGATGAAAAACTGATGCGTTCCATTGAGGAGCAAATCGGGGTGGCGGAAAGCGTTAAGAAAAGTTTCCGCGAGGAAATACTAATCAGGCTGTCGGTATACGCCAGAAAAGGCCTGCGGTTTGATTACAAATCCCACGAGAGATTGCGCGAAGCGGTGGAAAAGAAATTGTTTGCCGATTTAAAGGATGTGGTTAAAATTACCACTTCAACCAAAACTCCTGATGTGGAGCAGCTTAAACGGATGAACGAAGTAAGCGCCAAGTTAATTGACGAGCACGGTTACTGCAGCATTTGCGCCAATGAGCTTTTAAAATATGTGGGCAGTTTGCTGAACAGGTAAGGATGATTGGGCGTACTTCCACGGTGCTTGTTATATCGACAACGCCGTGGAAGTTTTTATGTTATAAAGTAGAAAGGGTTTTCAAATCATCCCCAAGGTGTTACAGTGTAAAAACACATCTCACAGACGGGCATGGAAAAAACCGGCAGGCAAAATTTTTTTTTGCTGTGTGCCGGATCGCCTGCGGTTAGAGATATTTTTGGGTAGTTGGAAAAAAAATACTGGGGAAGGATATTTGCCTGTGCACGGCGAATAATAGCATACAGAGTTCTCAAATCCGGCTGATTAATGCCGGACATTTGAAACTTGGGAGGTTTGTTATCTGGTGGATAGTAAAGATAAGGGAAACAGCGGAAAAAGCTCTTTGGTTCGGTCAGCCGACAACTTGATTGCCACGCGCGTAGTGGCGGCCGGGTTTGCGGTTTTGGTTTTAGTAATGACTATATTTACGGCCTATACCAGTGCTCAGAGTAATGTTATTCTGCAGACGGAGGGAGCGCAGCTTGAGGTTGTCACCTTTGCCGGCGATGTCGGTGAGCTGCTGCGTGATCAAGGTATTGAACTGGGTGAAAAGGATAAGGTGACACCTCTGCCGGATACCCCGCTGCAGGATGGGATGACGGTGGTGGTGCGCAAGGCCGTACCGGTGACTCTGCAGGTTGCCGGAGAGCAAAGCCTGATTACCACGGCGGCCGAAACCGTGGGTGATTTGATCAGTGAAAATAATTTGCAGCTGGGAGAACTGGATATTGTTTCACCGGCTCCGGAAACCAAATTGGCACCGGAGATGTTCGTAAAGGTGGATCTGGTCAGGGTGCAGACCATAGATGAAGAAACGCCCGTCAAGTATAATGTGCGCCGGGAAAACGACGGTAAAATCGCCCGGGGCATTACCCAGGTGGTGCAGCAGGGAATCGAGGGTCTGGAACGTCAGTCATGGGAGGTAACATACACAAACGGCGAAGAAACCGCGCGGCGCCTGGTGGCCAGTACGGTGATCAAAAAACCGGTTGATCAGATTGTGAAAGTGGGTGCGCTGCAGGTAGCTTCCCGGGGCGGCATGGATATCAGGTTTTCCAGAGCCTATGACATGGTATCCACGGCATATACACATACCGGAAGGAATACCGCCACCGGGATTAAACCCCAGGTGGGGATAGTGGCGGTTGACCCCAAGGTGATACCGCTGGGGACCAAGTTGTACGTGGAAGGGTATGGTCAGTGCCGGGCCATGGATGTGGGCGGCAAGGTCAAGGGAAACCGCATTGATGTTTTTTTGGATACCAGGGATGAAGCCAGACGCTGGGGAGTCAGAAATGTGAGGGTATATGTACTGGAATGAAGAAAGGGCGCAAGCCCTTTCTTTTTTGACTTTACCGCAGAAAAGGTTATGATAGTAGTGAAAAGAAATATGTTATTAGCATAGTGTTTCCTTCGGAGGCTCAAGCCATGGACCCCGTTTCACCCGGTGTGGTCAGGGAACTGATTGCCCGCCACGGTTTCAGAATTAAAAAAAGCCTGGGTCAAAATTTTTTAATTGATGGTAATATAATCAAAAAGATTATTGAATCTGTTGCCCCCGGCCCTGCCGATACAGTGGTGGAAATAGGGCCGGGACTTGGCGCGCTTACCCGTTCCCTGGCCGCCAAAGCCGGACGGGTACTGGCGGTGGAAATAGACCGGAATTTGATCCCCGTGCTGGAAGAAACCATGGCCGGAATTGATAACGTGCGCATTGTCCATTCGGACGCCCTGAAAACCGATTTTGACAGCCTGGTGAAAAGCAACGCCGGGGCGTTAAAATACAAGGTGGCGGCCAACCTGCCTTATTATATAACCACCCCGCTGATTATGCACCTGTTGGAAAAGCATTCTTCCATCAGTAGAATCGTCGTCATGGTGCAGGAAGAGGTGGCCCGCAGGATAACGGCGCGGCCTGATACATCCGAATACGGCGCGCTGACCGTGGCGGTTAATTTTTACGCCCGACCCGAGATGGTGTTTCGTGTGCCCCGGACGGTTTTTATCCCCCGCCCGGAAGTGGACTCGGCGGTGGTTAAAATTGAAGTCAGAGATTTACCGGCGGTACCGGTGCTGGACAGGGATGCTTTTTTCACCCTGGTCCGGGCGGCGTTTCAACAGCGCAGAAAAACGCTGCTTAACGCCGTGGGCGGCGCCGACAGAGGATTATCCAGGGAGATGTGGTCGGGGATCTTCCAGCAGGCGGATATTGCTCCGGGCCGGCGGGGAGAAACCCTGAGCCTGGATGAGTTCGCCAGACTGGCCGACGCATACGTCAAATGCCGTCCTCCGGCGGGAAGAGAGCAAAATTAACTAAAAGCGAGTGTTCGAGAAGGACTTTTTCGAACATCCTCTTAAAGAGGAGGTGCCCGGCTTGTTTTTTATTAGTCCCTCCAAGGGCAGGTTGTCATTTTTGGAAATGATGGAGGATATTCACCGGTATATCAGGGGTCTTCCATCATCTTCGTATAAAATCATCGTCGGCACCGATTCAATGGTCAGGGACAGCACCTGTTTTATCAGCGCCGTGGTGGTGCACAGGCTGGGTAAAGGGGCCCGTTATTATTACCGCAAAAAGACACACCGCAAAATCAAAAGCCTGCGCCAGAAAATATTCTATGAAACGTCGCTGAGCCTGGAACTGGGCGGTCAGATTGCCAAACAGTTCTCTGAAAACGGGCATTCGGAAATGCCGGTGGAAATCCACATTGATGTGGGCACCCAGGGGGAAACACGGGATTTGATTAAAGAAGTGGTGGGCATGGTAACCGGAAGCGGATTCCAGGCCAAGATTAAACCTGACGCCTATGGCGCGTCCTGCGTCGCGGATAAGCATACCAAGTAAGGAAGCAAGCTGCGATGATGCCGAGGATGCCTGTTGTTGCAATTTGCAACAACAGGCATCTTTTTTATCCCCCAAAGCAATCGCCGGTGATGATGCCGGAGGCGAAGTCTTCCAGCAGGTCAAACCGGCGCTGATCGTGGTAGCCGATGTAGTCATATCCGGCAAAGGTCCTGTCTCCCGGTTTCCCGTTGGGTACCTGCAGGGCGGTCAGATAATCGCCGATGATGGTTTCCACAATCCGCCGGGCATGGTCGCCGCTGCGGGCGGGAGAACCGAGCATCAGGTGGGGCAGCGCCGCCTCCGGACTGACGGTCAGACCATGGCGGGCCGCGTTGACCAGTAACAGTGGGGGGATTGCGAAATCGGCTATTTCAGTCATGCGCAGCATGCGTCCGGAAACGGCGTGGGGGCCGTGGGACGGGGTGGCGGAGCCGATTAGGTGCAAAATTCCCAGTTCATTGTTCAGCTTCCGGCGGATATCCAGCAGATACGAAGCCTGCGGACTTAAATGACGGTAGAAATATGGCGGGTAACAATCAGTAAGGGCCAGATCCACCCCCTGTCGCACCGCTTTAATTAATTTACCAAGCACCGTACTGTTGGCGCCGGCCATATCGCCGTCCACAAAAATCACGCCCTCGACGTCAAGCTTTCGCGCGATCAGGGCGCCGACAGCCCTGGGGACGTCTATGCCCAGGGGTTCTTTAAAACAGAACGGCGCCAGGATGGGACAGTGCGCGTGTTCCAGCACGGACAGGGAGTTGTCGGTGCAACCGTTTAAAACCGGGATAATCAGCTCCAGGGAATTGGCGGCCAGATTATATACAACTTGCTCCAGGCTCTCAGCTTCGTT
Source organism: Bacillota bacterium (assembly GCA_023439185.1). GTDB lineage: Bacteria > Bacillota > Desulfotomaculia > Desulfotomaculales > Desulfallaceae > BRH-c8a. The sequence continues at coordinate 184,087 of JAEXOR010000065.1, read as the reverse complement.
TTTAACCGGTATTACTGCTGCAAACATTATGATTACCGCCCTTTGGGAGATATGCTCCCGTGTAGTGATGGTCTTGGTTGATAAGAAAAACATGCTTGCTCAGAGAAATAATGGAGTATTAATCTAGAATATGTCTTAAAAAGGCAAAAGTTACTTTGTCTTAACCTGGCAATTAATTTCCACTTGGACACTCACCTTTAAGTCCCAAATTCATAATAATGTAAAAACGCGCCGTGGAGGGGATGCTGTGGGAGAAGTAAGGGTGGGTGACATAGTCGGGCGCAAGTCGTACAGTCAGGACATTTATTTTAAAGTAACCAATATCGAAGATGTCGGAGGCGTTAGAATAGCATCTTTAAAAGGTCTCGACGTGCGCCTTTGCGCAACGGCGCCGTTAGAGGATCTGGAATTGATTGAACCGTCTAAAGTGGCGAATTACTGGCGGATGACATTGGCTAAGAACCATGAAGCCATGCGGCATGTATTCAAGCGCCGCAGGGAAGAGCGCCAAAGGAGTCTGATGAGAACGGTGACTGATCCGGCTGGCCCCGGGGACGTGGAAGGTTTTGACGTACCCGGCAGCGTGCTGCATATTGACGGCGACAATGATTACCTGGACTTATGCATGACCACTTATAAACAGCTTAAAATACCGGCCGAGGGTTATCATATCGCTGAGGACAAACAGGCTGAAAAATTATACGACCTGCTGGTTGAGCATCATCCCGATTTGCTGGTGCTGACCGGCCATGACGGTTTTGTCAAAGGAACCAAAAATTTTGCCGAGATTAATAATTATCATAATACAAATAACTTTGTTAAAGCCGTCGAAACAGCCAGGAAATATGAAAAAAGCCGGGATGATCTGGTAATCTTCGCCGGAGCATGCCAATCCCATTACGAAGCGCTTTTGTCCGCCGGGGCCAATTTTGCCAGTTCGCCGCAAAGAGTATTAATCCATGCTTTCGATCCGGTTTTTGTGGTGGAAAAGGTTGCCTATACCTCGATTTATGACCCGATCCCTTTACGGGAAGTAATTTCAGGTACAATTACCGGTTTTGACGGTATCGGCGGGATCGAAACCCGGGGCAAACACCGTCTCGGCGTGCCCCGTTCACCTTATTAATAAAATCCGGCCGACCCATCCGGTAAATCAAATCCGGGCCGGCCGGTGGCTAAATTTCCAGCGTGCGCATAGAATGGCATCATATAAAGGAGAGAGGTCGCATGGATAGACATCACCGTGCCCTAGACAAAGTACGGTATCAGATCCTTGGTTTACCCAATGTCAGGGGCGTGGGAGTGGGTTATAAACGGGTTGGAAACGTCCGTACGGGTGAACCGTCCATCATCGTATTTGTGGAGAAAAAGATGCCGTTGGCCGGATTGGCCCGCGGATACCGTGTGCCGCCGAAAATTAACGGTCTGAACACCGACGTGGTGGAAATAGGCCGGGTCCGGTTGCTGGAGGAAAGAAAGGATAAGATCCGCCCCGCCGTGCCGGGCAGTAGCATCGGTCATTATAAAATCAGCGCCGGAACCTTCGGAGCGGTGGTGAAAGATAGAAAAAACGGCTCTAAACTGATCCTATCCAACAACCATATTTTGGCCAATAAAAGTAACGGCAACGACGGCCGGGCCAAATCCGGCGATCCGATATTGCAGCCCGGCGGTTGCGTCACCATATTGAACATGTAATTAAACAGGGTTTGGTAGTATAATTTAGGAACTGGAAAACCTGCTTTTTCATTTTGGAGGTATACCTTTGGCAGATCAAATTAACCATGCGCCCGTGCTTGAGCTGGAAAGGGAAATTCACCATCTGGAGCAGCGGATCCGTTGCTGTCCGGATGACAGGGAAAAACGGGTGTTGAAAAGACGGCTTAAAAAAGCCCAGTACCGGCTTTTGTCGCTGCTGGGCAAGCTGGGGTGAAAGCACTGCGATTAACCCGGAAGGTTTCCGGGTTTTTGCGTGGACAAAATATAGGCTGCCTGAGTCGGGCATATGCTTGTTACAGGGGGTGTTTGATATGGGGCAGCCCGGTCGGGTGCGGAGAAAACAAGCACATATCGCTGTGCTGGCCGGAGGCCGGCGGGTGGATGACATGGTATTGTTCCTGATGTACCGTAAGCTCAAGGCTTTGTTGGAACAGCAGAGGCCGCCGGGACTACCGCAGCCGCCGGATGAGCAAAACCCAAAAGCAAGGTGAGCGGAATGGCCGGTAAAAAAATACCCGAAACCGGCGGCACGGTCAATGTGGCCGTATACGCCAGGCTGAGCGTAAACGAGAACGGCGAGCGGGACGACAGCCTGCATACTCAGCGCGGTATACTTACGGAATACGTCAGGTCCAATGGGCTGGGCGAGCCCGTTATTTACGAGGACAGTGACATCTCGGGCACCTGCTTCGACCGTCCGGGCCTGGGGCGGTTGGTGGACGATATCAACAGCGGCCGGGTGGGTATCGTGGTGGTAAAGGATCTGTCCAGGTTGGGCCGCAACAACGGGGAAACCTTGCTTTTTCTTGATTACCTGCAGGAGAAATGCGTACGCCTGATTTCCCTGGGGGACGGGTATGACAGCGCTTATGACGACGATGATACCATTGGTATTAAAACCTGGGTTAATGAGTATTACGCCCGCGACATATCCAAAAAAGTACGGGCCAACCTGAAAAAAAAGATGCAAAATGGAGAGTATCTGGGCCGGGCGCCCTTTGGATATTGCAAATCCGGCCGATATAAAAATAAACTGGAAGTTGACGAAAGATACCGGGAGCTAATCAAGGAATTGTTCGCGCTGTACATCCGGGGCTGGGGCTATAGGGCCCTGGCCGGTTTGATGCAGCGTCTGGGCATACCCACCCCCGGTCAGGACAAGGGCTATGTCCGGGCGCCCGCTGCCAGCCAATGGGAAGGGCAGCATATCCGGCGCATTATCAACAACCGGGTTTACTGTGGCGATACCGTCCAGGGCAAAAGGGAAAAGGTTTCTTTCAAATCCCGTAAAATCAGACAGTTGCCCGGCGAGCAGTGGGTTGTGACGACTGGAACACATGAGGCTGTTATCAGCAGGGAAACCTTTGAACTGGCTCAACAGGTCCGGGAGAAACGCTTGTTAACGGGCGCCGGGCGTAAATCCCGCCGGTCGTCCGGCCCGCACCTTTTTACCGGACTGGTTTTCTGCGCGGCCTGCGGTTCAGGGCATGTGTACCGTAAAAAAGGCGGCCGGCCGGGAGGGTACGTGTGCGGCCGTTATAACCGTCACGGGCGCGCGGGATGCTCCAGTCACCATGTCACGGAATCGAAACTGGCGGGTCTAATCCGCCGGGATATGCTGGAAATTGGGGCCGGGGTGCCTTTCCGCGATCGGCTGTACCACCTTTATGTAAAGGAATCGACCGTCCGGGACGCAGACAACCGGTACGAGAAACTGGCCGGGGAAATAGAAAGCAGGCAGCGGCAGCTAAAAGCCGTATACCTGGATAAGATCAGAGGTCACATTTCAGAAACCTTGTTTCTGGGGACAAGTGCCGTACTGGAAAGGGAAATAAACATCCTGACGCGGCAATATGAAAAGGTTTCCGCCGTGCAAAGGAAAGCGGGCCGGCGGGCTGAAAGCATGGAGTTGATTAATCACCTGATGCTGGAACAGTTGGACGAAGATGAAATTGACAGGCTTTTTTTGGAAAAGTATGTCAAGAAAATATATATTCTGGAGCAGGGTGATATTAATAGTGAGCGGCTAAAACAGGACACCGACTTTACTCCTTGCTTAAACGGCTTTGAAACCGGAGCTGCGGGGAAAACAGGCCCGGTCCCGGTAATCATTTACAACCTGGACCCCTGATCACAAAGCATTTTTGCCGTTTAGCGGCAGGACATTATTTTAGGGACGTCCAATTTATGTTTGAAGAACTACATAAACGGGGGTAAACGAAATGCTGAATCTGGTAACAAAAAATCGCAGCTACCGCCGGTTTGTCCAGGGGTATGCAATAGCCCGCGAAACCCTGGCGGAACTGGTCAATCTGGCCCGGTTATCGGCCTCAGCCGCCAATAAGCAGCCGCTGAAGTACATATTGTCCTGTGAAACGGAGAAAAATGCCGTTATCTTCGGTACGCTGGCCTGGGCCGCTTACCTCAGGGACTGGAAGGGACCCGCTGACGGGGAAAGACCCGCGGCATATATTATCGTGCTGAACGACACGGGGGTGGGCAGCGCTTACTGTCACGTGGACCTTGGCATCGCCTGCCAGAGTATCCTGCTGGGCGCGGTGAACATGGGACTGGGTGGATGCGTACTGGCTTCGGTTAACAGGGAGCGGTTAAGAAAAGAGCTGGATATTCCGGAACAGTTCGAAGTCCTTGCGGTTGTCGCCCTGGGTAAACCGGCGGAGACGGTGGTTATCGAAAGGTTCGAAGGAGATATCAAGTACTGGCGTGACCCGGACGGGGTTCACCACGTGCCCAAGCGTTCTTTGGCAGAGGTTATTATTGAGTTATAGAGGATAGGGGACACACCTCCTCTTTGGTGCCGAAGCTTTGGGGTCGGAGGTATGTCCCCAACGTATAAGTTGCCGGAGTTATCCGGCGCGGAAGCTTTGTGGGCGAAGAAACAAAAACGCCTGCTGGATTAATAGTCAAGCCGAGTGGTATACACCACCCGGTTTTTTCAATTTAGGGTCGCAACCCGGCCCTTACGACGGCGGGACCGATGCGGATAAAATCGCGGTACTGGAACGGTATATTCCCCTGCAAAAAAGCGAGTCGTTATCGGACTGCCCGGTGGCTGCGGGAGTGGCCGCCGCCGCCAACCGGCTGCTTAAAATAGTCAGACCGGCTTATAAACTGCGTTTCTATAAAAACCTCGACCTGTTCAACGTTGTGGATTGCGCTACGGCCAGGCCTGTCGACCCCGGTGTAATTGTCGACGATATCATCGGGATTGGCCGGGTGTCCGGTACTGAGGAACCGCGGGTCGGTATGTCGGTACGAAAAAGCGGTCGGACCAGCGGACTCACCTCGGGGGACGTGACAGCCACCGGAGTGACTATCAAAGTTGATCTGTCCGACGAAGAATCGGCTTTGTTCAGTGATCAGGCGGTGGCCGACATGTTGAGCAAGCCCGGAGACAGCGGGTCATTGGTGTTGAATACGGACAATAAAGCGGTGGGGCTTTTGTTCGCCGGCTCGGAAACATACTGCATTTTTAATCGTATTCAAAACGTAATGGATTTGCTTGAAATTGAATTTTAGTAACAGGGGCTCCCTGTCCAATGAAAGGTGTGTCGGGGGGAGGGGAGGTTGTTTCACGTGAAATCATACCGCACGAATGATGTGGCCTTAACTTTCCTGAACGATATACCGGCCATCGGACCCTTGCTGCCTTGTAAAGAAGACGCTTTGAAGGTGACCAGGAGCTATCTGAGGCTTATTGAACAACTGGCCAGGGAAAAAAAGGACCACCAGCGATGCAGCCTGCGGTTCATCAAGCAAAAAGACGGACGGTTTACCCTGGTGGTGCGGGGACCGGGTATGGCCATAGAAACTTTGAGCAACCTGGATGAACTGATGCTGCAGAGATTTAAGCGGGGTTTAAAAGGGAATATGTTCATCCTGACCTGTTTTTTTAACGAGCCGGACGGAACCCTGTCCTGTCTGGCGCTGGAGGAGGGCATGGGGGCGGTGCTATACTCTCCGGGGTAAAACGTGCGGCGGCAATCGCAACCGCGCCTTTCTTTTTTTCACCTCACCCTTTCTGCACACTTTAGACAGTCCCTCATATATTATTATAGAAATCTGTTGAAAGGAGGAAATCGTGTGGCCTACACCAAGGAAAAAATCACCGTAAACCAGGTCGTCAGTGAAGACACCCGGCAAATCGTAGTTCGCGGCGCCATTACCATACCCGATGCCAAACCTGATTTGGAGCAAATCATTTCCACAGACAAGACGGCCAAAATAAAAGATACGAGACTTCTGCCGGACAAGGCGGTTATTGAAGGAAAGGTCACGGTGCAGGTTGTATATGTGGCTTTTGAACCGGACCAGTCCGTGCACCATTTTCACGGTCAGATTCCCTTTACCGGATTTGTTGATTTGCCCGGGGCGCTGCCTGACATGGACATCCAAACCGACGTAGTGGTGGAAGACGTTAAAGTTACCCCCAGCCACAAGGATCCCAGGGTATTTGATGTAAATGCGGTGCTGCAACTGAAGGCCAAGGTGACCGAGGCCCAGGAAGTGGAAGTGCTGACTGCTTCGGAAGATGACGACCAGGAGGCGGAGTATGACACCATCCATATCAATGATGTGGTGGGGCGGGGTACTTCCCAGGTTATTGTCAGCGGTGATTTTGATGAACCGTATGAAAAACCGGAACCGGAAAAAATCCTCGATGTCGACTCCACCGTTACCATCACTGAGACCCGCCTGGTAGCCAACAAGGTGATCGTGGACGGCGAACTGGACCTGCAGATTATGTACGTGGGGGCTGTTCCCAAACAGTCTGTGCATGACCTGCACCATACCATCAAGTTCACGGACTTTGTGGACGTGGAAAGCGCCGAACCTGATATGGACGTTATTGTCAAGGCGGCAATTGAGGATTGTGAAGTACAAATCAAGGGCGACCCTTACTTTGAGGCGAACTGTGTTATCAAACTGGACGCCATGGTGACCCAGCCAAGGGAAGTACGGGTGGTAACCAGTTGCGCCGGTTCCACGGTGGAGACTATTGAACTGAACGTGGAAGAACTGATTGGCGAAGATTCATCCCAGGTTGTAGTCAGGGAAACTTTTGAAACCCCGGAAAAAAAGCCGTGCCCGGTCAAGGTCATTAACGTTTCAATTGAGGATATCGATGTTACCGACGTCAAAGTGATCAGGAATAAAGTCATTATTCGCGGTCAGGTGGATTTGAAGATTGTTTACGTGTCCGATAAAAAGGACCAGGCGGTGCACGCCATGCACCATCAGCTCAATTTCCGTACCTTTGTGGAGATTCAGGGCGCCGCGGAGGGTATGGATGTGGATGTCAGGTCCATGATTGAGTATATCAACGCCGAGCCGGTCAACTGCGACGTCAATGTCGAAGCCGTTGTTAAAACCAGGGTCCGGGTCACCGAGACCATGCGGCGCGAAGTGTGCGTTGGCATAGCACCCGAACCGGAAGATGAGTGCACTCCCGGTGAAATTATCGACTACACCATTAAATCCGGAGACACCCTGTTTGAGTTGGCGCAGCGTTACAGCACCAGCGTCAGACAAATTAAGCTGCATAACCCCGGGCTCAACCCTGACAACTTGCGGGTGGGCCAGGTAATTAGAATTCCCTGCGGAGCTAAAGGTTAATTAACCGAATAGGAGGTTTATTGAATGCCAATACAATATTTTTACAGCGAACCGGATAATGTCTTGTGTGTAAAGATTAAGGTTCCGGTGGTTCTGGCTGAAGAGGAGGTCCAGGTCGTTGTAGACAATATCGCCACCTTGCCCGAGTTGGCGCAAAAGGTAGATCATATTGATGCCCGTTTGGATGACTTTGAAGCCAGGCCGATATTCATTCATGAAAACGGCGATCGCTGGAATAGCGTGATCAAGGAGCAGGGCTGGGACAGATTCGGCTGGCATTGCCATGATAGCCGGCAGCCGGTGGTCAAGAAGATACTGGTCAGCGGCACCCTGCATAAGCAGATTTATTACGTCGATAAGAACGATCATGTCAAACACGTGGGTGAAGATATTCCCTTCAGCAGCGACGTGACCCTTGATGACCCGCAGCCGGTGGTTAATGAAGACGACGTATTCGTCCAACTGCACAATAAAAAAATAGATATGCGCTGGGAACTGAGGAGAGGTTCGAGACTGCAGCAGACCGGGGTAATGATCTTCCGCATTAAAGTGGTGGAGGAACGGCAAATATTCGTTCAAGTTTGCCCGCGTCTGGATAAGAAGTGCGTCAGGGGCGTCAACATCCTGAGGGACGGTAACTTTGAAGCCTGGGCCACAGACAGCACTCCCATTTACTGGGGCGCCGGCAACGTAGTCCGGGCCAACGGCGGAGCTCAGATGGGCGCTGTTCCCAACGAAATGGCTTCCTTATTCCAAACCGTTCGGGAAGATATCGTGCCTACCGGTACTTATCGTCTGTGCTTTGACGCCATGGAGGTTCCCGGGGTGATTTCTCTCATTGGCGGGACAGCATCATTTGCACTGACTGCCGAGTTAATTTTCTTCGACCGTTTCGGCAAACAGATTGAATATACGGCGCAAACTTATACTGCCGCTCAGATACCGGATAATAACCCCACCAGGCTGTGCATCAACGCCGCGGCTCCTCCGGAAGCCCGGGAGGTTCTGGTTCGTTTTACCTTTGATCCAAATATACTCAACACCAGCGCGGTGATCATTGACAACGTGATGCTGGAATGCACCAGGGCTAGAGAGGAATATTTCGACGAGTATTATGGTTAATCAATAAAATTGTTCGGGGAATGGCAGGAGATGGTTTTAATGCCATCTCTTTTTTTATCACCGGGATAGTTTTTGAGTTAGCTGATCGTTTAGCCACATATATTTAAGCGTAAGGGTAGAAAAACAAATTTAGGGGGACGCCTGGATGATTGGGAATATGGATCACCTGTTCACCATGATTAAACAACTGCAGGAACAGCTAAAAGTAATGACATTAAAGGTCAGCGCCGGAGAAGGAGCGGTGGAGCTGACCATGAACGGTAACCAGGAGGTAGTGCAGATATTTCTTAAACCCGAACTGCTGCAGAATCCGGAGGAACTGGCCCTGCTGTTAACCGAGGCTTTTAACGAAGGGATGCGGGAATCCAAGAAAATGGTGCGGGAAGAACTGTCCAAGATGACCGGCGGGATAAACATCCCTTCAATGCCGGGGCTTCTGTAGAGCGGAGTGGGACCTATGCCGGCGGATAATAAAAATCTTGAACGGATGTTGGTAGATCTGCTGGACATCAAAAACAAACACAGCCTGGATAATGACAGTTTTATGGTGCTCCTTGGCTTGATTAACCTGATGGGTATTATTAACCTGATGGAGAACAGGGCGAAGCCCGGTAAGGCCAAGACTGGTAAAAAGGAAGGCGGCGGATAATAAATCTCTCTTTGTAACAAGTTGCAATAAGTTGTTTAGGAGGGTGTCCGTATTGGAAAACGAGCGTGAAGGGATTGAAGAAACCCTTTTCCGTCTTCTGGACTACCAGGCCGAGCGCGGTGTTGACAATGATTCGCTGTTGATCATGCTCAGTTTGCTGAACCTTATGGGCCTGGTTAACGCCCTGAACCGGAGTGAAGCCGGTACATCGCCCGCAGGCGGCATTAACTTACAGTCGTTGCTGCCGCTGCTGGCCGTAGCGGCAGCCGGTATGGGCGGCGGGCCGGGGGGACAGTTTAATCCCGCCGCGCTGCTGGGTCTGCTTGGCGGAATGCCGGGCGGCGGTCAAAAGGATCTGGCCGGTATGTTAAGTCTTCTGGGCCCGCTTATGGGTATGGGCGCCCAGGGACAGGCGGCGGCGCATGGCGGGCAATCCGGTAAAAAAGTTGATTCTGCGCCACAGCCCGTACAGCGGGAGATTAATCTGGACTGGAAAAACAAACCGGACCTTAAAAACGCCAAAGTAAACAAAGACGGTGAACAAGTAACTGTTGAAACCGGGCTATTGGAGTGGAAATTCGGGAGAGGAGCGCGATAATACGAATTCCGGCGGTAACGCCGATTTTTTTTTGGCGGACTGCAGATAATAAAAATTATTATCTGGCGTCATTTGGCGTCCGGGAGGAATAGTATGAGCATCATCAAGCTACTGCCCCTTATTATTGCCGCTTTGGCCGGGCTGGCCATGGCCGTTCAAGGTTCCTTGAACACAGCTTTGGGTAAGGTAATCGGTCTTTTGGAGACTACCTTTATAGTACATCTGGTGGGGCTATTGCTGGCCGGTATTCTATTGTTCGCGCTTCGTTTGGGCAGCGGGGACTGGCACCGGTACCAGGAGGTGCCCTGGTATTTTTATCTGGGCGGCATTCTGGGCGTAGCCATAATTTACGGGGTGGTCAGGAGCATGGCTAGCGTCGGCGTGGCGGCGGCCACCACCGCCATTATTGTAGGGCAGTTGTTCACTGCGGCCTTGATCGACCATCTGGGGCTTTTCGGTTTGGAACGCATTCCGTTCAGTTGGCACCGGGTGGCAGGGGCGGCTATAATGTCCGGCGGGGCGTGGCTGCTGTTGAAAAAACAATTTTAGACGAGGCGCAGCATCATGAGCGAGCCCGCCGCCAGGCCCAGTAATGTGGGAACACGATGGCTATTATAGGACACGGGGATCAGTTTGCCCGTGACGATGTAAATCATTGCTCCGGCGGCCAGGGCCAGCAGCAGGGCGTTAAACCCCGGCGAGGTATGCAGAATAAACAATCCCAGCAGGGTACCCAAAGGGGTCACCAGGCTTACCAGGGCGTTAACGGCCACCACCTTGGGACCGCTCATGCCGCCGGCCCGCAGCGGGGCCGCAGTGGCCATTCCTTCGGGTATGTTATGCAGGCCGATGGCCAGGGCCAGAGCCGGGCCCAGCACGGGGGAGGCTGAATAACCGGCGGCAATGGCAATTCCCTCGGGCAGATCGTGCAGCGCAATCCCCAGGGCGATCAAGTAGCCCATGCGCAGGTAAAGTCGGTGCGTGTTTCCGCCTGGTATGAGCAGATGCAAAGCCCAGTCAATTAACCGGACTACCAGGAACCCGCCGGCAAAGCCGGTCAGGCAGGTAACCGGGCCTCCGTGGCGCAGTGAAGCCGGCAGCAGATCCATTACCACCACGGCAACCATGATTCCGGAGGCGAATCCCAACAGCAGCGAAAGGGTGCGGCCGTTAATACGGCCGAAAAGAACCACCGCCGAAGCTCCCAGGCAGGTTCCCAGCCCGGCGGCCAGGGCCTGCAATAATATTTCAATCAATCGACAAACCTCCGGATGTTCAGGGTATCGTTAACACCTGACCCGGCTGCAACCGGTCGGGATCGGTCAGATTGTTGGCGGCGATCAGTTTATCCAGCGGCACATTAAACCTGCGGGCAATATTCCATAGCGTGTCCCCGGGATTAACAGTGTAGGATTTTCCTCCGTTTAACGGCGGTCCCGAAGCAGGGGCTGAAACAGCAGGTTTGCCCGCGGTCTGTACGGAGCGGTTGTAAATAGTCACCGGCGTGCCTATGGAAACCTGCGGAAACAGTTCCTCCACATTGTGGTTGAACATGCGGATGCAGCCCAGGGAGGCGGCCGTCCCGATGGAGGAAGGGTTGCTGGTGCCGTGAATGCCGTAATTACCTCCCGGTATGGTAAGCCCCATCCAGCGGGTGCCGAGGATGCCGCCGGGTTGCGTTACTTTGTTTTTAATTTTATAGTTGCCCGGCGGCGTGGGGGTGGAAGGCTTGCCTACCGCCACCGGGTATTCTTTGATGAAACGCCCGCCCTCGTAAAAACTCAGTTTCCGGGTGACCGTGTTAATTTCAAGGCGTCTGCCGGTGTCGCCGTCGCTTTTCAGAGCCATGGTTTCACTCCTTTCCATAGCTTAAATATATGTGCCGGCAGGGCCAAAAATGAGACTTGCTGATGTTTAAAAGGTTTTAACGTACTTGTCCGCCCGGACCGGGTTATATATACTGAAGAAGTAGTCAGGAGCCAGCAGTCAGAATTTAGAATGACTAAACCGCAGGTATCCTGCCAAAATGATGGCTGCAATTAAACGCAATGGATAATCTATAAATACAATTGATTCGGGTCTAATAATAAATTCTGACTCCTGGTGAAGGCGGATTGATATGCTGGTAAAAGCGCACGCTAAAATAAACCTGTTGCTGGATGTGGCGGATACCAGGCCGGACGGGTACCACGAGTTGACAACCGTGATGCAGACACTGTCGTTATGCGACGACGTAAGCCTGGAACCGGCGCCGGAGATTAGCCTGACCGTAGAAGGGGCAGACCTGACCGCCGGACAGGATAACCTGGCCTGGCGGGCGGCCGAGTTATTGCGGCAACTGACCGGCTTCCGCGGCGGCGCGGCCATCAGGCTGATTAAAAGAATACCGTTGGCGGCGGGACTGGCCGGCGGGTCGGCGGACGCCGCCGCGGTGCTGCTCGGTTTAAATAAAATGTGGCAATTGGGTTTGGGAATGCATGACTTATCCCTGCTGGGTGCGAAACTGGGTTCGGATGTCTCCTTTTGCCTGTGGGGCGGCACGGCCCTGTGCCGGGGGCGGGGTGAACTGGTTACTCCGCTGCCGGCGCTTCCTCCGGCCGGGGTGCTGCTGGTCAGACCGCCCTTCGGGGTCAGCACGGCGGATGTTTACCGCCGTTACGACGCATTGCCCGGTCCCGTCCGGCAGGACAGCCGGCGGATGCTGACGGCGGTGAAAAATATGGATTTATCCGGTGTGGCGAGAAATCTGGGCAATAGTCTGGAGCGGGTCACGACGGCCATGCACTCCGAAATCGGGCTGATTAAGGATGCCATCGCCGCCGCCGGCGCCGCCGGTGTGCTGATGAGCGGCAGCGGTCCCACCGTGTTTGGCTTGTTCCCCGACCCGCAGTCGGCGGTGCGGGCGGCCGTCAGAATTAAAAACGACAGGTATTGGGTGCTGGCCACTGCTTTTCTTGCACAAAATAACTTGTCGGTGGTAAAATAAAATTTAGTAATTAAGGGGGGTGGGGAAGTTGGAACAGCCCAGGTTGGTGCCGATTAAGCTGGACAGTTATAAGCCGCTGCGGGAGATCGTGTTTGAGACTCTCCGGGAAGCGATTATTCAAGGCCGGCTTGGACCAGGGGAGCGTTTAATGGAAGTCCAACTGGCGGATGAAATGGGCGTCAGCCGCACCCCGGTACGGGAGGCCATCCGGAAGCTGGAACTGGAAGGCTTTGTGGTGATGATCCCCCGCAAGGGCGCTTACGTGGCCAGTTATTCCGTTAAGGATATAGTGGATGTTTTTGAAGTACGCGCCGCGCTGGAAGGTTTGGCGGCGGGACTGGCGGCTGAAAGGGTAACCGCCGACGAACTGGAAGATATGGAGCGGGCTGTGCTGCAGATTTATGAAGTCAGCCATGGCGATAACCTGGACATATTGGTGGCCAAGGACACCGATTTTCATGATTTGATCTATAAGGCCAGCCGCAATCAGCGCCTGGTACAGATTGTCACTCACCTGAAGGAGCAAATTCAGCGCTTCCGCACCACCTCGCTGGCGGTGCCCGGGCGGAGCAAGGACGCCGTTGAGGAGCACAGGAGCATTGTTGAGGCCATCAGCGATCGCAATGTTGAATTGGCGTCCAGTCTGGCGCGTGAGCATATCGAAAATGCCGAGCAGTTGCTTTTATCGGCCATGGGGGAGGAAAGGGAAAAGCATGATTGACGCCCTGGTGCTGGCCGGCAGCCCGAACGACGGCGCCCTGCGTCCGTGCAGTCCGGTTGATTACGAAGCACTAATTCCCATCAAGGGCAAATTAATGGTGGATTACGTGGTGGAAGCACTGCGACAGTGCGGCCGGATAGGCCGGATTGCCATCGTAGGACCCCGTGACGAACTGGCCCGCCATTTTAACGGCGGCAATCAACTGGTGCTGGTTGAGCACGGCTGCGGCCTGACCGAAAATGTATTGCTGGGTTTGAAGCAATTGCCCGGGGCAAGTCGGGTGCTGCTGCTTACCTCGGATATTCCGCTGATCACTCCCCGGGCGATTGATGATTTTCTTGATTTGTGCGATGGGGCTGACGCCGATTTATATTATCCCATTGTGCCCCGGGAAGCGGTGGAAGACCGGTTCAAATCCTCCCAGCGCACTTATGTGCAGCTCAAGGAAGGCGTATATACCGGGGGTAACATATTCCTACTCAATCCCAATGTAGTTGAGGAGTGTATGCCCAGGGGGCAGAAACTGGTGGACGCCAGAAAGAGTCCGCTGCAGATGTGCCGCCTGGTGGGCTTTTTATTCCTGGTTAAGTTTTTAATGAAAAATATCACTCTGGAAGAAGCCCAACATACGGTTTCCCGCTTGCTGGGGCTAAAGGGCCGGGTGGTAATCAGCCTGTATCCCGAGGTGGGCGTCGACGTGGATAAGCCCAGTGACCTGGAGCTGGTGTGCAACCAACTGGAATTGGCCTAGATAAAACCAGCACTCCTAACTTTCGGCTATTATGGGAATGTATCATATATCAGCCGAAAAATATATTTGTGATGAAGTAGCCCGATAATACCCCGGTTAGGCGTAAAGCTGTCCGGGGCATTTGTATTTTAACGGCATTGTAGGGGCGGCCGCGGGGGGGGGCCCGACAAGTGTTTTACATATTCTGACTCCTGACTTTTGAATACATGTAAAAATGTATATTCCCGGGAAAAGGTGGGGGAAAATAGTGGCAAACAAGTCTGGAGAGATGTTTCCCGTGTCCCTGACCCCGGCAGGAATTGAAAATGCCGCCAAAGTGCTTGAAGGAGTGATTCACCGGACACCGGTGGATTATTCCCGCACCTTCAGCGGGTTGACAGGCAGCAATATTTTTTTTAAAGCGGAAAACTTGCAAAAAACCGGCTCTTTTAAAATCAGGGGCGCCTATTACAAGATCACCCGACTCACCGGTGAGCAGCGAAAGCGGGGCGTGGTCACCGCGTCGGCGGGCAACCACGCCCAGGGAGTGGCATATGCCGCCGCCCGGGCCGGGATTGAGGCCACGGTGGTAATGCCGGTAACCGCGCCGATTTCCAAGGTGGAAGCCACCCGGGAATACGGCGCCACCGTGGTACTGGCCGGCCTGGGGTACGATGAAGCCTTTGCCGGAGCCGAGTTACTCCACAAGCAAACCGGGGCCGTTTTTATCCACGGGTTTGACGATCCGGACATTATCACCGGCCAGGGAACGGTGGGTTTGGAACTGCTGGAACAACTGCCGCAGCTTGAAGCGGTGGTGGTGCCGGTGGGGGGCGGGGGGCTATTGGCGGGTACGGCGCTGGCGGTGAAAAGTCGCCGCCCGGAAATAAAAGTTTTCGGGGTCCAGTCCGCCGGCGCTCCGGCCATGTATGAGAGCTGCCGGCAGGGTTGCTGGCAGGAATTGGGGCCGGCCTGTACTCTGGCCGACGGCATAGCGGTATGTCGTCCGGGCAGGCTGACCTTTGAGCTGATCAGCCGCTACGTGGATGAACTGGTTACGGTGGATGATGAAGAAATCGCCCGGGCCATTACAATGCTGCTGGAGCGGTCCAAGATGGTGGTGGAAGGGGCCGGAGCCGCGGGGCTGGCCGCTTTGCTGCAACGGCGTATTTCATTGCCCGGCGCCAATGTGGCCGTGGTAATCAGCGGCGGCAACATTGACATTAATACCGTATCCATCCTGATTGAGCGCGGTTTGCTCCGCTCCGGGCGACGCGTTTATTTGCAGGCCTTGTTGGACGACCGGCCCGGCGCGTTGCAAAATATGCTGGAAACCATTGCCTCCATGCAGTCGAATATTATCTCGGTATCCCATAACCGTACTGGCCCCCAGGTACCGTTAAAAAAGGCCCGGGTGGAGCTGCTTTTGGAAACAAGAAACAGGGCTCATGTGCTCAGCATCATGGATGAACTGACCAGGAGAGGGTTCGAAGCGCGGGAAAATTAAGATATTATAAACAATTGCAATAATTTTTGGAATTATTTCGATAATTATATATTAATCAGCAGGAATAATTATCCTCTACAGAGAAAAATTATACTTAATGAACTTAGGCATAAATGGATTACGGGAGGTGGTGATTGTATGAACGTTACCGATGTCAGAGTACGCAAGGTGCTTGCGGAAGGGAAGATGAAGGCGATAGTTTCGGTAACATTAGACGACATGTTTGTCATTCACGATGTGAAGGTGGTTGAGGGTCAGAACGGGCTTTTTGTGGCTATGCCAAGCCGGAAAACGCCCAGCGGGGAATTCAGGGATATAGCCCACCCGATTAATTCTTCCGCCCGGGAAATAATTCAGAGCGCCGTATTGGACGCTTATACCGAAGCGTTATAACAGAGCAGGGCTTTATTTTGCTTGGCCGGTGAAAATATTTTGCAAGTTTGATATGTGGATGATATAAATAAGGGGACGCGGAGCCGTCCCTTTTTGTCCTTCAGTCCGGTATTTAAGGCGCGTATGATTAAAGAGTTTTCAGGCGCAGGTAATATTGTTTTTTTATTGAATATATATAGGTCGTGTCAATTTTTGAATCTCCCCGGGGGGTTAAAAACTACATGCAATTGGCAGCGGTGGTGCTGGCGGCGGGAAAAGGCACCCGGATGAAATCCGCCACGGTAAAAGTACTGCACCGGGTTTGCGGGCGGGCCATGATTGAACATGTGCTGGCGGCGGTTCGGGAAACAGGGGTGCGAAAAACAGTCCTGGTGGTCGGCCAACAGGGCGACAGGGTAAAGGAACTGCTTGGCGGTGCGGTTGAATACGCCCGGCAGGACGAACAACTGGGCACCGCGCATGCCCTGATGCAGGCCCGCCCTGCCTTGGACGAATTTAACGGCGATATACTGGTGGTGTGCGGCGACACACCGCTGTTGCGGCCCCAAACCCTTGCCGAACTCTGCCGTTGTCATAAGGCCGCTCAGAACGCGGCCACCGTCCTCACCGCCGTTCTGGAACAGCCCGCGGGCTATGGACGGGTTATTCGCGGTGCCGGCGGCCTGGTGCGAAAAATAGTGGAACAAAAAGACGCCGCTCCTGAAGAGCTGACGGTACGGGAGATCAATACCGGGGTCTATTGCTTCCGGGGCGCCGGACTGTTCGAAGCGTTGGCCGCGCTGCGGCCTGATAACGCCCAGGGGGAATACTACCTTACCGATATCATTGGTTATTACGTTGACCGGGGAGAACCGGTGGGGGCGGTGACAGTGGACGATCCCGCGGAAATATCCGGCGTCAATGACCGGTGTCAGCTTGCCGCGGCGGAGAAGGTGCTGCGCCGCCGGGTCCTGGAACGGCTGATGTTGTCCGGTGTGACTGTGCTGGATCCGGACAACACTTACATAGATCCCGACGTTGAAATAGGCATGGATACCGTGATTTATCCCTTTACAATCATTGAAGGAAAATCGAAAATTGGCGAGAATTGTATAATAGGGCCCTCTTCCAGGTTGCAGGACGCCGACCTGGGTTGCCAAGTTACGGTAAACAATTCTGTTGTTATGAACAGTTCGGTGGCCGATGGATGCAATATCGGTCCCTTCGCCTACATCAGGCCGGGCTGTGTACTGGGCAGGGAAGTTAAGGTCGGCGATTTTGTGGAACTGAAAAAGGCTTTTCTGGGTGACGGCACCAAGGTTCCCCACCTTAGTTATGTGGGGGACGCCGACGTGGGCAGAGATGTGAATATAGGGGCCGGTACCATTACCTGTAATTATGACGGGGAGAAAAAATCCGTCACCCGAATTGGTGACGGCGCTTTTATCGGCAGCAACACCAACCTGGTGGCTCCTTTGCACGTGGGCGCCGGAGCGGTCACCGGGGCCGGGTCCACCATCACCAGGGATGTGCCGCCGGGCGCGCTGGGCGTGGCCCGGGATAAACAAAAAAATATCGCCGACTGGAAAGCCAGGAAAAAACCGGCGGCAGCACAGGACAAAACCGAGTAAGGTTAAGTTATATAGGGCAAGAAAATTAATCAAAGTGAAATTCGAAGTGGATATCGCGCGAACTTGGAGGTACGTCCTTGATGTCATCCCGACAAAGGTTAAAAATTTTTACCGGCAACGCCAACCCCGCGCTGGCGGAGGAAATAGCCCAGTACCTGGGCGTTTCGGTGGGCGCGGCCCGGGTTTCCCGTTTCAGCGACGGGGAGATCCAGGTTAAAATAAACGAAAGCGTCCGCGGGGCCGACGTTTTTATTATCCAGCCCACCAGTGAGCCGGTAAACGAACACCTGATGGAATTGCTGGTGATGGTGGACGCGGTGCGCCGGGCTTCAGCCCGCCGCATCACCGCCGTGATCCCCTATTATGGGTACGCCAGGCAGGATCGTAAAACCAGGGCCCGGGATCCGATTACCGCCAAGCTGGTTTCCAACCTGCTGTATGCCAGCGGCGCCAGACGGGTGATTACCATGGATCTGCATGCCGGGCAGATCCAGGGCTTTTTTGACATTCCGGTGGACCATCTCCCCGGCGTACCCCTGTTGGCTCAGTATTTTATGCAGCAGCAGCTTGATGACGTGGTGGTGGTGAGTCCGGACCTGGGCAGCGTTCAGCGGGCCAGGGACCTGGCCGAAAGAATCGGCGCCCCGCTGGCCATTATCGATAAAAGACGCCCCGAACCCAACGTATCCGAGGTAATGAACATTATCGGCGACATCCAGGGCAAAAGAGTACTGATGATTGATGACATTATTGATACCGCCGGAACCATTACCCATGGCGCCGAAGCGTTGAAAAAGTTCGGCGCGACTGATATTTTCGTGGGCTGTACCCACCCGGTTTTAAGCGGCCCGGCGGTGGACAGGCTGGACAAAGCGCCCATCAAGGAGGTGCTGGTAACCAATACCATAGCACTGCCGAAACACAAAATGATTGACAAGATCAAAATTCTGTCGGTGGCGCCCCTGCTGGGCGAAGCTATTATCAGAATCCACGAGGACCTTTCGGTAAGCAAACTTTTTGACTAAAAAGGCATCCTTTAAATCACCCGGGCGGATTATCCCGGGGCGGATCGTTGCCGGGTTGTTCCGGGTCCGGCGGCTCCGGTTCATCATTTTTGGTCCGTTTGATGCGGGCGAGAGGCTTATTAACCGCCCCGCCCAGTTCCCTGGTTCTTTTTTTGGTGGATTCCCAAATATGTCCCGTAGACTCTTTAACGCCGCGCAGTTTTTCCTGCAGCCCGCCGTCGAGCTTGACCGCCTTTTCCAGGGCTTCATCGGAACACACGATCATTTCCCTGCCAATGGTGAGGACATGGTCGATGTCTAAAAAAGCCTTGCCGTTAAAAACTGAATTCAGGTAATTACCGCTGAATTCCATACCCATGATTTCGCCGCTGGCCAGATTAACATAATAGTCGTCCACTACACCGAGCAGGGTACCGTTTTCAGTGACGATGCGGGTGCCGTTGATGTTGTTTTTGTCTTTGACCAGGGAAATGATTTCCGGCAGGTTGCCGCTTTTTTTCGCGGAGTCACCCCGGTTGACCGTGACGGCATCGCCGCCGACGCTGCGCACCTTGCTGTAGGGTATATATTTATGCTCTTTAAACAAGCCCTTTTGCTCCACGGCCAGAGCGACTACTTTTTTTTCAGCGGGATTTACCACCAGATCTTTGACATTGCCCATTCGCTGGCCCTCTTCCAAACTAACTACGGGCATGGAAATAAATTGTTTGCTTTTACGCACAGCCATTCCCCCCTTATGCCCATACAATTTGGTAAATGTTATGCCGGGGGCCGGGTTGATATAACCAGTGCCTTAACTTGACTTGCATGGTAAATATTGGCATTGTTTGGGTGAAATATGTTTTGGCAATATTATTCCAGAGGAGGTTACAAAAATGGTGGAATTTAATCTGCAAGTGAATTATCGCGCCCGCACCGGTAAAAGCTACCGCAAGGAACTGGCCCGCAAGGACATGGTGCCGGGGGTGGTGTACGGAAAAGCTGTAGGAAGCATTCCGGTGGAAATGGAATACAAACCCCTGAAGAATATAATGGGTCAAAATGCTGTTATCGACCTCACCGTTTTGGGGCCGGGCCAGGGGGAAACCCGGAATTTGAAAGTGCTGGTTAAGGATTATCAGGTTGATCCCATCAAGCGGGTTTACCGGAATATTGATTTTCATCAGATCTCCCTTGACAACGCCATCCAGGTGGGGGTGCCCGTCGAGGTTACCGGTGAGGTGACGGGTGGTATACTGCAGCAGGGTTTGAGGGAAATACAGGTATCGTGTCTGCCGGGGGATATTCCCCAGAGCGTTACGGTCAGCCTGGACGGGTTGACGGTTGGCGACACCATTACCGTTCAGGATCTTAAGTTGCCTGAAAACGTTACCGTGTTGTCCGAACCGGACGCCATGGTGGCGACGGTGGTGGCGCAGAGAGCAGAGGCCGAACCGGAAGCCGCTGAAGAATCGGGTGCAGAAGGCGCCGGAACCCCGACCGCTGAAGCGGCGGAAGGAGAAAACGCCTGAGCCGGATACTGATTATCCGTCACTGAATTGCAAACCCCCTCCTTGTTTTGGAGGGGGTTTGCCGGTTTGGGGAGGTGCGTGAACATATTTTTTTTTAAGCGGACGCCAAAGACGAAACCCGGGGAAATGAAACTGGTGGTGGGCTTGGGCAACCCGGGCGCGCGATATGCCGCCACCCGGCATAACCTGGGTTTCATGGCGGTGGATATGGTGGCGGAATATTTGCAAACACGGGTTGACCGCTCTTTTCAGCGCGCCCTGGTGGGTCAGGGCAGCTACCAGGGGCAAAAAGTGCTGCTGGCCAAGCCGCAGACCTACATGAACCTCAGCGGTGAGGCGGTATCCGGCTTGCTGCGGTGGTATAAGCTGACCCCGGCGGACCTGACGGTAATCTATGACGATCTGGATTTGGAACCGGGCCGGTTAAGGGTCCGCACCCGGGGTGGTACCGGGGGACATCGGGGGCTGTCGTCAATTGCCGGTATTCTGGGTACCGGCGATTTTGTCCGCATTCGCCTGGGAATCGGCCGTCCGCCTGCGAACGGGCCCGAGGTTACGGACTGGGTGTTGAACCGGCCCGCCCCCGGTGAAGAGGAAGCGATTAGACGAGCCCTGGCCCTGGTGCCGGACGTGCTGCGGGAAATCATCGAAAGCGGTCCCGAGTCCGCCATGAACCGGTTTAACGGCGCTTAAACGGTATAACACCCGCACCCGCCGTCAATAATATAACCGGGTGATGGAAATGTCTGCACTAATGCGTTCTAAAAGAATTTACCATATTTGCGATTGCTGCGACACTATCTACAAGGTTACGGAAACAACCGCCCACCGGGAAGGATACATGGACTTGACGGAAAATGCGGCCGGGGATATAATGAACAATGAACCTGAAATTGGAAATGATGTATACGTTACCGGTATCTGTGACGATTGCCGGAGCGAGATGTACGGTTCCGCGGATGGAATTGTACAGCCATACAGGTTACACTAAGCGGAATTATTAAAACAGAGCTTTAGCCTGTGACAAGCTAAAGCTCTTTTTGTGATGTCTTTTTTTTAGAAATCAGCAGTTAGTAGGGGCGGCGGGATATTAATGCGAGGGTTACTAAAAAATATCAGCAATACGGCAGAATACTCAAGCCTGGTCAAAGCCTTTGATACAGGCTGTCG
This sequence comes from Bacillota bacterium, assembly GCA_023439185.1. Lineage (GTDB taxonomy): Bacteria > Bacillota > Desulfotomaculia > Desulfotomaculales > Desulfallaceae > BRH-c8a. The sequence continues at coordinate 162,709 of JAEXOR010000065.1, read as the reverse complement.
CCAGCAGCAGGTCTTCGGTTTGACCGGAGCCCAGCGCAACCTGCTGGTGGCCGCGCTGGCGGAGCAAACCTTTTCCGCGGCCCTGGTGATCACGGCGGGTGAGGCGGAGGCCGGCCAGGTGTACGATGATCTGGCGTCGCTGCTGCCCGGGGCGCGAATCGAACAGTTTCCGGTGTATGAGCTGCTGCCTTACCACGTGCTGGCCCACGGTAAAGAAGTGTTATCCGGCCGTTTAAGGGTGCTGGAAAGCTTTTGCACTTCTTCCCCGGCAGAGAAACCGGTTGTTGTCGTGGCGCCGGTGGAGGCGCTGCTGCGCAGGCTCAGCCCCCCCGAAGTTTTTGCCGCCATGAAAATTGAACTGGCTGTGGGGGACCGGTTTGATCCCGGTGACCTGGCCGGCCGTCTGGTGGCCATGGGTTTTGAACGGGTGGACCTGGTGGAAAGCCCCGGGCATTTCAGCACCAGGGGCGGTATTGTGGATATATATCCGCCGACCAAGGATATGCCCGTGCGGTTGGAGTTTTTCGACGATGAAGTGGACTCCATACGCAACTTCGAGGTCGGTTCCCAGCGTTCCGGCGATAAACTTAGCCGGCTGACCATATTCCCCGCCCGCGAATTTGTGGTCTCCGGGGAGACGTGGCCGTTGGGCCGGGGAGCGGTCAGGGCGGAATACCGGATTCAGCAGCGTAAACTGTCCAGGGCCGGTGACCCGGCGGCACTGCGGTTTTTTGAAGAACATTTCGGTCGTCTGACCGACATGCTTAACGACGGGGTCTATTTTCCGGGCTTGGAGCTGTTTATACCTTATTTTTACCCCCGCCCGGTTGGTCTGTTGGATTACCTGCCCGGGACGGCGCCGGTTTTTCTTTACGAGCCCGGCAAGATCCGCGAAATTGTCCAGAGCATCCAAAGGGAGCGGACCGAAACCTATGCCGATCTCCTGGGCGGCGGCAAGGTGCTGCCGGGACAGATGAAGGGTTACATGGAATGGGACGACTTTATCGGCGGTGTGTCCGCCAGGCGGGCGGTGTATTTCTCCTTACTGCCCCGGCAGGCGCCCTTTATCCGGCCGCAAAACATTATCAACTTTACGGCCAAGTCCATGCACAGCTTCATGGGGCGTACCGATATGCTGGCCGGGGAAATCAGAAACTGGCGGCGGAATGGTAACGCGGTGGTACTGCTGGTAACCGGCAAGGACCGGGGCAGCCATCTTCTGGACACCCTGCGGGACGAAAAGGTGGACCTGTATTACATTTCATCCCTGGACCGGGAGGTGCAGGCGGGCAACGTGGTTATCGCCCACGGGCACCTGTCCGGCGGTTTCGAGCTGGTCAACGCCCGGCTGGTGGTTATTACCGAGGGTGAAATTTTCGGCCAGCGCAAGCGCAGGCGGCGGGAACAGCAGCGGGAAAGCGAGAGCCGGCTGGAGCCCTTTACCGACTTAAAAACCGGTGATTATGTTGTGCACGTCAATCATGGCATCGGTCGCTACCAGGGGATTGTGCCGCTGGATATCGGCGATATCCGCAAAGAATACCTGTTGATAAAATACGCCGGTGAAGATAAACTGTATGTGCCCACCGACCAGGTGGGTTTGCTGCAAAAGTATTTGGGCGCCGAAGCCGACGCGCCCAGGCTGTCCAAGCTGGGCGGCGCCGAATGGACCAGGGTAAAAAACCGGGTAAGGGAAGCGGTAAGGGACATCGCCCAGGATTTGTTGGAACTGTACGCCGCCCGGGAAACCATCCAGGGGTATACTTACGGCCCGGATACGGTGTGGCAGCGGGAATTCGAGGACAGCTTCCCCTACGAGGAAACGGCGGATCAGACCAAAGCCATCACCGAGGTTAAGCGGGATATGGAGAGCCCGCGCACCATGGACCGGCTGCTGTGCGGCGACGTGGGTTACGGAAAAACCGAGGTGGCCCTCAGGGCGGCCTTCAAATCGGTAATGGAAGGCAAGCAGGTGGCGGTGCTGGTGCCCACAACCATCCTGGCGCAGCAGCATTATAATACCTTCCGGGAACGTTTTTCACGCTACCCGGTGCAGGTGGAGATGCTCAGCCGGTTTCGCACCCACCGCGAACAGCGCCAGATAGTCACCGGTCTGGCGGCGGGCCAAATTGATATTGTCATCGGCACCCACCGGCTGGTGCAGGAAGATATCTCCTTCAAAGACCTGGGCCTGGTGGTGGTGGACGAAGAACAGCGTTTCGGGGTGTCGCATAAGGAAAAGCTCAAGCAATTGCGCAAAACCGTGGATGTGCTGACCCTGACAGCCACGCCCATCCCCCGTACCCTGCATATGTCCCTGGTGGGCGTGCGGGATACCAGCCTGCTGGAAACTCCGCCGGAAAACCGCTTTCCGGTGCAGACTTACGTGCTGGAGGAGGACCCGGTGTTAATCAGGGAAGCCATCCGCCGGGAATTGAACCGGGACGGGCAGGTGTACTTCGTGCACAACCGGGTGGCCGATCTGGACCGCGTAGCCAGTTGGATCAAGTCCCTGGCGCCGGAAGCCCGCGTGATCACCGCCCACGGGCAAATGCGCGAAGAGGCGCTGGAGCAAATTATGCTGGACTTTATTGACGGCGCTTATGATATTCTGGTTTGCACCACCATTATTGAGAGCGGCCTGGATATTCCAAACGTTAACACACTGATTGTCAAGGAAGCCAATAACTTTGGCCTGGCCCAGCTTTACCAGCTCAGGGGCCGGGTGGGCCGGGCCAACCGCCTGGCTTATGCTTACCTTACCTTCCGTAAGGACCGGGTAATTAACGAGGTGGCGGAAAAGAGAATGGCGGCCATCCGCGAATTCACCGAATTCGGCTCGGGCTATAAAATCGCCATGCGGGATCTGGAGATCAGGGGCGCCGGTAATTTGCTCGGCGCCGAACAGCACGGTCATATTGCCGCCGTCGGCTTTGATATGTATTGCCGGCTGCTGGAGGAAGCCGTTCAGGAGGCCCGGGGGCAGAAGGTGGAGCAGTTGGTGGACACCGTGGTGGAATTGCCGGTGGAAGCATACATCCCTGCGGATTACATCACCGATGCCAACCAAAAGGTCGAGCTTTACCGGCGGATTGCTTCCCTGCGGCGGGAAGACGACGTGCCGGAGTTGGAGGAAGAATTGGTGGACCGCTTCGGCGACCTGCCGGCGCCGGTGCTCAACCTGTTGCGGGTGGCCCGGATCAGGGTTATGGCCGGACGGCTTAAAATTAAATCAATCAGCAGGCAAAGCGGTTTTTACCGGCTGTTATTCGCGGGCAATCACAATCTTACCGGTGAAAGATTGGTGGCAGTAGGGGAACGTTACCGGCACCGGGTCAAATTCAGCAACACGGAAAGTGATTTCGAGATCCGGTTCAAGTTCCGGGAAGCAGGGCGCAGTCCCGATGAGCAGCTCAGGGAACTGGAACGTTTTCTGCAGAGCATGGCCGGGTAGATGGACGTCGGGCGTCAGGCGTTGGACGTCGGAAGCTTGACGTAGGATGTCGGACAATTATGGGAAATTGACGCAGGCTGTTGCCGCCGACTTCTGTTTGCTATATAATTGAATGAATTGGTGCCGCCCGAGGGTGGCATTATTACTGGGGAGGAGATTGTGATGCGCAAAAGGACCATATTGTTGGCAGCGCTTCTGTTAAGCCTTGTTTTGCTTTGGGGCTGCGGCTCCGGCACGGTGGCAACGGTGAACGGCAAGAGCATCACCGCCCAGCAGTTGGATGAAGAAGTGGCGGCCGTAAAAACAAACCTGGAACAGCAGGGGTTTAGCTTCGAGGGCGACCAGGGTAAAGAGTATGAGCAAATGCTTAAAAAAGATGTACTGGCGCAGATGATTGACCAGGAACTGGTGATGCAGGAAGCGGAACGCCTGAAACTGATGCCCACGGATAAAGAAATTGAGGACGAGCTGGCGGGCATCAAGGAACAGCTTGGCTCCGAAGGCGAATATAAAAAATACCTGGCCTCTTACGGGTTAAACGAGCCCAAACTAAAAGAATTAATTAAACAGCAACAGGCCTGGGTTAAGCTGCAGGAGAAAATAACCGCCGACGTGCCCGAACCCACCGAGGAAGAAATGCAGACCTATTATGACGATAACAAAGAGCAATACAGCCAGGTTGAACAGCGCCAGGTCAGCCACATTTTAATCGGTACCGGTGATCATTCAAACGGCAAAAACCGCTCCGAATCCGACGCCAAGGTGCTGGCTTTGCAAGTTGTGGACAAGCTGAACTCGGGAGCTGACTTTGGCGAACTGGCCAAGGAGTACAGCGACGATCCGGGCAGCAAGGAGAATGGCGGCCAATACCCGCCTTTCAGCCTGGGCAGCGGTTTTGTGCAGGAATTTGAAGACGCCGCCTTCAAACTGAATAAAGGGGAAATTACCACTGAACCAGTCAGAACCGATTTTGGTTACCACGTTATGAGGCTGGACGACGTGATCCCGGCCACTCAGGCGAGTTTCGCCGAGGTTAAGGACAGCATTTCCGCCGGCCTGCTGGAAGAAAAAATGATGGCTAAAATGACATCTTACATGGAAGAACTCCGTGAAAAGGCTGAAATAGTGAATAAACTGGCCGACAAGGCGGAATCTGAAAGCTAATATTCAGCTAAATATTTATTAACACCATTGGAAAAAAATGAATAATTCCCTTCCTCCGGTTATATAATAACTATGAAAGATTAACCGCAATTATCTTCTTGCAAAGGAGGGAAAGGGCGGCCCATGAAAGCTACGGGTATAGTACGTCGTATAGATGACCTCGGCAGAGTGGTTATCCCCAAGGAGATAAGAAGAACGCTCAGGATTCGCGAAGGCGATCCCCTGGAGATTTTTGTTGATCGTGAAGGCGAGGTTATCTTAAAGAAGTATTCCCCCATCGGTGAACTTGGCGATTTTGCCAAGGAATATGCCGATTCCTTGCACGAAGCATTGGGCCACATAGCCTGTATCGCCGACCGGGACACCATCATCGCTGTTTCCGGAGCATCCAAAAAGGAGTTTTTAAATAAACCTGTTGGAGCTGCAATAGAAAAGGTTATGGATGAAAGAAAAGCGGTTGTGATAAGCAACCCGGGTATTGACCCGTTGTGCCGGGAGTGCCTGACCGCTGATGAGGACGAGTGCCGGTACTCGGCCGAAGTAATCGCGCCGATTATCGCCGAAGGCGACCCCATCGGGGCGGTGGTGCTGGCTTCCAGGGAACCGGAAGTGCGCATGGGCGAATTGGAGTTGAAACTGGCCGAAACAGCGGCCGGATTTCTGGCGAAACAGATGGAACAATAGACGGCCTGTAACATGGGCCGCTTTTTTTTTGCGGATTGTCTCCTTGTTGAAAATGTAGGGGCGCCCCTCGGGGGCGTCCAAAATTCGTTTTTGATTCCTTCGGGCGACCGCCAGGGTCGCCCCTACTTACGTTTTTCCCGCGTCCTGGTGTATAATAGCCCTGATGGTAGAAATTAATCAGCGCAGGAGGGTTTTTTTTGACGTCAAAGATCACCATAGTCGGACTGGGACCGGGCGGAAAGGATTCCTTACCGCCGGTAAACCTGAACATCCTGCGGGAAGCGGACAAGCTGTTTCTGCGCACCACGGTGCACCCGGTGGTGGAATGGATTAAAGAGCGGCAAATTGAATTTGAATCCTTTGATCCATATTACGATTCGGGCACGGACTTTAACCAGGTCTACCGGGCCATGGCGGACCACGTGCTTGCCGCCGCCAAAACCGGGCCGGTGGTATACGCGGTGCCGGGTCACCCGCTGGTGGCCGAAACAGCCGTGGAAACCATTATTGGGGAAGCTGCCGGGCTGGGCATAGAGGTGGAAATCGTACCGGCGATGAGCTTCTTGGACGCGGTTTACGCCGCATTGCACATTGACCCGGTCAGGGGGATACAGATAGCGGACGGGCTGCGCCTGGACGAACAGCCGCTTAATCCATCGGTGGGGGCGATAGTGGTCCAGGTGTACAGCCGGCTGACGGCGGGGGACATTAAGCTGGCCCTGCTGGAACTGTATCCCGCCGAACACGTGGTAACGCTGGTGCAGGCCGCGGGCGTCCCCGGCGCGGAAAGGGCCGAGACAATGCCCCTCTATAATATCGACCGGGTTGACTGGGTTGACCACCTTACCAGTCTGTATCTGCCTCCGGTAACGGGAGCCCGGAAGGAATGCCGGTACCCCCTGGACGAACTGGTGGGCATCATGGCCAGACTGAGGAGCGACAACGGATGCCCCTGGGACCGGGAACAGGATCACCATACCCTGACCCGCTATCTGATTGAGGAAGCGTACGAAGTGCTGGAAACGATCCAGCAGGAAGATATGTATAAATTATGTGAAGAATTGGGAGACTTATTATTACAAATAGTGTTTCACGCCCGGATAGCCAGTGAACGCGGGTATTTTGACGTTAACGACGTGGTTTCGGAGGTAAGCCGCAAGATGGTGCGCCGCCATCCGCACGTTTTCGGCGACCTGCATTTGGAAAACAGCGCTGAGGTCCGCACCACCTGGGATAAAATCAAGCAAACTGAAAGAGGCGGTGATGCCGGGCAAAACCGCTCCATACTGGACGGGGTACCCCGTGGGCTGCCGGCCCTGCTGCACGCATATAAAATACAGGCCAGAGCCGCGAACACCGGCTTCGACTGGCCCGATTATCAGGGAGCCCTGGTGAAGCTTGAAGAGGAATTAAACGAATGGAAGGAAGCTTTGCAAAGCGGAAACCGGGAAAGCCTCAAACAGGAAACGGGGGATATCCTTTTCGCCGTGGTAAACGTGGCCAGGCTGCTCAGGATTGATCCAGAGCTTGCCCTGACAACAACTAACGGCAAATTCCATCGCCGGTTCAGATATATTGAGCGTAAAGCCGCCGAAAAAGGGCGTGAGTTAAGTGAAATGACTCTGGAGGAAATGGACTTTTTATGGGAGCAGGCTAAAAAGGAAGAAAATTGATGAAAAAATGCAGAAAATTTTTCCTATAAAGAAGGAACTCCTTGAAAAACAGCGAATAGTAAAGTCTATGTTACCTGTAAACTTTATTGAGGGGGGTACTTATGAACAAGGCAGAACTTATTGCCAGTGTGGCTGAGAAAGCCGAATTAACCAAGAAGGATGCGGAAAAAGCTGTAGCAGCGCTGTTGACAACGGTTGAGAGTGCTCTCGCTGGCGGCGACAAAGTCCAATTGGTTGGTTTCGGAACCTTTGAAATTCGGGCCAGGGCTGCCCGCAAGGGCCGCAATCCGCAGACCGGTGAGGAAATTAATATCGCCGCCGCCAAGGTCCCCGTTTTCAAAGCCGGTAAGGCTCTGCGCGACGCGGTCTCCTAGTCCGGTCTGAAGGCAAGAAGATAGTATATATTGAGACTAGATAAATTTTTAAAGGTTTCCCGAATTATCAAAAGGCGTACGCTGGCCAAGGAAATATGTGATCGCAAACAGATCAAGGTTAACGATCGGGTTGCGAAGGCCGGAACCGTTGTCCAACCTGGAGACGTGTTGGAAATTTTATTGGGGCAGCGGTTGCTGAAACTGAAGATAATAGAAATAAGGGAAACTGTGCCGGCCAAGATGTCGGCAGAATTATATGAATTGCTCGAAAGTAGTAAGGTGGAAATTGATGACTAACGGTCCCGGGGAGGGGCCTTTTTTATTTTCAGGAGTCAGAATGGGGAAAAAGACACGGGTATAGGATTTGTTATTATAAAATGCAATTGGTTGTAATTGGTAGTATTTGGGCGCTTGAGGCGCCTAAATTATTTATAGGAGCCATAATTGCCTCTGGCGGCATTTGCGCTGATATGATAATATTTACAATAAATGGATAGGAGGGCGGTTATGCACTGGATGCCGTGGGTACGGGAAAAACCCTTTAACATCAGCACCATAATTCCCTTGCGCCGGCTGGCGACCGGGAAACGAAAACTGGCCGGTTGGTTAATCGCTAAAGACGGCTGTCTGAACGCAATTTACGACGTCAGGTTATCCGGAGGCGAGGCGCCGGTTTTTGGTCCCGCCGGAAAAATCCGGTTTGCCGCGGCCACATTTGCCGGTGGTCTGCGTCCTTGCGGCGCCGCGCGGTTGACCGGGGTACTTCATTACTTTACCAGGGGTCCCGACGGCATAAATTAGTCCTTCCGCACAAAAAATAAAAAAAAGTGCGGGAGGGGTACACTTTGAGACCGGACAAAAAAATAATTGTCTTATTGATGGTGCTGATTTTGGCCTGGGGCTGTACCAGGGCGCCGGAGCGAAAATCCGTGGAACAGGTTCCGGGAGCACCCGATGAAGAACCTACCATTAGCCTGTTTGTAAAGGAACAGGGCGTTAAAAAGGATATTAAGCTGGAAGAGTATTTGGCCGGGGTGGTGGCGGCGGAAATGGAGCCCACCTGGCCCGTGAACGCCCTAGCGGCACAGGCGATTGTTGCCCGCACCTTTACCATGGAAAACATACAGGCCGGTCGGGTTAAAAAGTTACACGGAACCGACGCGTCCACGGATGTGGAGGAGTTTCAGGCGTATAACCCGGAAAGGATAAATGACCGGGTGCTTGAGGCCGTAAAATCCACCCGTGGAGAAGTAATCACCAGTCAGGGCGATTATGTGAAGGGCTGGTTTTCGGCGTGTGACGGCGGTATATCCGCCTCGGCCGAAGAGGGGCTGGCGTATTTTAAAGAGCCCACAAAATATATCAAGGCCGGAGCGCGGGATGGCTGCCTGGAGGTTACGGCGCCGGAAAACAAACAATGGCGGGCCCAAATACCTCTTGCACGGGTAAGAACGGCGGTACAGGAAATCAGCGGAAACGATCCGGGCAATATTAGCGAAGTTAATATAGCTGAAAGGGGGCCTTCCGGCAGGATAACCAAAATGAAAATCGGTTCCGCCACGGTCAGCGGTCCCCAGCTCAGATTGGCACTGGGCAGCGAAGAAGTACGATCCATGTTGATATCCCGGGCAGCGATTGAGGGAGGCAACCTGGTACTGGAAGGTAAGGGGTTCGGGCACGGAGTGGGATTATGCCAGTGGGGGGCCAATAAGATGGCCCAAGAGGGGAAAAGCCCCCGGGACATTATCAGGTTTTATTACCGGGACGTGGATATTCAAAAGCTCTGGGATTAAGGCGCCATTTCGATGGCGCCTTTTATTTTCCGCATAATTTGGGGACAGGGACATAATATAAACTGATATCTTATTATCCGGGTTGCTGTATGATAAACCACTGGTAAACAGGTTGACCTGTTGACCCGTGTTCCCGGGCCGGAGGTGAATGGTTAATGGAACAAAAACAAGTTTTTGAAAACCGGCTTCTCCTTACGGAACGAAAGCACCTTGTTGTGGACGGCGTGGAGCATGTAGGCGGATTTAATGAAAAGGAAATCAACCTGGATACAAACATGGGGCACCTTTTGATCCGGGGCGAGTATCTGCACATCACCCAGTTGAATCTGGAGGAAGGGAACCTGGTAGTGGAAGGCAGGGTGGACCACATGGTATTCAGCGAAAGTAAAGCCTCCAGGGGAGCCAGGAGCAAGGGACTGATGGAGAGGATTTTAAAATAGGCGTGCAGATTCTCAATCCTTGGGGTGATAGTGGTGGCGGAAGCTGTAGCCGGACAGTTTATGCTATTTTTTTATACTATTTTAACCGGAATGCTGGCGGGGGTTATTTATGATTTTTATGCCGGGGCCGGCTACTTGCTTCGACCCGGGAAAATAGCCGTGCATGTGGGTGATATTTTATTTTGGCTGATATTGACGGCGGTGGTTTACGCCATGCTCTGGTATTATAACCAGGGCGAGGTGCGTTTTTTTGTGCTCCTGGGTTTGGGTATCGGCGCTGTTTTTTACCACTGGTTATGCCGCCGGACGGTGAGGAAAGCAATTATTTTTTGTTTGGAGCTAATTGTCCGGGTGTTTTGCCGGATCGGACGGGTGATAGCATGGATTATGAAGGTGCTGTTTTTCCCGTTCCGGATGCTGTATTTGGGTGTGCTTTTCCTCTTCCGGTTATTGGGCAGAGGCATTGGCAAAGCCGGCGGGTTGGCAGCGGCGGCGGTTAAAAGAATAACCCCCGCGCCGGTAAAAGCTTTTTATAGGCTTCAGGCGGCGCGCTGGCGGGAAATAAAGGCGGTGCTGAAACGCAAGTAATGAGCGGGTGGAAGCTTCCACCCGCCCGACTTTTTAGTTTTCCAGGTAGTACAATACATAAGCCCGCTCCGGGTCCTGGCGGATTACCTCCATTACCTCCGGTGAAACGGATATCTCACCGATAAAGTTAAAATCCGCGGCCAGGTCGAACTCCTCGTCTTCGATCGCCTTGTAACATTCCAAGACAGCCTCAGGGTCCTCGGTTTTAATGTCCAGGGCGAGGTATTGTTGCCGGGCTTCTTCCTCAGAACCGGCAAAAACGACTCTGGTGTTGGTGGTGTGCTGCATTGTTACCCTCCAGATATTTTCTTTTCCAAATTCTCTTTTCAAGATACACCGGTTTATTAAAAGATGCAAGCCGTTAACTGAAAATCCTTTGCCACCATTCCAGGATGCGGAAACGGTATTCTATCCGCGGTGTTCCGGAATTGTCCGCGCTGATTTGTTGATCCGGAGCGACATCACGGACTACCGGAGAATAGCGCTGCCCGGAGTTTTCTTTGTCAGCCGGGGCGTCCACATCTTCCACCGCCGAGGCGGGTGAAACCGCTACCGACGGTTGGGACCGGCTGACGTCGGTAAAACATAGCGGCGGGAACAGCACGCACCACCAGTTGGCTCCCCGCCCGCTGCCGATAATTACCCTTACCGCTTCATACCGCCCCGGGGACAGGGTCAGCCTGGAAACACCGCCGCCGTCTTGCACAGTATAGGTTTTAACCGGGAAATAGTAGGTCCCCTGCTCTACCCGCACGGGGTAATCATATCCCCGCTGCCGGATTTCGTCCCGGGCGATACGCTCAATTACGGTTCTTTCGGCAATGGAAACAGCCCGGGCTTCCTCCATGTCGGCCGCGCTTTTAAAGGAGGCCGACATTTCCTCAACGATCCGATCCTTAACCTGGTATTTTAAATCCTGATCATAAAAGGTGTTGCTGTTGGCCACCACATGCAGGCGAATCAGCCCCGGGGGTTGGACGCCGTACTGTTTCCAGCCGTGAAAGACACCTGTGCAGGCCAGCAGCAGCATGATTATGATCGCGCCGGTTTTTTTGCCGTTTTTGATACCCATCATTTTCACACCTCATTAATTAGTATTGCCATAAGTTGCCGGTTTGCCGTCAAACCAGACGTAGACAATTATTTAGTCAATTGGTAATAGTGTTTCCAAAAATTGTTCCGGTAAACATGCGAAAAATTTATTTAGTGGCTTGCTTATCAATTAAGAAAAAAGGCAACAATATAGATATAGGAGGGATGCTTATATGATAAGCACAACGCCTTTGGCGGATTATTTGGTCAGGGCGGGGGACCGGCTGCCCGACGAGGCCGCCCGGGTGCTGGAAGCACTGGTGACTGAAGGAAGCATGAACAAGGAAGACCTGTCTCTGCTTTCAAGGGTTAAGAGGGCAGTGCTGGACCACGTGATTATGCAGCTTTATGCTCTCGGCCTGGTGGACGTTTCCACCGAGGGTAAAAGCAAAATATGCAGCCTTACCAGGCTGGGGGATGAATACCTCGCCCTGGTGGAAGAGCAAAAAGCCGGTTGACAGCCGGCTTTTTGCTTGTGGGCGCCCCTACGAAATGGAAATTTTTTAAAAAACAACTCAGACTGGCAGGAGATTTTTTACATACGTAGAAGATTTGTAGTTAGATTGTAGTAATATTGTCATGAGTAAGTGGTTTATAAATAACTTATCTTGGCTTTAAATCTGCGGACGGGCGGGCGAGGTGGCCTGATTGCATATTGAGATTAGGGGTGCGGAAAAACTCAGTTTTCGGGAACGACAGGCGGTCACGCTCAAGGAAATGGGATATTCCAACGACCAAGTGGCGGAACGTTTGGGAATCAGCGCCAGCACAGTGGCCACGTTGTTCGGCAGGGCCAGGGCGAAGGGCTACGAAGTGGTCATTGTTATCCCGGGACAAAACCTGGGGTTGTTCGGACCGGATGACGAAGGAGAGTGATCAAGTTGACGACCGGTACATGGCAGGACAGGTATAGCGATAGTGTGGTCAACGACGAGCGTAAAGCCGGGCAGAAACGCCGCCGGACATTCCAGTTTTCCCGCAGCAAGCTGCCGCTGCTGATAGTAGCGTTGTTGCTGGTGTATGTCTCCGTATCCCTGAGCGGCCGCTTTGACTCCCTTTACACAATGCAGCGGGACCTTAAGGCCGTTCAGGCCGAGGTGCAGCAACTGCGGGAGGTTAACCGGGGCTTAAGTCAACAGTTGGAACTGCTGCAGTCCGACGCGTACGTGGAACAGGTGGCCAGGGAGAAATTGGGTCTGGTCAAGCCGGGGGAAACCAGGATCGTGCCGGTGACTCCGGGAGCTTCGGAAGCGCCAGGGACAACCGGCGTGCAAGTAAGCGATTAATGAACGGTATTCGTGAACGGCATGCTTGACACTAAGCGTGGCTTTGATATAATTAATCAAGGTCTTTTATGTCCGGCAGGGGGAAATTTTGTAGCATGCCAGTGCAAGCGGGGAATATTTTGGAAGGCAAAGTTACCGGAATTACAAATTTCGGTGCTTTCATCGAATTGCCTGGTGGGCTGACCGGGCTGGTGCATATTTCCGAAATTGCTGAGGAATATGTAAAAGATATTAATGATTTCTTCAAAGTCAGTGACCGGGTTAAAGTAAAAGTCATTTCCGTAGACCCCCGGGGTAAAATTGGGTTATCCATCAAGCAGGCCATCGAAAAACCGCGCCGCAGAAAACCGGAAATTTCATTTGAAGAAAAAATAAACCGCTTTATGAAGGACAGCGACGAGCGGCTGCAGAGTTTGCGGCGGAACACCGATTCCAAGCGCGGCGGCCGGGGAACCGGAAGACGCGGTTAAAAAATTAAAACGCAGCTTGAAGCATTCCTGGTGGAATGCTTTTTATATTATCAAGGGGTGGGGCCGATGATTGTCGCTGCCGTTGACGTGGGCAGCAATTCCGTGCGGCTGCTGGTGGCGGAGGTAAATGAACCGGGCAAGGTTGTTCCGCTGCACACGGATTTAAAGATTACCCGGCTGGGACAGGGTATCACCGCAGGCCGGCTGTTACCGGAAACGGTGGAAAAAACCCTGGCGGTTCTGGAACAATACCTTAAACGGGCGGATGAACTGAGGGCGAAAAATATCGTGCTGGCGGCCACCAGCGCGGTGCGCGACGCCGCCAACCGGGACGAATTCGTCCGCTCGGTGCGCACCGTAACAGGGCGGACTTTGCGGGTGCTGTCCGGCGAAGAGGAAGCCGGGCTAAGCTTTATGGGGGTCATGGGCGGTTTGGAGAATATGCGTAACGCCGTGGTGGTTGATATCGGCGGCGGGAGCACGGAATTTACCTGGTCCGCGGACGGACGCACTTTTTGCGTCAGCGTTAATGCCGGGGCGGTGCGCATGGCCGAGGGCGGATACGGTGACGGTCAAATCAGGCGGGCCATCGGGCAGGCGGTGACGGCGGTACGCCGGTACGGTTACGGTGAAGTGGTGGGCGTGGGCGGAACGGTGACCACCCTGGCGGCTGTCTCCATGGATCTGCGGGTGTATGATCCCCTGCGGATTCATGGATTCCGGCTGACCCGGGAAACGGTGCAGCGGCTTGATAAAAAGCTGCATGGATTAACCCTGGCAGAAAGAAAGGCTCTGCCCGGTTTGCAGCCGGAGCGGGCCGACATTATTCCCGCCGGCGTCCGAATTCTGAACCGGGTACTGCAGGGTTTGGACGCGGATTCGGTGGTGGTGAGCGAAACAGACATCCTGTACGGACTTGCCGCCGAAGCGGGAAGGATGTCGTAATTTAACTGTAATAAAATACCAAATAAGTTAATACATTTCCATCTTTTTGTACTATAATGTTTTAAAAGACGCGGTCCTGTGCTGCCGGCAGCCGCCGTATTATGGTACAGAGGGGTGGAATTTTGTTTGACGGGATGGATACCGGCCAGAGCCGGTTGGAGAAGAATAACGGCGCGCCACAGATGCGATTTGATTTTCTCAGGGAATCCCCGCTGGGCGGGATTCCGCGTTTGGGGTGGAAAGGTCTGGCCGAAGCGGCGGTAATGCTGCTGGCCGGTTTTTTATTGGGCCGGGCCGTGCTGCTGGGCGAGTTGTTCCCCTTCGGGCCGGCGCTGACGGCGGCGGTATTTGCCGTTTATCGCCTCAGGGCCTGGCCGGTTTTTCTGGGCGCGGCGATGGGGTTGTATCTGGTGAACGACGGTTGGGAATATATCACGCGGACGGCGTCGCTGGCGTTGGCGGGTTTGGCCGCTTACTCACTGCCCGCAGGCGCCGCGGGGCTGCGTTGGCTGCTGGGGGGGGCGGTATTCGCGGTGCTGACGATAATGGGCACCGGTTACGTGGCCCTCACCGCGCCCAGCAATTACGAGTATATCCGGGTTTTGTTCGAATCTGTTTTCGGAGCGCTTCTGGCGGTGGCCTTTTATAACGCCCTTACGGGCCTGGATCGGGTGGCCCGGCGCAAACAGGCGCCGGCCGGCGATTTATTTTGCATGGTGCTGGCGCTCTCCTGCCTGGTGGCGGCGGCGGGGCAACTGCAATGGCATTCCGTCAGTCCGGGCGGCGTAATGGCTGGATTGGTGGTGCTGACGGCCGGGTATATCGGGGGGGGAGGCCTGGGGGCCTCGGCGGGCGCCGTGATGGGGGTGCTCCCGGGGCTGGTGTACACCGTTTCACCCGCCGCAGCGGGGGCCGCCGCCTTCGCCGGTTTGTTGGGCGGGGTCTGCCGGGTGCTGGGCCGGACGGGAGTGGTGGCCGGTTTCCTGATGGGCAGTATTCTGCTTACGGTTTACCTGGGCAGCGGCAGGGACATCCTGGGGGTGCTGGGTGAATCCGCCGTAGCGGTGCTGATTTTTTTCCTGCTGCCGGGAGTGTTTTTAAACGGGCTGCGCAACTACCTTCCATCGGTGCAGCTCTGGGATTTTGCCGGCGGCGGTGAGACGGGGAATGAAAACCCCTCTTCCGGGCAGTTAAAACGCTGGACCGGGATATTCAAGGATATTACCGGCATTTATGAGCTTACCGGAGTAGCTCGGGAAGCGGAGAGCAATAAAACCGCCCCGGGGGATCTGGTGGCGGAATTAAAGGAGATGGTCTGTGCCGGTTGCCCGCTGTGGCGGGTGTGCTGGGGGAAAAAGTTCGAAAGCACCAAAAACACCCTGGAGTATTTGCGGGAGACCGTCAAGCGCGATGAAAGGATCAGACCCGCCGATTTGGACCCGGGCTTTACCGAACGGTGCTCCCGTTCCGGCGAGATGATCGTTGGGATGAACTGTTTATACCGGCTGCAAAGACTTAAACAATGCTGGGAAAACTGCCGGCAGGAAGGCAGGGAACTGGTATCCGGCCACCTGCGCGGTATCAACGGCGTGGTGGAGCAGTTGGCCCTGGAAGCCGAAGCTGAAAAGGACCACTGGCTTCGCCGGGCCGATTACCTGAAAAGGGAACTGAAGCACGCCGGCCTGCCGGTGTCCGAACTGTTTTTGTATCCCGTCGCCGATGGGTGCGAAGTGGAGATTACCATGCCGGCCTGCTATGGTTTGAAGAAATGCCGCTACGACGTGGCGCCGCTTTTAAGCCGGCTGACGGGCCAAAACCTGGTTCCGGCCTTTACGGACTGCGTATGTCACGGCGAAGAACACTTCTGTCTTTTCCGGCTCTACCCGGACATAAACCATGGCGTAGCTCTGGGCCTTTCCCGGCTGGCCGCTGGAGGAAACAAAGTTTCCGGGGATACGCACGCCGTGGTCCAGCTCCCCGGCGGCCGCCTGGTAATACTGCTCAGCGACGGCATGGGCTCGGGGTCGGCGGCGGCGGCTGAAAGCGGCGCCACCCTTAAACTGCTCAAACAACTGCTGCGGGCCGGGTACGGCGGGGAGCCCGCCATTCGGACCGTTAATTCGGTGATGATGCAGCGGGAGCCCGAAGACAGCTTCGCCACCCTGGATATGCTGGAAATCAACCTTTACCATGCCCGGGCTGAATTAACTAAAATCGGGGCCGCCCCAAGCTTTTTAGTCCGCGGCGGCAGGGTGGACGTGGTGCGGTCCCGTTCGCTGCCGGTGGGGATTGTGAACGAAATAAGTATTTTCTCCCGGCGTGAAAAACTGGCTGACGAGGATATGATGGTCATGGTCACCGACGGGGTCATCGACGCACACCGGAACGCCCATGAGGACGAAAACTGGGTGGCCGGCGTGCTGGGGGAGATCATCGACCTGCCCCCCGGAGAAGTGGCCGAACTTCTGGTCAAGCTCGCCTTGAGCGGCAGCGGCCGTGTGATGGATGATATGACGGTTTTGGCGGTACGGTTGGAGGAGAATCAACAGTAACGATGCTCAAAAAATTGTTTATTAGATATGTCTAATGGATTATAATATATGTAAGACGTAAGGAGGTAAGGTGTTTTATTGTGAGAGGATTAAAAGAAAAACCCAAAAAACTTAGAAGATATTTCGGTAGGGTGGGTAGAAGGGATGGAGTAGTTGAATGGGATCTTTCCCCTTCTGAGATTTCTATTATTGGTAAAGTTACGAGCAAAGGTCAGGTTACCATACCAAGCAAAGCAAGAAGAGCCTTAAATATCAATGCCGGTGACGAAATAATTTTTGAAGTTCAAAATAACAACATGACTGTCAGAAAACTAACCGTCATTGACACGCTTGCGTCCAAGGTCGGCCTACAGTTGCGTCAAGAATTCCCCAATCCCGGAGATCTAAACTCTTATCTGGACAATAACCGTAAAGAGCTATTTGAAAAAATTTATGGGGATCTTAATGATAAAGGTAGCGATTGATTCCAGCACTCTTTTTTCGGCTATTGTTTATCGGGGTATCCCGCGCCAGATCTTAAAAATGGCCGAGGACAATAAAATAAGGTTAGGTATACCTGAATATTGTTTACTTGAATTAAAATCCGCTTTTTATGATAAGTTTGGCGAGGATAAAGGCGGGGAATATTATAGGGAACTGGCAGAATGGGCCAATGACTATGCTATTCTTATCATTAAGCCAAGGAATGATATAATAAATGAATATAAAGGCTATCTCGATGATATATGGGACGTACCCGTCATAGCTTCAGTTCATGCTTGGACACCGGATTATTTGGTGGTAAGTGATAAAAAATTTTTTAATGAAAGATTAGGCCAAATATTGAATATCGTCAGGGTAACCGACTTTTTAAATTTATTCAATGACGCGACTGGACAAGCCAGGTAAAATGCAACAGAGGAAATAATCGGCCCGTTCCCCGGAGAAGTGCCCAGTCTTTTAGCCAAGATCTCAGCAGCGGCGAGGGTGACGAACGATATGACAGTCCTGGCTGTAATAATAGTGTCGATTACATCATGCCGCCCATACCGCCCATTTATATAGAGTTGGAGAAAACAAAGGGCTCAACTGACAGATTAGATTCGTCAGTTGAGCCCTTAGCAACACACTAAGTGTTCCTGCCTAAGAAGAAGGTTTTATCATGTTATTTGTTTAAATATTAAATCTAAACAAATAATACGCTTTTTCGTCAAAATTTCTCAATGTTCTAATACATAATAGTGAAAAAGCCATGCCGGCTGATAATGAGTAGTTCGAGTGGGTTATTCCCCAGTAGGGGTGAAATTGATGGCAAAGACACAGACAAAATCAAAACAGCGTATCGCTGACCACGGTGAGGTGTTTACTGCCGAGCGCGAAGTGAAAGCTATGCTTGACCTCGTAAAGCAGGAAACTGAGCGTATTGAGAGCCGATTCCTCGAACCGGCTTGTGGCGATGGAAATTTTCTTGCAGAAATACTGCGGCGCAAACTCGCCGTTGTGAAATCGCGCTATGGCAAATATGCTGCTGATTATGAACGGTACGCTATTATTGCTGTCACAAGTATTTACGGCGTGGATATATTGCAGGACAACGTCAATGATTGTCGCAAGCGGATGTTTAAAATATGGGACAAGAAATACACCGCCATCTGCAAGAAAGATGCAAATGACGATTGTCGTGAAGCCATGCAATATATCCTGAGGCATAACATCCTTTGTGGAGACGCTTTGACTTTGAAACAAGCAGATGGTACGCCGATTATCTTCGCTGAGTGGTCGGCGGTAAATGGTTGCATGATTAAGCGTCGCGACTACCGGCTCGACCAAATGCTGGAGAGGCATGGGCAGCAGATGATGTCATCCATGACTGATTGGGAATACGACGAAGAGGTTCAGGCGTTCATACCTCTTCCGATTCGTGAGTACCCACCGATACACTACAGGAGGGTGCAGGACAATGGCTGATTTCTACACCAATACTTATAACCCGGACGTGCTGTCCTGCCTTGCCAATTTATCGAACGACGAGGTGTTCACACCACCGGAGATTGTTAACAAGATGCTCGATATGCTGCCGCAGGAGCTTTTCAGCGACCCAGCGGTTACATTCCTCGATCCTGCCGCCAAGAGCGGAGTGTTCCTGCGGGAAATTGCAAAAAGGCTGCTCACCGGGCTTGAGCCGAAAATTACCGATTTGCATGAGCGTATCGATCACATATTCCATAAGCAGCTTTACGGCATCGCCATTACGGAGATGACCTCGCTATTGTCGCGGCGGAGTGTGTACTGCTCGAAGTACCCGAATGGACGGTACTCCATTACAAAATTCGATAGTGCCGAGGGGAATATCCGTTTCAAGAAGATTAAGCACGTTTGGCGCGGGGAGAAGTGTGCCTTTTGCGGAGCATCCAAGACGGAGTATGACCGTGATGAATCGCTTGAAACATACGCATACGAGCTGATTCACACCAAAAAGCCGGAGGAGATTTTCAATATGAAATTTGATGTGATAATCGGTAATCCACCGTATCAGTTGAGCGATGGGGGGAATCAAGCGAGCGCCAAGCCGATTTATCAGTATTTTGTCCAACAGGCAAAAAAACTGAAACCGCGCTACTTAACAATGATTATTCCTTCGCGTTGGTTCGCGGGAGGTAAAGGTCTTAACGCATTTCGTGGGGAAATGCTAAACGATACAAGTATCAGAATAATACATGATTATCTTAATGCGGCTGATTGTTTCCCTGGTGTCGAAGTTAAGAGTGGCGTTTGTTACTTTTTGTGGGATAGAGACAATCAAGGATTGTGCAAAATTTACACGCATAATGGCGATAGAATCAGCATTTCAGAACGCCCGTTGTTAGAGGAAAATTGCGATGTTTTTATCCGATATAGTGAAGGCGTATCTATCCTGCATAAAGTAATGAAGTTAAATGAACCGACATTTGATAGCATTGTGAGTTCAAGAAAGCCATTTGCTTTTCCCACGAATTATTCAGGTAAATCAAAAAGTCAAATAAACAACATTGAGCTTTATGAGCGTGGCAGAATAACGTATATAGCTAAGTCCGAAGTAGAGCGAAATAAGGATTGGATAGATAAATACAAAATTTTTATGTCAAAGGCTTATAACGCTGGAGATAACTATCCCCACCAAATCCTTAACAAACCGATTCTCGCAGGACATAACACCTGTTGTACTGAAACCTACATTGTCATAGGCCCGTTTGAAACAGAGCTGGAAGCAAGAAATGTGGTTTCCTATATTGAAACACGCTTTTTCCGCTTTATGGTGTTCCTGAAGAAAATTACTCAGGATGCTACCAGCAAGGTCTACTCCCTTGTTCCCATTCAAGACTTCTCTGAACCTTGGACGGACGAGAAACTCTATGCCAAATATGGCATTATAGAAGATGAGATAGCGTTTATCGAAAGCATGGTGCGACCAATGGAGTTAGTTGGCGATGTTGATGAGTAAGAAAAGACGCCTAATGAATTGCGAATCCGCAATAATGTCTTTGACTGTTCTGCTGCACTTGAAGAAAGTATCTCTGACAGCAACAAAAATGAGGATGATTAAATATGGACAAGGAATTCTTCCCGCTTCGACCCGAAGCGCACCCAATGATATATGCGTATGAGGACAGTAACCCCGACTATATGGGTCTGTTAAAGGTCGGCTATACAACCATAAACGTTGAGCAACGTGTGGCGCAGCAGTATCCTACGAAACGACCCGATGGGAAGATCCCGTATCGTATCGTCTTTGCGGAGTCGGCGATGTACTCGGATGGCGGTAACTTTAGTGACCATGATGTTCACCGTACTCTCGCAAAGCGTGGCTTTCCGAACGTGGGCGGCGAGTGGTTTAGATGCACGGTCGAAGACATCCGAGCAGCATATATCGCTGTACGTGACGGTGTGGAGAACGCCGAGAACCGTACCCGTGATTTCAAGATGCGCCCCGAGCAGGAAGAAGCCGTCAATAAGACGATTGAATACTTCAAGTCAGCCGCTAAGGAAAGGTCGACTCGCTCAGCTAAGTTCCTCTGGAACGCCAAGATGCGGTTTGGCAAGACATTTGCGTCCTACCAGCTTGCAAAGAGGATGGGGCTCACAAAGATCCTTATCCTCACGTTCAAACCTGCCGTGCAAAGTGCGTGGGAAGAGGATTTGCGGACTCATGTGGATTTTGAGGGTTGGCAATTTATCAGCCGTGATTCTGGCTTGACCTATGCTGAAGCCGATCTATCACGCTCAATAGTTTGTTTTGGTTCATTTCAGGATTACCTCGGTACGAACGAATCCGGGGGTATTAAAGCTAAAAATGAGTGGGTACATACTACAAACTGGGACTTGGTGATTTTTGATGAATATCATTTTGGTGCATGGCGTGAGAATGCCAGAAAGCTCTTTGAGCAAGAAGATGAGGATGCTTACGATTCGTTAGATGCAGAAAAATACGCAAAAGAAGAGGAAGGTAACGCCATCAACGAGTCTTTCCTGCCTATTATCACATCACGTTACCTCTATCTGTCTGGAACTCCGTTTCGCGCTATCAACTCCGGCGAATTTATCGAAGACCAGATTTATAACTGGACATATTCCGATGAGCAGCGCGCTAAAGAAAATTGGGGGACGACACCCGGCAATCCCTATTTGTCGTTGCCGAGAATGGTAATGATGACCTACAAAATTCCGGACAGTATAAGGCAAATAGCGATGCAGGGTGAGTTTGACGAATTCGACCTTAATGTCTTTTTTGCTGCCAAGGGCAGAGGCGATGAAGCGAAGTTTGAATACGAAGAATATGTCCAGAAATGGCTCGACCTCATTCGCGGCGCTTATCTCGGCACGACTACTGATGACTTGAAACTGGGCGCGAGAAAGCCGGAGATGCCATATTCAAACAACCGCCTGCTGAGCATTTTGACGCATACATTGTGGTTCCTGCCTAATGTAGCATCATGTTTCGCTATGCGCAATCTGCTGCGGCAGAAGCAAAACACGTTCTTCCATGACTATACCGTGAATGTATGTGCCGGAAGCGGGGCGGGCATTGGTGTGGACGCCCTTGAGCCTATACAGCGGTCAATGGGCGACCCGCTGAAAACAAAGACAATAACGCTATCTTGCGGTAAGCTGACTACTGGCGTTACCATTAAACCATGGACAGGGATCTTTATGCTTCGCAATTTATCTAGTCCCGAAACCTATTTCCAGGCAGCGTTCCGTGTGCAGAGTCCTTGGGAAATTGATGCAGGCGCGGGTGTTCGAGAGATTATGAAAAAGGAGTGCTATGTCTTTGACTTTGCGCTTGACCGCGCTTTGAAGCAGATATCTGACTATAGTTGTCGTCTGAACGTCAATGAGGGTAATCCCGAAAAGAAAGTTGAAGAGTTTATCAACTTCCTGCCTGTCATCGCCTATGACGGCAGCACGATGAAGCAAATCAGCGCCAGTGAAATCCTTGACATTGCAATGGCGGGTACATCGGCGACACTGCTCGCTCGTCGTTGGGAAAGCGCATTGCTTGTTAATGTAGATAACGAAACTCTTGCCCGCCTTATGGCAAATGAGGAAGCAATGCGGGCGCTTAAGAGTATTGAGGGTTTTCGCCGCCTAAACAATGATATCGAGACCATCATCAACCTCACCGACAAGGTGAAAAAGACGAAGGCGAAAGGCGAAAAGCTGACTCCAAAAGAGAAAAAGGAACTCTCGGAAGAGGAGAAGAGAATTAAGTCCGAGCGCAAGCTAATTCAGGAGAAACTAATCAAATTCGCCACCCGTATACCGGTATTTATGTACCTGACAGACTTCAGGGAATACACTCTGAAAGACGTTATTACGCAGCTTGAACCTGGATTATTCAAGCGGGTAACAGGATTGAATGTGAAGGATTTTGGACTCCTCGTTTCGCTCGGCGTATTCAACGGCGCCTTGATGAATGATGCGGTTTATAAATTCAAGCGATATGAGGATTCTTCTTTAAGCTACACTGGTATCGACAAGCACGAAGGCGAGGCGGTTGGCGGATTTGATACTGTACTTACGAGAGATGAATTTGAAAGGTTATTTGGCTCACAGCAAATCTCTATGGCGGCAGTAACGCAGGCATTTGACGATTTGCCGGATATGGCTTTTGCCAATTCTGAAACCGATGATGAAGAGATGGTCGATGAAGCGGATGACGGTTCGTATATGTTGGAAAATACAAGAATTAAGAATCTGCCGACCAAACAATCGTTTCCAGCACACTTAAAACCAGTGGGTAATGCTGCCTACAGCCCGTTTCAAAAAGTGGCTGAAGGTGCTGAATATAGCGTCGGGAATATCAAAGTGACGAAGCTCAAAATCGACCTGTCTGGTGTAAGAGCAGGAGTAACCGTGAAACATAAGGTTTTCGGAGATGGAGTCGTAGTGAAGATAGATGGCGACAAAATCAAAATTGCTTTTGGCAAAGCCGAGAAGATGTTCCTGTATCCGAGTGCATTTGACAACGGGTTTTTAAGCATATAGCGCTATTAGGAAAACGGTTAAAGACAACCTTGCCAATACTTTGCAGGTTTGCTTTGATGCCGGAGCGAAAAAATTCTGCTCCCTATGTCTTCCGCCGTTGATATCGCAGCAGTGCCTTACGACCTGTTTGCGAAGCTCCAAACGTCGTTTTATACCAGCCTGGAAGATGCGGTATTCAAAACACTCGGGATTGAATGATTGCGCCTCTTAAAAGGTTAATGTAAATCTGCAAATTTACTGGTCAAGGTATTGGTTTTTTAAGGAGTAAAATTATGATTTATCTCGATGTCTGTTGCCTTAACAAGCCTTTTGATGACCAAAATCAAGATAGAATCCGTCTCGAATCGGGAGCCGTATTAGCTGTTCTATAATGGACCCAGGATTTCGGACACAAAAACAGGAGGTCTTAAGCTCTAAATGCCAATCCGAAAAAAATATCCATCGGAATTTAAAGCCAAAGTAGTACTGGAAATCCTGCGGGAGGAAAAATCCATATCACAGCTCTCTTCAGAATACGGGATCCACACAACACAGCTAAATCGCTGGAAAAAACAGGCCATTGAAGGGATGCCACAGCTTTTCGCCGACGAGCGCAAGAACCTGGGTACCGTAAATGCCGGCCACGAAAAAGAGAAGGACGAGCTCTATACAAAAATTGGGCAGTTAACAACCCAGCTTGACTGGTTGAAAAAAAAATCTGGCCTCTGAATTGACCACAAATGAGCGAAAAGCACTTGTCGAATTGGGCAATCCGGATCTACCCGTCACAACTCAAGCCGAGTTGCTGAGTCTTAACCGCACCGGCCTGTATTATAAGCCCGTACAGCCTTCTGCAGAAGAAATTGCCATCAAACATCGCATTGATGAAGTATATACGGCATATCCCTTTTACGGCTCACGACGAATCACCGCCCAGCTTTGCCGAGATGGGTTTTGCATCAACCGGAAAGCGGTTCAGCAACACATGCGCAAAATGGGCATTGCCGGCATCTGTCCCGGACCCAACCTGAGCAAGCAAAGAAAGGAGCATCAGGTATTCCCCTACCTGCTCAGCAATGTCACAGCCGACTTTCCAAACCACGTCTGGGGTATTGATATTACCTATATCCGGCTTATCCGGGGGTGGATGTACCTGGTGGCCGTATTGGATTGGTATTCCCGCTACGTAATAAGCTGGGCCATGGAACAGACCCTGGAGATAGACTTTGTACTGCAGGCGGTTAAACAGGCGCTAGCACAATCCACACCTCAAATATTCAACAGCGATCAGGGAAGTCACTTTACCAGTCCACAGTACGTTCAACTACTTCAAAATGCCGGAACACAAATCAGCATGGACGGCAAAGGGCGGGCCTTGGATAATATCTTTACCGAGCGACTTTGGCGCAGCTTGAAATATGAGGAGGTGTACCTTAACGAGTACAATAGCCCACGGCAAGCCCGTCACAGGGTGGATAACTACCTGAACTTTTATAACTGCCGCCGGCTGCACCAGTCCCTGGATTACCGGACACCGGCAGAAGTATATGCGTACCAATGAAGCACCGGCGGCCTTGACATCCACCCCGCACGTGGTTATAGATAGACACCGACGGGCGGCTCCGGAAAACATGTAAACTCACACGTCCCCGTCGGACGCTAATTTTACCACGTGTGGGGCGGATGTCAAGGCTTCCCTTCGGCGCCTGCCTGCAAGGAGAAAGGTATCCTCGGGAGCCCACCAAAAAACATGTTATGATTTTTTTACCGGTGCTATTATGTGAGTGCTTGGTAAATTTGGAACCCGAATGTGGTTACTTTATACGTTAGCTTGCCATAATAAACCCAAAAAGAACACTAGTTTGTAGCTTAACTTTTTTAAAAATCTGTCTTGACAATGGGGTCCACCTTACATCATGCGCTGCTAATTCTTTTTTTATCAATGACGAGGCGATATAAAGCGCTTTAATCCTGTTCTTTTACAATGTGTGCTGGGAAGTACCTTGTGCAAATTTTTCTTGTGCTTTCTCACTTCGCTCAATCATTGAGGCTATGGCTCGGAGCGCCTCCTCCATATCTTTCTTCGTGAAATTATCCATAAACTCAACCTTCCATAATTATAAGCTGACTTCATATCCCTAATTCTTACTTACCACACCCATTATACACATATACTAAACAAGTATGATGGGGTGGAATAAGGGACGAATAACAATTAAGGGCTGGCCGCTCTATGTCGCGTGGTTTCAGTGTAATAGGCATTAAGGCCGCAAAGTCCTGTATTTATGGGCTTTTTCAGGCATAGACGCAATGAAAGCCACTGTAATAGGTGACTTTCATTGTATCAAAAGATGTCCTTTTCTTTGGTGCGGGCGAGAGGATTTGAACCTCCACGGGTTGCCCCACTGGATCCTAAGTCCTAAAATTATGTATTTTTATGATTTTCTAATTACTTCCTGTCTACGAAACCCGCATAAAATAAGGGTTTCTATTTTTCACTACAGACTATATGGACATAAAAAACAGGGTGAAAAATAAAAAATGTTACCGAAATGTTACCGAAATAATACCCAGAAAGGCAAGCGGGACAAGGCTTGTCAGACTACTCTTCAAGTGCTAGTTAATGACCATGACTAAAGAAAGTATAAAATATTAGGCAAAATAAAATAGACAAAAAATATTGACTGGAAAACAAGAGCATGGTATTATTTTAGAAACGTATCGATTGCGCTTCTAAACGGGGGATAAGTATGCCTGTTACACTGCCTCCCAGGTTCCAAAAAGGGGACTGGAATGCCTGTCTAGTAAAGAAAAAGGCGAAACCGCTTTGGAGTATCGGTATTGGCGGAAGGAGGGCTTTTATAATAAAAACAACCCAAGATGTACTTAAAGAACTATCCAGTTTAGGAATTAATCTCAGCGAGAGGACACTGCAGAATTGGGCTAAAAAAGGATTAATACCGAAACCCGAGGTTAAAGCAGGTGGCCGCGGGAAAGGTAGAACCAGCAATCACCAAGATGATACCCCCTATGAAGGCTATGCCTCGGCTATTCTAATGAGAGCACAACGCATTAAACTAGAGGTAGTTGCGGGTGCGCGGGAAAAAGCACTAATTGCCTCAAGTAAAATAACCGGCCCACTGGTGGATTACATACGATTTATTATGGGTCACCAGGTTGAAGGTGATCCGGACGGAACATTATGGTGGCGATGGCTGAATTTTAAACTTAACGCACAAGACCCCAGCGGAGAAGCTGCCAGAGAATTTCATAAAAAAGCAAGTTTAATCTTTGATGCTGTTTTAGCATCTTCCAGTATTCTAAAAGCCAAGATCAAAGAGGGAAATGAAAAGGATTTTCAGACGCTGGCTATTCAGGAAATAGCAAAAAAACAGGTAAAAGAAGAAAATAGAGAAACCTTTATAGAAATGGTACAGTCTATACTTTCTGCGGCATCAAAAAGGGATAAATAAAAATAATAAGCTTCTCAAGATTTATTAAGTAAAAACACGTCGGTAAAACCGGCGTTTTTTTATGCCCAAAAATATAAGGAGGTATGCATTATGACCAGGATTTACCCTTGGGCGGATAAACCGACTATACCTGTACCGGAAATGTGCAAGATATTAGGCATTTCAAGAGCATTAGGGTACAAAGAAGTAAAAGAAGGACGCATTCCCTCCATTCGTCTCGGACAAAAGCGCGTCGTGGTCCCTACATCCGCTATTGTAAAAATGCTCAACGATGCTTGCGGGCAATAAGTCAAAATACCACGAGAGGCGGCGCGGCTAATGCTGGAACGGATTCTACTTCAACTTCAAGACGTAAAGCAAGCCGGTAACAGCTATATCGCCCGCTGCCCGGCTCATGATGATGAAAAGGCAAGCCTGTCCCTATCCCGGGGCGACGATGGACGCGTTCTCATGTACTGCCATGCCGGATGTGCCATCGAGGAAATATGCAGCACCCTGGGCATCAAGACGAGAGACCTGTTCCCAAAGCAAAATGGGAAGAAGGAGATCGTCGCTACCTATGACTACAGGGACGGCGTCGGTAACCTGGTCTATCAGACGGTCCGGATGCACCCAAAAGATTTTCGGCAGCGCCGGGCGGACCCGGACAAACCAGGATCATGGCTCTGGAACATGAAAGGGGTTTCCCCGCTTCCGTACCGACTGCCGGAACTACTGGTCGCCATCGAGCGGGATGAGGTCATTTTCATAGTCGAAGGTGAAAAGGACGTTTTAAACCTGGTTAGCCTGGGCCTGCCCGCCACGTGTAACCACGGCGGCGCCGGAAAGTGGAAAGAGGAACATTCAAAGTGGTTCCCCGAGGGCGCGAGCGTGGTAATCCTGCCCGATAATGACGACCCCGGCCGGGACCATGCCACGAAAGTTGCCAGGCAGTTGAGCAAACAGGGATGCAAAATCAAAGTGATGGAGTTGCCCGGGCTGCCGCCCAAAGGTGATGTAAGCGACTGGCTTGACGCCGGCGGCATAAAAGAGGAACTGCTGCAACTGGTGGCTGAAGCGCCGAAATGGGAGCCTGGTGAACTGCCCGCCGCCGATAGCAGCTCTAAACGCAAAAAAAGCGAATTGCAACAACTGCTCGAAACTTTACACCCACACCGCAATGAACGCTACGCTCGGACTGACATCGGCAACGGGAACCTTTACGCCGACTGTTTCAAAAATGTCGCCAGGTATGAGCCAGACCGTAAAAAGTGGTATATCTTCGACGGCAAAAGGTGGCGCCCGGACAGCGGCAGCCTGCAGATCATGCAGATGTGCAAAAGACTAGCTGACGAACTAATGATTTTCACGCTGTCTATTCGGGATGAGGAAGAACGGCAGCATTATATCGATTTTGCCGCGAAATGGCAGCGGCGCAGCTACCGGGAAACCATCCTGAAAGACGCTGCAAGCGTCCACCCCGTAAACCAGGAAATGTTCGACTCGGACCCATACATTTTCAACTGCCAGAACGGAACACTCAACCTGCGAAACGGTGAATTCCACGACCACCGGCCCGAGGACATGTTGACCAAAATAGCCGGCGTCAACTACAAACCCGGAGTCCGGAGTCCGCGGTGGGAAAGGTTCATCAATGAGGTAATGCTGGGGGACAGAGAGCGGGCCGAATTCCTGCAAAAATGCCTGGGTTATACTCTGTCCGGTGATACCCGGTTCGAGTGTTTTTTCATCCTTTTTGGGCCGAGCAGTCGTAACGGTAAGGGGACCTGTATGGAAACTTTCATGAAACTCATAGGCGACTACGGGCGAACAGCAACCCCGGAAACCATCGCCCAAAAACAACACGCGAACAGCCGCGGCCCCAGTGAGGACATCGCCAGCCTGGCGGGCGCCAGGTTCGTAAACATCAGCGAACCAGACAAGAGACTCGTTCTCAGCGCCGCACTGGTGAAGACTCTGACAGGGAATGACAAAATACGCTGCCGGTTTTTGAACGAAAATGGGTTCGAATTCTACCCGCAATTTAAGCTGTTTATTAATACTAACTATTTGCCGGCGGTAACCGACGAAACAATTTTCAGTTCGGGCCGCGTAAAGGTCATACCGTTTGAACGCCATTTTGAGGAACACGAACAGGACAAGAATCTGAAAAACGAGTTGGCCACCGCCGAAAATCTCAGCGGCATTCTGAACTGGTGCATAGATAGTTTTCGGTTACTCAAGGAAACCGGCTTTGATATGCCGGTTTCCGTTAAAGCGGCTACTGACGAGTATCGGGCGAACAGCGACAAAATAGGCCGGTTCTTCGCTGACGAAATGGAAGAAAACCCGGCATTCGAAGTTACAACGGCTGCCGCCTATGCCCGGTATAAAACATGGTGCGCTGATAATGGCTTTTTCCCGGAAAACGCAGCAAACTTCAAGTCCATGGTCAGCAAAATCGCTACGGTTACCCGGAAGCGGCCCAGCTGGGGCGGTGGTCCTACTGGTATGGTCCTTGGCTATCAGTTGCGGTCTGAATTTGGACCGCCCAGCGCACACAACTAGTAATTTCTATATTTTGCTAAATCCAGTAATGGCGCGAGTTCGCGGAGTTTGTAGCAGGTTGTAGCAGGTTTTATGTAAGGTTCAAAATTCCGCGCGCGTATAGAAAGCTTACAAAAAAGTTGCTACAAGTTGCTACAAAGCAAAAAATCCTTTGTTTACGCTGGTTGCGGGGTTTGATACTGTAGCAAGTATGTAGCAGGTCGTGACAATTTTTAGGAGGCATAAAATGAGCACTGCAGCGCACAACAACCCGATATTAGAAACGACCCTGACGGCGGCCCAGATTGAGCATTACGTACATAAGCACAATGGCGTCAGCTTTGTCAAGCTGATGCGGGTCTGCTGGCCAGGCGGGTGCCGGCGAGCGGCCGCACTGGCTGCCGGTTGTGTTTAACATGCCGTCGGGGCAGCGGCGATGGAAAAAACGCGGGAAGAAACGGGCATTAAAGGGGTGATGTAGACGGCTACTGGTAAATACGATGGCGGGAAACTGGTTCAACTGTGGTTGCACGGTTCCTTGGTCGTTTTGAGTGGGGATGATATTTGGCAACTAATCAAGCATAACCCACCATATGGACCAAGGCTGTTGGCCGCGGCAAGGGGATCCGGAGGCCCCAGGTGATGGAGAAACGGCGGCAAGGAGCATGTAACCAGTGAATATTGAACGTCTGTTGAATGATGACGCCAGGGATAAGCGCCGTGCTCGGGGCGGTCAGTTCTGAGGGAAGAAGGCGCCGAGGCAGATAATCATGCCTTCGGAGCTGCGCGGCCGGGGACGGGAACCGCCGGTCTGGCTCTGGTCGGAGGATGAAAGTATAGTGCATGTGAATATTACGACCGGTGCGGTACTGGTTTTCCGGTGGCCGGGGTAATAGATGGAGGTGGCTGTTTGGTCAGGATAACACGGCAGCAGTACATGCGGATGTTGACGGAGGGCGTTTATAAACTGATACGCACGAGACACGGCTTCTATCGAACAAGTGAAAAGTTGCGGTTCAGGTTAAGGAACAAGCGGAGTTCGCAAACTAGTTAAGGGGGAAAGAAAGTGTTAACAGGAGTTGTAAAGTGGTTCGATGACAAAAAAGGATTTGGTTTCATCGCCGGCGATGACGGCCAGGACATATTTGTCCATTACAGCGGTATTGTCGGTACTGGTTACCGAACACTGGAAGCGAATATGGCAGTTGAGTATGAGATTGAAGATACTCCCCGCGGCGCCAAGGCTATTAACGTGCAGGAAATTAAGAGGGTACAGTAATGTCACGGTTTAAGGTAAAGCCCAGCGCCGTATATTTAAAAACGGTTGCTGAAATTAGAAAGCTTGCCCAGGCTGAAGGCATTGAGAATGCACATCGTGCATATGCAGAAGCCACTTCGGAACAGTACCGCCGGCAGTATCTTAAAGAACAAGGTCTGAAGCCGACAGCGGAACATGCCTGTATTAATAGACTCGCCGGCCGGCGTTGCATCGCTGGGAAAACACCGTGTCACATCCCGGGGGCGGATCATGTTTCAATGTGGCTTAAGGATGGTAAACCTGAGGTATATATTTCCCAACCGTATCACTTGAGCCTAAAGAATATGCGCGCGCTCGTAGAGCTCTGTGATAAGCACGGGCTTGACGCCAACGTAAGCACGAGGCCTTCCTGGCACTTCCCCGGGGCGGTGCTTACCATTGAGATAAGAAAAGCGCGTATGCCAAAGCCCCCGATTTGCAAGGGGTAAAGGGGTGGTTTATATGGAATACTCAAAATATACCTGTCCCCATTGCGGAAAGGTCCTTGCGGTTGGTCAGCTAACCGGCATAATTAAGTGTAAAAAATGTGGCAAACCAACTGAAATAACTGAAAAAGTGAATAAACCTGAGGGTACAGCCCACCGGTAACACGATAACAAAAGCGTGTTGGGTGGGCTCTTTTGTTGGGGGCCTTCCCTTCCGAGGGGGTGGCGCCGATGAAAGACGGTGATGACTTCTGGAACTGGTGGAACAAGACCAGGCCGCCGGATCCGAGAGCAACGGAGCCGATATTGACCAGACCAGGGCCGGTAAAGAAAGGCGGTGGGAACAAGTCCGCCGGCCGGCGGCGGAGTAAAAAGAAAGCATATACGCCAATAGTGGACAGATGGAAATGATATTAAAAAAAAGCGGGTCCTTCCGGAGGGGAGGGGGAGTCGCGGGTCTTGCGAGTCCCGAAATTCGTCTAGATGTGAAAAAATTTTTATGCATTTTCTTTCTATTTATACAGACAGGAAATCCTGTATTGCCGGGGATTAAACAGTCAATTCTGCATAAATATACGTTTAGTTTTGGGAAATGAGGTAAAAGGGGGTGGTTAAGGTGTCAGAGAGCACAGTAATACCGGCGGAGGAACTGCCCGGCCGTCTACTTCAATTGCAGGCCGAACTTGGCCTACTACTTGACCGGCATAAAGCCGGTGAAATTGATGATACAGAATTAGACAGACTTGCGGCGCCCATAGTGGGCGGTATGAATGAAATTTACTATAAGATGATTGACGAGTTAAGTAAAATCGTTGAACAACAAGCTGCAGTGGTTGAGCGATACCAACTGTTTATTGATTCACTCGGTTTACGATCAAGGTATAGAGAGTTCCTGGCAGCCGCCAGGAAAAAACAACGGCGCCCCGGGCCCGGGAAATCAGAAAAGCATCAAGGAGGTGTTAAACCATGGCCCGCAAGACATACGAAATAGCTTTTGAATTGCTCGGTAAAATTGGTTCTTCTTTTGGTAATATGTTCACTTCGGCAAGTAACCGCCTGACTCAGGTTAACCGTCAGATATCATTACTGCAGCGGGAAACCAAAACTCTAGACCGGTCGCTTAAAGATGGAAAAATTACGGCTGAAGAATACGCTCGAGCTTATGCTAAGGTTGAAAGCCAGCTTAAGCAAGCTGAACAGGCCCAGCAAAGGTTTAACCGGGCGGCTAAGGCTGAGAGCCTGGCGCAAAAAACGGACCAGTTCCGCGGGAAAATGCAAAGCGGTCTTCTCGGAGCAGCAGGGGCTGCTGTGGCCATGGCGGTGCCAGTTGCTGCGGCCATCAACTTTGAGTCAAATATGGGAGATGTGCGCAAGGTTGTAGACTTCGAGACCCCGCAACAGTTTGCCCAAATGGAACAGGACATTTTAAACCTTTCCAAGCGGATCCCGCTGGCCGCCGAAGGCCTGGCCCAGATTGTTGCAGCCGGCGGCCAGTCCGGTATAGCCAGGGAAGAGCTTATAGCCTATGCTGAGGCAGCCGCTAAAATGGGAGTGGCTTGGGATGTCACAGCCGATGAAGCTGGTCAGACCATGGCCCAGTGGCGTAGTGCATTTAAGATGAACCAGGAACAGGTTAACGTCCTGGCCGATCAGATAAATTATCTGGGTAATAGCACAGCGGCCACGGCGCCCCAGATTGCTGAAGTCGTCCGTAGAATTGGTCCCTTGGGTGAAGTGGGCGGCGCGGCTGCCAACCAGATTGCCGCCTTGGGTGCAACCATGGTCGGCGCCGGCGTTGAGCAAGAGATTGCTGCTACGGGAATTAAGAACCTGATCCTATCCCTGACCGCTGGCGAAGCGGCGACAAAGAAACAAGCTGAAGCACTGCAGGCGCTGGGAATGAATGCGGAGCAGATGGCGTCTATGATGCAGAAAGACGCCCAAGGCGCTATTATGTCGGTGTTTGCCGCTTTGCAGGAGCTACCTAAGGAAAAGCAAGCCTCGGTGCTCTCTGAACTGTTCGGCAAAGAATCCATCGGCGCCATTGCTCCGCTCTTAACTAACCTGGACGCCCTGGAAGAAAATCTTCAAAATGTAGCTGATACCACTAAGTATGCCGGTAGTGTGCAACATGAATTTAAAATCAAGGCAGAGGAAACAGGGAATAAGCTGGCTTTACTCAAAAACTCCGTTCAGGCGGTAAACATCGGCATTGGTAAGCAGCTACAACCTACTGTGAATTCAATGATTGAAAAACTTACCGCAGCGGCTGAAAAGGTTGAGGCGTTTACTCAAAAACACCCCGGACTAACAAGGGCAGTGGTGGTCGGGGCTGCAGCTCTTACCGGTCTCGTGGGCGGGGTGGCCGCTCTCGGTATTGCTACAAGTTTAGTTTTTAGCCCTTTGGCCCGGTTTTACGGTTTTGCTACAAGGATACAGTTAGGCACAAAGCTTGCAGCCGGTGGCACCAAGGCCTGGGCGGCAGCTCAGCGGCTTTTGAATCTGGCCATGAACATGAACCCGATATTGAAGGTTGTGACCTTGACTGGGACATTAATCGGTGTCGGTGTAGCCCTTTATAAAAACTTTGAAACTGTTCGTAACATCGTAGATGGCTTGTGGAACTCCTTTGAAAATACATTTCCCGGCGCAGCGGCCTTGATTGAAAACGTATTCGAGAAGGTCGGTAAACTCTGGGATAAGTTAAAAGGCTTTTGGAAGTGGCTTGGGGGCAAAGGAGATTCCGGCGGCGGAGCTACCAGCACATCAACCAGCGCCGGCGCTCTGGACTGGTACGCCGCCGGCGGGTTTGCTAGTCGCCCGTCTATATTCGGCGACGCAGGCCTGGAGGCGGCCATTCCCATTGATGGTTCGCCCCGGTCTCGTAGTATCTGGGAGCGGGCCGGAGAATTAAGCGGTTTTACCGGCGGAGGCCCGGTTATAAATATAAGCGCCCCGTTCAATTATAGTGGGCCAGGTGGACAGGATTTAAGGGACCAGCATGGCCGGTACATGGCAGAACTGGAAAACACTGTCAAACGAGTAATGCGGGAAGTTTCACACGATAACGCCCGGGTAGCATTCAGCTAAAGTTAAAAACATGGAGGCAACAAAAATGGGCAAAAAGACTGGTGAAGTAAGAAACATTATAGTTCCAAAGGGGTACGGATTCATCAGAACTACTGACGGTAATCTTTTGTTTCATCACACTGAAGTAATCGGAAACGTGCGATTCCACGAAATCCGACCGGGTGATAAGGTTACCTCTACCGCCGGTGAAAGAAAGGGCCGGCCATGCGCTCAACGCATTGAAGTTGAAAGGCAAGCCCTGAAAGAAAGTGTGCAGGGTGAGATTAGAGCATTGCTTTCGCGGGGTTTTGGTTATGTCCGGACTTTAGACACCCGTGAAGATGTGTTCTTCCACGCTTCCGAACTGATAAATGGCAGCTTTAACGAGTTAAAACTTAATCAGCAAGTTAGTTTCTTGATTCGGGAACGAGGAGATGGAAGGCGCTATGCCATTGACGTTACCATTGAACCTGATTGGGACAACCTGGCCGAGAGCCAGGCAAAATAAGGAGGAACGAAACGATGCGATTTTCAGAAATGCGGGAACAGGAACCCATCCGCTATCAAAACCTTGAGCAAATTGCCCGAGAAAAGGGTTATCTCAAAGGCGAAAAAACCTTAGCCGACCTGAGCAAGAACCCTGAACAAGCTTGGTTGGAGGAATGGTTGGCGATGTCCCTGGAAGGCCAGGCCAAAGGATTCACCCCTGGCCAGATGAAGAATGCCCATGACATAGCCGCATATGCGAACCGCAATAAAAAGGTTCGAACTGGCACCACTGGGGGAGCCCGTGCGTTCACCTCTACCCAACAGCCCGTTCAACACGTGGTCCAAAACAAATATGGCCTGGCGCCCGAGCAGTTGCAGGCTACTGAAAACATTGCGGCGCATGCCAACCGGCTACAACATGGAGCAGAAGACGGTGAAGCTACTACCATCCATTCGGCACAGCCTAATGAACTGGATGTAGTGGCGCATTCCATATCTGAATACGCTAATAACCATCAGCAACGCGGAAGAAGCAGGGTACCCATGGCTGGGTTTTCTACAAGGCCATAGAAAATAATAATTAGGGGGTAACATTATGTTTAACAAAAAAAGTTTAACTGAACTGGTGACCGATTTTTTAGCTAAACAACAGGACAGAGAAGAAAAAATTAACGCAAGGCTATCTGCTCTGGGAGTCGAAGCTGAGGAATTAAAGACCAGCATCGAGGCTAAAACAAGGGAGATTGTTGAATGTGAACTGGCTGTTGATGCTCAGGGCCAGGAAAAATGCATCAAGGCTTTACGGAAACTACAGTTAAAACTTACCGAGGTCCAGGACCTGGCCGCTGTGTACCGTGATGAACTGGGAAAGAGATCATTTGAGGTTAAAGACATGGAGAGAATAAAAACTACAGCTGCCCGGGAATGCGCCACCAGATACGAAAATATTCGTTCCCTGGTAGCTGAGAGCGAAGAAATAAATCAGCAGATTCAGCAGTTGCAAAACCGGATAAAACAGATTGACGCAAATACCACCAGGGCTCGGGTTGATGCCGAGGTCAAAACCTTAAAACCCATTATTGATTACATTGACCCCAGGGTGAAGCAGCTTCCTTATTATGACCAGGAGAGGTATCTTAACAACTGGATTGCTGGTGAGAATGAAGCCGCGGAGCAAATATTAACCAAGTATAAAAATTATAAAAATGTGGAGGAACCCAAGCCGCGCAGTTTGAAAGTAGCATCGGTTTATAATCCTCCTATACCCGAGGAAGCACAAATGCCGGTACGGGCGCCGATTCATCAAACTGTAAATAGACCAGGTGCGTAATACCATTAGCAAGGCCGGGGCTTTTCCCTCGGCTCTTGCTTTAATTCTTTTTAGACAGGTCAGCTTACAAGAGATCTCTCGTTGTGCCGGTTGCTAAGGAAGGCTATACGGCCAGGCGCACCGAAGCCGGCGCCGTGAAGTTTTACGACGAGCAGACCGGTCAGGAAGTCCCGTTAAGGAGCATCCTGGAGTAGGTAGAGGTGTTCCCGGAGCCGGCCGGCCACGAAGGATGAAGCTATAGAAACGGTCACGGTTAAGCGCCGTCGTCCGGTGATGAAGACCATAAGAGTAGAAATGGGCCTGGTTCCCGACCCTGGGGAGGATAACGCCCCTGCTTAGGAGCCTGCTTATATCGGAGGTGAGCCTTTGGAAAAGCCTGATGTGCAGCACTTTGCGGACCTGGCCGGGCATCCGTAGACCAGACCGCCGCCGAAAGCGCCCAGCGCATAAAGGAACGCAACCACAGGGCGAATAAAGAAAAGTACGGCTGTGACTGCGGCTTGGCGAAGTGTTACACCAATTGCCCGCAGTATCTAACCCACGCCGAACCAGAAGAATTATTCTCCTGGTGGGCCAAGACCACTCCGCCGGATCCCCGGGCAAAAGAGACCACCCCAGCCATGCCGGCGCCATTGGCGAAGAAGAGCGGGTCTAAGACGGGACGGAAGCGAAAGAACCGGGCAGTTTATTCTAATCCGTATATGGAAGTGTAAATATGGGACTGAGCAAATATGAAACTGAAACAGTGATCCGGTTTAATGACGAGGACGGCAGCGCCATAGTCTACACCTGCCACCGGCGCGTTATGACCGCTATGGAAAAGCGCGGTGTAATGCCGGCAAAAGAGCATAAGCATAACGGCAGGGTGTTTGCCCGGGAATACCTTGTGCCCAAGGAATGGATTAAGATCAATCCTCCCCGGAAGGTGTCCGATAAACAGCGGGAGGAAATGCGCCGGAGGATAATGTCCAGAATCGATTCTACGGTCAAAAAAGCCGCGTCCCTATAGGAAATGAGCAACTAAACTATGCCGGGTAAGGTGATTATACCTTAAGATTGAGAAAGCACCCCCGACCGCTTGAGGGGTGCTTATGCTGTGGGTGACGCCGGTCAAATAGTGGCTAACCAATGCCGGCAGAGAAGGGCCGATGGTTGTAGTAGGTCATTTCTTCTCCGGTCATGTACTTGATGAACCGGGTGGTATTGATGTAGTAGCTCCACGCGTCCATTTCCACGCCAACACCGAAAGGCAAACGCCCCTGCTGTAAACCCATCCGCAGAAATTGGGGTGTTACCCCCATGATTTCTGCTGCCTGCAGGATTGCGAGTTTTATGGGCCGGGGTTTTGTGTCAATGAGTTCTTGTAGGGTCAAAAAAAGACACCTCCTATAAAGTGATATAACCGCTCGTGGCGGCTATATCGACATTATACCAAACTGTGAAATAATTTCTTTGCGTTGGGGTTTATTTTTTGTCGATTCTTGTAGATAATTTTGTATTGAAATGCACAATAATGCATGATAATGTATGATTACGCTATAAAAGGAGGGACACAAAACCTGAACGGAAAGTTATTAACACCGGAAGCAGCGGCGGAACGTCTCGGTATTAGTCCAAGAACATTACGGGGGTGGTTAAGAACAGGGAAAATGAAAGGCGTAAAAATGGGAAAGTTGTGGAGAGTGACAGAACATGACTTACAAGATTTTATTGAGGCAAGCAAGACAAAGTAAAAGCAGGAAGGTCAGCCGGCAAGCATAGCCCTTCCTGCCCAATTAAGCACCCATGGTATGGGGCCATGTTCATTATATGGCCTCTACTGGGATGATGTCAAAACCTAAAAAACTACATTATTCGGGAGGTTAATATTCATGAAAACTTATTTTAGGGATTTCTCAATAGACAATGCTGCATTAATAAATGACCAGGGTGAACTTGAAGAATTAATTAATAACCGGCAAAATAAGTTTTGCAAAACTGTAGAGTATACCGAATTGGATAATAAAATTAAAGGTCTCATGAACAAATTGGCAGAGCTTTCACCTGAAGCACAAAAAATATTAAGTAAGCTAAGGGACGAAGTTTTACATTTAGAATGCGCCAATTACAGCGCAGCTTATAGGGATGGTATGGCGGACATCATGGCGGCCATAACCCTGAATAAACTTAATGTTACCAAAGTGGAATACATGATGGAGGGCCGTGCTAATGATTAAACTTTCAGATACAGAGCATCTTTTCAGCATAGGCGGCATAATATATTATGCTCTGGACGTGGAAACCCCAGAGCGCATTATTTCCAGAAAGCTAAAAGGTCTGATGGCTGAGCAGGGGATCACCCGGCGGGAGTTGGCAGATAGAATCGGCATATCTGAAAGCGCCTTATCTAAGAAAATAAACGGCCGGCGGGAGTGGAAGTTTAAAGAGATGCTGGATGTGGTTCATCTGTTCGGGCTTACGGAAGTTAGGCAGGCATTTCCGGAGCTATATGATTCAGTTCTTAAAGCAAATTAAGTGCAAGGATGGTTCATCCATTGGCGCTCCCCACCCCGGGGAGCGTTTTTACATAATGCGGTGAATATTTTAAACCGGCAAATTTCACAGCGCTGTGGAATTTGAAAAATTTCTATCACCGGCAAATTTTGCAGCGCGGCAAAATTTGAATACTCCTTGCCGGCAAATGTGCCAACGCGGGTATAACTGCAATAGAATATTTCACGTAAAATATTGTCTGCCGGCCACGCGCAGGCGTTTTTGAAAATGACAGGCAAATACGAAATTAATTTCGTATTTGAAAACCAATATATACAGTAAACCAAATTCGTCAGAGCTGACGAATTTGTAGTAACTAAATACATTTGACAATTACCCACTACATGGATATAATAGATAGCAGTGGGGTAAGGAGGTAGTAACTATATGTTTATCCGCTGGCAGAAAAAAGGCGCCCGGCAATATGCCCACCTTGAGGAGCGGAAGCGCGTTGGCGGCAAGGTGGTTACTAACTACATAAAGTATCTGGGCGCATCTCCCCGGGAGAAGCTAACGGATCTGCTCATAGACGGGGTTATTACCCAAGGGGAATATGACAAACTTACTGCCGGGCTGCCGGAGCTGACGAAGGCAGAACCTCCGCCGGTCGGTGTGGTGGAGCAGCTCAAGGCGGAGTTGGATAAGCTGAATGAACAAAGTATCATGGCCGAGTTTCCGGACCTGGGCAGCCATGTGGCCCACATTGACGGGGTCCGGTATATACTGGGCAAGCTGGACGCAATTAAAGCGAAATTTCCTGATGTGTGGGAGGGTAAGTAATCATGGCCCGGAAGAAAGACCCTATCAGCCAAATCAGGGGTGTTCTGCACGGTCTGCAAAGCTCCTCTTAAAACAAATCAAGTATTAAGGCGCTTCCCATCCCGGGGGAGCGTCTTGCTGTAACTTCGCATTTCATTTAAGCCTGGAGAGCATCACGATAACACACTGGCAAATTTTGCAGCGCTGCAAAATTTGAATACTCTTTGCCAGCAGATGTGCCAACGCTGGCATATTTGCAAACGACAGGTAAATCCGAAATCGATTTCGTTTTTGACCAAATCGCCAGCGCTGGGCGATTTCAAGTAAATTAACCCGGGCGGCAAAACCAAAAGCGCAGTAAACTAAATTCCTTAGCGCTGAGGAATTTAGTCAAAATGGCCGGCGCTGACCGTTTTCAAATTCACCAGCGCTGGCGAATTTGAAATACGTTACATTTAAACCCCCACGACCAATGAAAAAAACTGTGACTCCCAGGGCGGGTTAACTGATATGACAGAGTTCCCGCTTTTTTATATCATGTACTTGACATTATGTCTTTGGTACTTTATGATTTTGTTATATAAATTTATATAACAAAGGAGGAATAATCACCTGTGCGCAAAGAGATAGTACCAAGAAAACAAAGTATTTTTCCGGAACATATTGGGAATTTAACACTAAATGAATTAGCCCGTCAGAGGGATATTACAATGACAAAGAAAGATAATATGTTAGTAATCAAAAGGGTTACTGACAAAGAAATACTAAATGTTAAATACCATGCTTACGAAGATGGAGCCATTATTTCTCAATCTCATATTGACGTTCCAAGAAAAAAAATGGATTTACATCATACTGCAAAGCAATTGTATAAGGAGAATAAAACTCAAACTGAAATCGCTGATATTTTAAACGTTAGCCAGCCATATGTAAGCAAAATGCTTAAGATGAAAGACTAATAATTACAATTCCCCGACTGGGCAGCCATGTGGCCTACATTGACGGGGTCCGATATATGCTGACTCAAAATGCCCGCTGTAATAGAGTGGCAGTCAAGACCGCTGAATCCAGTCTACCTTATCGTCTTCCTTGACGGGATCGTATTCAAAGTGCGCAAAGATAACTAGGTCATCAACAAATGCCTGTACTCCGTTTTAGGGATCAACATGGACGGTCGTAAAGAAATATTGGGTATATGGATGTCAGAGAACGAAAGCGCCAGCTTCTGGACCACCGTATGCAACGAACTGAAAATCGCGGTGTTGAAGACATCTTAATTGCCTGCCGGGACAACCTTTCCGGATTCTCCACCGCCATAGAGACGATTTTTCCCAAAACAGAGCAGCAGCTATGCGTAATTTATCAAATCCGCAACTCCACAAAATATGTATCATACAAAGACATCAAGCCGTTCATGACAGATTTAAAGCTGGTTTACGGTTTACACAGAAGAAGAGACACTCTCGTCGAGCCCTCAAATGATGGATTTTTTATTTCTTAAGTTAATAATACATCTGCTAACCAAAAGTTTCCCGAACCATAATTGAAAGACATGACTTGAGATAAAAAAACTGGATGCGGAAAATTTGGAATTGACATTATTCGACATAATAATACATAACATTTTGGCAAAGTTTCATGGTAGAATTACTTAATCTCTAATTACTGGGTGATTTTTATGCCAAGCACTTTGGTGGTTCAGCTAACAGACGAACATCTAAACCGCATTCATCAAACTACCCCCGTTAATGGAATTGCGGAACTTATATGGAATGCTGTTGATGCTGATGCTTTAAATATTACTATTGATTATGAAAGAAATGTTCTTAGCGGCATAGAAAAAATAATTATAACTGATGACGGACATGGCATTTATTATGAGGATATAGAATTTACTTTTGGTAAACTTGGCAATTCACATAAATTGACAGACGGTAAAACTCCCCAGGGAAGACTGTATCATGGGAAAACCGGACAAGGCAGGTATAAAGCTTTTGCTTTAGGTAAAAAAATAACCTGGGAGACTTGTTACAAGGATAAACAAAATGGTGACTACTATAAATTTAACTTAATAGGTTATGCTCACGAGCTTACTAAATTAGATGTTTCAGAAAAACAGTGTTCCGATATTTTAAAAGCAGGCACAAAAGTAACTATTGAAAGTGTATATGAAGAAAAAACTAACTCTTTAAATGATTCAAATATCGTTTCAGAAAGAATAAGTG
Organism: Bacillota bacterium; assembly: GCA_023439185.1. Classification (GTDB taxonomy): domain Bacteria; phylum Bacillota; class Desulfotomaculia; order Desulfotomaculales; family Desulfallaceae; genus BRH-c8a. Next base: position 121,565 of record JAEXOR010000065.1, on the reverse strand, counting down.
TTATTATGGCCCCATATTTATTTGCATATTACGGAATAAATATTGGGATAGAAGGCTTTAAAGTAGATCCTAATGACTCAATTAATAAAGCTACTGATTTTCCATTTTCAACAACCTTACTTGAAAATAATTCTAAGCACGAAATTAGCGGAGTAGCAAAAATCATTGAGTGGAAAAACGGAAAAAATAGAAGAATATTTTTGTGTAATTCCAAAGGTGTTACCTATGATGAAGATGCTTTGACGGTTAAAAAAGCAAACTTTACTGTTTATGTAATGAGTGATTTTATTGAACAAATGCATTTAAAAAACGAACTGATACTTAAAGAAGCAAATCCTCAATTTAGGGTTTTATCTAGTAAAATATACGAAATTATTAGAGATTATCAAAGAGAGAAATTAGCAAGTGAAGCTTCAAAAACAGTACAAAAGCTAAAAGAAGAAAATGTATATCCTTATGAAGGTAAGCCTTTAAATAAAATCGAGGAAGTGGAAAGGCAAGTTTTTGACATATGCGCTGTTAAGGTACACGAATATTTACCTGATTTCACTAAAAACTCTAAGCCATCAAAAAAACTTACCCTTCAACTTTTAAAGCAGGCCATGATTCAAAATCCATCAAGCCTTAATACCATTCTAAAAGACGTCCTCGAACTTAGCTTAGAGCAGCAAGATGAATTAGCAGAACTCCTAGAAAAAACATCACTTGCTTCTATAATTAACACAACAAAAATTGTTACAGAAAGACTTACATTTATAAATGGCTTAGAACAAATTTTATATAATGGTTATTATGAAAAACACCTAAAAGAAAGAAGCCAACTTCATAAAATATTGCTTAATGAATTATGGATTTTTGGCGATCAATATGAGTATGTTACAGATGATATATCTTTAAAAAATGTTCTAAAAGAACATATCAACCAGTTAGGGAGAACTGAACTAATTGAAAATATTGATTTCAATAATTTAAAAGGTCTGGATGATATCCCTGACCTTTGTTTGTGGAGTCAATATAATTATGGAAAACCCGATGTTTATGAAAACCTAGTTATTGAATTAAAGAGGCCAAAGTGCATTATATCAGATAAAGAAATTAGTCAGATTAAAAAGTATGCAATTGATGTTCAAAGGGAAAAATACTTTGATAAAGAAAAAACAAGTTGGACATTTATATTAGTTGGCACAAAACTAAATAATTACGCTAAATCAGAATGCGAACAAGATGATAGGGAATTTGGCCATATTATTAATAAAAAGAACTTAAATGTATTTATTAAAGAATGGAATCAAATTATACAAGAAGCAAAAGGAAGACTTAATTTTATTAAAACCAAACTAGAGTATAAAGTTGTGGATAATTCAGAAGGATTATCCTATTTGACAAAAAAGTATAAAGAACTTATGCCATAATAGAAATAACATAATTTAAAAGCAATATAAACCTAAGTGATCCAAATCCGCCAAATGACGGGTTTTTCTCTTGCTTTTTAATATTACTTATGATAATATTACATTAAGTAACATTTACAGGAGGTGTAAAAGTGTTTTTTACCCTACAGGGTGAAGGCGCCGGCTTGTTAAATGTCAATGAGGCTCTTGATAGGCTAAAGCAGCATGGTATAACAGACAGTGAACAGATGATCCGCCGGTGGTTGCGGGAAGGGCGCATACAGGGCCAACGCTCAAAAAATCGTAAAGAAGGATGGAGGATACCAGCAGAAGAATTGAACCGCTTCATTGAAAAAAACAAACCAGATGTGAAATACGAGCGGGAAATTAAACAGCTTAAGGCCCGGGTTACAGTACTGGAAGCTGAAAACCGGGAGCTGCGAAGGAAACTGAATGAGAAGTAGGGGGGTGCTGATATGCGCGGAACCGTTATTAAGAATGAAGGTGTAAGGGGAACCACCTATTCGGCCATGGTGCGGGTTGCTGACCCGGTAACAGGGGAAAAGAAGCTAAAAAAACAAACATTTAACTCAAAAAAAGAAGCAGATAATTGGCTTACTGAAACCATTGTAGCGGTTAAAAAAGGTACCTATGTCGAACCAGTTAAAACCACACTAAAAGACTGGTTAACAGACTGGCTGAAATCATACGGTAAACAGAATCTAAGCCCTACCACATACACCGGTTATAAGATAATCATCGAAAAACACCTTATACCCGAGTTGGGCGGCATTGCCTTAAGTAACTTAAAGCCAAAACATATCAGAGACTACCACCAGAAAGCCCTAGAGGGCGGCCGCAAAGACAAAAAGAAAGCCCTGGGTAAAGGGTTAAGTCCTACCACAGTAAGCCAGCATCACCGGGTATTGAGGGAGGCTCTGCAACACGCCCTTGAACTGGAAATGATATACCGGAACCCCGCCGATGCCACTAAGCCACCCAAGAAGATAAAGCATGAAATAAACTTCCTGCCGGTGGAGGACGCAAACATGATCATTGACTTGTTCAGGGACAGCTATATGTATATGCCGGTATACCTGGCCGTCACTCTAGGCGCCAGGCGGGCGGAAATATTGGCCCTGCGGTGGCCTGATGTGGACTTCAAAAATGGCGCAGTGAATATTGCCCGGGGACTATACGTCACCAAGGAACAAGGGCTGTTTTTCAAAGAGCCCAAGAATAAAACGAGCCGCCGGTCCGTAGCAATATCACCGGAGGTTATAAAAGCGCTGAAGGCCCACAGGAAAGAGCAGCAAAAAATCAAACTAGAGTCAGAACCCGGAGTATATCAGGATAATAACCTTATATGCTGCCTGCAGGACGGTAGCCCGCTCCACCCGGCGACAGTATCAAAAAGGTTCCAGGAAGTGGTCACGAAAGCCGGCTTTAATGTTACCTTCCACGGTCTGCGCCACGCCCACGCAAGTTATCTGCTGCAGCAGGGCGTCCACCCCAAGGTGGTATCTGAACGCCTGGGACACTCAAATATCAGCATGACCATGGACCTATATTCCCATATTGCGCCCACGCTGCAGAAAGAGGCGGCCGGCAAGTTGGACGAGCTACTGTTCAAGAAATAAAATAACGATGCCCTCTGAGCATGGAGGGCATTTTTTGTGCCCAAAAAAATGTTACTGTTTTGTTACCGAAAACGAATGAAAACCAAAGCAAAAAGGTTCCCGGCAAGCGGGAACCCCTGATTTTACTGTGGTGCGGGCGAGAGGATTTGAACCTCCACGGGTTGCCCCACTGGATCCTAAGTCCAGCGCGTCTGCCGTTCCGCCACGCCCGCTTATTAAGTTTTAAAGCCAATCGCATTGATAATGGTAGCATAGATGCACCAAAGCGTCAAGAATCACATCACCTTTGGCATGTCGCTTAAATACCGCCATAAAAACCCACTATAAATAAAAAAAGCACCCTATGCCTTAGAGTGCTCCGGAAATCTTATTCATAATAACTGTATTTATCAGCCGCCAAACACTTTATTCGGGACTCGGCCCTGGTTATTTCCAGCTTTTCCTGCAACATGCTGAGCAAAACTTTAATATCCGACGTGGTAATAAGCTCGGCGCTTTTATAGAGCAAAACCTCCACCAGGGCATATTCAACCTCGTCAGGATGATATCCGTATGAAATTAATCGTTGTCGCACCTCGTTAAGTTTCATGTCTTTAGTCCTGTTTGTCGAATAATAATTACTTGTTTTAGTATTATTGAGTATTTAGTTATACATGTAAATAGGCGGCTAGGCCCAATGCAATAGGACTAAAGTCTGATATCCGGCATTTTTTGCGACTTGAATTGACAAATTTTTTATTTTCGTTTGACAAATTTCGTGGCCGCCGCCGCGCATACGATGCCCACGGCCACCCCGCCGGCCATACTGAGGTTTTCCGACAGGGGAGTCCTGACGGACAGCAGGTAATAAACCGCCACCGAAGAAAATACCGTAAGCATCATCGGGAAAAAGGTCCTACTCATTGTTCATCACCTTTACCGCGCTTATTCACCCGTTAACTTGTTTACAAAAGAATTAACGCTCTGGGGCATTTGTTCACGTTCAACCACCCTGTCATGCAGCACCGGCCTTGTTTGCAGGTCCCGTAATCCCCAGGGGACGGGCATACCGCTGAATTCTGAAAGGATCTGCAACAGTTCAAACTCGGTTTTACCCCGGGTTTCGTCGTCCCCCAGCAGGGCTTTGGCGACGCTGGCGTTGAATTTAAACGGGCTGGCGGTAGAAAGAACCACGGCGGGAGCGGCGTCCCCGGTGGCGTCCCGGTAACGGTCATAAACATGCAGTCCCACCGCCGTGTGGGTATCCGTCACGTAACCGTAGCGACGGTGCGTTTCCCGGATTGAACGCATGGTGTCATCGTCACCGGCGAAATCGGACCAGAACAACTGCCGTACTTTTTCCCTGGTATCGGCGTCCACTTCGTAACGGCCCCGGCTATTCAGGATGTTCATCCATTCCCTGACCGGCGCCGCGTCCCAACCGGTCAATTCAAACAGTAACCGCTCCAGGTTGCTGGAGATAAGGATATCCATTGAAGGGGAGAGGGTAGTGATAAAGCTCCTGTTCCGGTCATAAACGCCGGTACGGATGAAGTCGGTCAGCACATTGTTTTCATTGGCGGCACAAATCAGACGGTTTACCGGCAGGCCCATCTCGCGGGCGTAAAACCCGGCCAAAATATTGCCGAAGTTTCCGGTGGGCACAACAAAATTTACCGCTTGTCCGGAGCTGACGCGACCACTGGACAGCAGCTCCGCATAGGCGGAAAAATAGTATACTATCTGCGGTGCCAAACGGCCCCAGTTGATGGAGTTGGCCGAGGAGAATTTAAAACCCCGTCCGGCAATCTTTTCCGCCATGGCCGGATCACCGAATATTTTCTTGACCCCGCTCTGGGTATCGTCAAAGTTGCCCCGCACCGCCACAACCCCGACGTTATTACCTTCCTGGGTCACCATCTGGAGTTTCTGGATCTCGCTGACGCCTTCGGCGGGATAAAAAACGTTGATGGCCGTCCGGGGCACGTCTTTAAAGCCTTCCAGAGCGGCCTTGCCGGTATCTCCCGACGTGGCCACCAAAACCAGTATCCCGGCGTCCTCACCTGTTTTGACCATTGATTTAACCAGCAGGTGAGGCAGTATTTGCAACGCCATGTCCTTGAACGCGCAGGTGGGACCGTGCCACAATTCCAACACGGACAGATCCTGATCCAAATTAACCAGCGGCGCTATCGCCGGGTGATCGAAATGCTCATCGTTATATGCCAGGCTTACGCAATCCCATATTTCTTCATTTGTGAAACCGGACAAATATGGTGTCAGTATGCGGGCCACCCTTTCCCGGTAATCCATCGGGATTAAGGCGGGTATTTCCTCCGCAGAAAACGAAACCCGCTCCGTTGGGACAAACAGCCCGCCGTCGGGGGCGATACCACGTTTGACGGCCTCGGCGGGTGATACCCGGCCGCTGTCTCCCCTGGTGCTTTGATACAGCATGTTACAACCTCCGGTCTGTCATAATGATTCCCATTTACCGAAAACCCGTCCGCATCGGCAGCCGTATGTGACGTAATGTCTCTGCGGATGCTCTTCAATGCTCAGTATGCGCACGTTTCCCTTGACCAGGTATATGTATTGGCCGCAGCCCGGACATTTTTCCTCTTCAATAACATGCCTGGCCCGGATTACAGCCCAATTTGGAGCCCTGGTAACGCAAACATAGTAATCGGCAAAACTAAAACGGCTAATCCTGTAGCGATCCAGCACCACCCGGATTGTTTTCAGCATTAATTCCCTGGTTTTGCCCGTTTGGGTGAAAAGAAAAGTCTCCACTGCGGTCCTGATTACATTCTGGTCCTCCGAAGATGGAAAAGCAAGTACATTGGCTGTTTGCGTCGCCATCGCCATCACCCACATCCCTTGTCCCTATTGTACAATAAGAATTGACATTTTGGGTGATTTTGATACCTTAAATTTTAACCTGCCGCCGGTCGTGGCAAATTTTACATTATCTAAAAATATTGGTATACTACCGCCAGGGCCTCTTAAGCCCACCGGCAGACACTGCTGCGAGGGAGGTTTTTTGTTGACTTCAAACGGCCACAGTCCGGACAATTTATATACCGGGAAACTGGTTCTGGGCACACCACTTAAAGCAGGCGACACCACACTGGTACCGGTAATTTCCGTAACCGCCGGTTTTACAAAACTCCCCGGCGCCGGCACAGGGGGAGGGGGATTCATGTTAAACCCCGTGGCCGTTGTGGCGGTGCAAAATGACAAAACCCATGTTTACTCACTGCAAAGCTGTTACCCTGTGGAGGAGATCAGCAAGATAATAGGCGAATTAAACCAGAAAGGGGGCCCGGTGCTATGACATCCGTAATCAACCTGGAGCAAAAAAGGCTGGAAAAAATACTATCCGAAATGCACCAGGCGCAAAAATGTTCCTTCTTCCTGGAAGACGTGATGGGTAAGGTGATGGACAAACTGGAGTTGTCCGACTCGGAGGCCATCGAAATTGCCAGGTTCATGATGGATCAAAATTTAGTTTCAACCAGTTCCTTTTTACCGGCTGTTTTTCTAAGACCCGCGCATATCCGCATGTTTCCCGTCGTACTCACTTCCAAGGCCATAGCCCTGATCAAAAACGAACATGAGTAAGGGGGTGAACCTAAAAACGTTCACCCCCTGGCGCAACCACCGTCCCGGACCGGGATTAATTTTCACCTGCTTCATTTTGCCCGAACTTCCGCTAGTGGCTGCGGGACAAATGAAAATGATTGTGTTGAATTTTCAGAGCGTGGACGGCCCCACACTCCGGGCATTTCTTAGATTCGCCGTCTTTAAACCTGATCTCGCCTATATGCTTATCGCAGCAGGTTATTTCAATACTGAGCAACTTATTGTTTTCAGTAAAATTTATCCGGTAATCCATTTTTTTATTGTCCAAATCACATCACCTCAAATTTACCTTATTTTACCTCAATAACAAATATTTTAAACGCCGGTCTTAACTGTTATTTTTTACCACCTTCTTTTTGTTTATAAATTTCCACGCTTTGCACTGCGTCATGAACAAGGTCGATTAAATGTACACAACCTTCACCCGCACCCAGCAAACCGGCCACCTGTTTTTTCCCCAGGCCGGCCAAAACGAGTCCGGTTAACTGACTGGCATAAGCCGATGCCTCGCGGCAAACGTTATCCGGTACCCTCAGCATCACGCCGTCCGCCTGTTCAACCGACAGGTCGGTATTTAGCTTCAGGTCCACACTCAACTCGTGGAAGGAATCGCAAAACATACCGGACACCCGGTAGCCGCTTGCGTCCGCATATACGTTCTGGCATTTAAAACGGTTAAACAAGCCACCGGTTGTCCGATAGGCCCCGGCATGTTCCTGCCATTTTTGGCTGACCCGGTCCAGGTTGCTGTAGTACCGGCATGACCCGGCGTAAAATTTATCCCAGTACAGGTCATATTCAGACGGCGAAGCAAATCCCCGCTCCGCCAGTAAAAAAGTTTCGGCCTGGATAATCCCGCTTATGGTTTCGGCGAACAGAGAACGGGGAAATTTCCCCAGTTCCCCGAGGGCCTCTTTTAGCGCCGGACCGCAGTTAAAATAAGCTTCCACTCCGACAAGCCCTTTAACTTCAACGATCTTGTATTCCGGCGCGCAGCTTTCCCAGACGGCGTCAACAATTTTAAAGGTCTCCGGCTGAACAAGCAACAGAGCGGCACACTCGCCGTCGGTACCGCGATACACCGTTTGCGCGTCCAGCATACCGCCGGACCGGGACCGCCGCACCATTGTATACCAATGACGCTGAAATACGTTTGTCACAACCTCCACTCCTTTGCCCTTATTATACTTGAAAATGTTAAATTGTTGTTTTTTAATGTAAAAATATTTTTTGAGTTTTATTTAAAAGATGTTAAATGGGTTGTTACTTCAGTAAACGATTGGTAAAATTATTCTTGGAGGTGATCATAAATGAGTTTTATTAAAAAAATTTCCAATAGTGCCAAAAATATGGGCAACCGGGCCAAGGACCTGGGTGAACTGGCCAGTGACAAAGCCCGGGACTTAGGCAGAAAATCTTCTGATTTAATTGAAGTAACCAAGCTAAAACATGAGTTGCGTAAACTGGAAAAAGAAATGGAAAATAACCTGGCCGGCATCGGCGCCCTTTATTATCAGAATCAACAGGGCCGTGAGAACAACGGAGAAGAGATAAGCAGGTTGATAGAAGCCACCCGCCGGCTTGAAACGGAGATGAAAGAGCTGGAGGAGCAAATTGAGGCCATGCAGCCCACTTCCCCGGCCTGCCAGGAATGCGGCAGCGAATTGGCGGAGAATGCTAAATTCTGCAGCAACTGCGGCCGTAAAGTCGCAGATTAATCCAAGGGAAACTGGCATGGGTTATTCAATATTGGAGGATTCTGATTGTGCAATACGACGGTAAGATTAAGACTATCGCCCGGATGATTAAAGAATCAACCAAAACGCTGGCCCTTACAGGGGCCGGGATCAGCACGGAAAGCGGTATCCCTGATTACCGCAGCCCGGGCACCGGTCTGTGGGAAAAATTCGACCCGATTAAAGCCGCCAGCCTGTCGGCATTGCGCCGTGATCCGGCCGGGTTCTATAAAACGAACCTGGATCGCTGGACCGCCTTCCGGGACGCACGTCCCAATCCGGCGCATCTGGCGCTGTCGCAGTTGGAAAAACAAAACCTGCTGCTGGGCGTGATCACCCAAAACATAGACGGTCTGCACGTTAAAGCGGGTTCCGACAGGGTCTGGGAAGTACACGGCCACCTGCGCACAGTCCGCTGCATGGATTGCCGTGCAGGGTATCGGTTCACGCACCTGGTGGAAAGGTTCAAATCCGGAGAGAACCCGCCGCGCTGCCTGAAGTGCTCGGGCGTATTGCGCCCGGACGTTGTTCTGTTTGAAGATCAGATGAACGAGGACTTTTTTCAGGCCACCCAGGTTATTTCCGGCTGCCAGTTAATGCTGGTGGTCGGCAGCAGCCTTACCGTCTATCCGGTGGCCGGCTTACCCGAAGTGGCTAAACACTTTATCATCATTAACCGCACCCCCACACCGTTGGACGGCTCCGCCGCCCTGGTGGTTAACGAGAGTGCCGGGCGGGTGTTCACGGATGTCATGGAGGAACTGGGCCTGCCCCTTCCGGAGGATTCTTAAATTAATAAGGATGGCTGTCGAGTCGAAGTTTTACCGCCAGCGGCAGGTGATCTGAAGCTGCACTGTAAAAAACCTGATAGTCTGCCGGCTTCCAGTGGGATGAAAAAAAAACGTAATCTATTTTATACCGCGGTTGCGGGGCGGGAAATGTGGGATGTAAGCCTGACTGATCGCATAATAAAAATACCTCCCGCAGTTCCCGTATTTCATTTGCTTCGGGCAAAGCATTGAAATCTCCGGCCAGCACCAGGGGCAGCTTTTCTTCCCCTGTGATGGTTAAAATTCTATCCACCTGGCGCCGGCGCTCATCTTTATCCAAACCAAGGTGGGTATTATAAAAAGCAAAGGCGGAGGCGCCCGCACATATTTCGGTCCTGAGCAATCCCCTTTTTTCTCCCTGCCTGGGCAGGGGATAATTTCGTTCATTAACTATGCGCAAGCGGGAAAGCACCGCATTGCCAAACCCGGCAATCCCCAACAAATTAAAGTTGGCGCCCATGACAAAATCCATGCCCGTACTCTCACCCAATTTGCGCGCCTGATGGACGAAAAAACTGCGGGGGTTAAACTTATCCACTTCCTGCAGCCCGGCCACATCAGCGCCGGCGCCGGTAATGGATCCGGCAACGTTGGAAAGAGACACCTTGCCGTTGATGCCGCGGCAATGCCTGATATTGTAACTGAGAAAAGTTACATCCAAACCCCGCACCCCCTTCCGGCATAAATTGTTACATATTACGCAGGTTAAAACCGGTATGTCAATAAGCCGTTTTTCAAAACAGATTGGAGCAGCAAACATAATGAGCGTAATTATTCTGGGTATCGAAACCTCCTGCGACGAGACTTCGGCGGCCGTAGTGGTGGACGGCCGCGTGATCAGATCCAATATCATCTCTTCCCAGGTTGACGTGCACAGCAAATTCGGCGGTGTGGTGCCCGAAGTAGCCTCACGCAAGCATTTGGAGTTAATCAACAATGTAATCCGGGAAGCGTTGGACACAGCAGGGCTCAGCTTTAGCGATCTTAACGCCGTGGCGGTTACTTACGGTCCGGGTTTGGTGGGCGCCTTGTTAGTAGGGGTGGCGGCGGCCAAATCCGTATCCTTCGGGTTGGACATACCCCTCTTGGGAGTCAACCATTTGGAAGGGCACGTGTTCGCCAACCTGTTGATGGAGCCCAATCCTGGATTTCCACTGATTTGCCTGGTGGTTTCAGGCGGGCATACGGATTTATTGCTCATGCACGGTCCCGGCCGGTATGAATTGCTTGGCGCTACCCGTGACGACGCCGCCGGTGAAGCTTTCGATAAAGTGGCCAGGGTATTGGGCCTGGGATACCCGGGCGGCCCGCAGGTAGACAAACTCGCTGAAACCGGCGACCCGCAGGCTGTGGCACTGCCCCGGTCTTACCTTGAAGAGGGCAGTCTTGACTTCAGTTTCAGCGGTTTAAAAACAGCGGTGATTAATCACCTGCACCGGGCGAAACAAAGGGGGGAAGAGATCAACCCCGCCAATGTGGCAGCCGGTTTCCGTCAGGCGGTGGTTGATGTGCTGGTGCGTAAAACTCTTGCCGCCGTAAAGCTTTGCGATACCCGGGTGATCATGCTGGCCGGTGGTGTAGCGGCCAACAAACTGCTGCGGGAGGAACTGGCCGCCCGGGCGACCGGACAAGGCTTAAGGCTTATTTACCCGCCCCCGGAACTTTGTACCGACAATGCCGCCATGATCGCCTGCGCCGCTTATTACAAGTACCTGCGCGGCGACTTCGCGCCCATTACCCTTAATGCCGTACCGGGTTTGCCCCTGGGCCGGGATTGCTATTAGACAGTTATCCACAATTATTCCCACAGACAGAGTCCATGATTGTTTAAGTAAAGAGTTTCGCAATTATGAATATTTACGCAACCCCTAAATAATAAATTAATTTATATATCTACATACCTGTATTTTGCTGAACCATAGTCTTATTGTTGAATATTTACAAACAGACTGCTGTGAATAATGTGGATAAGTCTGTTAATAACTTAATTGTGAAGGGCTTATCCTGTGGGCGACTATTTTTGTTTGCGAATGACGTTTTTTGTCGAACGCACATCAATAAAGTTCTGTAAAGCTCGACACAATTCTGCCGGGCTAAATAAAGAAACTCTTTTTTTTACATTCAAGTTATGCTATTCTTTCTAAAAAGCGTAAACATCGAAAGGGGTAAATGGCGTTGTACTGGCAAGCAGAATTTGAAACCATGTCCAGAGATAAGTTGGAAGAACTACAGTTGCAACGGTTGCAGCAAACTTTGCGGCGTGTATACGAAAATGTTCCGTTTTATCGCAAATCCTTTGACGAGGCAGGCATCGGGCCCAATGATATAAAATCCCTGGATGACCTGCAAAAAATACCTTTAACCATAAAAAAAGACCTGCGTGACAATTACCCCTTCGGTTTATTCGCCGTCCCCAGAGAACAGGTGGTCAGGGTGCACGCATCCTCAGGCACCACCGGCAAACCAACAGTGGTAGGTTACACTCAAAACGATATTAACAATTGGTCCGACCTGGTGGCCCGGGCTATAACAATGGCGGGGGGCACAAACAAAGATGTGGTGCAGATCGGTTTCGGGTATGGTTTATTCACCGGCGGTCTCGGTTTGCATTTCGGGACCGAGCGTTCAGGCGCCATGGCGGTGCCGGTGTCCGGAGGAAACACACCGCGCCAGTTGATGTTAATGCAGGACTTCGGCACCTCAATCATCGCCTGCACGCCGTCCTACGCCCTGTACCTGGCGGAGGAAATGCACAATGCCGGAATAGACCCCCAGGATTTGAAACTGCGGATCGGCATATTCGGCGCCGAGCCGTGGAGTGAACGCATGAGAGAACAGCTTGAGAACAAGCTGAATATCAGTGCCTTCGACATCTACGGCCTCAGCGAAGTGCTTGGACCCGGCGTATCCATGGAATGCACCGAGAAAAAAGGCCTGCACATTTTCGAAGACAATTTCATCGCTGAAATTGTGGATCCGGACACCGGCAAACGCCTGCCCTACGGCCAACCGGGCGAACTGGTGCTCACTTCACTGTGTAAGGAAGCGCTGCCCATCATCAGGTATAATACCAGGGATATTACCGTGCTGAACGTGGAACCCTGCGGTTGTGGACGTACGCATGTCCGCATGCAGAGGGTCACCGGGCGCACCGACGACATGCTGATTATCCGGGGCGTAAATGTATTCCCGTCCCAGATTGAAAGCGTTTTATTGGAGTTCGGTGATACCGAGCCGCATTACCTGCTGGTTGTCGACCGCAAAGGCAATCTGGACGACCTGGAAGTATGGGTGGAATTAAACGAACAATTCTTCTCGGACAAGGTCCGGGCCCTGGAAGATCTTGAAAATAACATGCGGGGCCGGATATTGAGCATACTCGGCATTTCCGCCCGGATCAAGTTTGTCGAACCCCGTACCATTCCGCGCAGCGAAGGCAAAGCCAAGCGCGTCGTCGATAAGAGGGACATATAAGAGCAAGAGTCAGGAGTCAGAAGCCAGGAGTCAGAATTTCAGAACTTTTGTGGTTACACTGATTTGCAGGACGTGCAAGTGGAACCACGGCATTCCAACGAAACTAAGATTAGATTCAGAAGGAGAGAAAATCAATGAAAGTTAAGCAAATATCTGTATTTCTGGAAAATAAAACAGGACGCCTGGCCCAAGTCACCCGGGTGTTGGGAGAACAAAATATCAATATCAGGGCCCTGTCCATAGCCGATACCACCGACTTCGGGATCTTGCGCTTAATTGTCAGCGACCCGGATTCGGCTTACCGGACCCTTAAAGACGCCGGCTTTACCGTCAGCACCACCGATGTCATCGCGGTGGAGGTAGGCGACCAGCCGGGCGGGTTGGCCCGGATCCTGGAAATGCTGCAGGAAAAAAGTATCAATATTGAATATCTGTACGCCTTTCTGCAAAAAGCCAATAACAACGCCCTGGTGGTATTCAGGGTGGAACAAATTGACGACGCCATCGACGCGCTGCTGAAAAACAATATCAGCATATTGAACGGCAGCCAGGTTTACGCGCTATAGTTCTGCCAAAAAAATATCAATTATTATGAATTTATGTTCAGATCCTCCCGGACAAGGGAGGATTTGTTGTTTGACCGGAGAAATTATTGATCCGGATGTTTAAAGCAGCTTTACGCCAAAACACCAAATATTTTTCTCATCCTGATTTTTGGGAGGAATTATGATGTCTAAAAACGAATTAAGAAAAAGTGTCATTACCGCCCGGAACAGGCTTGCGGCGGAGAAAATAAAGGATAACAGCGATGCTGCCGCCGGCCGTTTTTTAAAACTCGGGGAATACCTCCGGGCAAATACGGTAATGGCTTATGTTGATTTCCGCAACGAGGTGCAAACCGAGACCATCATCAGGGACGCACTGAACCGGGGTAAAAGGGTAGTTGTGCCCATAACCGACGTGACCAACAAAAAACTGACTCCTTCGCAACTGCTGAACTTTCCCGGCGATCTGGCGCCCGGAGCCTGGGGTATCCTTGAACCACGGCCTGAATGCGTACGACCGGTACATCCGGCAGAAATTGACCTGGTTATCGTGCCCGGTGTCGCCTTCGACACAGCCGGCAACCGTTTGGGTTACGGCGGCGGGTTTTATGACCGGTTCCTTCTCAACACCAAACCGGATTGTTTATACGCCGCTTTGGCCTTTGAGATGCAAATCAGACCCAATGTGTACCCCGGCGAGCACGACCTGCCGGTACATCTGCTGATCACCGAAAAGCGAGTATTGGACTTACGGAACAATTAATAATGCTATTTAAAGGGGATCCCAAAAGAGCTACATTGCTCTTCGTAAAATATAGGAGGGGGAGGGACAGATTTGGCAGCATGCAATTGCGGTCATCAGAATGATGACGAGAAACAAAAAGTATTTGAGGAGTTACTAGAAAAGTATAAGGGGAAGAAGGGAGCGTTAATACCCCTGCTGCAGGAATCCCAGGATGTTTTCGGTTATTTGTCCGCAGATACAATGAAACAAATATCCGCTTCCCAAGGTGTTCCATTCAGTAAAACCTTCGGGGTGGCTACCTTTTACGCCCAGTTCCACATGAAACCCCGGGGTCGCAACATTATCCGGGTCTGCCAGGGTACCGCCTGCCACGTCCGGGGTGTGGCCAGGGTCTTTGACGAGGTACAGAACCAACTGGGAGTTAAAGAAGGAGAGACCACCGGAGACCTGCGCTATACTCTGGAAACAGTGGCGTGTATTGGCGCCTGCGGCCTGGCTCCGGCCATGATGGTGAATGACGAAACCCATGGACGGCTTGATCCGGCTAAAGCTGCTGAAATATTAAAACAGTACGAATAGAGGAGGACCGGTTGTGAAAAGTATAATTGATAAATGTTGTGAAAAATGCCAGCACTCACCGGCCACCCCCTGCAAAGACTTCGTTGTCTGCCGGACCGAAGGCCCCATTTGCCATGATGACGAATCATGCAAAGAAAAAAGGCGGCAACTGATTAACGAAGTTACACCGCCGGCCGACTCGGAAAAACAGGTAGTATGTGTCTGTGCCGGAGGTTGCACGTCATCCGGATCTTTAAAGATACTTGACCGGTTGACTGCGGCGGTGACAGAGGCCGGATTAAACGAAAAGGTAACGGTAAAACCGGTGGGCTGTCACGGCTTTTGTGAGCAGGGACCGATTATAACCATTGAGCCGCAAAAAGTTTTTTATACCAGGGTTACGGAAGAATCGATTCCCGCTATTGTTGAATCTCTGGGCGGTGGTCCACTGGCCGAAGAACTGCTGTATACCGACCCCGAGAGCGGCAGCAAAGTTACCACGTACGACAAAGTGCCCTTCTATGCCCGCCAGAACAAACTGGTGCTGAACAAGTGCGGCTTTATAAACCCTGAAAAACTCGAAGATTATATCGCTATGGGCGGCTACCGGGCTCTGGCCAAAGCACTTGTTACCATGACCGCCCAGGATGTTATAGACGAGGTTAAAAAATCCGGCCTGCGCGGCCGCGGTGGCGCTGGATTCCCCACCGGTCCCAAGTGGCAGGGGGCATTGAATGCCAAAATCACTGATAAACGTTACGTTGTGTGTAACGCTGATGAGGGTGACCCGGGCGCCTTTATGGACCGCAGCGTTTTAGAAGGCGATCCCCATGCTGTCATTGAGGGCATGGCCCTGTGCGGGTTTGCCACAAAGTCGGATGAAGGCTATATCTACGTGCGGGCTGAATATCCAATGGCCATCCGGCGCTTGAAAATTGCCATTGCCCAGGCCGAAGCATGCGGGTTACTGGGCGATAACATCCTGAACTCCGGTTTTAATTTCCATCTCAAGATCAAAGCCGGGGCGGGGGCTTTTGTATGCGGCGAAGGCACCGCCCTGATGACATCCATTGAAGGCAACCGTGGCATGCCCAGATTCAAGGTAGGCCGTTCAACCGAAAAAGGCCTGTGGGACAAGCCGACTACCCTTAATAACGTGGAAACATTCGCCAACGTTCCCGAAATAATTTTCCGGGGCGGTGACTGGTTTGCCTCAATAGGCACGGAAAACAGTAAGGGCACCAAAATATTCTCACTGACCGGCAAGGTTAACAATAACGGTCTGGTGGAAGTGCCCATGGGTAAAACCCTGCGTCAGATTATCTTTGATATCGGCGGCGGCATCCGTGACGGTAGGGAGTTTAAGGCTTGCCAGAGCGGCGGCCCGTCGGGCGGTTGCATACCGACCGAACACCTGGACCTGGAAATTGATTATGACTCCCTGGGCAGTGTTGGAGCCATGATGGGTTCCGGTGGCCTGGTGGTAATGGATAACACCACCTGCATGGTGGACGTGGCCCGCTACTTCCTTAAATTCACCCAGTCGGAGTCCTGTGGCAAATGCAACCCCTGTCGTGAAGGCACCAAACGCATGCTGGAAATCCTGACCGGGATCTGCGAAGGCAAGGGCGAACCCGATGACATTGAAAAACTGGAGCGTCTTTCAAGGGTAATCATCAGTACATCACTGTGCGGCCTGGGTCAGAGCGCCCCCAACCCCGTGCTTTCCACCTTGCGTTATTTCCGCGACGAATACGAAGCGCACATTTATAACAAGCGCTGTCCCGCCGGGGTATGCCCCAATCTGCTGGTTTATGTGATTGACGAGGAAAAGTGCACCGGTTGCGGAGCCTGCGCCAAAGCCTGTCCGACAGGAGCCATTGCCGGAGAAAAGAAACAGCCGCATACCATTGATATTGAAAAATGTATCAAGTGCGGAAGTTGTATCCAGAAATGCAAATTTGGTTCCATATTAAAAAAATAAGCCGCTAAAAGTGGGGGTTTAAGGAGTGATATTATGTCAACCGTAACACTGACGGTCAACGGGCAAAAAGTTACCGTTCCTGCCGGCAGTACCATTCTTGAAGCGGCTGAAAGCATTGGTGTTTCCATCCCCACCTTCTGCCACGATCCTTCTCTCCCGGGAGTTGCGTCATGCCGTATTTGCGTGGTGGAAACCAAGGGGAGCAAGAAGCTGAGCCCTTCCTGCATGACAGTTGCCAAAGAGGGTATGGAAGTGCAAACAGAGTCACCGGCAGTGGTGGAAGCCAGAAAAACCATCCTGGAACTGATTTTGGCCAATCACCCCATGGACTGCCTGACTTGCGACAAAAGCGGCGCCTGCAAGCTGCAGGATTACGCATTCCAGTACGGCGTTAGGGATACCGGGTTTACCGGCGAAAAACACCAGTATGACATAGAGGATGAAAATCCGTACATCATCAGGGACATGAACAAGTGCATCCTGTGCGGCAAATGTGTGCGTACCTGTGCCGAAGCGGACAGAAACGTGATTGACTTTGCCCACCGTGGTTTTAAAACCAAGGTGGCCCCACCCATGGATGTTGCCCTGGGCGAGTCCGACTGTGTCTATTGCGGACGCTGCGTGGCAGTATGTCCCGTAGGCGCCTTAACCATGAAATCCCTGGCCGGCAAAGGCCGCACCTGGGAAATTGAGAAAAAGGACGTTATCTGCACCTTCTGCGAAAAAGGTTGTTCATTTGAGCTGAATATCAAGAACAACAAAGTTATCGGCATTGCCCCCGGAACCCCCGCCGAAGGAAGGCCGCTTTGCCTGAAAGGCCGTTTGGGGTTGGAACTGCTGCACTGCGAAGAACCGGTCAAACCGCAGCTCAAAAAAGAAGGGCAGTTCGTTGAAGTTTCATGGGCTGAAGCACTGGGCCTGAATAAGGTGCTGGCCAAGATTAACGATCTTGACAGTAAGTAATTTATCTTGAGTAACGGCAACTGCCGCCTGTGTGTTCGGTGAACATTGAAAAAATCAGTTGATTTCTTGCGATCAAAATAGCCGGAACCTAAGGTTCCGGCTATTTTGACACCTGCTTATTAACCGCTGTCAAGCGTTTAATCTTCAGGTTAAAAGCTTCTTTTTATAAATCTCCAGCACGCGCTCATCTTCAATGACGTTAATAATGCTGAAATTCAAGTGTTCGACCAGATCCAACTCGTACGGATTTACCATTGCTTCGCCCCGCTCATTGAACAAAACCCTCACCAGGGGACGCAAAGGCAAACCGGGCTTATTCTTGAGCACCACCCCGGTTTGCCCGTTATTCAGCTTTACCAGGCTTCCCGCCGGGTAAGCGGCAACATGATACAAAAATGCTTTTACTACATTGTAATCAAACAAATAATCTCCTGTTCCAGACACCATTTCAAAGGCTTCATGAGCCGAAACGGACTTGCGGTATACACGGTCGGCGGTTAAAGCGTCATATACGTCGGCTACTCCCACGATGGATGAAAACTCGTGAATTTGATCGCCGGCCAAACCTTTAGGATATCCGGAACCGTTATATCGCTCGTGGTGTTGCAATGCAATCGTGGAAGTAACTGGATTAAAGTCTCTGTTCGCCGCCAGCAAACGGTGACCGAACTCTGTGTGGGTTTTAATTAAATCGTACTCCTGATCAGTGAGTTTACCCGGCTTGTTCAGAATTTCCTGCGGCACCAGGATCTTACCTAAGTCATGCAGAATTGCTCCCATAGCCAAAAGATACAGCTTTCTTTCGTTATACCCCATATGGATGGCTGTGATTATTGATAGAATACAAGTATTTACCGAATGACCGAAGGTATACTCATCCAGGCTGCGAATATCCGACAGATTAACCACTAAGGTATTGTTTTCAAGCAATTCCTTGATCAATATATCCACTGTTTTTTCAATCTTATCCAGCCCGCTAAGGCTTCGAGTATACTTGAAATCCTGAAAAACCTTTTTAGTCAGTTCCATAGCCTGGTATCTGGTTTTTTCGGAAACAAGGTCCTCAACCTGAGCATCGGGTAAAAATCCGTCATCGATATAAACAGCCGGAATGCCTAAATAGGACAACCTTTTTATAAATGTATCGTTTAGCTCACTGCCCCGGGCAAGAAGAACCTGCCCATTTGTATTACTCACAGAACGGCCAACTATCATGCCTGGTTTTAATTTATCCACCGGGACTTTACGCATCGGAAATCCAAACCCTTTTTATTATTACATTTATTATCACAATTGTTAGGTTTTTTCGACATGTTTTGAAGCAGTCCTGCTTTTTAACTTAATTTTTTCCCAAAATATCAATGCAGGGGGGAATATTGCCTTGAAGCTGAAAAAACAGGTCCAGGAAGCACTTAAACTCGGAAATTACGATGCGGTGATTGAATTGGGAACCAAACAGGCCGGTCATGTGATTGCGGCATTGATTAACAGCCTCTACAGTACGGATGAATTGTTGCGCTGGCGCGCCGTGGAGTGCCTGGGCCTGTTGGCAAAGCAGATATCTGTTGCCGAACCGGACCGGGCCAGGGAAATTATCCGCCGTTTGCTCTGGGCCCTTAATGACGAATCCGGTGGCTCCGGGTGGGCGTCACCCGAAGCGGTTGGAGAAATAATCCGCAACAGACCGGACATCTACAATGAATTTGTGTCTATTATTGTTTCCTTTGGGGAAGATCCTTCTTTAATCCGGGGCATTATCTGGGCTCTGGGCAGAATCGGTGAAAAAGATCCCTCTTTGGTCAAAGATTACATCCCATTAATGTATGGCCTTCTCGATGCTCACGACCCTGAGCTGCGCGGGTTGGCCGTATGGGCGCTAAAAAAAATCAAGGCTGAAATACCGTCGGATAAGCAAGCCCGTCTTGAAGAAGACAACAGCGAATTCCGGGTTTTTGAAAACAAGGAGTTGTACCGGTATAAAATAGCCCAATTAATCCGACCGTTAAAATAACTATATTACAGCTAAAGCTTTATTTATGCCGTCTGACATTATAGCTCTTAATTTTCATAAACTTTTGATCTAAAATAATTACAGTAAAACGCCGTTTCAAATTTTATAAAAAATAAATTGTCTTGCAGGAACTTCGCTAATGTAAGCGAATAGTATTCAAATAATATTTAATCTTTTGAAAATTGCGAATAGAGAGAAAACAGGAAGCAGAGAGAAAGCAGGTTTGTTATTGCGGTCACAGGTAACAACGCGCCAAAAAATCAGGTGCAAACAGCTTTAAAAAAACCAGGGGGGGAATTTTATGTCCAGCCAAAAAGGCAATGTGCAAAACTTGATGACAGAAAACAGGGTTTTTAATCCGTCACCGGAGTTTTCTCAACAAGCCCGGGTGCAAACCCGGGAGCAGCGGGACGAAATGTACCGTAAATCCGTTGAGCAGCCGGAACAATTCTGGGCGGAAATGGCGCAACAACACATCGATTGGTTCAAAGAATGGGACGCGGTGGAAGAATACGATTTCACCGACAATGTATTTATCAACTACTTCCGGGGCGCCAGACTTAACGTATCTTATAATTGCCTGGACCGCCACTTGAAAACATGGCGTAAAAACAAGGCGGCGATCATCTGGCAGGGCGAGCCCGCGGAGGAAGTCAGAACATATACTTTTGCTCAACTGCATCATGAAGTCAGTAAATTCGCCAACGTGCTGAAAGGCCTGGGGGTTAAACGAGGCGACCGGGTAACCATTTACCTGCCCATGATCCCGGAACTGGCTATTGCCATGCTGGCCTGCACCAGGATCGGCGCCATTCACAGTATCGTATTCGGCGGCTTCAGCCCCGACGCATTACGGGACAGAATTCTGGATTGCAAAACCGAAACGCTGATTACCTGCAACTACGGCTACCGGTCCGGTAAACTCATCAAAAGCAAAGAAAACGCGGACCAGGCACTGGCCAATTGCCCGGATGTCAAAAACTGCGTGGTGGTCCGGAGGGTGGACCAGGATTGCGACATGACGCAAGGCCGGGATCAGTGGTGGCACGACCTGATGGCGGGCGCGGGCAAGGATTGCGAACCCGAGCATATGGACTCCGAGGACCCGCTTTTCATCCTTTATACCAGCGGTAGTACCGGCAAACCCAAGGGCGTTATGCATACCACCGGGGGTTACCTTACTTATGTAACCACAACCTTTAAATACATTTTTGATTACCAGGACCAGGATTTATTCTGGTGCACGGCGGATATCGGCTGGGTTACCGGTCACAGTTACATCGTCTACGGCCCGCTGTCGGCCGGGGCGACATCTCTGATGTTCGAGGGCGTGCCCAACTACCCGCAGCCGGACCGTTTCTGGGCAGTGGTGGAAAAGTTCGGCGTAAACATCTTCTATACCGCTCCCACCGCCATCCGGGCCATGATGCGGGACGGCGAGAAATGGCCCGAGGGCAGGGATTTAAGCTCGTTGCGCCTGCTCGGCACAGTTGGCGAACCGATTAACCCGGAAGCCTGGATGTGGTACCACCGGGTTATCGGCAAGGAAAGCTGCCCCATCGTTGATACATGGTGGCAAACCGAAACCGGCGGCATCCTGATCACTCCGCTGCCCGGGGCCATTCCCACCAAGCCCGGTTCGGCAACCGTGCCGTTTTTTGGGGTCAATCCCAAAGTTATTCGTCAGGACGGCAGCCAGGCCGAAGCCAACGAAGGCGGTTACCTGGTCATCACCAAGCCCTGGCCGGGCATTATGCGCGGTGTTTACGGCGACCCCGACCGTTTCAAAAACACGTATTTCGTACAATATCCGGGGTACTACTTCACCGGTGACGGAGCCCGCCAGGATGAGGACGGCTACTTCTGGCTGATGGGCCGGGTGGACGATGTCATTAACGTTTCCGGCCACCGTCTGGGCACAGCCGAGGTGGAAAGCGCGCTGGTGGCGCACGCCAAAGTGGCCGAAGCCGCCGTGGTGGGCTACCCGCACGATATCAAGGGCGAAGGCATCTACGCCTATGTAACCGTAAAAGAGGGCGTTGAACCTACCGAAGAATTCAAAAAGGAACTGGTGGCTCACGTACGCAAGGAAATCGGGCCCATTGCCACCCCGGACAAAATCCATTTCTCGTCGGGCTTGCCCAAGACCCGGAGCGGAAAAATTATGCGCCGGATCCTGCGCAAAGTGGCGGCCGGAGAGATTGACACCCTGGGTGACACCTCCACGCTGGCAGACCCCACCGTGGTCGACAGCCTGATTAAGAACCGCCAGTAGAAACCGGCCTGAATCTAATGAACACCAAGTATTCCGCGGGGGCGTATATTACGCCCCCTTTTTTATTTGGGCCGGCCATACAGAATTAGAACTTTATCCGTACTGCAGGAATAGTGCCTGATCCGTCGAATACTATGTAATTGATCATTTTTTGAAAATTAAATTAATAATCCGTGTAAGGGAGGAGTGGCCATGACCCTTAAGAGCGCCGTAAAAAGGTTAATGCTCTTGTGGCTTGTCCTTAACGTCCCCGCCCTAGCACTGGTTTATTTTTGGCAACCCGGATTATGGCCTGCGGTACTGCTGTTCATTTTTACCGGCCTGGCTCCGGTACTAATCACGGCAATGACCGCCGGCGGACACAGCCGGCCGCATTCCGGCATCTCTGATGTACCGCTGGACCCGACCCTGCAGATAGCCAACCAGACTCTGCCCTTTCTGCGCCGGGGGCTAAATGAGGAAACAGCCAGTAATACCGCCGGGATCATTCGAAAAATCGCCGATGTCGCCGCGGTTGCCATCACGGACACCGAAAGGGTGCTGGCTTACATCGGCGCCGGCTCCGATCACCATAAAGCCGGGGGGCCCATTATGACCACGGCCACCCGCGAGGTGCTCAAATCAGGAGAAATGAAGGTCATTCAGGACGGTTACGGCCTGGAGTGCCCGGCTCCGAATTGCCCGTTGCAGTCCGCCGTGGTTGTGCCGTTGAAGTGCAAAGGCGAAGTTACAGGTACTGTCAAGCTCTACCGCACTCAAAAGGACGGCATGACTTCACCCACCGTAAAGCTCGCAGTGGGGGTGGCCCAGCTCCTGGGTATGCAAATGGAGCTGGCTGAGCTGGACCGGCAGGCGCAACTGGTCACCAAGGCCGAACTGGATGCGCTGCAGGCACAGATTAACCCGCATTTCTTATTCAACACCTTAAACACCATTATCATGTTCAGCCGGACCAATCCGGAAACCGCCCGCCGCCTGTTAATCCGGTTGGCTTCGTTTTTCCGCCATGCGTTAAAGCGCCACGGGCATTTCAACACCCTGAAGGATGAAATTGAGTACTTTAACACCTATCTAGTCCTGGAACGGGCCAGGTTCCGGGAGAAACTGAGGGTGGTCAGGGAAATAGACGAAGAACTCATGGAATACAAAATCCCTGTACTGACCATTCAGCCGCTGGTTGAAAACGCCATTAAACACGGCATCCTGCCCAAACCCGGTCAGGGTACGGTGCAGATAACGGTACGCAAGGACGATAACGAGATGTTAATTGTGATCAGGGACGACGGTGTGGGCATTGATCCCGCGCTGCAGTCAAAGGTGCTTACACCCGGTTTCGGCTCCGGAAACGGAGTGGGACTGAGCAATGTGCATGAACGACTTAAGGGCCTGTTCGGGGAAGAATACGGTTTGCGCATTGTCAGCGTCCCCGGGGAAGGCACTTCGGTATACGTCCGCATTCCACTGGTGTGCTCCACTGCCAAAAAGGAGGAACTGGTACATGAAGCTTAAAGCGCTGATCGTTGATGATGAATACCCGGCCCGCCAGGAACTGCGTTTCCTTTTAAGCACCTTCAGTGACGTGGAAATAGTCGGGGAAGCCGCAAACGCACAGGAAGCACTGGCCCTGATTAAAGCCCTTGACTATCAGGTCCTTTTCCTTGACGTGTCCATGCCGGGCATGACCGGTCTGGAACTGGGCGCCGCCATCCAGGAACTGCCCAAACAACCACATGTTATTTTTGTTACCGCCTACGACGAATACGCGGTCCAGGCATTTGAAGTCAACGCGGTGGATTACTTGCTGAAACCGGTTGAACCGGGCCGTTTGAAAAAAGCCATTGACAAAGTAATTAAGGCTTACCAGGAATCACAGCCGGAAAACGGGGAAGACGTTAAAACAACCGCCGTTAAAGACAAAGCGGACCAATCAACAATCAAGATCGACCGCATCCCGGCTGAAAAACAGGGTAAGACCGTGCTGGTTGCCGAATCCGACATTTTCTTCGCCTTTACCGAACAGGACTATATCTATATTAAAACCAATAATGACAAGCTGCTGACCCGCTTCACCCTTAAAGAGCTGGAAGCCAGGCTGAACCCGCAGGTGTTTTTCCGCACCCACCGTTGCTACCTGGTAAACCTGCATAAGGTCAGAGAAATTGTGCCTTTCTTCAACGGCACATATAATCTGGTGGTGGAGGACAAGGCCAACAGCGAGGTTCCGGTGAGCCGGGCCCAGGCCAAAAAACTGAGAAAAATTCTTGGCTTCTAAAAACACCTGGCCGGTAACAAACCAGACCGGCGTTTATTAAACCTGCCAAAGGGCAATATGTATAATGCAGTGCGAACAGTGTGCATTTTACAGCCCTAAGGCAGGTTTTTCATTTTCAGTGTTGAATTCACTGGTAACATAAATACGAAAACAGGTGTGATTGGATATTATAGTGACAGGCATCGGTACCGATATCATTGAAATTACCAGAGTGGCCCGGGCCGCGGAAAAAGCGGGGAACCGTTTCCTGAACCGGGTCTTCACACCCGGGGAAATCAATTTCTGCATGCGCCGGCGCGATCCCTGGCCCTGTCTGGCCGCCCGTTTTGCCGCCAAGGAAGCGGTTTTCAAGGCCCTGGGCACCGGCTTGACGGCCTGGCATGACGTCGAAGTGACGGGCGGAGGGGGACATCCGTTACGGGTGACCTTATCGGGCGCGGCGAAAATACACGCCGGAGCCGAAAAAATTGACGAGGTTCTGCTGTCAATCGCGCACGACCGCGGTCGGGCGGTGGCTTTTGCCACCGCCGTGCAACAGGAGGTGAAGTAAGCTTTGAGGATTGTAACCGCCGGTGAAATGAGTACCATAGATCGCCTGGCCATCAATGAGTTTGGCATTCCGGGCGTGGTGCTCATGGAAAACGCCGGGCTGCAGGTGGTTAAAGTTGTGGAAGAGGTGCTGGGGGATCCGGCCGGCAAGCAGGTGGTGATTTTTTCCGGCAAGGGGAACAATGGCGGAGACGGGTTTGTAGCGGCCCGGCACCTGCTGAACAAAGGCGCGCAGGTACAGGTTTTCCTGGCCGCGGAACAGGATCAGGTCAAGGGCGACGCCCGGGTCAACCTGGATATTTGGACCAGGGCGGGTCAGAAGGTGCTGCCGTTCACTAAAACGAATGATCTTAACCTGGTCCGGCTGGCGCTGATGAACGCGGACCTGGTGGTGGACGCCCTCTACGGCACCGGCTTTAAAGGAACCATCCGACAACCGATGGCCTCTTTTATTGAAGCCATCAATGACTGCGATAAGCCTGTGGTTGCCGTTGACATACCTTCCGGGCTGGAAGCCGATACCGGACGGGCCGGCGAACCCTGTATCCGGGCCGGCCATACCGTCACCTTTGCCTTACCGAAAATCGGGTTGATATTGCCGGAATCCAGACCTTACGTGGGTCAACTGCATGTGGCGGACATTTCCATTCCCACCGCCCTGCTTGCCGACAACCAGGCCAAAAGATACTTGATAACCAGACAATTAGTATCCGGTAACTGGCCCCACCGGAAGGGCGGTGAGCACAAAGGCAGCTTCGGACGCGTTCTCCTGATTGCCGGTTCAAGGGGCATGTCCGGCGCGGCAGTTCTGGCGGCTCAGGCGGCGGCCCGATCCGGAGCGGGCCTGGTCACCCTCGGAGTGCCCGCGGGCATCCACGACATTGTCGAAGCCAAGCTAACGGAAGTAATGACATTTCCTCTGCCCGAAACAAAAACCGGCGCCGTCGACAGAGCCGCGCTGGACAAAATCACCGAACGGGCCGCGAACGCGGACGTTATCGCCCTCGGGCCGGGTTTGGGCGGTTCCGGCGACACTAAAACGTTAGTCAGGGAATTGTTATTAAAAATTGACAAACCCTGTGTTCTGGATGCCGACGGTTTAAACGCAATGATGGGGCGGACCGAGCTTTTCAGACTGGTCAAGCCGGACCTGGTACTGACCCCGCATCCCGGCGAAATGGCTCGCCTTTGCGGCCTGAGTACCGAAAAGGTGCAAAGCAGCCGGCTGGAAACAGCGGCCAAAAAATCTGCCGAGTGGCACAGCGTAGTAGTTCTTAAAGGCGCGGGCACAATAGTGTCGGAACCGGACGGAGCAATCTATGTGAACAACACCGGTAACCCCGGGATGGCCAGCGGCGGCACCGGCGACGTGCTGACAGGCATGATTGCCGGATTGCTGGCCCAGGGAATGCCTGCCGGCGTTGCCGCGGCAGCGGCTGTCTACCTGCATGGCCGGGCCGGCGACTCCGCCGCGCGACTGAAGGGCATGGCGGGAATGCTGGCCACGGACATTCTGGAACACTTGCCTGTGGTAATCAAGGAAATGGAGGTATCGGAACATGAAAATCGGGATACCTAAAGAAATAAAGTCCAATGAAGACCGGGTAGCTGTAACCCCGGCCGGTGTTCAGTCGCTGACGGCCAACGGGCATGTAATATTAATTGAACAGGGGGCCGGATTGGGAAGCGGCGTCACGGACCAGGCGTATCAGCAGGCCGGCGCCGCCATCGTGCCCGGAGAGGAAGTCTTTGCCGGTGCGGAAATGATCCTGAAGGTCAAGGAGCCGCTGCCCGGGGAATACGCTCTTTTCCGTCCGGGGCAAATTCTTTTTACATATCTTCATCTGGCCCGGGAACCTGAATTAACCCAAATGTTAATCGAAAAACAAATTACCGGCATCGCCTATGAAACAATCCAGCTTGAAAACGGCTCTTTGCCGCTGCTGACGCCAATGAGCGAAGTAGCCGGGCGTATGGCGGTGCAGATTGGCGCCCGGTTCCTGGAAAAGCCGCAGGGCGGCAAGGGAATCCTGATGGGCGGCGTGCCCGGCGTACCCGCGGCTGACGTCGTGATTATCGGCGGCGGCATAGTAGGTATTAATGCCGCCAAAATGGCTACCGGAATGGGCGCCCAGGTAACAATTATTGACAAAAACACGGACCGGCTGCGTTACCTGGACGATATCTTCGGAACGCGGATTAAAACACTGGTATCCAACAGCTTTAACATTGAGTCGGCGGTGCGGTTCGCCGACCTTTTGATCAGCGCGGTACTGATACCCGGAGCCAAAGCGCCTCACCTGGTCACCGAGGAAATGGTCAAACAGATGAAACCCGGTTCGGTGATTGTGGATGTGGCTATTGATCAGGGCGGCTCGGTGGAAACCATCGACCGGGTTACCACCCACAGTAACCCAATTTATGAAAAACACGGGGTAATCCACTACGCGGTAGCCAACATGCCCGGCGCGGTGGCCCGCACCTCCACCTTCGCCCTCACAAACGCCACGCTGCCCTATGTAATTGAACTGGCCAACCATGGCTTCCCGGCCGCCATTAACAACAACCCGGCCCTGGCCAAGGGGGTTAATACCGCAGGTGGGAAGATTACCTGCAATCCGGTGGCCCAGGCGCATAATATGGAATACTGCGCCATGGAAAAGGCACTGGCCTGACAAGTGCGGCGGCAACGGGAGGTATGGCCATTTATGATCGACGTTCCGGTCTGGGCGGAAATTAACTTGCATGCCATAGCGCATAACGTCAAGCAACTTAAGGGCGTCATGTCGCCGGGCACCGGGCTGATGGCGGTGGTAAAAGCCAATGGCTACGGCCACGGCGCCGCCCAGATAGCCCGCATCGCCCTGGAAAACGGCGCCTCTTACCTGGGGGTGGCCCGGGCGGCCGAAGGGGAGGCGCTGCGGCAGGAGGGAATTGAGGCGCCGGTGCTGGTTTTGGGCTATACCCCGCCGGCAAACTACCCGTCCCTGCTGCGCAACAACCTGGCCCAAACCATATCCAGCCTCGGGGAAGCCGGGGAATTATCCGCCGCGGCCGCCCGGGAAGGAAAAAAGGCGGTCATACATATCAAAGCCGACACCGGAATGGGCCGGCTGGGATTTTGCAGTACGGACACCGGCTCAGAACGGGATATCCTCTCCATCGCCGCGCTTCCCCACCTGGAAGCGGAAGGTATATTCACCCATTTCGCGGCTGCCGACAGCAAAAACAAGGATTACACCTTGGCCCAGTGGGGTAAATTCAACACCCTGCTCCATAACCTGGCCGTTAAAGGACTTAGCTTTCGTTACCGGCACGCCGCCAACAGCGCGGCCATCATCGACCTGCCCGAAACAAACCTGGACCTGGTCCGGGCCGGTATTGCCATGTATGGCGCATACCCGTCCGGCGAGGTTGAAAAAAACAGGGTTTTCCTGCAACCGGCCATGACGGTCAAAGCGTTGGTGGCCCACGTTAAAAAAGTCCCGACCGGCACCGGGATCAGTTACGGCGTCACCTACACCACACCGGAGCAAACAGTGGTGGCAACCATCCCCGCCGGCTACGCCGACGGTTACAGCCGGTTATTGTCATCCCGGGGAGAGGTGTTGGTGCGGGGCCGGCGGGCGCCGGTGATCGGCCGTATCTGCATGGATCAATTTATGGTCGACGTTACCGGCATATCCGGCGTCGCTCCCGGAGAAGAGACGGTACTGCTGGGCCGCCAGAACGGCAATGAAATCAGCGCCGACGAACTGGCCGCCAAAACAGGCACCATCTCATATGAAATTTTTTGCATGATTAATGCCCGGGTACCGCGTATTTACGTGGAGTCATGAACATTCATACGTGGCTCACCAAGACTTTTTTTAGGAAGCCAATCAACCGGCAGGATAAATAAAATAAATGCCGAAGATTATTTTATATAAAAATTACAGCATAATTATGGTTCGAGGAGGGGGATTGCAAATGGCCAGTCCACGACTGAAAGACAGTTGCCAGGAATCAGCTCTGATATTCACCAGGATTCTGGCATTTGTTTTGGTACTGCTCATTGGGGGGTTTGCCGCCTGGATAACGGCCGTTGTAGCGGGAGCGTCCTGGGGATTCGCCGGGGCGATCAGCGGAACAGCCGCCGGGTTGGCCGGTTTCTTCATGCTGATCTTTGGTAATTTCTTTAATGTTAAAGTATTTACCTGCCCGAACTGCGGACATACCGACCGCACACTACAGGACATCGGTTATTACAACTGTTTCAATTGCGATACCAAGTACCAAATTACCGTAGAGGAAACTTACAAACTTAACGCGTAGGGGCGCCAGGCGGAACATAACGTTTTTACACAAAACCCAAAGGCACTGTTAAAACAAACGGTGCCTTTTAGTATGTTTAAAAACCGGCACAGGCGTTTTTTAGTTTCCTTGGCAAACTACTCGCCCTTATTGCCGGTAGGTATTATCAAATTTCCAGGCCTGGTCATGATTTTGGAGCTTAACAAAATAACTGTCCGCCTTCGAGTTGACCTTAAACATGAACAATTCCGCACTTTCGTCACCGGCAAAACCAAAAGTGTCGGCTATAACATCTTTCTTTACCTCCAACGGGGCGTATGCGCCGCCAAGGGAATCAATAACCATAACCTCTCCCTGAAGTTCACCGCTGCCTGCTATACCAAAACCCACAAAAACCCGGCCCGGTTCGGCGACAGCCAGGTTATTCCGCAATTCAACCCGGTCGGAAAACAGTCTATCACCCTGGAAAGCCCGGTATCCATTGCCATCCAACAAAACCTGCTCCCCCAACTCAACGTATGTTTCCGGAAGTTCCGCGTCATTCGGGACAGGTCCGTTATGCCCCGAGTACATCCAGAGAAAAATAAAAAATATCCCCGGCGCAAGTATCATAAACATTAACCACTTTTTTTTGGTCCTCTGGGCAGCGTCCTGCGGCACAAACATACCCCCTCCCAGTAATTATTCCCCCGGGAGCAAAAGATGTCAATGACTCCGTTACCGGCCGGCTATGAATATTTTTTACCCAGGCATAATTTTTGGGCCATCCAGCCAAAATATATGCAGATATTTGGAGTTGGAACTGTTACTAAATACACCCGGAGGTGGAATAATGCAGGCGGAAGTTAACCAGGAGCTTTGCATCAGTTGCGGAGCCTGTATCGATGCTTGCCCGGAAGTGTTTGATTGGAATGATGATGAAAAAGCCCATTCCATTATTGACGAAGTGCCCGGCGATCTGGAAAATCAAGCATCGGAAGCCGCAGAAAGCTGCCCCACAGACGCGATTTCAATTAATTAATTTCTATTTCACCAGAACACGGCATCAATTCACGCCGTGTTTTTTTCATGTCACGGAAAGTACCGCCACCGGCTTTGTTATTACACCGGAAGAAGGTTTATCTGTTACCGGAGAAGAATTAGTATGGGCGCCTTAATAAACGGCAAATAATGTTAACGTATCAAGAATCTTGGAAGGACGGGAACATGAAGAGGACTCATCTCTGGATCATTCTAGCTATATCGGTAATAACGCTGGTTATTTGCTTTCTGATACCAGGCAATCAAACCGACGCGATCGAAATTCCCCCCGTTTACGGAATGGGTATCGCAGATCCGCAGCATCTGTCGCCACTACCGGAGCCCGGTCATTTTTACATCATCACCGTGGACAGGCTGACTATCCGGGATATCGTTGAAAACAAACCGGTTTTTGAAGAGATCCTGCAAACCGGCGCCATGGGTTTGATAAGTACCGGCGTGGACGGCAGCATAGTGCCGGACAGCACATTTGCCTCCTTTGGCGCCGGACTGCCGCTGAACGCTTACGGTACCGCCGCAAGAGGGATGAACGAAAACGAATTGTTTCACGACTCCCCGGCCGGAGATGTTTTTAAGCAACGGACAGGTTTAAAACCGGCGGAAAACTCCGTCATCCATTTGGATATCGCCAGAATAAAAAAATTAAACGCTGCCAGCGCTTATTCAGCCGTGCCGGGTTTTATGAGTTCCATGTTGCTGGAAAGCGGGTATAACGTCAGGGTATTCGGCAATTCGGATACCTTCGGCAACCCCAAAAGACCGGCTGTCGGCCTGTCCATGGACAAAAACGGGATCGTTGAGCAGGGAGACGTAGGCGCAAAAACCACTGAGCTTGATGAACAATTCCCCGGTCATATACGCACCAATTACGGGGCTTTATTAAATATGCTGGAAATAAAGGAAAGGGGAAACACCTCCTACGGAGGAATGTCCCCTTATGGCCCGGGCATCACAGTGGTTGAACTGGGCGATCTGGCACGCCTGGAAATGATCGGCGGCTATGTGGAAGATCAGGTGCTGCAGGAGAAGCGCCGGGAATCAATAGTCAGGATTACAGCCTTTATTGATGCCGTTTCCGAACGGATCAATCCTGAACGGGACCGGATCATGATTGTTTCCCCCACCCCCCGGGGAAACAATCTGTATACCACCAACTATGTAACCCCGGTAATTATGCTGGGTGCCGGAATCGAACCCGGGCTTCTGACATCGCCTTCCACCAGGCGGCCCGGGATTATCAAAAACTATGATCTGGCGTCCACGGTTTTGAATCATTTCAATATCCAAACCCAAAATGTAACATCCGGCCGTCCTTTGCAGTTTATTACCGATGACGGCGAGAAAGCCCTGGCCGGTCTCGGTTCACTTTATCAGGAATTGGAACTGAATTATCAAACCAGGCCGCCGGCTCTCCGGTATTACGTACTGGCACAACTGGTGCTGGTAATTCTGTCCCTGGCAGCCATACTGATACCGGGACGAAAAGCATTGCTGCTGGCCCTAAAACCGCTATTGCTTACCGTAATGTCGGTTCCGCTGGCGCTGCTGCTGGTCCCGTTGCTGCCCCATACCAACATCGGAATCATGGTGGCGCAATTAATCGCGGTCACCGTCGGTATTACAACGTTGATTCATTTATGGCTGCGCAACTATAACAACGAACTGGACCCGTTCATATTTATCAGCCTGCTCACCTCAATATGCATTTTGGTCGATTTAATGCTGGGGGCTCCGCTGCAAAAAAACTCGCTGCTGGGCTATGACCCCATCGTAGGCGCACGGTTTTACGGTTTGGGAAACGAATATATGGGGATTTTGCTGGGCGCGACCATTATCGGCACCACCGCCCTGGCCACCCGCCTGTCCCTGAACAGGAAAATCATGCTGCCGGCCATTGGCGCCTACTACCTGCTCACCCTATACATTATCGCCGCCCCGCAACTGGGCACCAATGTGGGCGGCTCCATAGCCGGGGCCGGTTCTTTCCTGGTTACCATGCTGCTATTGGCCGGTGTGCAGTTTAATATTCAAATGGTGCTGAAAATAGCCGGCGCCGTCGGCCTGGCATTTTTATCCCTGGTTTTTTACGACCTTTCGCGGCCAGTGGAAAGCCAATCACATATCGGCCGGGCTGCGGAACTAATCGCCAAAGGCGGTCCGGCGGAAATTTTTAATATCATCAACCGCAAGCTGAGCATGAACCTGAAGCTTTTAAGATACACCATCTGGAGCCGGGTTTTTCTGGCCAGTCTGTTCACCCTGGCGATCCTGTTTTACCGGCCGGTGGGTGTGATGCAGTCGTTGAACGTCCGGCACCCCGAACTGTACCGCGGTTTTATCGGTGTGGTCATCGCCAGCCTGCTGGCACTGGTATTTAACGACTCCGGGGTAGTGGCGGCTGCCACCGCCATGATTTTCGGGGCGCCTCCTTTGCTGTACCTGGTAATCCGCACCCTGGTGGGCAGGGACGAAAAGGAATTAGTCAAGGAGTCAGGAGTCAGGAGTCAGGAGTCAGAATAAAAGGACTGTCACTCTATCACTGAATATTCTATACTAATAGATCATGACTTCTGACTAACTTAATTAACTAACATATTAGATAGAGAAAAAGAGCATTCCACAGATTTTTCATTAAATACGGATTTAATCAAGTTAAATGGCTGACTAGACTTAAAATTTTATTGACATTAGACGATTTTGTGCTAAAATTGAGTTTGATTGGCATTCGGAAGTATAATTCCCGGAACAATCAAAAATTTAATCAAAAAAGGGGGAAGATAATTAGAATGAAACCATTGGGGCGCCATGTATTGGCTGAAATCTATGGATGCGATTTTGAAATCCTCAATGACGCAAACAAAGTAGAAAGAGTCATGGTAAACGCGGCGCTGGAAGCAGGCGCTGAAATCAGGGAAGTAGCATTCCATAAGTTCAGCCCCCAGGGAGTAAGCGGAGTGGTTGTCATCTCCGAATCCCACTTGGCCATCCATACCTGGCCCGAACTGGGCTACGCGGCCGTAGATGTGTTCACATGCGGAGAAAAGGTAAATCCATGGGACGCATGTAACTTTCTGACCGAAGAGTTTCATGCCAAACACCTCACCGCTAAAGAAATGAAGCGCGGGATTTTACCGGATATTCTGCCGCAGGAAGCCGTAAATATCTAGGGGGGATTTTTATTAGTACCGGCTTTAGCGAAGATTAGCAAAACCTTGCTGGTTTGCAAAAAACAAACAGCAAGGTTATTGCTTTTTTATGAGGGTTAAATATGCATTGGCGGGAGGAAATCATGGTCCCGCACCCGAATATAGTATTGTTTAAATACAAGGAGGTTTCACCCCGCGAATGCATATTTTTAACCGTATCAGCGAAGAGCTGCAGCAAGTACAGCTTTTGCTCAGAAGGAATTTCAGTTTTAGAGCCGGTCAATTAAACGAATTCTTACCCTTGAATTTTAACAGCATGGATATGAATTTGCGGCCCGGTATAGTAATCACGTCCGGCAGTCTGTTCGGCCCGGTTTCCGACCGGCTGACGGCTCTGGCCGCCGTGCTGCAGTTTATTTTTATGGCCTCCCGGGTCCATTCAAATGTTAAAGAAGGCTTTTCCGGTAAAGAGCGGTGTACGGACAGCCGCGCCGGATTCCAATATCCCGTGCTGGTCGGCGATTACCTTTACGGCAAGTTCTTTGCCGTTTTATGTGAATATAATATTGCAGGTTATTTAAAGGATCTGGCGGAACTAATCTGCCACATCAACAAAAGCGGTATTCATGCCCTGCGTAATACCGGGCTGGAGCTTACCGACAGAAAGCTATACCTGGAAGTGGTGCAGGGAGAAACCGCCCTTTTATTTGCCTGCGGCGCTTATCTGGGCGCCGACCTGAACGGCGCGAACGAAGCACAAAAAAATAAGCTTTACCATTTCGGGCTTAACCTCGGTATGGCTTACGGCTTGTTGGAAAGAGGCGCGACACCGGGTCAGGTCAAGGAGTACCTGGTTGCGGCCGGGGTTAATCTCTACGATTTGCCGGCTCAAGTAAATACCCAATGCCTCAGGGACCTCCTGTCACTTTTCACCGAAGAAAATACTGTGCGGCGTATGGTTGGTTAAAGCCGTGGAAGAGAGTCGAAGAGATACCCTTGATAATGTGCCGGAGGAGGGTTTCTGATGACCCGTTTACGGATCGGGCAAGTTGATTATATTGATTACCTGCCTGTATACCACGCCCTGGAAGACGGCTTGCTGGTGGAGGACCTGGAACTGGTAAAAGGTACGCCCGTCGCTTTGAATAAAATGTTTTTCAAGGGCGAACTGGATATTGCGCCCATATCATCAATTGAATACGCCAGAAACAGCGACCAGTGCGTCATTTTGCCGGACTTATCCGTCAGTACCGACGGCAAGGCGGGAAATATCCTCCTGTTTAGTCGTCTGCCGGTGGTCGAAATGGAGGGCAAAAGAGTGTGTGTAACCACATCCTCCGCCACAGCAGTGGCCCTGCTGCGTATTCTTTTTGAACATTACTACCATGTGGAAGCCGAAATTATACCCGGAGAGCCAAACCTGGGCGCCATGCTGGCGTCTTCGGACGGCGCGCTGCTCATTGGTGACGAGGCCATGAAAGCCCGCCGAAAATTAATGCGGGAGAAACAGGATTTGGTGATTACCGATCTGGGTGAAGCATGGAAGGACTTCAGCGGCGAAAAGATAGTCTACACCGTATGGGTTGCCCACGCTGAACTGGCGGAGGCAATACCGGAAATTGTAAACCGGGTCGACAGCCTGTTAACCGAGTCTCTGGCCGTCGGGCTGAATGAACGGAAAGCCCTGGCGGAAAAAGCGCACCGCCGCACCAAACTGCCCCGCGGAATGATCAATGATTACCTGGAAATCGTTCAATACGATCTGGGGGAGGAATCACGCCGGGCTCTGACCACTTTGTTTGATTATGCATACAAAAGCGGCTTAACTGACGAACGAATCAAACTGAACATCTGGGGCGAATGATCCCGATGACACCCCCGGATAGGAATTCTTAACAAAAATCAATATTTATGATAAAATGTAACCATATAACGAGTGAACATTCATTCATTTTGCTGGGAGGAATACACTTGACCGCAAGCGACTTCAAACAGGAGCTTGACAGCCTGACACCTTTGTTTTCGGCGCAATCCGTGGCCATTATCGGCGCGTCGGAAGACCCGATCAAGCCCAGCGGCCAGCCGCTGGTAGCTTTAACCCGGGCCGGATACGCCGGACACATTTATCCCGTCAATCCGAAACACAGTACAATATTCAACTTAACCTGCTACCCTTCAATACATGATATTCCCGGTCCTGTGGATCTGGCCATCATCGCGGTACCGGCCGGTATAACCCTGGAAGCGCTGCGTCAGTGCGCGGATAAAGGAGTTAAAGGAGCCATTGTTTTCACTTCCGGATTTGCCGAAGTCGGTCCGGAAGGAGCCGCCGGGCAGCACAAAATGACCGTCCTGGCCGGGGAAACAGGCATGCGCATCTGCGGCCCCAACTGTTTGGGCATCTTCAGTTCCCTCAACCGGCTGATGGCCAATTTCGGTGTGGACTCAATGCCTGAACAAGTACTGGTACCGGACTTACTTGGTTTTATCAGCCAGAGCGGCGGGTTCGGAGCCGCTATCTATGAAGTAATCAAAGAAAACGGCTACGGTTTTAGTCACTTCGTCAGTACCGGGAATGAAGCGGACCTGGAATTTTCACATTACCTTGGGTTTATGGCCATCGACCCGCACACCAGAGTTATCGGCGGATACATGGAGGGGGTCAAGGACGGGGCTAAATTTTTACAGGCCGCCGACCTGGCCCTGGATAACGGTAAACCGGTCCTGATCATCAAGGCCGGCCGGTCCGAAGTGGCCGCCCGGGCCGCCGCTTCCCACACCGGCGCCCTGGTGGGTTCGGAAAAGGTTTACAGCGCCGTATTTAAACAAAAGGGCATTATCCGGGTCGAAAGCCTGGAAGAATTCAATCTGATGCTGCCGATGATCGCCCGGGATAAACTCCCACGCGGCAGGCGGGTGGCGATCATGTCATCTTCGGGCGGCAGCGGGGTATTGCTGGCCGATAAATGCGCCCAAAACGGTTTAGAAGTAGTGCCTTTACAGGCCGATACCAGAGCCGGGCTCGCTGCGTTGCTGCCCGGTTTCGCTTCCACCGCCAATCCGGTAGATATTACTTCGGCCATCATGACCAGCCCCGATCTGTTGGAAAAATGCGCCCGGCTGGTCCTCGGGGACCCCGGTGTGGACATGGTGATCGCCGCTTATTGGACCGCGCACGGAGACAGCGGAAAAGTAAATTTTGACCGGATTATCAGGGCCGGCAAAGACGCGCAAAAACCGTTCTTCAACCTGGTTTGGGGACCGGATCAGGCGGTACGCGAGACATTGCATCTAATGCATAACGAGCTGATCCCCGCCGCCCGGGAAGCCGATTTCGCCATCCGGGCCCTGGCTTCTCTGGCAGGTTATAACGAATACCTGCAAACCCGGCGGGATAACACCCGGACAGCTCCGGCAATCCCGGCGGACGCCAAGGAAAAAGCCACGGATATCATGCGCCGTCTGTCCCCCGGAGCCGGATTAACCGAGCACACCGCCAAAAAAATACTGCAGGCCTACGGGATACCGGTAACCAGGGAAATTTTGGCTGCCAATGAAGAGGAGGCGGTAAAAGCCGCTGAGGATCTCGGCTACCCGGTGGCTATGAAAATAATGTCTCCCGACATCCTGCACAAAACCGACACCGGCGGCGTGCTGCTGAACATAACCACTCCCGGGGCGGTCAGGGAAAGCTTCCGCCGGTTGACGGAAACAGCCCTGGCGAGCAAACCCGGCGCGCAGTTGGAAGGAATCCTGGTACAGGAGATGCTGACCGGGGGAACGGAAATGATCGTGGGCGTCGGCAAGGATCCCGTATTCGGCCCGACGGTGCTCACCGGCCTGGGCGGCATATTCGTGGAAGCACTGGAAGATACGGCCCTGCGGGTCGTCCCGGTATCACCGCTGGACGCGGAGGAAATGCTGACGGAACTAAAGGGGCGCAAAATCCTTGCCGGTTTGCGCGGCCAGCCTCCGGCGGATACCGAAGCGGTGCGGGAAATCATCCAGCGGGTATCGCGCCTGGCGGAGGACTTCCCCAATATTGCCGAGTTGGACATCAACCCCCTGTTTGTTTACCCCCGCGGCAAAGGCGCCTGCGCCGCCGACGCCCTGATCGTACTGGAGTAAGAATTGATCGGCCGGAGTACAGGGGGCGAGGGGGATTCGTGGCCGGCTTGAGGGTTGCTTTACAGCAGCCCCTTTTTGTATTGAGTAATTGTTTTTGTCGACAAATTCTGGTATTGTATGTCCGGGTAGTCTTTTTTAACACGAGTAAATCACCTATCCGGAGCGCCTGATGAACAGAAGAATAAAACCCGGTCAACTGCTGATTATCAGTTACCTGTTAGTGGATCTGGCAGGAACTTTGCTGCTCTTTATGCCTTTCGCGTCAAATAGGCCCACCACACTGTTGGAGGCCTGGTTTACCGCCACTTCGGCCCTGACGGTCACCGGACTGACGGTGGTCACCACCTCGACCCACTGGAACCTGTTCGGACAAACCGTAATCCTGATCCTCATGCAAATCGGCGGTCTGGGCCTAATGGTACTGGCCACCATCATCCTGACCATGCTGGGGTTGAGAATCCAGTTGGGGCACAGGTACCTGGTGGCCCAGGACCGCAACTATTTTAACCTGACCGGTGTAGTGCGGCTGGTGCGCGGCATTGTGCTCCTCACCCTGGCGCTGGAGGGTATCGGCGCGCTATTAATGGCGGTGCTGCTTCCCGAAGCATGGGAAAACGGGCCGCTGGCCGGGGTTTTTTTTGTCGTCTTCCATGCCATCAGCATCTTTAACGGCGCCGGCTTCGACCTGACCGGACACAGTCTGGAGCATTTCAGCCACCGCACCGGTTTTCTACTGGTGGTAATCGCGCTGATCCAATTGGGCAGCCTGGGTTTTGTTGTCCTGCAGGAGCTGTTTATAACCCGTAAATTACACCGTTTAAGCCTGCACAGCCGTCTGGTGTTGTATGTAACGGGAGCGGTGACCCTGGCAGGCACACTTTTTTATTTTCTTAGTGCCTTTAACAATGGCATGGCGGATCTTTCCATAGCGGACAAGATCGTGCAGAGCCTGTTTCAGTCCACAACCCGTACGGCCGGTTTCACTACCCTGCCCATTGCCGGGTGGGCGGAACCGTTTCTCTTTGTGATGATCATGATGATGTTTATTGGCGCCAGTCCGGGTTCGGTGGGCGGCGGTATCAAAACCACCACCTTTGGCACCGTGCTGCTGGCTGTCTGGGCCATTGTAAGGGGCAAAAAAGAGGTTGTGCTTTTTGAACGTGAGATTGACCCCGGAAGCGTAACCAAGGCTTTCACAGTGACGGTCATGGCCGGTCTGCTGGTTGCCTTAAGCACCCTCACCCTGATGATTACCGAAGGACTGCCCTTGATGCCGGTATTGTTTGAGGTGACCTCCGCCATGGCCACCGCCGGCCTTTCCATGGGCATAACCAGGGAATTATCCGCCTTTGGCCAAATACTGATCGGACTTTTGATGTTCGTCGGCCGCATCGGCATCCTGTCGGTAATCATTATTTTGGCCGGCAAAGAGAAGCGGCGGTTACATTATATGAAGGAAGACATTTTAATCGGCTAGGGGGGAAGCTATTCCATGCGCAAGAAATCCGTACTTGTGGTCGGGCTTGGCCGCTTCGGCCAGGGAGTAATTGAAGAGCTGTACGAGAGAGGGCACGACGTTTTTGCCATCGACCAGGATGAAGAAGTGCTGGAAGACGTGCGGGACATGATTATTTCCGGCGCGGTGCTGGACGTGGCCGGTGACGAGGAAGAGTTCGCCCGCCTGGTTGGTGAAAAAAACTTTGATGAAGCCGTTGTTGCCATGGGCTCGGACTTCGAAGGCACTCTGATCGCCACCAATATACTTAAAGAAGCAGGAGTAAAAGTATCCGTCAAAGCCGCCTCCCGGCGCCGGGGAAATGTGCTGGAAAAGATGGGCGCCGACAAAATCGTTTTTCCCGAGCGGGATATGGGCCGCCGCCTGGCCCACTCCATATCGGCGGAATCGGGCATTGATGTTTTGGAGCTGCCCAGCGGCTTTGTCGTGGAACAACTTGAGGTCGGCCCGGGGTTTGCCGATCAAACCATCGCCGACCTTAATACCACCAACCGGTTCGGGATCTGGATTTTACTGGTGTACCATAACGATGAGCCAATGCAGCCCACCGCTTTTACCAAACTCACCGGCGGTGATATGATGGTCATATTCGGGCAAAAATCAAGCCTGCCTTCATTTGAAGAAGAAAATTTCGGGAAAAGAAAAGCAAAAAAATAATTAAAGTGAGGGAGGGTAGTATAATGCCCGATAAGGATTATAACCGGTTATACAGACATATACCGCCGGTAGACGAGGTGCTGAATAAACCGGCCATGGTATCGCTGGCTCAAAAGATACCCCGGCCCATGCTGTTATCCGCCGTCAGGGAGGCCGCCGACGGGCTCAGGGACGAGCTCAAATCCGGCCTGTTGACGCTGCCGGCGGGAATCCCGCCCCGGGACTTTCTGACCGGTGAAGTGATTAACCGGGCCTCGCTCCTGGCTTTAAATGGTCATCGCCCCAACCTGCGCCGGGTACTTAACCTGACCGGCGTGGTTCTACATACCAACCTGGGCCGGGCCGTGCTGTCAGAAAACGCCCGTCAGGCCATTAACCAGGCCGCCTCGGGTTACTCCAACCTGGAACTGGATCTGCAAACCGGCAAACGCGGCTCCCGTTACGCTCCGGTGGAAGGTCTGCTGACGGAGTTAACCGGCGCTGAAGCCGCGCTGGTGGTGAATAACAACGCCGCCGCCGTGCTGCTCGCCTTGAGTACACTGGCCAGGGGACGCGAGGTCATAGTTTCACGGGGCCAACTGGTGGAAATAGGCGGTTCATTCCGCATTCCGGAAGTGATGGCCCAAAGCGGCGCCAACCTTGTGGAAGTGGGGGCCACCAACAAAACCCACCCCCGGGACTACCAAAATGCCGTGACCAACCAAACCGCCCTGCTGCTGCACGTTCATACCAGTAACTACCGCATCCTGGGGTTCACCAGGGAAACAAGCATCACCGAACTGGCGGCCATAGGCTCGGCGTTCAACCTGCCGGTGATGTCGGACCTGGGCAGCGGTTCGCTGCTCAACACCGGTGAACTCGGTTTGCCCTCCGAGCCCACGGTCCAGGAAGTGGTGTCCGGCGGCGCCGATGTGGTCACCTTCTCCGGCGATAAGCTGCTGGGCGGACCCCAGGCGGGCATCATCGTGGGTAAGCGCGAATACCTGGACCAGATGAAAAGCAACCCGCTGACCCGGGCTGTCCGGATTGACAAGTTCACCGTCTCCGCCCTGGAAGCAACCCTGAGGGAATACCTGGACCAGACCAGGGTGAAACAAAACGTGCCTACCCTGGCCATGCTTTCGGCCCGGCGGGACGAACTCGGGCCGGTGGCCGTCCGGCTGGCGGGGAAATTAACCGCCGCCGCCGGCAGGCAGGCGCGGTTCATGGTTACGGAAATCGACTCCGCCGTGGGCGGAGGCGCGCTGCCCACGGCGGATTTGCCGTCAATGGCGGTGGCGGTGCAGCCCGGAAAGCTCACGGTCACCGAACTGGCGTCCCGTTTGCGCGAAACAGAACCGGCGATTATCGGCCGGCTGCAGGACGACGCGCTACTGCTGGATGTGCGCACCCTGCGGCCAGGTGAGGAAGACGCCCTGATCGGAGTGCTGGTTGAAGCACTGTCGGGGGGTGCCGACGGTTGAAGCATATCATTATCGGTACCGCGGGCCACGTGGACCACGGCAAAACCGTGCTGGTTAAGGCTCTGACCGGTACCGACACCGACCGTCTGAAAGAGGAAAAGGAACGGGGCATTTCCATTGAACTGGGCTTCGCTTATCTTAAACTGCCCGGAGGTCTGCAGGCCGGGATTGTCGACGTGCCCGGACATGAACGGTTCATCAAAAACATGCTGGCCGGGGTGGGCGGCATCGATCTGGTGCTCCTGGTGATAGCCGCCGACGAAGGCGTAATGCCCCAGACCAGAGAACATTTAGAGATCATTCAATTGCTGCAGGTGGAAAAAGGTACGGTGGTGCTGACCAAGAAAGACCTGGTGGACCAGGAATGGCTGGACATGGTCCATGAAGAGGTAGACGAATTCCTGCAGGGCACCGTACTGGAAAACGCCCCGGTAATAGCGGTATCAGCGGTTACCGGCGAAGGAATGGACCAACTGGTGCAGATGATCGACCAATTAGCCGCCGGGGTGGAAAAAAGGAAATTTACCGGCCCGCCCAGGCTGCCCGTGGACCGGGTGTTCACAGTCACCGGCTTTGGTACCGTCACCACCGGCACTTTGCTTTCCGGCGCGTTGAATGTTGGTGATAACCTGCAGATTTATCCAGGAGAACGGGTGTCGCGGGTGCGCAACTTGCAAGTACACGGCCTGAAGGTTGATAGCGCGGAAGCCGGCCAGCGGGTGGCGGTGAACCTGACCGGGGTGGACACCGAAAGCATAAGCCGTGGTGATGTGCTGGCTCAACCCGGCAGTCTACGTCCTTCCCACCGGCTGGATGCCAGGCTGCAGCTTCTGGACAGCGCCCCCAAAGAGCTTAAACACCGGGCCCGGGTGAGAATTTACCTGGGCACCGCCGAAATCCTGGGCCGGGTGATCCTGCTGGACCGGGAAGAACTGCCGCCGGGAAGCGAGACA
The DNA here is from genome assembly GCA_023439185.1 of Bacillota bacterium. Taxonomy (GTDB): domain Bacteria; phylum Bacillota; class Desulfotomaculia; order Desulfotomaculales; family Desulfallaceae; genus BRH-c8a. The sequence goes on along the minus strand of JAEXOR010000065.1, from coordinate 79,771 downwards.
TACGTGCAAATACAGTTGGAAACCCCGGTGGCGGTGGCCAAAAACGACCATTTCGTGATCAGGTCATACTCTCCAATGCGTACTATAGGCGGCGGTCTGGTGGTAGACCCGGCCCCCGCCAGGCACCGGCGAAACCGGCCCGAAATATTGGCAGCTCTGGCCACCGCCGAAAAAGGAACTCCGGCGGAACTGGCCGGTCAGCAACTTAAATCCGGCGCTCACATGTACACCATTGCCGAAGTTGCTTCGGACACCGGCATGGATAAAGAAACCGCCGCCGCCGCGCTGGCTGAGCTGGCGGAATCCGGCCGGGCGTCATTAATCAGCTCGGAGGGGGAACAATACTACCTGGCGGCGGAAGTGATGTCCCGATGGCTGAAAACCATCCTGCAGGCGCTGGAAAAATACCACCGCGAGTTTCCGTTGCGGGAAGGGTACCCCAGAGAAGAGTTGCGCTCCCGCTTCTTCTCCAAGATCAGCAGTAAACAATTCAATTTGCTGCTGTCCCGGCTGGAACAGGACGGCCAAACATCAGGCTCGCACCAAAACGTGTCCGTCAAAGGTTTCAAACCGCAGCCCACCCCCGGGCAACAGGCAATTATCGACCGTCTTACGGAATCGTTTGCCGGTTCGATGTATCAGCCGCCGGGCTGGGACGAAGCCGCCAAAGAGGCCGGCATAACCGGAGACAGCCAGGAGTATTTAAGTTACCTGCTGGCCAGGGACATACTGGTGAAAATCGCCGACGGCATGTATTTTCACCGGCCTGCCGTTGAACAGGCCGTCTCCGTGATCCGGAAACACCTGGCCGAAAAAAACGAGCTCTCCCTGGGAGAGATGCGCGACCTGCTGCAGACTTCCCGCAAATATACCCTGCCCCTGCTGGAGTACATGGACCGGATGAAAATAACCCGGCGGGTGGGCGACACCCGGGTGGCCGGGCGGGCGCTGTAGCCATAGAGGTGTTGAAATGCCCGAATTAGCGGCAATTATAAAAGAAGAAATACGTCTGACCGGGCTGATTACATTTGCCCGGTTTATGGAACTGGCCCTTTACCACCCGGAGCACGGGTATTATTCCACAGCCAAAGCCAAAATCGGGCGGGATGGCGATTTTTATACCGCGCCTTCCGTCAGCCCGCTGTTCGGCGCCATGATTGCGCGTCAAATGGAGGAAATGTGGCGACTGGCCGGCCGGCCGGCAACCTGGTCCATTGTTGAATTCGGGCCCGGTACGGGAAAACTGGCCGGCGACATTATGGACGCCATAATTAAGGACCACCCGGTTTTTTACCGGGTTACGGACTATAATCTGGTTGAAATAAGTCCGGGACTTAAAGAACGGCAGCGGCGGGAATTGGCCGGTCACGAGGCCGCGCCGCGATTCAGGTGGCTGGACAGCCTGGCGGCATTAAATCCGGCCGGCTTTGACGGCTGTATACTGGCCAACGAATTGGTGGACGCTTTCCCGGTGCACCTGGTGGAACAAAGTAACGGCAGGCTGGAGGAACTTTTTGTAGCCCTGGATGAACAAAACAACTTTACATTGCAAGCAGCAAACCCGTCTACGGAATCAATCGCCGCATACTTTGATCTGCAGGGCGTTAAACCGGCCGAGGGTCACAGGGCCGAGGTCAATTTATACGCCGCCGGCTGGCTGGCTGATTTATCGCAGTACCTGAACCGGGGTTTTTTGCTGCTGATTGACTACGGCGCCGAAGCCCGGGAACTGTACGGTCCGCACCGGATAAACGGCACGATACGTTCTTTTTACCAACATAAATTAATTGATAATCCGCTGGTGAACGCCGGCAAACAGGATATCACGGCCCATGTGAGTTTCACCGCGCTGGCCGCCCAGGGCCGCAAAGCCGGGTTTCAGCCGCTGGGGTTAATCCCGCAGCCGCGGTTTTTGATTAACCTGGGCATTTTTGATACCGTAAGTACGCATAATGATTATACATACAACCGTGAAATATCAAAAAAGACCATGGCCATTAAACAACTGGTCATGCCCGGGGGAATGGGCGATATTTTCAAGGTGCTGATCTTCAGCCGGGGTATCGAACCGCCGCCCCGGCTAACCGGACTGGCCGGCGCCCGGGAATTCGGCGACGACTGAAGGCCGCATAATCCTGCACTGATCAAGGAACAATAGTTGCAGGAGGTGAATAACGTGGCCAAGTCTTTTAAATCAAACAGTTCCAGCTCGTTTTCCAGTTCCAGCGACCCCAAAACCGGATGCGCCTCGCTGGATTGCCCGAAGGACCAGTCGATGAAAAGCAAATCAGCGATGAGTAAAGAAGAGGAAATACCGGAAGAAGATGAAGAATGTCTGGAGAATTGCTCTCCGGAAGAATAGTGAAAAAATAAGTAGCCAGAATTCAGGAGTCAGAAGTCAGGATACTAATAATTTACAGCTACCGCTTATGTATTCTGACTTCTTACTCATCAGTGAACATTATATAATTAATCAATAAGAATTTGTTGTGGTGATGGTGAATGGAAATACTGGCGCTTTTAATAGCCATCCTGTTTTTTATCGCCGGCCTTGCCGGCACCCTGCTGCCCGTCCTGCCCGGAGCGATCCTGCTGTGGGCGGGGATGCTGATTTACGGGACCATGACCGGATTTCAAACCCTGGGGACCGCATTTTTTATCGGCCAGGGCATCGCGGTAGTTCTGGTCCACGCTGTGGATTATCTGGCGGGCGTAGCGGGCGTAAAAAGATACGGCGGCTCAAAAAATGCGGTATATGGCAGCATTATCGGCGCCATTCTGGGCATCTTTATCATGGGCCCGGCGGGAATTATTTTCGGCCCCTTCATCGGTGCGGTGGCCGGTGAAATGTTAGGTTCCCATAAGCAGCTGGACATCGCCGTCAGGTCCGGTTTCGGCACGCTGGTGGGGCTGATTGGCGGCACCGTGCTTAAAATAGCCGTCGAAATAGTGATGATCGTATGGTTCTTCTGGGCGATATAGGAAAGGGGCACCACTAATGCGGCACCATTTGGAAGAATTCCCAGCAAAGTGTGCAAAATTTGAATTAATGTTTAACAAATAACAAATAACTTCCAGGTATCTGCATATTAATTAAAAAAACGCACATTTTTAACTATATATATAGTAATTTACCGAGAAAAGTTGCTCATTAGTTGAAATTTTGCACATTTTGCTTTAGATTTGAGGAACCTTAATTCTTAGGGCAGAGGAATGTCCCAATGGACAGAGAGGGAATCCCCTTATCCTCTGGAGTCGAACTGCTACTCTAAAGACTGTCGGTTTCCCGGGGGCTTTTTTTGATGGCCTCCACCGCCAATTTATCGCAACGGTTGTTATAGGCATTGTCGGCGTGTCCCTTCACCCAGACCCATTTTACTTCGTGCCTGCCGGCCAACGCGAGTATTTTTTCCCATAAGTCGACGTTCTTAGCCCGTTCGCTGCCGGTACGCATCCAATTGCGGGATCTCCATTTGGCCGCCCAGCCCTTGGTCATGGCGTCCACCAGATACCGGCTGTCCGAATACAAGGTTACCCGGCACGGTTCTTTAAGGCATTCCAGCCCTTTAATCACCGCCATCAGTTCCATCCGGTTGTTGGTGGTGTTCTCGTAAGCGCCGGAAATCTCTCTCTCATGGGGGCCGAACTTCAGGATCGTCCCGTATCCGCCCGGACCCGGATTGCCGCTGCAAGCCCCGTCGGTGTAAATCTCCACTTCTTTAATCCCCGGTCACCTCCAAACCGCCGGCGGCATAAAAGCCGTTTGGCGTGAAAAGTTAGGCCTTCTTACTGCCTTGTTACATATTAACATATTGTCCCCCTTTCCTCTGAATGTTTTTTTGTCGTACCAAGCAGGAATTTATCTGAACAGCAAGAATAGGAATTTATGCGGCGAAAGCTGCACGATATTATAACCCTGGCGCGCCTTGGTCATTTTTTTTTGTGAACGGGCAAGTGATTAATTATCAAAACCAGGTGTATACATACATTCGTGCCGCCGTCGACAAAAAAAGAGAGCTTTAATTAATCGGGAGGAGGTCAAAGGGTTTGAAAAAAACTAACAGAAAAACACTTTGGGCGCTTGTACTAACGTTAATGGCGGCGCTGTTGCTCGCTGGATGCGGCGGCGGTGGTGGTGAAGAAGAAAATCAAGCGGGTCAGGGAGAAGAGGAAAAGTTTAAAGTAGCCTTTGTTTATATCACCTCGGCCGGTGACGCCGGTTGGACTTACGCCCACGAACAGGGCCGCCAGTACCTGATGGAACAGCTTGACTGGGTGGACGCCAGCGAGTACGTGGAAAACGTGCCCGAGAACCCGGCGGACGCCGAGCAGGTAATTACCCAGCTTGCCGAACAGGGCAACAAGGTGATTTTCACCACCAGCTTCGGTTACATGGACCCCACCATCAACGTGGCTCAAAAGTACCCCGACGTCACTTTCATGCACTGTTCCGGCTATAGAACAGCCGACAACGTGGGCGCTTATTTCGGCAGAATTTATCAGGCCCGTTACCTTTCCGGCCTGGTCGCCGGCAAGGCCACCGAGAGCAATATTATCGGCTACGTGGCCGCTTACCCCATCCCCGAAGTAATCAGGGGCATTAACGCTTTCACAGTGGGTGTCCGGGCGGCAAATCCCGACGCCAAGGTAAACGTTGTGTTTACCAACTCCTGGTTTGATCCCACCGTGGAAAAACAATCCGCCGATGCGCTGCTTGACGCCGGCGCGGATGTAATTACCCAGCACATGGATTCCCCGGCCCCGCAGCAGGCGGCCGAGCAAAAAGGCAAACTGGGTGTGGGCTATAACAGCGATATGAGAGAACAGGCGCCGGACGCGGTAATGACTTCACCCATGTGGAACTGGGGTCCCTACTATGTGGAAACAGTTAAAGCCATTAAAGAAGGCACCTTCGATCCCACCCCCACGGCAGGATCCCTCACTTACTGGGGCGGCCTGAAGGAAGGTATCGTGCAGCTTTCAGACTTCGGTCCCATGGTTGATGAAGAAACCAAGCAACTGGTCGAGCGGGAAAAACAACGCATTATCAGCGGTGAGTGGGATGTCTTTTACGGTCCCGTTAAAGATCAGAGCGGTAATGTAAAAATAGCTGAAGGACAAAAGATGACTGACGATGAAATGCTGTCCATGGACTGGTTCGTAGAGGGTGTGGAGGGCGAAATTCCCGCTTCGTAAACAGCCTGAAGAATTGATTTATAGTACTGGACATAATAACGTTTAGTATCAAGTTAAACGGTTGCTGGCGGCTTGGCCGCCAGCAACCGCTGCTAAGGGGCTAATGTAATGTCAGTGCCGTTACTGGTGGAAATGATCGGCATCACAAAAAAATTTCCCGGCGTTGTGGCCAACGACCGGGTTGACTTCAACGTCCGGGAAGGCGAAATACATGTGCTGCTTGGTGAAAACGGTTCCGGAAAAAGCACTTTAATGTCTGTTTTATCCGGGCTTTACAGGCCGGATGAAGGCGAAATCCTGATTAACGGCAGCAAACCCAATTTGCGTTCACCCCGGGACGCCATCAAAGCCGGTATCGGCATGGTGCACCAGCACTTTAAATTAATTGAATCTTTTTCGGTGGCGGAGAACGTCATCCTCGGCGGTGATGGAACGCCGCTGGTATTAAATAAAAAAGACATTGAAAACAATCTGGCGCAACTGTCGGAGCGCTACGGATTAAGCATAAATCTTTCGGCCATGGTATGGCAGCTTTCAGTGGGCGAAAAACAACGGGTGGAAATTATTAAAATGCTGTACCGCGGCTCACAGGTCCTGGTACTGGACGAGCCTACGGCCATACTGACGCCCAGGGAAGCGGAGGAACTGTTCGAAAACCTGCGCCGGATGGCCGCCGCGGGACGGGGCATAGTGGTAATCACTCATAAGCTGAACGAAGTTATGGCCATCGCGGACCGGGTGACGGTGCTTCGCCGGGGCAAGGCGGTCGCCACACTGAATAAAAAAGAAATCAACCGGCGCGACCTGGCCTGGCTAATGGTGGGGCAGGACGTAGTCTTCCAGAGCCGCAAAAAAAATCCGACCGGCAGCGAAAAAGTACTGGAACTTCAAAACGTCAGCTGCCATAATGACCTGGGGCTGTCTGGCCTGACTGATATAAATTTCTCTGTTTATAGAGGAGAAATCTTCGGCATTGCCGGAGTGGCCGGAAACGGCCAGCGTGAACTGGCGGAAGCGGTGACCGGGTTGCGGGCAATCAGCGTAGGAAAGCTCCTGGTCAACGGCGCGGACGTTACCGGCCTTTCCCCCCGTCGGATTATGGACCGCGGGGTGGCGCATGTGCCCGAAGACCGGCTGGGCACCGGGCTGATCCCCAACCTGAACGCCGTTGATAACCTGATTCTCAAGGACTACCGCCGGGAACTCCTGCGCCGCGGACCATTTATCAACCGGCGGACGGCCCACATAAATGCGCGGCGTCTGACGGACCGGTTTGAGGTTTCATTACGCAGCCTGGAGGCCCCGGTGAAGCTTATGTCCGGGGGAAACCTGCAGCGGCTGCTGCTGGCCCGGGAGATTACTTCCCGACCGCATCTCTTAATTGCGGTTTATCCGGTGCGCGGCCTGGATATCAAAGCCACCAAAGCGGTGCACGACCTGCTGCTGAAGCAGCGGGAGCAAGGCATGGCCATATTACTGATTTCCGAAGACCTGGAAGAAATTTTTAAACTCAGTGACCGGATCGGCGTCCTGTGCGGCGGTCGTTTAGCCGGGATCATACCGGCAGAAGCGGCCGATGTGGAAGAGATTGGGCTCTTGATGATGGGTTCGGATAAAGCGGGAGATACGGCATCATGATTATTCACGGCACCAGACTGGCAATTGAAAAAAGACTCGTCCCATCATCATCCGCCTTTATTGTAATCCCCTTTATTTCGATTTTCCTGGCCCTGCTGGTGGGCTCGGTATTCCTTTATTTTTCCGGGCACGAACCGGCGGCTGTCTACTTGAAAATGTTCAAGGGCGCTTTCGGCTCACGCTACGGGATTACTGAAACAGTTGTCAAAGCCATTCCCTTAACCATCGTGGGGCTTGGGGTAGCCCTGGCCTTCCGGATGCAGCTCTGGAATATCGGCGGAGAAGGCCAGATTTACATGGGCGCCTTTGCCGCCACCTGGGTGGCGCTTACTTTCCCCGACGGAAGCGCGTGGTGGGTGATGCCCGCGATGATCCTTTCAGGGATGCTGGCCGGAGGTTTATGGGCGCTGCTTACGGCCGTCCCCCGGGCCCTCTGGGGCGTCAACGAAATTATCACCACCCTGATGCTGAACTATGTGGCTATTTTTTGGGTGGATTACCTGGTTTACGGTCCCTGGAAGGACCCCGCAGGTTATAATTTTCCTCTTACCGCCGTATTTTCAGAGGCCGCCACCCTGCCCGGCCTGTTCGACTCCCGTATTCACGCCGGGTTATTCTTCGGCATCGCGGCCGCCGTCATCCTATATATAGTGATTTATCATACCCGGTGGGGCTACGAAATTAGAGTCACCGGGGAAAACCCGGCCGCCGCCCGTTACGCCGGCATGAACACCACCCGGAATATCCTGCTGGTAATGATGCTCAGCGGCGCTTTGTGCGGGTTGGCGGGCATGTGCGAAGTTTCCGGTATCGGGCACCGGCTGCAGCACGGGCTGAGCCCCGGTTACGGCTACACCGCCATTATTGTCGCCTGGCTCAGCAGGCTCAATCCCTTTGCCGTCATACCGGTGGCCATCCTGTTCGGCGGTTTGCAGGTGGGCGGGTTTATGGTTCAGACCAGCGGCATCCCTTCTTCCATGGTGTACATGCTGCAAGGACTGCTGCTTTTCTTCGTACTCGGCGGAGAATTACTGACCGGTTACCGCCTGACCCGGTTGCCGGCATCCGGGGAGGCGATTAAGTAATGAATACCAACACCGACATCATCATTGCCATCCTGGCCACGGCCGTAACCGGCGGCACACCGATCCTGTACGCGGCGCTGGGCGAAATACTGGCCGAACGCGCCGGTGTTCTCAACTTGGGCGTGGAAGGCATGATGCTGGTAGGCGCCGTCAGCGGTTTTATCATGGCGCTGCACACGTCCAACCCCTGGGCCGGTCTGCTCATGGCCATGCTGGCGGGCGGCGCCATGGCGCTAATCCACGCCTTCCTCACCATCACCCTGAAAGCAAACCAGGTGGTCAGCGGTTTGGCCCTGACCCTGTTCGGCACCGGTCTGGCCGGCTACATCGGTAAATCATATGTGGGAGTCCGCCTGCAGGATTCTTTCCGGGCCGTGCCCGTACCGGTGCTAAGTGATATCCCGGTCATCGGGCCGGTATTGTTCAGCCACGATCCATTGGTATATTTAGCTTACTTCGTCGTACCCGCCCTTTGGTTCCTGGTGTTCCGCACCCGCGCCGGATTAAATCTGCGGGCAGTGGGTGAGAACCCCGCGGCCGCTGATTCAGTGGGTATTAACGTTTTCCGCACCCGTTACGTCTATGTAATCCTGGGCGGTATGCTGGCCGGCATCGGCGGCGCTTACCTGTCACTGCACTATGTACCGGTCTGGGTGGAAAATATGACTGCCGGAAGAGGTTGGATAGCAGTAGCGCTGGTCATCTTCGCCACCTGGAATCCGGCCAACGCCATCTGGGGCGCGTACCTCTTCGGCGGTCTGGACGCGCTGGGGCTGAGGCTGCAGACTTTAAACGTCACCGTTTCACCATATTTCCTAAAGATGCTGCCTTACATTTTCACCGTTCTGGTTTTGATCCTGGTGACCAGGCGCAACATGTTGCACCGTATCGGTTCGCCGAAGGCGCTGGGCGTACCCTATGACCGGGAGGAACGATGAAGGAGGAGGAAAGCCGGTGCATAAACTTAAAGATAAAATCATAGCTGAAGGCCGGGTGATATCGGACACCGTACTGAAAGTGGATTCCTTCCTCAACCATCAGTTGGACCCGGAATTCAGCCTGGAACTGGGCCGGGAACTGGCCGGCCGGTTTAAGGACGATGGAGTAACCAAGGTGCTCACGGTGGAAGCGTCGGGTATCGCGATTGCCCTCACCACTGCCCTGGCCCTTGGGGTGCCGGTTGTATTCGCCAAGAAAAAACGGGGCGCCACCCAGAGCACGAGCACTTATTCAAGCAATATTTATTCCTTTACCCGGCAAGAAACGGTAGATATTCATGTAAACAAAAGGCTGATCAGTTCCAATGACCGGGTGCTGATAGTGGATGATTTTCTGGCCCATGGAGAGGCGCTGCGCGGACTGACCGGAATTATCGATCAGGCCGGAGCCACTCTGGTGGGGGTGGGGATCGTCATCGAAAAGGTGTTCCAGGGCGGTGGCGCCCCTCTTCGCAAGCAGGGCGTCCGCATTGAATCGCTGGCCCCGGTTGCGTCACTGGCCGACGGTAAAGTAGTATTTGCGGAGTGAGCGGAAGGTACCACCACTTGGCTTAACAAGTAAAAAACATGAGTGTTTTTATTATCTGGTCCATATAATAAGGCTATGCCAACAGCAACTTGAGCCGGGAGGATTAGTTTGAAAATTATCCAAATTCCTTTTAATACACTGGTTATACTTTGCGGACCCGCCGGCTGCGGCAAATCCACCTTTGCCCGTAAATTTTTTTTGGAAACGCAGATCGTTTCCTCGGATCGTTGCCGCGCCCTGGTAAGCGATGATGAAAACAACATGCATGTTTCCGGCATGGCTTTCAAACTATTTCACCTGCTCATCGACATGCGTCTTTCCCAGGGACGGCTTACCGTGGCCGATTCCACCGCTCTGGACCGAAGCGCCAGGCTGAAGCTGAAAAGGCTGGCCGCCAAACACAACAACCACACCCTGCTGATTCTGTTCAACGTCCCCCTGGAACTGTGCCTGAGACAGAACGACTCCCGGGACCGAAACGTTGAACCGTCGGTAATCAAAAAACACATGCAGAAACTGGGCCGTGCCGCCCGGGCCATTACCGAAGAGGAATACGATCAGCACTATGTGCTGGATCAAGGGTTAATCGGCCAGGTATTTATTGATGTTGCCAAGTAAGTTGTTTTGCATACCCTATTGCCGTATTATACCGGAGGTGCGGAAACAGTGACCATTCAGGAAGTACGGGTGACCAATTTACCCCAGGTGAATGATCCTAAAGGCGAAGGATTGCTGCACACGATTAAAAATTTTCTGGGCATCCACAGCATCGACCGCATAACCACGGCCAGAGTGTACCGTTTCGAGGGCGTCACCGAGGCCGATGCCGGATTGCTGGCCCGGGATTTACTGGCCGAATCCATCTTCCAGCGGTATACAATAAACCAGCCGATTATTGAGGATGCCGGAATGCTGGTGGAAGTGGCCTACAAACCAGGGGTCATGAATCCCGAAGCCGGCTCAATCATGAAAGCCGCCGCCGATTTGGAAGTAAAGGGCCTTTTGGCCGCCGATTCCAGCACCGAATACGGGTTTTTCGGTACCGTTACCGAAGAAGAAACAGCAACTATTATCAACCGGCTGCTGGTCAACGAAACCGTGGAACGGGTGGTCAAAGAAAAGCCCGCCACCCTGATCATCAGCGGCAGCCCGGCCGGCACCCGGACTATACCCGTCCGCTCCATGGACAACGAAGCACTGATGGAGCTCAGCAAAGACAGCCTTTTTTTAAACCTGACGGAAATGCAGGCGATTAAAGAATATTTCATCGCCCTGGACCGGGACCCCACCGACTGCGAAGTGGAGACTCTGGCCCAAACCTGGTCGGAACACTGCGGGCACAAGACCTTTAAAGCCCAACTCATAGTTGACGGCCGGCCCAAAGAACCGCTTTTAAAACGGCTGCAGGAGGCCACCGCCCAAGCCGCCCACCCGCTGGTTTTATCCGCCTTTGTGGACAATTCCGGGGTGCTGGCCCTGTACGACGATCTGGCCGTCTGCGGCAAAGTGGAAACCCATAACTCGCCCTCGGCCATCGAACCTTACGGCGGGGCCATGACCGGCAGCGGGGGCGTGTTCAGGGACATCATGGGCACCGGCAAGGGCGCCCGGGTAATCGCCTCCACCGACATGTTCTGCTTCGCGCCGCCGGACCTGCCGGCGGAGGAAGTGCCCGAGGGCTGCCTGCATCCCCGCTACCTGCTGCGGCGGGTGGTGGACGGAGTACGTGACTACGGCAACCGGATGGGCATCCCCACCAACAACGGTTCGCTGCACTTTCACCGTGACTTCCGGGCCAAGCCCACCATCATCGTGGGCGCTTACGGGCTCATGCCCGCCGGAGACGCCCAAAAGGGCCGGCCGGAAAAGGGCGACATTGCCGTGGCGGTGGGGGGGCGGACCGGACGGGACGGTATCCACGGGGCCACCTTCTCCAGCGGCGAGATGACCCACCGCACCATGGACGTTAACGCCAGCGCGGTGCAAATCGGTCATGCCATTGAGGAAAAACGCATGAGCGACGCGCTGTTAAAAGCCCGGGACGAAAAATTGATCCGGGCCGTCACGGACTGCGGCGCCGGCGGGTTTGCCTCAGCCTTCGGTGAAATGGGCAAACATACCGGAGTTAAAATTCACCTTGAAAAGGCTCCGGTTAAATACCCGGGCCTGGCCCCGTGGGAGATATGGCTCTCCGAGAGCCAGGAGCGGATGGCCCTGGCCATAGCTCCGGAAAACCTGGGCCAACTGCTGGCCATTTGCCGGGAGTATAACGTCGAGGCAACCGCTGTCGGTGAATTTACCGGCACCGGACGGCTGGAAGTATTTTACGGCCGGGACCGGGTATGCGAATTGGATATGAAATTCCTGCACGACGGTTTGCCCAAACGCACCATGACCGCAGCCGGCAAGCCGCGAGAAAATAAAGAGCTTGCACCGGGCATGCCCGCCGACTGGACCCGGGCCTGCACCGGAATTATGGCCCACCTGAACGTATGCTCCAAAGAACCGATTGTGCGGGTTTACGATCACGGGGTCCAGGGCAGCAGCGCGCTGCCGCCTTTCGGCGGCCTGCCGGGCAGCGCTCCCAACGACGCCGTGGTACTGACCCCGGTGCCGGGCAAACAATACGGGGTGGTCATCTCCCACGGGCTGAACCCGGTATTAAACCAGATCGATCCTTACGCCGGCAGTGTCTGGGCGGCCGCCGAAGCGGTATCAAACGCCGTGGCCACGGGCGCCGACCCGGCGGACCTGATGCTGATAGACAACTTTATCTGGCCCTACCCGGACGAAGAATCGCTGCATGACCTGGACCGGGCCGTGGACGCCTGCTGCGACTTTGTGCGGGCCACCGGAATGCCGTTCATCTCCGGCAAGGACAGTCTCTCCAGCACTTACCGGTCCCGGGACGGTTCAATAATCAAAATACCGCCGGTGCTTTGCGTATCATGTTTCGGCCGGATACCCGATGTGACCGCCACGGTATCCTCGGACATCAAACACCCGGGCAGCACCCTGGTGCTGGTGGGACAACGGGACATCAGCCAAATGGGCGGTTCATCCTACTTTGCCATAACCGGCGCCTGCTCACCCCGGGTGCCGCAAATCAACCTGCAAACACTGCCGGAAGTATTCAAAGCCGTACACCGGGCCTGCCATAAAGGCGCAGTGCAGGCTTGTCACGACATCAGCGAGGGCGGTCTTTTGGCCGCGCTGGCCGAAATGTGCTTCGGCGGCGGGGCGGGGGCGGAAATCGCCGTCCCGGACGGCAACCGGGCGGATTATTTCCTGTTCAACGAAACCGCGGGCTGCTTTCTGGTGGAAGTGGAAAACCCCGGCACGGCCCGGGAACTGTTCGCCGGCGTCCCGCACCTGGTGCTGGGCCGCACCAACGACAGCAAGGTGATTACCGTTCGCCGGGAAGGCGGCCAACTGTTCGCAGTAAACACGGAAACACTGTTCGAGGCCTGGCGCAAGCCGATGCGGGAGGTGTTTGGAGCATGAGCATGAAACCGCTGGTATGTATTTTGAGGACCGACGGCACCAACTGTGACCTGGAAACTTATTACGCCTTTGAAAAGGCCGGGGCCCGGTGCGAGATGGTGCACGTCAATCAACTGCGCTCAGGCGCCAGAAAACTGGCCGACTATCAAATCCTGGCCATCCCCGGGGGATTCTCCTACGGCGACGACATCCACTCGGGCAAAATTCTGTCCGTGGAACTGACCTCGTTCCTGAAAGACCAGCTAAACAGCTTTGTAACCGCCGGCAAGCCGGTAATCGGCATCTGTAACGGGTTCCAGGTACTGGTGCGCACCGGTTTGCTGCCCCGGGGAGAACTGGGCAAAATAAGCGCCGCCCTGATGCATAACGACAGCGGACATTTTGAATGCCGGTGGATCAACCTGCTGGTGGAAAAGTCAAACTGTATTTTTACCGGCGGGATGGAGGAAACGGTGGTGCAGTACCAGGTGGCCCACGGGGAAGGGAAGTTCTACACCACGCCGGAAACACTGGCGGAAATTGAAAATAACGGTCAGGTGGTGTTCCGGTACGCCAACCCGGCCACCGGCAAACCCGCCTCGGTTTACCCGTTAAACCCCAACGGCTCGCTGAATGCCATCGCGGGGGTTTGCGACCACACCGGCCGGGTGCTGGGATTAATGCCGCACCCCGAGCGTTTCGTGGAGTTATACCAACATCCCAACTGGCGCCGGACCCGGTTTATTGAACCGCACGGCCTGCCATTGTTCCGCAACGCGGTGGAATACGCCGCCAAGAGTTTGTAAAGGATTGATGTCATCATGCTGATTCGCAAAGCCAAAATCACCGACGTGGAAACCATCCACCGGTTTATCACTCATTTCGCCGAGCAGGACCTGATGCTGGGGCGCTCGCGTTCATCACTATACGAATGTATCCGGGAATTCATGGTGGCAGAAGCCGACGGCCAGGTAGTAGGCGTGGGGTCGCTCCACGTTATTTGGGAGGATCTGGCGGAAATCCGCGCTCTGGCCGTGGATGAAGACTGGCAGAAGCGGGGCGTCGGCCGCGGTCTGGTGGAAGCCTTCCTGGCCGAGGCCGTGGATCTGGAGATCCCCCGGGTATTCGCCCTTACCTACCGGGCGCCGTTTTTCGTCAAATGCGGCTTTTCAATTATCCCCAAGGAGAACCTGCCCCAGAAGGTCTGGAAGGAATGCATCAACTGCCCCAAGTTCCCCAATTGTGGAGAAGAGGCGGTAATCAAGGATTTGTAAAAAGGTTATTGACAATTAGATTGAACATTGTTAAAGTAACTTTAAGTGAATAGTAAATAAATGTCATGAAGGGGTAAAGTAGGTTTAATTAGTCTCCGCAGCGAGCCGGGGGTGGTGGAAGCCCGGCGGGAACGGTTAAATTGAAGTTCGCCCCGGAACTGCAGGCTGAATGCCCATTGGGCTAGTAGGCCGGGCCGGAGTTTCCGCCGTTAAAAGGAAGAGGGTATCGGAAAATGTTTTTTCCCGTACCTTGTCAGAGTGGTTCCGGAAATAATATCCGGAGCAAATAGGGTGGTACCGCGAGGCCATTACATCCCGTCCCTAAGTGGGGCGGGGTGTTTTTATTTTATATTAAGGAGGTTCTTCTTATGTGTCAATTAGATGGAGTCCGCGGGCACGGCAGTAAGTCAGGAGTTACAATGTTATTAACATCCATACCGGGTATTCACGCCACCAAAGACGTAGGCCAGACGGACCGCATTGCTTATACGGAACAACCGCCGGCATTGAAAGCAGGGGACCGCGTCGCGCTTTATAATGGAGCCAACCGGGTTTACACCATTGGTACCGTTATGGAAGACGCGGTTGAAAGTGAAATTTCCATCAGATATGATTTCGTCAACCCGATGGGTGTAGCGGTTAACCATGGGAACCAGGCTCAGCACCGGATTCTTTCTCAACAAGAATTTGATCTGATCATCAATAAAGTGGTCAGAGGTTATTAAATCATACGAAAAACTCGATTGACGGGCTGGCCGCGTCCAGATAAAATTTTTGAACCTTTGCACCAAGCAAGTTTTCCAATGCAGCGGCCAGTTCTTCGCGGGCCTGAATGACGGCATCTTTGCTTACATCGGTAAAACCGTCAATAGGGAAAAACACCCGCCTGCTTTCCCCGGTAACTTTGGCCCGGTTGCCCTGGCGCCATATCCACCGGCGTGTTCGCACTTCCAGCCCGTCGGCGTACACAATTTCACCCTCGTCCACCTCCTCCGGTTCTTCCTGACCGAAGGGGGTGAAAATGTCTCCCTGCCGGCTGAACCGGACCGCCAGGTCGCCCTCCAGGCGGTCCAGGTCATGGGCGCCCATGGAGAGAAGGTATTTCAGAGACAGGGCGTTATTCAGATCCACGACCTTATTAATGGAAGGTAATTTTCCTCCTTTGACAATGCGGCTTACCATTGCTTCAATGGAGCTGGGGAATTTATTGGGGTTGCATTGTATACGCTGAAAGGCGCTCCGCCATGCGGCAATCATGGGGTGCTGCTTGTAATCCCTGCCGCCGACGCGTTCAGACAGGCTGTCCATGCCGGCTGCAAGCATATCGGCAATGGCGGGATCGGCGCCGGAGTTATCAATATCCTTTGCCACTACAACACCGATACATATGTTGGGGAACACTTCCATTACAGCCGACGCAATAGAAAACTGCATAATCATACCTCCAATGCCCAGAATGCGAAGAAGTACCGGTAATCAAGGATTGTGGATTTTTGAAGACTTTTCGGACATTTGTAGTTGTTTCTCTTGCAGTTCAATTATTTTGTCCAACTTTTTTGTAATTTCGTCTTCGCGTTGCGCATTCATTTGAGCCCACTTTCTGGGCCTTATAAATAACAGGTATACGATTAAGTATACAAACAAGAACAGAATTAAAAAGTTAATAACCTGCGCAACTAAAGTGCTATTCAATCCCATTTTGCACCTCTTCTATAATTTTTATTTAGTTCAAATTCGATATTTTCCCTAAATATTCCTCCAAAATTATGGGAAAAAACAACTCAATCCACCTCTTAACCAGCCAAAGCAAGATACTGCATTGAATCGTTTTCTGTTCTGTAATTTTATTACATGTATTAAAAAAATAAAGGATTGTTTAATATTTTGTCGAAAATCAACAACAGGTAATTTTTATTTATCAGAACCTAATCTGTGGCTTTACAAGGTTAAGATTTGAATTGATTTTGATATTCTAACATGGGTGGAGATTTTTAAAATCTATTTCTAATACAGATAAGTCTACTTATCAGAACTAATTCCTTGACCAGACCCAAACAACAGCAACGTACCCACCTGCCTTTATGGTGGGTACGTTGCTGTTGTTTGGATTATGGAATTATAATTAGAAAAATGTGTCGGAGCCTTAGATTGCAAACTTATTTATACTGGATTTGCTGCTGTTAACCAGCGTTTTCTCCCTTAGAGACAGTCATATCCACAGAGGCGGTCGTATCTACCTTGAACCTATTAACAAGGTTATTTAAATCCACAGATAGCCTGGATAATTCCTAAGCAGATGCTGAAACCTCTTCTATGGTGCCGTTTGTTCCTCTGCCGCATTAATTCCCCCAAATTACCCCTCCCAATGGCTGTTTCTTTGGATTATAGATACAAAATCTTCAACAATACCGGGGTCGAATTGATAACCTGCTTTCGTAACAAGTTCACTTATGGCTTCATCATTTGCAAGGGCGCGCTTATACGGCCTGTTGGTAATCATCGCGTCAAAAGCGTCCGCCACCGCAATAATCCGACTAAACAATGGAATAGCGTTTCCTTTCAAGCCGCCGGGATAACCATTGCCATCCCATCGTTCATGGTGATGCAGCACACTGTTGGCAATCTCATCACAATAGCCCATACCTTGAACAATTTTCATCCCGTAAAGAGGATGTCTTTTGATTAGGTCCAGTTCCTCAATGGTTAGCGGTCCGGCCTTGTTTAATACCGTTAATGGGATCTCCAGCTTGCCGATATCGTGCAGTAAACCTGCTAAAACAAGATTATCGTTATCCGGGAAAATCTTGGCCACTAGTTTACTAACCTTTTCACAATGGATTAATATTTTTTTGTACTCCAATGAAGCAGTCGCCGTTTTCAATTTTAATCTCCTGCAACAACTACGCTATTGTTGTTTTGGCTTGAATGTTCCGATAAGTAGACTTATCTGTACTCGCATTGATATAATGATTAATATGACAATAAAAAACAGGCATAATAGGAGTGTTTGACGCTTGATGAGCAGAGATTGGAATGAGGTATTTAGTTCCGATAAGTTGGAACCGCTAATGCAAGAATTTGAAAGTTACCTAATGGCAACAGACAGGGGCAGATCGGTCCGGGCCTATGTGGGAGATGTCAGCAGGTTTATAAAATGGAGCATCAGCAAATACGATTCATTTACGATTAATGCAACTTCTCCCTTGGATTTAGTGGAATATCGCACCTATATGCAGCAAAATGGGGGGCATAAAGGGTATGGTGCGGCGCCGGCCACAGTAAATAGAGCACTAATCAGTTTAAAGATTTTCTTTTCCTGGTTAAAAAGAGAAGGGCAGATCAAAGATAATCCGTCCGAGGATATCAAAATGGTGGCCATTGCAAACACACCTGTCCCGCGTTGGCTTACCAGATCTCAGCAGGCCAGACTTATCAGGGCTGTCCGCCAATATGGCGGCACCAGGGACGAGGCCATTATCGGATTGATGCTGCATGCCGGGCTGCGGGTCAGCGAACTTTGTAACGCCAAAAGGGGCGACTTGTATATTACGGCTAAAGGCGGCAAGATTTGCATTACCGGTAAGGGCAATAAATACAGGGAGGTTCCCCTTAACAGCACGATAAGAAAAATATTGTCCGGTTTATTAAATAAATATCCCACCGGCCCATTATTCCCAAACAAACACGGTAAAGGGATTTCCACCAGGGGAGTCTTTAAAATGGTGACCGGATACGCTTATATTGCGAAAATTGAAGGAGCTACGCCGCATACTCTAAGGCATACTTTTTGTAAAAACGCAATTGATATGGGTATCTCCATCGACCAGGTTGCGGCGATGGCGGGGCATAGTTCTTTAGACGTGACCAAGAGATACACGGCCCCTTCTCAAGACGACTTGCAAAAAGCCGTGGAAAAATTATCCTGGGAATAAAAAAGTCACCACACTAAAAACGCATATTCCAAAGTCCTCCGGGTGATATTGTTAATTATAGAAAACACTTGGGAGGCTTTATTTATGCCTGAACTGAAAATGCCCCGCTGCTGGCGGGCGGAAACCAAACCGCACAAATTTTGCCCGGGATGCGGCCACGGCCTGATATTTAAAGCGCTGGGGGAAGCCATAGATGAGCTGGGTATCCAGGGCCAAACCGTATTTGGCTGCGATATCGGCTGCTCACTGCTGGCATGGGATTTTTTCAACCTGGATACTATCCAGACCCACCACGGACGCACCACCCCGGTGATGACGGGTATCAAGCGGGCCAACCCGGAACTGGTCGTGATCGCCTACATGGGGGACGGCGGGGGATACGCCATTGGCTCACAGCACCTGGTGAACGCCGCGGCCCGGAATGAAAAAATAACCGTGCTGCTGGCCAACAACACGGTTTACGCCATGACCGGCGGCCAAATGGCTCCCACCACCATGCCCGGCCAGAAAACCGAAACCAGCCCCTACGGCAGAGACCCTCGCTATACCGGCCCGCCCATGCTGGGACCGGAAATGGTGGCCGCCATAGCGGATGAAAACGCCTACGTGGCCCGGGGCACCGTTAACAAGCTGCAGCAACTGAAGGCCTATATAAAAAAGGCGCTGCAGAATCAGTTGGACGGCAAGGGATTTTCCTTTGTGGAGTCATTATCGTTATGCCCGACCAACTGGCGCACCAATGCCGGGGAAACCTGGCGGTTCGTGGAGCGGGAAATGACCAATTATTTTAAAGTGGGAGAGGTAAAAACCCCTGCGGCACAGAACAAAGCGGTCTAGTTATTGGCATGCATTTTGCTTTATAATTAACGTTAAATACTTTAAAAAGTTATAATAAAACAAAAGTATTTGATCCGACATAATTTTTTTTAAGGAAAGTATTTTTAATTTATTAAATATTTAAAAAACTGGAGGTTGAGTATGGAAAAAGAAGTCTTTCAGTCCATGCATAAATTATTTTACCCGCGCAGCGTAGTTGTGGTGGGAGCGACCGATTCGCCGGACAGGGTGGGGTTTAACATTTTGGAAAGCATCCTTTACGGAGGATTTAAAGGAAAGGTGTTTCCTGTTCATCCGCGGCTGGGAACCCTGCAGGGGCTGCAGGTTTATCCTTCCCTGGAGTCAGTTCCCGGGCCGGTGGACGTGGCGGTGGTGGCAGTTAATCAGTTCGCCACCGTGGATACCATTGCCGAGTGCGGACGCTTGGGAATTAAGGCGGCTATCTGCGTGGCGGGCGGATACCGGGAAACCGGGGCAGAAGGATTGCGCCTGGAGGAACGCCTGATATCCGTGGCCCGTGAACACGGAGTCACTCTGGTGGGGCCGAATACCCTGGGGCTAATTAGTACCGGCGCTGATTTTTATTCCACTTTTTATCCATTGCGACTGCCCATAGGAAAGGTGTCCCTGGTATCCCAGAGCGGAGGCATGGGCCTAACCATCATGCACAAGGCGGCCGACGAGGGAATGGGCATTAATAAATGGGTAGGGGTAGGCAACCGCAGTACGCTGGAGGTCAGCGACTACCTGGAGTACTTGGCCCGGGACGAAGAAACCGACGTAATCGGAGTTTTTCTGGAGGGCACCGAGGAAGCCCGCAAGCTTGTGCAAACTGCAGCCCGGATTGCGGGGATAAAGCCGGTGGTTGTTTACAAAGCAGGCAGGTTCAATACCACTGATTTCGCGGCGCTTACCCATACCGGCACTGCTTCGGGAAGCTACCGGATGTACCGGGATATTTTTATGGACCAGTTCGGGGTGCTAATGGTGGACAGCGTTGCCGAACTGGTAGCGGCCTGTAAGGCCCTGTCCGTATCGCCGCTCCCCGCCGGGGGAAGGCTGGGCGTGGTCACCCATACCGCCGGCCCCAGCATAGCATTGCTTGATGCAGCCTCCCGGCAGGATATTACCGTACCGCCGCTGCAGAAAGAAACAATTAATAAAATAGAAGATATCCTGGGACAAAACCCGCCGGTAGTTTTAAAGAACCCACTGGATACGGTAGGTTTGGGATTTGAGGCCGGTATTTACGGCCGGGTGGTCAGCGCGGTACTGGAGGACCCGGGCATTGATCTATTGGTAGCTATTTATTGCCTGCATAAAAACTGGCGTTTCCCCAGTCCGGAGCTGCTGTACGCGCAACTGCGCAGCGGCAAACCGTTGTTGGCATACTATGTAACCACCTGGGAAGCCTGCCGGGAGGAAAGATACATTTTACAACAGGCCGGAGTGCCGCTATATATCTCACCGAATGAAGCAGCCGGCGCCATATCCGCCCTGGTTCACTACGGCAATATGTGGAGGAGGGAAAGACATGCCGGGTAAAATAATCGCCTCGGCCCGCAAATTGGGGCGGGACGTCCTGTTTGAGGACGAAAGCAAATTGCTGGCGGCAGCGGCGGGAATTCCGGTTGTTGAAAGTTACGCTGCCGCCACGGAACAGGAAGCGGCGGCCTTAGCCGAACTAATTGGTTATCCCGCCGTATTGAAGGTTCGTTCAACGGCTTTCAGTCATAAAAGCGACAGCGGCGGAGTGCGCCTGAATCTTTCCGGCCCTGACGCCGTGCGCCGGGCCTTCCTGGAGATAACGGACCACGCCCGGGGGGAAGACCCACAAGCC
Organism: Bacillota bacterium; assembly: GCA_023439185.1. Classification (GTDB taxonomy): domain Bacteria; phylum Bacillota; class Desulfotomaculia; order Desulfotomaculales; family Desulfallaceae; genus BRH-c8a. The sequence continues at coordinate 58,959 of JAEXOR010000065.1, read as the reverse complement.
GGTGTTACAGTGCAGCGCATGGCTGAACCAGGGATCGAGGTAATCATCGGCGCCGCTTTTGACCCCCACTTTGGCCCGGTAATCATGTTCGGCCTGGGCGGCGTTTTTACGGAAATCCTGGATGATCACTGCTTTCGCATGGTTCCCGTCGGCAAGTCCGATGCTTCGGCAATGGTTCGTTCCCTGCGTGGTTCACGCTTGCTGCAAGGCTACAGAAATATTCCCCCGGTTGATTTGGAAGCCATTGAGGGTATTCTGACGGCGGTATCGGATTTAATGCAAAATTATCAGGAAATCACAGAGCTTGATTTAAACCCGGTGACGGTATACCCCCAGGGCGCCCTAGCCCTTGACGCCAGGATTAAACTTAAATAATTTTTAGAGGGGGAAATATTTGTGAGTGAAAAACTTGAATATTTTATAGATTTTTTGCCATATATACAGAAAATGGTGGGTGATGAATGCACATTTGGTATTTCGGACAGAGAAAAATATATAGCCTATTTACCCGGCAAAGACCTGATATTCCCGTTAAAAGCCGGCGATATAATTAAGGCCGGCTCCATGGCGGATAAAGTTTTAACCGGAGGTCAGCAGATAACCAATGCTGTTGGCAAGGAGGTTTTTGGTGTCCCTTATATGGGGATTGGGATTCCAATAAAAGATATCAACGGTAAGGTAATTGGTTCGTTGGTAGGGGGAATGCCCGTAACTGTTCAGGAAGAAGTTAACTCTTTAATCGAAAGAATGACTGATGACTTGGAAGTATTTGAATTATCAACAACCAATATTGCCGCTTCCATCCAAGAATTTGCCGCCACCATCAACAATTTATCCGACAGTACAGAGTTCATTAGAACAAAAATGAATATTGTTAATTCAATCCTCGGATTAATTAAAGATATTTCAGATCAAACCCACTTATTGGGCTTGAATGCTGCCATTGAAGCTGCCAGGGCAGGAGAGCATGGCCGTGGTTTTAATGTCGTTGCAGATGAAATCAGAAAGCTTGCTACCAGGTCGAAGGTTTCTTTAAAACAAATTAATGTTGAGCTTGCAGATGTTATCACATCCATGGACGAAATAAGTACTAATATACAACAAGCTGCCGCCGCTTCGGAAGAACAGGCGTCTACCAGCCAAGAAATAAGCAAAGCAGCAATGGATCTGAAGGATAACTCGCAAAAGATTTTTGATGCTTCAAAAAAATTACTGTCAAAATTTGAATAAAGCTTCTGCCATTAAATAAAATAAACGATGCAGGCCCGCCTTGACGAGTTGAACAAGGCGGGCCTGCTGTATGCACGGTTATCTCATTCTGAAAATTTATTGCCCCTCTTTCATACGCAACCGGAAACGTTGAATCTTACCGGTGGCGGTTTTAGGCAGTTCGTCCACGAACTTGATCCAGCGCGGATACTTATAGGGAGCAATCTTGCTCTTAACATACTTTTGCAGGTCCTGAGCCAAATTCTCATCCGGCTGGTAACCCTCTTTCAGCACAACGAAAGCCAGGGTTTTTATCAGCCCCTCGTCGTCGGGAGCGCCGATAACAGCCGATTCCAGCACCGCGGGGTGTTCCAGCAGGGTGTTCTCCACCTCCAGGGGAGAAACCCAGATGCCGCCCACTTTCAGCATATCGTCGCCCCGTCCCACGGTCCACCAGTAGCCGTCCTCGTCCTGGTAATACTTGTCTCCGGTGTTCAGCCATTCACCCAGCATGGTTTGCTTGGTTTTATCGTGCCTGTTCCAATAATAGGCGGCGGAACTGTCGCCCTTGACGTACAGGGTGCCGATTTCACCCCGGGGAACCTCATTGCCTGCTTCGTCCACCGCCTTGGCTTCATAACCAGGCACCAAAAATCCGCTGCTGCCCGGTCTGACCTGCCCGACACGGTTGGAAATATAAATATGCAGCATCTCAGTCGAGCCGATGCCGTCCAGTATCTCCACCTTGAAACGTTCCACCCACTGCAGATAAATTGTGGCGGGCAAAGCTTCCCCGGCCGAGGTACATAGACGTACCGAACTGAAATCAAAAATCTTCTCTGCGTCTTTTACCTGGAGCATATTGTTAAAAGCCGTAGGCACACCGAAAAACAGGGTGGGACGATATTTTTGAACCACCTTGAAAATATCTTCCGCCAGCGGTCTCCCCGGGTACAGCACGGTGGAACCGCCCACCCGGAAGGCAAAATAAGAACCGTTGCCCAGACCATAGGCGAAGAAAAGTTTAGCCACCGAGAAGTGTATATCGTCCGGCCCGATGTTTAAAATATTGCGGGCATATAAATCGGCAGAATAAATCATATCATGGTGCAAATGTACCGTTCCTTTGGGTGCCCCCGTTGAACCTGAACTGTAAAGCCAAAAGGCTACGTCGTCCTTTTGGGTTTCCGCCGCTTCCAATACGGGAGCAGCTTCGGCAGTTAAGCTATTAAAGGGAAGATAACCTTCTTTTGCTTCTCCCACCACGATAATTTGTTTGAGATATTTTAAGTTCTCTTTAATCATTTCCACCTGGGGCAGCAACTCGACACTGACCACTAAAACTTTGGCCCGGCTGTCGTTAAAGATGTATTCGTAATCGCCCGGGGTTAATAATGTGTTGACCGGTATGGGAACCGCGCCCATTTTGATGGCGCCAAAAAAACTGTAAACAAATTCCGGGCAATCCAACAGCAGCAGCAAAACCCGGTTCTCCATCTCCACACCCAGTGATTTAAAAGCGTTGCCGGTGCGGTTGACCATTTCAGCCATTTGGGCGTAAGAAATCTCCTCGTCCAAGTAATAAATGGCTGTTTTGTCGCCGCGGCCCGCGCTGAGATTTGAATCAATGAGGGCGCTTGCGGCATTGAAAGCATTAGGAAGCTCCACCGTGGTAATCATCTGGCACACCTCCAAATATAAATATTGTAAGATTGGCCACCCATCCCTTGGAAATTAGTTTCAAAAAATTTAGGCAAATCTGACACCTCCCTGCCCGACATTGGCACTTAAAATTTAAATACTATATTGCAACTATGATACCTGACTAAAATTGGCATCATATTTTTGCCCCGTTCCGGCTGCAGGATCAATAATGTTTAAACCTCACAGGCATAGTTGTTCGCCAGGCAAGCAAAATAATTCCTGTGCAAAAAGAACCAAGATGGTTTAATTTTCAACCATCTTGGTTCTTTATTGCATACTTAACCCACCCAAGAACCGGAACAATTATGCAATGGCTTAATCCCGGCGTTTAAACAGTGATCAGGTGCTCCTTCTTCAAGTCATACTGGGCAACTTTGCGAATTAATGTGGAATGCGAGATGCCGAGGATTTTAGCCGCCTGGCGAACAGTTCTGTTTTCTTTTAACGCTTTACGCAGCAATTCCTGTTCTATGATGGCCTGGGCTTCCCGGAGGGGCACAATATTGCTGACGGTAATCGGCAGGCGTTCCGCAACGCCGGGTTGATCAAGCTGGTTACTGATAATGAACGGATCGATGGAATCGTTGCTGCTCAAAATCACCGTACGCTCCAGTATGTTCATCAGTTCTCTGACATTTCCCGGCCAGTGGTATTTCTCCAAAATAGATACCGTCCTGGCATCCAGAGTCTTATTTGTCTTGTGCTTATTGTTAAACCTCTTCAAATAATACATGGCCAGCGGAAAAATGTCATCCTTGCGGTCACGCAGCGGGGGAATTTCGATGGGGATGACATTTAAACGATAGTAAAGGTCTTTACGGAATTTTCCCTGCTCAACCAGTTTTTTTAAATCTTTATTGGTGGCGGCAATAATACGCAGATTAAGTTTAATCGGTTTCACACCGCCTATACGATAGAATTCCTGTTCCTGCAAAACCCTGAGCAGCTTAACCTGCAGGGACAACGGCATTTCCCCGATTTCATCCAGCAATAGCGACCCGTTGTCGGCAATTTCAAACAATCCGGGTTTGCCTTCCTTTTTAGCGCCGGTAAACGCGCCGGGCTCATATCCCAAAAGTTCGCTTTCCAAAAGGTTCTCCGGAATTGCGCCGCAGTTGATTTGCACAAATTTACCCTGTTTAGGCCTGCGGCTGCTGCGATGAATAATCTTGGCCAACACCTCTTTGCCCACCCCTGATTCACCTAAAAGCAAAACAGTGGTTTCCGTCCTGGCCACCCGCACCACCACCTGCAGAACCTTCAGCATTTCCGTGCTTTCGGCGATGATATCTTCTTTCCGCAAGTGACGGATGAAATCATCAACATCATCGTCGATATTGCTTTTGGCAATTAGTTTTTTTCTTTCTTCCTCTAATTTTTTTAATTCGGTGATGTCCCGCACATTGGTGACCACCCGGAAAATTTCCCCGTTGTTATCGAATATGGGTGTACCGGTAACCAAAACTTCCTTACCGTTATTAATCCCTTGTATAGCGGTAACCGAGCGTTTTTCCCACAGGGCCTTCATAGTTACCGATTCATATTTAAAAACGCCGTCTTGATAAAGCCTGTCAATGGGCTGGTTGATATAGTAAGAAGATTCAAGGCCGGTCAGGCGGCAAAGAGCCCGGTTGACCCGCAAACCGATGCCGTCGCGGTTGGTGATCATAATTCCGTCATGCGCCGCCTCAATGACGGTATCCAATTCATTATACAACCGGTGTACCGACTCCAGCTCCGCTGAAATAGCCTCAAGCTCGGCAAAGTGCTGAAACACTGTCACGGCCCCCGTCACCTTCCCTTCGCAAATAACCGGCGTGCGGTTGCTCACCAGCGTACGCCCGTTGACCACGATCTTTTGTGATGTTTCAGGTTTGCCCGTACTGATCACCCTGGTCAACTGGCTGGTGGGAAAAACTCCATTTATTTTCCGGCCGATAATTTCCAGCGGTTCCACCCCCAGGTGTTCACCGGCGGATTTATTACAGAAAAAAATAGTTCCTTCGGCATCAACAGCCAATATGCCATTATGCATATTTTGCAGGACGTAATTATTCCTGTCCGCAATTTTCTTCATCTGTTTGTAAATATCCGCGGTCAACACGATACCCATATAATTGCCGTCGCGATCCGCTACGGGGAAAAAAGGGAGGTTGCTTAAAACAGTGCCTTCAATCGCGCTGTCCGGGCTTAATATAGCAACGTCGGTTGATAAAGCATCCGCCACAACCAGTTCACCGTCTTTGGGTTTATTTTTTATTAAATACATGGCCTCCGCCAAATTTAAAATGCCGGCAACTTTTTTTTCATTAACCACCGGCGCCGTGCATTGCTTATTTTTAACCAACAGTTCGACCGCATCGGCAAGAAACTGCTGTTGGCTTAGTACGACCGGCGAGCTTTTGATTAGTTTACCTATCCGCACTTAACGCCCCCCTTTATAAATGACCGGTTACAATAATGGTTTAATAATGCACCAAAAGATATTTTAGTGAACCACATAATGCCACACAGATTCTATTTGTACCTATTTTACCTTTCTGCATCAGCCTTCTGAATCCTGCAAATATTTTTAATTTTCTTTCTTTGATTTGCCAGACTGGTTCATAACTAAACCAGTCTGGTTATATCCCAAACCTGACGGGGCCGGGCTGAAGCTTTCAATAAAAGCTATCAGTACCCGAATATTAGCGGATATGTGCTTTATGGTTTGAGTTATTTCTAATGGCACAACTATTGCACAAAAGGTTTTTGAGGGAAAATGGCAACTTGAAAGGGTGTGAAAATGATCCGTAACATTTTATAGCGCAAAGTTTCAAACTATTCAATATTTATTTATTTTTCTTGCAACTAATAACAATACCATCTATGCCAAACCACAGGACGCCGCAATGAACGATTCAAATTTTGAAAGGAGGTACCTTAATTGAAACCAAAAGAGTTGCTGCTTTACGCCATCTGCGCTTTCCTGGTATTTATCAGGGTGGACTTGTGGAACTGGGGGGAAATTTCAGAACCCGTTTTCCTGGGCTGGCTTTCCTACAATGAATTATACCAATTTTTTATTTGGCTTGTCGGCTTTATTCTGGTTTTATGGGTATTTAGTAGCTTCTGGTACGATCCGGATGAAGATTAATCCTGGGAGGGCATATTATGGAACAACAGACTCTTACCGTCATATTTATTATCGCGCTCTATGTTTTTGCCATTTTATTCATTGGGATGGCCAGTGTAAAATACGCCAAAGGAACCCTGGAAGATTATTACACCGGTAGCCGTGAATTTAAGGCCCTGGTGTTGTTCTGCGGAATCTTTGCCGCCAACATTTCAGCCGTAACCCTGGTTGGCATTCCCGGCCAAGCTTACCATAACGGCTGGATTATGTGGCCCTATTTCGTGACCACCTGGGCCTGGCTATCGCCGATTTTGTTTTATACCATCGGCAACCGCGCCTGGCTGCTGGGTAGAAAATACGGCCATGTCACCATGTCCGATGTGATCATAGGCCGGTGGGACAGTAAAACTCTGGGCTATCTGGTGGCCATAGTGGGTCTGATATACACGGTCCCCTACCTGATGACCGGCGCCATGGGAGCCGGCCAAGTCCTTGAGGGCCTGACCCAGGGCACCATCCCTTACTGGCTGGGAGCTTTGATCATATCTATAGTTATCGGTATTTATGTCATTATGGGAGGTATGCGCGGTTCTATTTGGGCCAATACGGTGCAGGCCCTGGTGTTCATGGTGGGTGCGCTGGTTATTTTCTTATATGTGATGAGTGTTGTAGGCGGTCCCGCCCAGGTAACCCAAAACATTATGCAAAACAACCCCGAGCTATTATCCAGGGGGAACCTGCCCTGGCAGACATTTTTCAGCTTCGGCATCATTGTAGCATTTGGCGTGCCCATGTTCCCACAGCTCTTTACCCGCCTGCTGACAGGTAAAAGTATCGGCGACCTTAAAAAAATGAGTTTGATGTATCCCATCTCCGGGCTTTTCATCTTTGCAGTTTGCGTTTACATCGGCATGTGGGGCCATACCCTGATTCCCGGTCTGGAAGGGAAACAGGCCGAACAGATTATTCCCCTGTTCCTGGCCGGATACGCCCCGGTGTTCATGACCGGTATCCTGGGTGCCGCCATCCTGGCCGCCGCCATGTCCACCATGGATTCCCAGCTGCTGGCCGCCGGTACCATTTTCACCAAGGACATCCTGTTAAAATCATCCTCTGCCGGCAATATTGACGATAAACAGAAATTATTAATCAGCAAAAGCGTGCTTTTCGCCATGGTTGTCATCAGCTATATACTGGCCCTGGCCAAACCGACTGGGATTATCAACCTGGTCAACTGGGCTTTTGGCGGGTTTGCCTGTTTGATTATCCCCATGATGGCCGCATTGTACTGGCGGCGCTGCACCAAGGAAGCCGCCATTGCCGCGCTCCTGGTTTCACAAATAGTACAGGTGGCCCTGCCTCTGGGAATCATTCCGGCAAGTTTTGCCTTCGGCATGCTGCCCGGGGTGCCGGCTTTGGTCCTGGGATTAATCGTTTTAGTTGTGGTCACTTATTTAACCCCGGCTCCCAACCAAAAAACCACCGAAGAATTTTTCAGCACATTCGCCAAGTTGGAAGGTAAGACTATCGGCGGCGCTCCTAAAATAACCGTGTAAAAATAACGCCACGCGACATCCCGCTCCTGAATTTAGGGGCGGGATGTTTTTATTTATCGTTTTTAATTGTACTGACAACACAAATAATGAATTATTGTTTGTATATCAAGGCCAATACAAATAAATGCAAACCCGTGTTAAAATTTAATCAGTCTTAATTTTAAGAATCTTCAAATTTGCGCGAATAAAATTACTTTTAATTGCAGTATGGTAGCATGGATACCTTTGCCGGTTAAGGGCTGGAAAATAACTTATTGGGGAGGTGTCTTTTTATATGTCCAACTTTAACCCCCTGAACGTTTTAATAGTGGTTCAGCCTGGTCTGGGCACGCCGGAGGAGTACGAAAAACTAATCATGCAGCGTTTTCCCGACCAGGTGTCCAGCGGTGCAATCAGGATCCGCAAATCTACAAACGGTGCGGACCTGCCGGATGAAGTATTGGATACTCACATCATCGGTTCCGGAATGATTGTCACCCGGATTCCGGAGATGAAAGACCTGCAGTGGCTCATGACCTTCAGCTCCGGGGTGGACCACTGGGAAAAATGGGGCCAAATACCCAAACATGTGCCCCTGGTGCACCTGCCCGGCGGTTCGGGCATACCGGTGGCCGAGTTCACCATCGGCCTGATGCTGAGTTTAACCAAAAAATTTAACCAGATGTGGGATAACCAAAAGGAGAAAAAATACCAGCGCATCTGCGGTGAAGAACTGTACGGCAAAACGCTGGGCATTATCGGACTGGGCGGCATTGGGCGTGAAATAGCCAAACGGGCCAAGCCTTTCGACATGCGTGTAATCGGCACCGACATCAGAATCATGGATATTCCCTTCGTGGACCAGGTGTTTTTGAGCAGCCAGGCAGACGAGGTGATTAAGCAAAGCGACTTTGTGGTGCTTTCCTGCCCGGAAACCAAAGAGACTTTAGGCATGATGAACGAAGAGCGCTTTAAACTGATGAAAAAGACCGCCTATTTGATCAACTGTGCCCGGGGTTCGCTGGTGATTAAAGAAGCGTTGATGAAAGCGCTGAACGAGGGCTGGATAGCCGGGGCAGCCAACGACACCCATTGGATTAAAAACCCGCTGCCGTCTTACCTGCCCCCCGAAGACGAGTTCTGGGACACTAAAAACCTGATTATCACCCCGCACATTTCCAGTTGGACAGATATGTACGAAAAACGGTTTGGAGCCATCCTGGTGGAAAATATTGACCGTTTCTTGAAGGGGCAGGCATTACTGAACGTAGCGCCGGGATTTATGCCCAACCATGATTAATAATTAGAGGAGGGGAGAAAAATGGCAACAAAACCCAGCCACAATCTAGTGTGGAACAAAGCCGAGTGCATGCCGGTTAAAGAGCGCCGGGAACTGCAGCTTAAACTGCTGCAGGATTTGGTAGCCAGGTTGTCCGTCCAATCTCCGTTTTACAGAAACCTGTTTCAAAAGCACGGCGTCAAACCGGAGGACATCAAGACCCTGGACGATCTGCGCCGTTTGCCCTTTACCGTTAAGGACGATTTACGGGACAATTATCCCTTTGAACTATTTGCCGTGCCGCTTAAGGACGTGGTCAGGGTTCACTGTTCCAGCGGCACCACCGGCAAGCCGGTGGTTTCCGGATACACCGCCAACGATATTGACATGTGGACTGAAATGATGGCCCGCAGTCTTACCGCCGCCGGTGCTTCTTACCGTGACGTCGTGCACAATTCATACGGTTACGGGCTGTTCACCGGCGGCCTCGGGGCCGATCTGGGGGCCAGAAAAATCGGCGCCGTTACCGTACCCATGTCGGGCGGCGTGAATAACCGGCAAATAATGCTCATGGAGGACTTTGGAGCCACCGTGCTGACCAGCACCCCTTCCTACGCTTTGGTATTGGCTGAAACCGCAGCCCAAATGGGCGTGGATATAAAAAACCGGATTAAACTGCGGGTGGGTGTGTTCGGCGCCGAACCATGGACCGAGGAAATGCGGGCGGAGATTGAGGAAAAACTGTACCTGGAAGCCTATGACATATTCGGCATGGGTGAAATTATGGGTCCCGGGGTTTCGGTAGAATGCCCTTACCACAATGGTTTGCACATTCAGGACGATAACTTCCTGCCGGAAATCATCGACCCGGATACCGGGGAATCCCTTCCTCCGGGCGAGCAGGGCGAACTGGTGATTACCACGCTGACCAAGGAGGCCATGCCGCTGATCAGGTACCGGACCAGGGACATCACCAGACTGACCGACGAGCCATGTCCCTGTGGACGCACCGGCGTACGGCATTTCAAACTGGCCGGGCGCACCGACGACATGCTGATTATCAAAGGCGTCAACGTATTTCCTTCCCAGGTGGAAGGAGTACTGCTGCGCCACGGTGAATTGGCTCCCCAGTATGTGCTGGTGGTGGATCGGGTAAATAACCTTGATCGTCTGGAAATCCAGGTGGAAGCAACCGAAGAATTTTATTGCACGGGTCAAGAGAATATTGAGCAATTTACCAATAATCTGCACCAGGAAATGCAGCAAATGCTGTATATCTCCAGCCAGATAACCGTTGTACCGCCACATACAATCCAGCGCAGTGAGGGCAAAGCCAAACGACTGATCGATAAGCGCGTGGAATCAAAATAAACCAAGGGAGCCGGCCTTTGCCCGGTCTCCCCCGGTTTAAAAATACAGAAAATTCATAATTATATATATTTTTTACCCTAAAGGGTGTATATTGATCAAGAAGGAGGTGGCAGCAAACCGGTAATTTAATAAATGCCGGCAACTTGGCGCCACACAATCAATTTGGAGAAATAAGAGGAGGTGTTTAAAATGCTTGGCATGGCAGACCCCTGGATTACATTGGTATGGCTGCTCAATATCGGGGCGATGTTGCTTTGCGTAATCTATGGCGGAATCAACTGGAATAAAGGTGGTGACGAATAATGGGCGGAGAAGTCAATATCCTCTTGCTGGCGGTAATCCTGTTAATATTCTTAGGCATTGTAACCTATCTTACTTATCTGGGTTCCCTGCAGACCAAAAGCGCGGAAGACTACATGGTGGGCAATCGTCAAATTCCGGGCTGGATTATGGCTCTGTCCTACGCGTCCACCTTTATCAGCACCTCGGCCATTATTGGTTTCGGCGGTACGGCCGGTGTCTTCGGATTCAGCCTGATGTGGCTTTCTTTTCTAAACATATTTGTGGGTATTTTTCTTGCATTTGTTTTCATGGGGGGCCCAATTCGCCGCATGAGCGGCAACCTGGGGGCCAATACCCTGGCCTCTTTCCTGGGGGCGCGCTACGATTCCAAATTTATCACCTGGTTTAGTGGCTTGATGATTTTTATTTTTATGCCCGCTTATACCGGAGTTGTATTAATCGGCGGCGGTCGGTTTATCCAGGAATCTCTGAAAATTGACTATAATATCGCCCTGCTGATGCTGGTGATCCTGGTCGCCCTGTACGTCGGCTGGGGCGGTATGCGGGGAGTTATGTACGCCGACGCTTTCATGTGCGGGGTAATGCTGCTGGGCATGATGTTCCTCCTCTTTAAAACCTATTCCATCGTCGGCGGCGTGGTTGGCGGCCACCAGGCCCTGACCGACTTGGCCAGCCAGGTGCCGGAGAATATGGCCGCGGCCGGCCACCTGGGCTGGACGTCAATGCCTGCCGCAGGCTCTGCTTACTGGTGGACGGTAATCAGCACCATTGTCATGGGGGTCGGGATCGGGGTGCTGGCCCAGCCGCAATTAACGCTGCGGTTTATGACGGTGCCAAACAAAAGAGCCTTGAACCGCGCCATTGTCACCGGCGGTATTTGCATATTCTTTTTCACCGGCACAGCCTTCATGGTCGGTCCCCTGAGCAACGTATTTTTCCATAATACCACCGGGCAAATTGCCATCGCCGCGGCCGGAGGCAACACCGATATGATCATTCCCGCATTTATTAACGCCGTGATGCCCAAAGCCTTTATTTACCTGTTTATGATTACATTGATTTCCGCCTGTCTCACAACGGTGCTTGGCTTGATCCACGTGCAGAGTATCGCTTTTTCCCGCGATATGCTGCCGGAGTGGGGCGTTAAAACCTCCAAAAGCCCGCTGTTATACTCCCGCATTGGCGTGGCTATCGGCGCCATCGCCGCCGTAATCATGGCCTATATCCTGCCCATCAGCATTATCGCCCGGGCCACCGCTTTCTGGTTCGGCATCTGCGCCGCGGGGCTTTTGCCCGCCCTGTTGGGGGCGATTTTCTGGAAGCGGGTGACTAAAAAGGCAGCCATCTGGAGCGTGGCCCTGGGTTACGGGGTATCCATCTTCGGATTCGTTTTCCTGCACGCCTCCGAATCAAAACCGTTTGGCATCAGCCAGTTTTTATTCGGTAAAGAAGCCCTGTTACCCTTTCCATGGACAGTTGTGGATCCGTTGTTTTACAGCATCGTCGTCTCCACCGTCGCCCTGGTTGCCATTAGCTATTTTACACCGCAGTTTTCCAAAGACCATGTTGATAAATGTTTTACCGGCGTGGGCGTAAGGCAGCAAAATGCCTTACCGGGCGAAAACGTTAAAGCGTAAATTAAAAGTCGCACATGCGAAAATCCCGACCGGGAGCCTTCCGGTTACCCCGGAGGCTCCCCGCAATTTTTACGCTATCCGTCAGCCGGTGAAAATTGCCTCCTTGGGGCAGCGGGCCACACAGGCTCCGCATTTTAAACATAACTGCCGGTCAATAAAATACGGCCGGCCTTTTTCTTCCCCGCGGGCGGCTCCCACCGGGCAGGCTTTGGCGCATAAACCGCACGAAATGCATTTTTCCTCGTCTACGGCATAGTCCAGCAGTGCCCGGCACACCCCGGCCGGGCATTTTTTGTCCCTGATGTGAGCTACATACTCGTCGCGAAAATACCGCAGCGTGGAGAGCACCGGGTTGGGAGCCGCCACGCCGAGTCCGCAAAGGGAGGCGTCCTTGATCTCGGCGCCCAGTTCCTCCAGGGTATCCAGATCCTCCATTTTACCTTTGCCTTCGGTAATCCGTTGCAGAATTTCAAGCATCCGCCTGGTGCCCACCCGGCAAGGGGTACACTGGCCGCAGGATTCGTCCTGGCTGAACTCCAGATAAAATTTGGCGATATCAACCATACAATCTGTCTCGTCCATCACGATCAGTCCGCCTGACCCCATCATGGAACCTTTCTCTTTCAGTGACTCGTATTCGATGGGCGTGTCCAGGTATTCGGCGGGCAAGCAGCCGCCCGACGGCCCGCCGGTCTGTACCGCCTTGAATTCCCGTCCATGGGGCACACCGCCGCCTATGTCGAACACCACGGTGCGCAGAGTGGTGCCCATGGGCACTTCGATTAAACCGGTGTTGTTAATCTTTCCGGCCAGGGAAAAAACCTTGGTTCCTCTGCTGTTTTCCGTGCCCATGGAGGCGAACCACCGGGAGCCGTACCGGATAATCACCGGGATATTGGCAAATGTCTCCACATTATTCAGCAAAGTGGGCTTTTCATACAGGCCGCACCGGGCCGGATAGGGAGGGCGGGGACGGGGTTCACCCCGCAATCCAACCGCCGATCGCAGCAGGGCTGTTTCTTCACCGCAAACAAAAGCCCCGGCGCCCAGACGCAGGTCAATGTCAAAACAAAAACCCGTGCCCAGGATATTGTCACCCAGCAAACCAAGCTTACGTGCCTCTCGAATCGCAATTTCCAAACGCTCCACGGCAATGGGGTATTCGGCACGCACATAAATGTATCCCTGCCGGGCGCCAATGCAGTAGCCGGCGATGCTCATCGCTTCAAGCACGCTGTGGGGATCGCCTTCCAGGATACTGCGGTCCATGAAAGCGCCCGGGTCACCTTCGTCGGCGTTGCACACCACATATTTTTCATCCCCGGGCGCCTCCGCCGCCGCCGCCCACTTCTTACCCACCGGAAACCCGCCGCCGCCCCGGCCCCGCAATCCCGAATGCAAAACCAACTCAATTACTTCGCCCGGTTCCCGGTTCAGCAGCACGTCGGCCAGGGCGAAATAACCGTCCGCGGCTATGAATTCACGGATATCCTCGGGGTTAATCAAACCGCAGTTACGTAATGCCACCCGTTGCTGGGCCTGAAAGAAATGAATCTCCGAACGCCGCCTCACCGGGTCGTCTTCCGCCCTGTCCCGGTACAACAGCCTTTCCACCACCCGGTCGTTTTTCAGGTGCTCCCGCACCAGCTCCCGGATATCTTTCTTTTCCACCAGGCAGTAAAAATAATCTCCGGGATGAACCATTACTATTGGTCCCAGTTTACAGAATCCGAAACAACCGGTTTTAAAAACACTTATTTTTTTGTCCAGGCCGGCGGCACTGATTTCCCTGTTCAGTTCCGCCAATAAAACATTACTGGCGGAAGACGTGCAGCCGGTTCCGGTGCAGACCAGTACCTGTTTCCGGCCGGGCCGGGCATTGCCGCCGGTGCGCAGTTCAATGTCAGGCCGGCGGCTGGTCCTGATTTGTTCCAAGTCGTGTAGAGACCTGATCAGTTTCATTCACCCCAGTCTTTTTCTGCGCCGCATATTCAGCATCCCCGATCCGCTTATAGGTACGCAGTATTTTAGGCACATCCTTGCGGGTCAGTTTGCCGTGCACCTCGTCGTTTACCGTCAGCACCGGAGCCAGGCCGCAAGCCCCGATGCAGCGGGTGCTTTTTACCGTAAACAACCCGTCTGCAGTGGTACTACTGTTACCCGTCAGGTTAAGATCCCTCTTAAAATCCTCCAGCAAATGCCGGGCACCCTGCACATAGCAGGCGGTACCGGTACAGACATTAATGGCAAACCGACCCCGGGGTTCGGTTGCAAACAGGGCGTAAAATGTTACTACCCCGTTTACCTCGCTCACAGGCAAATTCATCTTACCGGCAATATAAGTCTGCACCTCCTCCGGCAGGTAACCAAAGACTTCCTGCGCCTCCTGCAAGACCCTGATCAATTGATCCCTGTCACAGTCATGCCGGTGGATAATTCGGTCCAAGGCGGCATATTTCGCATCCAATTTCCCGTGTTCCCGCACAAAAACACCCCCATTGATTACAAAACAATTAAACCGGCAATAATTTTGCGTATAACCGTTGATAATTAAGGAGGCAACCACAGATGATTAAAGACCGGCCGCATTATTACGTGCGCAACCCGTCCCGGGACAACCGCACCCGTTTGGCCAGAGCAATAGACGTATTGCTGTCGCTGCTGCTGGTATGGCTGCTGGCAGCTTTGGCTATGCAAGCTGCGCCGGTGACCCCGGTGTTATCGGGTATCTTAACGGTACCGGCGCTGGCGCTGGGCACTTTGCTGGTGCTATGGTACCACAGGCATAAAAACAAATCTCACCGTCAACACCGGGACATCTGGTACTCTGCCCGCAAATGCAGACAAAAACTGAAAGAGATGGAGTCACCCGGAGATTTCGCGCTGCTGGTGAAAGAATTAATGCAGGGCACCCTCCCGGTTACGGGGCTAAAAGTGCTTCCACCCGGCGACGACTCCGCAATATCCCTTACCGGTTATATCCGAAACCGCAAGGTGGGGGTCATGTGCATAAATTCCGGCACCGACGACCATAAAACCACCGCCGCCGAGATCCGGAAATTCTTCGCCGAGGTCAGGCAGGCCGGGTTCCATACCGGAATCGTAGTCACTACCGGTTCTTTTTCCGATGATGCCCGCCGGTTCGCCGGCCGTGTACGGGGGCAAATTCAAATCCATCTCCTGGATGGCCATACGGTGCTGCGCATGGCCAGGAAAACAAACCACCCGGTTTTTCCGGATGAAAAATGGCATGAGGAGCAAGAAAATCGCATTTCCGGACTGGAAATGGCGCTTTCCATTAAGGAAAACATTATGTTTTCCCGCCGGAAAGCATGGTCTTTTATTCTCTTAGGCATTATTTTTGTTATTATTTCAGCGCTGCAGACCGGTATTACCGGTACGGTTTACCTGGTCGCCGGCGTCGTCAACTTGTTTGCCGGCTTCTCGGGACTTGTTCTGTCTTACCTGCGCAAACATGAGCTGCTTATGGACTGGCGGTAAACCTCCTGAACAAATTTTTCCCGCTCAGGGGACACATAATGCAAGACAGATAAAAATTCGGGCCAAACATACATTGCTAAAATTAACCTAAATAAAAGGTCCGTTATCGGGCATAGCTTAATTTGTAATCTAATTTAACTTATTTAACTTACAGGGGGATAAACAATGACCGTGGCAACACAATTAAAACAAACCTTAGCCGGACTCAAAAGCGCCCAGGCCAATTTAGAAACCTTTGCCATGCAAACTCAAAATCCGCAGGCCAAACAATTATTCACCAGCGCCGCCGAACAAACAAAGACTGTTGTGCAAAGCCTTGAACCGCGAATTGGTGAAATAGAAAAGGAAGAACCCCAATATAAAGGTTTTTAAAAAACCGGGCCGGCAACCCGGCTTTTTTTACGTATATTAAAAGGCATATGATACAGAATATTTTTCGAAGGAGGACATCGCCGTGACCATCGGAAGCCAGGTTAAACAAACCATCGCCAGTTTAAAAGGAGCCAAGTCCACCCTGGAACAGTTTGCCGCCATAGAAACAAATGAAGAAGCCGTAAAGATAATCAACCGTAATGCCGCGAGCATTGGAGAGGTGCTCCTGGACATGGAAAAACGGCTGGGAGAACTTGAATTTGCCGAACCTCAGTATAAAGGGTTTTAAAGTAAAGGGGAAATTGCAATGCCCGAATGGTTGAATATACTGATCCGTTCCGCCGGCCTTTTCGGGGCTACATTAATCCTGGTTCGTCTGATTGGCAAAAGGCTGACTGCGCGGTTAACTTTTTTTGATCTGGTGACGGGAATAACAATAGGCGTAATTATAGCCGCCATTTCTTTAAATCTGGCAGGCAATATAATAAACGGGCTCATCGCCCTGGCGGTATGGACAATATTGCCTGCGTTAAGCTATATCCTGGCCATCAAATATAAAACGGTAAGGGATATCATCCAGGGGGCCGAAACCGTCTTAATTAACCACGGCAAGGTTTTGGAAGATAAGCTTATGGAGGCCCGGTACACCCCCGAGGACCTGATGAGCCAGTTGAGGAAGAAAAACGTATTCAACTTTGCCGACGTTGAATTTGCCGTATTGGAGTCTGCCGGGGATTTGAGCGTGCTGTTGAAAAAAGACAAACAGCCGCTGACGCCGCAGTCCGCCGGTCTTAAGGTGGGTATGGAAAGCGTACCGCAGACAGTGATGCTGGACGGTATTATCATGGACGAGCCTTTAACCGCCATGGGCCTGAACAGGCACTGGCTGCACACCGAGCTGGAAAAGGCGGGGGTGGCGCCGGAAAATGTTTTTATTGCCCAGGTTGACTCAAGGGGACAGCTTTATCTGGACCTTTTTGACGATGCCGTCAAAGTGCCTAAACCCAAAACAAAGGAACTGCTATTCTCAACTTTAAAAAAATGCCAGGCCGATTGCGAGTTATATGCCCTGGGCACCAAAAATGAGCAGGCTAAAAAAATGTACGGCCAATCCGCGGCAATTCTAACGGAAGCAATCAGCGAGCTTGAACCCTTGTTAATAAAATAAAGGGGGTGATCCATTGTCCAATAAAAAAAAGAAAAAACTAACCCCGGTGCAGCAGGAATACCAAAGTTTTTCCCGGGCCAGGGAACCGAAGCGCCCGGTTTTGTTAAATTGCCTGAAGGCATTTCTGGTTGGCGGTCTCATATGCGCCATCGGTCAGGGCGTTTCCGAATTTTTTTTATGGAACTTTGATTTTACGGAAAAGACAGTGGGCAACCCCACAGTGGCGATGATGATCCTCCTTTCCGTCATTTTAACCTCCGCGGGCGTATACGACCATATCGCCCAATGGGCCGGCGCCGGCACCGCCGTGCCGGTAACGGGATTTGCCAATTCCATGGCTTCGGCCGCCATCGAACACCGCAGCGAAGGGTTCGTGCTGGGCGTGGGGGGCAAAATGTTCAAACTGGCGGGTTCCGTAATTGTATTCGGCGTCTTTTCAGCATTTGTCGTAGCCCTGGTAAAAACACTGCTGGCTAAACTGGGAGGGGCGTGAAATCCATATGCAGCAGGGCCGCCAAACATGGTTGTTTAAAAATAAACCGGTGATTATCTCCACCGCCGCGGTGGGCGGACCCCACGAAGCCGAAGGACCGCTGGCCGATGATTTTGATCTCCTGCATGGCGACCTGTGGGTGGGGCAGGACAGTTTTGAAAAGGCGGAGACCAGGATGCTGGAGGAAGCCTGCGAAATAGCCATTCGCAAAGCCGGCCTGCAAAAACAGGAGATCCAGTTTTTTCTCAGCGGGGACCTGCTGAACCAGATTATTTCCAGCAGTTTTGCCGCCAGGGCGCTGGCCGTCCCGTTTCTGGGCCTGTACGGGGCCTGCTCCAGTTCGATGGAAAGCCTGGCGTTGGGTTCGTTGATCGTGGACAGCCGGGGGGGCAATCATGTTATTTGCGGTACCGTCAGCCATAACGCAGCGGTGGAAAAACAATACCGTTACCCCACTGAATACGGAGCCCAAAAACCACCCACGGCCCAGTGGACCGTAACCGGCGCAGGCGTGGCTCTGTTAAGCGCCAAGGGCGCGGGCCCCCGGGTCACATCGGCCACCATCGGCCGAATACTGGACATGGGCATCAGCGACCCGTACAACATGGGCAGCGCCATGGCGCCGGCCGCGGTGGATACCATCACCGCCCACCTCAGGGATTTGCAGATTCCCCTGGATGAATACGATTTAATTGCCACCGGCGACCTGGGGCGTGTGGGGCACACTATTGCCGGCGATTTGCTTAAAAAGCAGGGCATTGGTTTTACCGCCGGCAAATTTACCGATTGCGGAATACTGATCTACAGCGCGGACCAGCCCGGCGTCCTGGCCGGAGGAAGCGGGTGCGGGTGTTCGGCCACCGTTGCTTTCGGTCATATAATGAACAGGATTAAGCGGGGCGAACTGAAAAAAGTGCTGATTGTTGCCACCGGCGCGCTGTTATCGCCGTTGTCTTACCAGCAGCATGAAAGCATCCCCTGTATCGCGCACGCCGTCTCAATCGAACACATCCAATAGGGGTGGTCAACTTGGAAATATATTTCTGGGCTTTTGTGGTTGGCGGGCTGATCTGCGTAGTTGGACAACTGCTGCTGGATGTGGGAAAGCTTACACCCGCGCATACCATCAGCATCATGGTGGTTGTGGGGGCGGTACTGGCAGGCTTCGGGCTGTATGAACCGCTGATTGATTTTGCCGGGGCCGGCGCCACCGTGCCGATCACCAGTTTTGGCAATTCCCTGGTGCACGGAGCACTGGCCGAGGCCCGGCAAACCGGCCTGGTGGGTATACTGACCGGTATATTTGAAGTAACCAGTGCCGGAATATCCGCGGCAATCATTTTTGCTTTCATGGCCGCGTTGCTGTTTAAACCAAAAGGATAAAAGGTGATAGCAGATGAAATGCTTTACTGTGTTAATAGTAATTATAATGTTATTCAATGCCGGGTGCGCAACGCAAAATGCCCCGGCTCAAAAACCCCAGGCCCAACAACAATCTTTGGACAAAAACATGTCGGCAAACGGCGAACTTGCCGGCAGGGTTGTGGATAGAGCTAAAACAGTGGGCGAGGTAAAAGACTGCGCGGTGATGATATTGGACAGGGAAATCTCCGTTGCCGTCCGGGTCACCGGTTTCGACAGGTTGAAGTTAAAATCCATCCGGAAAGAAGTATACGAAAAAATTTCCCATATGGCTCCCGGGTACCAGGTTCATGTAACCACGGACAAAAAACTATACTCTGAAGTGGAGAAACTAAACAACCGAATTCAGCGGGGCGAAGATCCCGGCCGACTAAAAGCTGATTTTGACGAGATCAATAAAAAAATGCATGGCTGATAGCTCTATTATATTTAATAATTGAGAAAGTTTCATTGCTTAGATATTTATTGCCATATAAAAAACCTAAAAGCCAAACTAACGTAGAAATTCGGAATGGATCTCACGCGAACTTTTGATCCTCTAAACTTTACTTTGTTGCTTTATCATCACAAAAGTTTATAATTAAAGGGAAAGATAATGGTTATTTTTTTGTTGTCTAAATTTTTTAAATATTGAATATATTTATTCACTTTTTTGAAAAGCACATCCAGGAGGTGCAAAAAAAGTGGAAATCAACGATAGTTTACTGCGGTGCGATTTCAATGAAATACTGAGAACAGAAATGATTATCAACGATAACTCCTTGTCAAAACTCAATATGATTAAAACCGAGTGGGAGAAGTTCATCAAGGGGAAACGAATAGATACCAATATCGTTCCCAGGCAGATCCATGAGTCATGGCAAAGGAGTATGGATTATGGAATTGACCCCTTTAGCTTGAAAAAGTCATTTTTATCGCCGGACACCATCAGAGAGCAGCTTCGCAACAGCGAAAATTTAGTACACAAATTTGGCGATATTATTACCTATATACAATATGTATCCAGAAAAAAAGGATTAACCGTGCAATTATTTGACAAACAGGCCAACAACTTTCAAATTATCGCCGTAGCCAACTACTTCCACCGGGAATTGGGTATCAGCAATACAATTCCCACCCATTTGTCGGAAGAAGATATCGGAACCAATGCCATTTGCGTTGCTTTAAGGGAAAAAAAGGCGGTCCAGGTTTTGGGACCGCAACATTTTTGCCGGGACCTGCATAACATTTATTGCTCCGCCGCCCCAATTCACAACAGCAATGGGGAAATAATCGGAGCAATTCTGATTTATAGCTATAATAAAAAACACACCATAGATATTTTAATGCTGGTAACCCTTTTGGCAAAAATCTTTGATAATATTTCATTCATGACAGAGGCTTTAAATGAATTACAAGGGTACAAATCGGCAATCCGCAGTACCGTTGAACATTTTCCCCAGGGGATGGCTTATATTAATCAACAGAATAAAATCAGTTGTTTTAACAGTAAATTTATTAATATGCTGAATATAAACAGAAATAATATCAAACCGGAACTTGACCGGTTTATATCCCATCTGCAGCACTCAAATTACAGCGGTTATTTTGATAATAAAAAAATCAGCTTAAATATTCACGGCGCCCCAATGCACTTTTTGATCTCCATCAAACCAGGCAAATCGCCTGAAGAGAAAATAATCATGCTTAAAAACCCGGCCAAATTAAATAAGGCCTTGCAAGGACATGAGGCGACATTTACCTTTGAAGATATCATCAGCCAGGACGCGGAAACAAACCAGGTCATAGAAACGGCAAAAAAAGTGGCCAAAACGTCATCGGCAATCTTATTATTCGGAGAAAGCGGCACCGGCAAAGAATTGTTTGCCCAGGCCATTCACAACGCCAGCCCGAGGAAGAACTACCCCTTTGTAGCTATCAATTGCGGAGCAATTCCGTCGGAGTTGGTTGAAAGTGAATTATTCGGCTACGAGCCGGGCGCCTTTACCGGAGCCTTAAAAGAAGGCAAATTGGGCAAGCTGGAAATAGCTTATGGGGGCACTCTGTTTTTAGATGAAATTGAGAGCATGCCTGTACACACCCAGGTGAAACTGCTGCGAGCCCTTGCGGTAAAAAAAATATGCCGGGTAGGCGGAGTAAAAGAAATACCAATTAACCCAAGGCTGATCTCGGCCACAAAAAAAGATTTATTGCAGGAATCGGACGCCGGTAAATTCAGGGATGATCTTTATTACCGAATCAGCACCATTACCCTTACCTTACCGCCTCTACGCGATAGAATAGAGGACGTGCCCCTGCTGGTCAGTCATTTTATTGATAAATTTTCTAAAGAGTTTAATTTAGGCGACATCAATGGGCAAAAGGATTTTTTAGACGCCCTTTCCCATTATCATTGGCGGGGCAATATCCGCGAACTGAATAATGTAATCGAAGGTTCCATCGCCCTGTTGGATAACGAACGGGAACTTACTTTAAACCATTTACCGGAGAAAATAATTAAAGCCTATAATTACGAAAGTTTGAAAGATAAACTTCACGTAATTAAAAACAAGCAGCAAGGTGCTGTTAATTTAATCAGATTAAGCGAGGAAATAATAATTGATCTATTGCTTCAGGAAGAGAACGGTAATTTAAGCAAAGTGGCCAACCGGATCGGAGTCAGCAGGCAGACCATCTATAATAAAATCAGCAATAACGAAAAGCTCAAGCAGAAATATATTAAAATTACTAAACAAGATTCCGGGCACAAAAGCCTATAATAATTTGCCGGGCAGGTGAGTGTCCATTTTTTTTAAACACCGGGTCGATGTAAAAAGTTTTGACAAATTGTTTCGTCTGCCAAGAAAGTTTTGAACAATAAATAGATAATAAACATTATCTATTTCAGAATCCAGCCGACGTTACCAAGTAAAGTAATTGGGCCTTTCTTCTGACGCTGCAATAATAAATCAGACAATACCGGGCTAATACTATACAAAACCGTGTACTTGGGAATGAGCCTTGCAAACATGAATTATATTTAGACAGCTTAATTTTTCGCAATTTTCTAAGTTCTATCCGAACCGGTCCCCGGGTTCGGGATCGGTTATGCGCCGGCAGGGCTGAAGTACTCAAGATAAGGAAGGGGGAATTAGAAATGGCGGCAGACAATTTCATTTGTTGGCCGAAAAGGGTGGTGTCCGGAGCCGGATCGCTGCAAAGCTTAACAGACATTATTAAAGAAATGGGTAAAAACAAGGTCATTGTCATCACAGACAATGTGATGAAGGACTTACCCCTGGTAACGAACATGCTCGACAAACTGAAAAATGACGGATTCACCGTAAACATTTTCAGCGCCATTGGCCCCAACCCGGTCGAGGAAATGGTGCATCAGGCAGCAGCTTTTATGCAGGAAACAAGCCCGGAAGTTATTATATGCATCGGCGGCGGCAGCCCCATAGACGTGGGCAAGGCGGCCAATGTTATTTATACCCATGGCGGAATAGTCAATGATTACGACATTGCCATTGGCGGGATTACGAAAATTACTCCCAAACTGTTACCCTTGATCGCCATCCCAACTACGGCGGGAACCGGCACCGAAGTAACTTTCGTCAGCGTAATCACCGACACTAAAAAACAAACCAAATTCGGCGTGCTCAGCCCCTTGCTGATCCCCGACGTCGCTTTGCTTGACCCTGAAGTTACCGTGTCCATGCCTTCCAATCTTACCGCTTTTACCGGAATTGACGCCCTGACCCACTGCATTGAATCTTATGTCTCCATCGTCGGCTTCCCTCCGGCTGAAGCCCTGGCCATCCAGGGGATCAAAATGATCTCCCGCTCTCTGAGAACGGCGGTGCAAGACGGCGGGAACATCAAAGCCCGGGAAGAAATGCTTGTTGCTTCCATGATGGCGGGGACAGCTTTCAGCCTGAACGGTTTGGGAGCCTGCCACGCCATGGCTCACCAACTGAGCGCCTTATTCGACACCCCCCACGGACTGGCCAACGCCATCCTGCTGCCCCGGGTAATGAAATACAATCTGCCCGCCAACCCGCAAAAATTTGCCGATATAGCCGCCGCCATGGGCGCTGATATATCTGCTCTGTCCGTACAGCAGGCCGCGGAAAAAGCACTTGAACTGGTTGAACAACTATCTGCCGATGTAGGCGTGCCCGGGTATCTGGATGACACGGGTGCGACCAGGGACCAAATCCCCGCCATGGTGGAAAGAGCCATGAATGACAATCCCATCACCACCAACCCGAGACAGGCAACCCCGGCGGATATAGAACAGCTTTACCTGGCATCCTTCAGGTAAAGAACCGGACGTTAATTTTAGAAAGGGTGGAATTAATGAAAGAATACCGGATGTTAATCGGGGGCCAATGGGTCGAGGCTTTGTCGGGCGCCACATTTGATGTCTTAAACCCCTATACCGGGGAAGTGTACGCCCGGGTGCCGAAAGCCGGGGTGGAAGATGTGGACCGCGTGCTGGCCGCAGCTTATGAAGCCCGGAAAGTATGGGCTGCCGCCACCCCATTGGAGCGCTCACAGGTACTTTATAAAGCCGCGCAAATGCTGCAGGACAATATTGAGGAATATGCGGATGTCTTGATTAAAGAGGGGGGCAGCACCTTCGGCAAGGCAATGTTTGAAATTTCGCAAACAGTGGACTTGATTAATACCGCCGCTGCCGACAGCAAACGGATTATGGGCGAAACCTTCCATAGCGACCCGACCAAGCTTTCCTTTAGCCTGCGCAAGCCCAGGGGAACCATCGTAGCCATTACGCCGTGGAACTTTCCGCTGATTCTGTCCATGTACAAAGTGGCCTACGGCCTGGCAACAGGCAACACCGTTGTTTTAAAGCCGGCCAGCGAGACGCCGGTCACCGGGATCAAAATCGGCGCACTCTTCGAGAAGGCCGGTATTCCCGCAGGGGTATTGAACGTAATCACAGGCCCCGGCGGTGTTTTGGGAGACGCGCTGATTGACGATAAGCGTTGTTCATTTGTGGCCATCACCGGTGAAACTAAAACCGGCCGCCACATTGCTCAAAGGGCGGCCGCCAATTTGAAAGAATATTACCTTGAGTTGGGCGGGAAAAACCCTTTGATTATCCTTGCCGATGCCGATATTGATTACGCCGCCAAAATCGCGGCGTTCAGTGCTTTCCTCCACCAGGGGGAGATATGCATGTCGGCGGACCGGATCATCGTGGAAAAGCCGGTGGCGGAAGAATTAACCAAAAAGCTGGTGGCACTGGCGTCCTCTTTGCCTGTGGGAGACCCGGCCAATCCGGCCACATTTATCGGCCCGATCATCAACGACAAGCAGATCAAAACAATTCACGGGCAGGTTGAGGACGCCGTAGCCAAGGGCGCAAAGCTGCTTACCGGAGGCACTTACGAAGGGCGGCTCTATAAGCCCACGGTACTGACGGATATCACCCCCGGGATGAAAATTTATTATGAGGAGACATTTGGCCCGGTGGCGTCGATAATACCGGTCAATGACGAAAAAGAAGCCCTGGCGGTGGCAAACGATACCACCTATGGCCTCTCCGCGGGTATCATCACCAAAGACCTGGAAAAGGCCCTGTTCCTTGCCGAAGGCGTCGAAGCCGGCATGGTGCATGTGAATAACGGCTCCATAGACGCCGACGCGGCCTGTCCCTTCGGCGGCATGAAAGAAAGCGGCCAGGGCAGGGAAGGCGGTCAGTACTCCATCAATGAATTTACCGAAGTTAAATGGGTCACCATGGTTAAACAGCAAAAGCAATTACCGTTCTGATGGAAACGGTGCAGCATGTATTGTCGGCTTCACTTTTGGACCTGGCGGAAAGACCGGGCCCAATTTGGCATTTTGCATTAACCAATTGGTAAAAAAAAGGGGGTATTTACTTGACAACTGAAAAGGAAAAGCTCTATCAGGAACGGTTGAACCGCTACATGACAGTGTTGGATGTCCGCAAGCCGGACAAAGTACCCATCCGCTTGAACCTCTCGGAGTTTACCGCCAAATATGCCGGTTATACCCTCCAGGAGGTGTATTACCAACTGGATAAGAATTTTGCGGCGGTGGACAAGTTACTGGCGGATTACGACCTGGATATGGTTACGACAGCCCCAAGTTTATGGTGGGCTTCCCACCATGACGCGGTAGGCGCCAGGTATCTCAGATTCGGGGGCAAGGAACTGGATCCCAATATGCAGTTTCAGTATGTTGAAGGGGAGTACATGCTGGCCGAGGACTACGATGATTTTATCGCCGACCCCACCAAGTGGATCCTGAACACTTATTTACCCAGAATCCACGAAGAATTCGCTGAACCGGGGTCGTACCGGGCCAACCTGGCATTAATTAAAGGCGTTGCCGCCATGGTGATGCAGCACGGTCAGTCTCAACAGGCCGGAACCAAATGGGCTGCCGAATACGGCGCCCCACCGGCATTCACCGGTATTACCAAAGCGCCCTTTGATACACTGGGTGACACCCTAAGAGGACTAAAAGGAGTCATGCGCGATCTGCACCGCATCCCCGACAAAGTACGGGCGGCTACGGAAATGCTGATCCCGCACAATATTTTTTACGGCCTGGCCACCGCCGGCGGGGATACCCAGTTTCCAGTATTTATACCCCTGCACCGGGGCAGCTTCCCCTTCCTGAATCCCAAACAGTGGAACGAGTACTACTGGCCCAGCCTGAAGGCAGTCATTGAGGGCATGTGGGCCCAGGGCAAGCGCACCTTTTTCTATGCCGAGGGCAACTGGACACCCTACCTGGAGCAAATTGCCGAACTGCCGGAAAAAAGCATTCTGTTCCATGTGGACATGACCGACATGGCTAAAACCAAAGAGGTACTGGGCGGCAAATTCTGCATCAGCGGCAATGTGCCCAACACCCTGCTTTCCTATGGCAAGCCAGAAGAAGTGCGTGAGTACTGCAAAAGATTGATTGACGAATACGCCGCCGACGGCGGATTTATCGTGGATGCTTCGGCTGTAATCCAATGGGACGCCAAAGAAGAAAACATCCGGGCGTTAATTGAGGCCGTCAGGGAATACGGGGTTTATTAACAACAAAACAGGAGGTGTAATGATGACCAACGATAATAAACAAGGCACAATCGGCCAAATGCCCCCGGGAGTCTGCCTGCCCTGGGCGGAACAGATTAAAAAAATGGGTGAAATAAAAGGCGATCCTGAAATCATTAAATCCGAATGGGAAAAGCTGGACGCTTTTGCCTATCTGTATCTCTGGTTTTGGGTGCACCGCTAGACAGCCGTGGCAGGTTGAAGCGGAATTAAAACAGACAACGATAGGAGGTATGAATAATGGCAACATTAACAGACGCGCTATCCAAAGCGGTGTTGGATCTGGAAGAAGGCAAAATCAAGCAGCTGGTTGAAGAACGCCTGGCGGCCGGGGTATCCCCCATGGAAATAGTAAACAGTATGCAGGAGGGCATGAACGGAGTAGGCAGCCTTTTTGAAACCGGTGAATATTTTTTAAGTGAATTAATTATGGCCGGCGAAATCATGAAGGAAACCATGGTCAAGCTGGAACCGCTCCTTACCGGCGCCAGCCAGGATTACAAGGGCAATATCGTAATCGGCACGGTAAAGGGGGATATCCACGACTTGGGCAAAGACATTGTGGTGATGCTGTTAAAAGGGGCCGGTTATAACGTCATCGACCTGGGGGTGGACGTACACCCGGAAAAATTTGTGGCGGCGGTGAAAGAACACCAGGCCCCGCTTTTGGCCATGAGCGTTTTACTGACCGCCTGCCAGGAATCAGTGAAAGATACCGTCCTGGCAATGAAGGAAGCCGGCCTGGACACAAAAATCCTGGTGGGCGGCAACTATGTGGACGAGAAAGTCCGGGAATATTCCGGCGCCGACTACAGCACCAACCTGGCCAGCGACGGAGTAAAAATCGCCGACGCGGTATTTTAGCGGGTGAATTAACAAATGCTTATCATCGGCGAAAAACTGAACAGCGCCATCCTCCGGGTACGGGAAGCAATCCAGAGCAAGGACGCCGCTTACGTCCAGACGCTGGCCCGCCGGCAGGCGGAAACCGGGGCCCATTACCTGGACCTGAACACTTCCATGGCGGATGATGAAACAGCGGATATGGAATGGCTGGTGCGCACCGTGCAGGAAGTAGTGGATACTCCGCTTTGTATCGACAGCACGGATGCCCGGACGATGGCCAGAGGCCTGGAGACAATGCGGGGCCCGGGCATGATTAATTCCATCACCCTGGAGAAAAACAGGTTGGAGGGCATTCTACCGCTGGTTCTTGATTACGGTTTGCCTGTCATTGCCCTGACCACCGACGACAGCGGGATTCCCAAAACCGTGGAACAGAGACTGCAATTGACCGAAAAGCTGGTCAACTTGCTGGCCCGGCACAATTATAACCTGGAACAGCTTTATATCGATCCCCTGGTGCTGCCCCTGGCGGTAAACAGCAATAACGCTTTGCTATTCTTCCAGTGCCTTAAGGAGATCAAAGAAACATACAAGGTAAAAACAGTGTCCGGGCTGAGCAATGTTTCTCATTCCATGCCGGCCAGGAAAATAATCAACCGGTACTTTCTGGCCCTTTGCATGCATTGCGGCATGGACGCCGCCATCATGGACACCACCGACGAAAAACTGTCCACCGCCGTGCTGGCTCTGGACTTGCTGCTGGGCCAAGACCGTTTCGGCCGGAATTACATCAAGGCCCACCGGGCCAATACCCTGGCCGATTAAGGTGTTTTCCGGCACCCGGTAAAGAGGTGATTAACGATTAGTGACGATAACAAAGAGATCCTGGACCTGATTGAGAAAAAAGCTGCCGCAGCCCTGATCCGCGACGATATATGTTCCCGGAGCACCATGATCGGCTTACAATCTCATTTCAGCTTCATTTCCGACGATATGGTCACCGCGTCAATGTCCTTGCTGGGCGGCGCCGGCATCAGCTCGGGCTCCTGCGGCGCTTATTGCGCCGGCCAGTTGGCCGTGGGGCTCAAGTTCAACCCCACGCCGGCGGAAGAAAGCGCCGACCTGACTTCAAGGCTGAGAGGCATAGAAAAAATCATTGCCTACCGGGACGCTTTTCTCAAGGAGTTCGGCACAACCCTGTGTCCCCAAATACACCAACGCATTTTCGGGCGTAGCTACAATTTCCTGGATGAGCATCAAAACGAAGAATTTCTAATCCTCCCGGGTCATGCCGAAAAGTGCAGCGTCGTGGCGGGGAAGGCGGCCCGCCTGGCGGCGGAGATTATCCTCGATGACAATGACGAAAATTAAAATTTAGCAACCACAGCCCCGGCCGGGAGAGTACCGCGGCCCGGGGCTGTTTGGTTTTAAAATCTTTATACAATAAAAGGATTTTGAAGCAATAAACAGAAATAAATCTCAACACGACTATTTGCCTATATTATTGCACTACCTAGCAAATACTACTATCTCAAGGAGGGAAATGTTTATGAAAGTAGCAGCCTTTAACGGCAGTCCGAATAAGGAAGGAAATACTTATCACGCCTTAAAAGCAGTAACAGAGGAGCTTGAAAAAGCAGGTATTGAAACAGAAATCATTCATGTGGGCAACAAATTAATCAGGGGATGTCTGGCCTGCGGGCAATGTGCCAAGAATAAGAATGAAAGGTGCATTACCGATGATGAAGTGAACGAGTGGATTCAGAAGATTAAAGAAGCGGACGGCATAATCTTCGGCTCACCCATCCATTACTCGTCTATCAGCGCCACCATGAAAGCGTTTTTGGACCGGGCCTTTTATGTGGCCGGCATGAACGGCAGCTTATTCAGACACAAAGTCGGAGCCGCTGTGGTTGCCGTAAGGCGCTCCGGGGGAATGACAGCCCTGGACCAATTATATCATTATCTGGCCTATGCCGAAATGTTGGTCCCGACCTCAAATTACTGGAATATTATTCACGGCACCAGGCCCGGGGAAGCAGTACAGGATCAGGAAGGGATGCAAATTATGCGGATCCTGGGCAAAAACATGGCCTGGCTGCTCAAACTGGTTGAAAACGGGAAAGGTTCCGTCCAAGCGCCGGAACCGGAAAGAAAAGTAATGACGAATTTCATACGTTAATATTTTGAAGAATAAATGGATAAGGAGGCAGACGTTATGCCTGAATTTGGCAATCCCTTCGCCGGACTTGCTCACGACCGTAAGCTCAGCAAGGAAGAATTGATCCGGGCCATCCGTTTTTTGATTGCCGCCGAATATGAGGCGGTACAGCTTTACATGCAGTTGGCTGAGTCAATTGATGATAAACTGGCCCAGGCGGTTTTAAAAGACATTGCCGATGAAGAAAGAATCCATGCCGGAGAGTTCTTGCGGCTCCTGAAGGAACTGGACCCCGAAGAAGAGAAATTCTACCTGGAGGGCGCGGAAGAAGTCGAAGAGTTGATGGATGAATTGAAAACACCTGCCGGCAAAGAATAAAACTCCGTGATCTATTGCGTGTTTCCCAGTTCTCTGAGGTGAATTGAAATGTCTATGGCATCCGATAAACTAAAATCGGCAATTGAACAAACAAAAATAGAAATCCATCGCCTAAAAGAACAATTCGAACAAACCACCGACCCGGAAGAAAAGCATCAACTCCGGAAGCGGTTAAAGGAACTTCGATTATTACAGATATGGCACCTGGAACAGGTCGGGTGAAGAAAATGCTAACCGGGCGTGACCCGGTTTCCGGTCAATAAAACACAAAGGCCTCCGCATCGCGGGGCTTTGCTACTATCCCTACTGAAGTAAGGGGCTAAATAGTAGGCCATGTAAAAGAAGGTGAGTTACCGATAGTTTCAAGTTACAATTGAAGAAGAAATTTTATAATCAACATTAATAATAATGTATCATGACACTGCTGCATAAATAAAACACCCTGGTCACTTGGACCGGGGTGTTTTGTCTAAACTTTTTCTTTTTTAACATTGAATAGATAGTAGTAAAAGATATAATAAATTGATTGAAGTACCTTGCCATCCCGGACCACCGGCTCAAATTACACTAATAACTGTGTTGAAGGGGTTGATCAGATTTTGTCAGATCCAACTATGCAAACCAAACGCCTATGTACAAGCAATTTTTCTATACTAATAATTGCTAACTTTTCATTATTTATAGCTTACTATATGTTGTTTCCTTCTTTGCCCGTCTACATTAAAGAAATAACCGGAAAGGATGCCCTAACCGGCCTAGCAATGGGGTCTTTACTCCTGGCCTCCGTGTTGTTCCGTCCCTTCGCCGGACGCTTGATCGACACCGGTAAACGTAAAGTTATTTTTTTATTTGGTACGGCTATCTTTTTCTTTTGTACCCTTGCCTTCAATCTGGCACCTACTCTATTAGTCCTTTTACCAGCTCGTTTTCTGCAAGGCTTTGGCTGGGCCTATTGCAATACAGCTGCCGGTACTTTAGCCAGCGACATTATCCCCAAATCTCGCTTAGCTGAAGGGATGGGGTATTATGGTTTGTCTTTAAGCTTAGGAATGGCGACTGGTCCCGCTTTAGGTCTTTTTCTGATGCAGCGTTACAACTTCCAGCTTATGTTTTATATTTGCGCCGGATTCGTATTATTATCTTTTTTATTAGCACTATTAATAAATCACCAAAATGTAAATATAATGACAAAAACCCCAGCCACAACAAAAACAATTATAGAAAAGAGAGCCCTTCATCCTTCCCTGGTAATGTTTTTTTCAGCCATTGGCTATGCGGCTGTTGTTTCTTTCCTGGCCTTGTACGGTCAATACCGCCAGGTAACTGATATCGGTCTTTTTTTTATTTTATACGCCCTTAGTATTACCGTTTCTCGCCCCTTTTTCGGTCGTTTGGCCGATCGTAAAGGATATGATATTGTTATGGTTTTTGGGTTAATTCTTTGTAGTCTGGCTATGTTAATTATCTATTTAGCTCATTCTTTGCCTGTTTTCATTTTAGCTGGCCTAGTTTACGGAATCGGTTACGGTGCTGTTCAACCCACTACACAGGCTCTTTCCGTTCTATATGTACCGCTGGAACGGCGCGGGGCTGCCACCGCTACTTTCTTTTTATTTTTAGATTTAGGTCTGGGGTTGGGCTCCGTTCTGTGGGGTTTTGTTGCCCAATACATTGGTTATGATTTAATGTATTTAATGGTAATTATCCCGTCTCTGCTTGCCCTGCTTGTGTACCTTCTTTTTCCCCGCCAGGCTAATATGCAGCAGAAGCTTAGCATAATTAAAAATTGACAAAAATGGCATTTATAGCCATAAAGAGAAATCCCCCTTCGCTCACCTAGTATTTACAAACTAGATAAGGAAAGAGGGAATCCAGCCTCCATAATGCGGGTTAAAATAGGGTGACTGGTTTTGGTAAATCAATTGGTAATTATATTATAAAATACCAATACACCATACAATCCGCATCTTTATTGACTTGGCGGGAGTGTGTGAGAATCGAACTCACCTGGGACGGGATCGCCGCCCCGCGACTGGTTTTGAAGACCAGGGGAGCCACCAGGCCCCATCCACCCCCGAAGATGGAACGCCCTCCCGGAAATTACGCAAAAATTAAATCCGGCAAAGCAATAGTTATTATACCAGACTCCCTATCCTTAAACAAGTTACCTGTGTATACAATTCCATTGATTTTAAGCGGGAAATATAATAATCTATTATAGTGGATTTTGCACCGGGCGAAATCTGCTTGTCAGTGTGCAATCTCCCTGTTTTCGCAGGTTTTCCGATACCAGGAACTGCGAATTACAGGGCAGGAAATACGCGCCGCCATGTCGAATAAGTCTTGGGTTATCCAGGGCAGACAACATTTACCGGCGCGCCAACAAGGTTGGCTGGTGATAACAGTGGTGATTGGTTTTTTTAATGAGATAAAATATGAACTCAGCGTTGTGGAAAAAGAACTGATGTCCGCCGTAAAATGCCCTGACCCGTTGCTGGCCGAGGCGGCCACTCATCTGGTGAGCGCCGGCGGTAAGCGCCTGCGTCCCACTTTCTGTCTGCTGGGCGGCAAGTTTTATCAATTTGATCTGGACAAGCTGGTGCCGCTGGCTGTGGCACTGGAATTAATTCATATGGCCACCCTGGTACACGATGACGTGGTTGATTCATCCATGACCCGCCGGGGCATACCTACAATAAAGGCCCGCTGGGGAAACCGGATTTCAGCTCACCTGGGCGATTACCTGCTGGGCAAATCACTGGTTTTAATCTCGCAGTATAAAGACCCCCTCATTCCAAAAGTGCTGGCTGATACCAGCGTTAAAATGAGCGAGGGGGAGATTATACAGATTGCCACCTCTTTCAACACCAACCAGACGTTGCGGGATTATTTTTACCGGATTAACCGCAAAACTGCCCTTTTAATCTCCGCCTCCTGCAAGCTGGGAGCGGTGGCCTGCGGTGCGCCGGAACCCCTGCACCAGGCGCTGCACCGGTTCGGACATCATATCGGTATGGCTTTCCAGATTACCGACGACATTCTGGACATGACCGCGGAGCAGGTTAAACTGGGCAAACCCATCGGCGGCGATCTGCGCCAGGGGATTATTACACTGCCCGCCATTTACGCTCTGCATAACAGCCCCAAAAAAGAAAGGCTGAAAAAAATCACCACCAACCGGAACAAAAGCGACGAGGACGTCCAGGAAGCCATCACGCTGATTACCGAATGCGGCGGGGTGGAATACTCCTACGGAGTGGCCAAAAAATATATTGCCAAAGCCAAGAAGGAACTGGGCGAGCTACCCGATGTGCCGGTTAAAAAAACCATGCGGACCATTGCCGATTTTGTAGGCATCAGGAGTTTTTAAAAGCTTATCCGGAGTTGATCTGTTGGATTATTACCCTGTTTTTTTAAAACTGGAAGGCAGGAAATGCCTGGTAATCGGCGGAGGCGGCGTGGCTGAGCGCAAAGTGCGGACCCTGGCCCGCTGCGGCGCCGATATCTACGTGGTCAGTCCCGAATTAACATCAGGCCTCAAGGAAATGTCCGACACCGGGCGGATTCATCACCGTGCCGGTTTTTATCATCCCACTGACCTGGAAGATGTTTTCTTGGTCTTTTGCGCCACGGACGACGATGAAATCAACGGCGCCGTCGCTGCGGACTGCGCGGCCAGGAACATCGCGGTCAACGTGGTAGACGACCCCAAGCGGTGCAGTTTCGTGGTCCCCTCGGTGGTGCACCGGGGAGATTTCAAGCTGGCTATTTCCACCGGCGGCAACAGCCCGCACCTGGCCAGGGTAATCCGTCAAGATTTAGAAACCTTATTCGGTCCTCAATTTGAAGAATTCACAACCTTTATAGGCCGGGTGCGCAAACAGGTGCTGCAAACCGTCAGCGATCCCGAAAAGCGCCGGATGATCCTGAATAACCTGGTGGACGATGAAACGCTGGACATGCTGAAACAGGGAAATTTAGCCCAAGCAAAGGAGCGGGTGGAAAAATGTCTGTCATCGTAGTCGGCGTTAATCATAAAACTGCTCCGGTGGAAGTCCGTGAGGTGTTGTCTTTCTCGGAACATTCCCTGGCCCGGTGGTACGATAAGTTGCTGGAATGTACGGCGGTTTCAGGGTGTGTAATCGTCTCCACCTGCAACCGCACAGAAATTTACGCCCACGTTGCCGATATTGAAACCGGCGCCGGAGCCGTCCTGGACATGATGCAGCAGAAGTCCGGCCTGGACCAGGCGACGATTAAAAAATACACCTATGTGCTGACCCGAGGCAAAACCGTGCGCCATTTGTTCCAGGTGGCGGCCGGATTGGACTCAATGCTGCTTGGTGAGACCCAGATCCTGGGGCAGGTCAGAACCGCCTACCAGCATGCCCACCACCATGCCGCCACCGACAAGGTGATAAACACCCTGTTTAAACACGCCATCGAGGTTGGCAAGCGCGCCCGCACCGAAACGGGTATCGACCACCACGCCGTATCCATCAGCTACGCGGCGGTGGAGATGGCCCGGCAGATTTTCGGCGACCTCACCGGCCGTTCGGTACTGATTATCGGGGCCGGCAAAATGAGCGAACTTACCGCCAGGCACCTGGTATCCAACGGCGTTTCCGGGGTTATCGTTTCCAACCGTTCTTACGAACGGGCCGTGGAACTGGCCGACCAGTTCGGCGGACTGGCAGTCACCTTCGACAACCTTTATCATTACCTGGGGGCGGCGGATATCGTCATCAGCTGTACCGCGGCCACCCACTACGTGCTGTACGCCGCCGGGGTGCGCAGGATCCTAAAGGAGTCACCGGGCAAGAACATCATGATGATCGACATCGCGGTGCCTAGGGATATCGAACCCGATGTACGCCTGCTGCCAGGCGTTTCCCTGTACGACATCGATGCGCTGCAAAACGTGGTGGATAATAATTTAATGGAAAGAAAAAGAGCCGCCATTCAGGCCGAGGCCATTATTGAAGAGGAAGTACGTGAATTCTCACGCTGGGAAAGCACGCAGTTTGTGGTCCCCACCATAACAGCGCTGAAAATCCGGGGCGAGGAAATCAAACAAAAGGAACTGACCCGGGCATACAACCGGCTGGGTGAGCTGTCGGACCGTGAGCGCAAGATTATCGGCTCTATGGCCAGTACCATCGTTAACCAATTGCTTCACACACCGGTGACCCAACTTAAAGAGTTTGCCCTAACCGAAAAGGGGCCCCTGTACAACCAGGCCATCGGCGAGCTGTTCTGTTTGGAGGACTCCCCCGAACAGCAGCCGGAAGAAACCGGCGGCGGGGATTCTGAACAGAAACTGCCGGCCCGGGCGCTGGGGCAAAGGTAATACCCGGGTGGGGGCAAACGGTCCACACCCGAAATTTTTCAGCACAGAATGGGCATCCTTTGCTAAAAGCGTAGTAATATTGGAGGCCGATATGCCAAAGGAAATAATCATCGGGTCACGGGACAGCGACCTGGCCATGTGGCAATCCCGGTGGGTGGCCGGGGCGTTGCGCCAGGCGCATCCGGAACAAAGCATCCGCATTACGGGCATGAAAACCAAGGGCGATCATATCCTGGAAGTGGCTCTGGCTAAAATAGGCGACAAGGGGCTGTTCACCAAGGAACTGGAAGCAGCCCTGCTTAACGGTACCATAGACCTGGCGGTACACAGTATGAAAGATTTGCCCACCGGGCTGCCGGGCGGACTGGTTATCGGCGCAGTGTGCCGGCGGGAACAACCCGGCGACGTGCTGATTTCCCGCACCGGGGCCGATCTGGACAACCTGCGCCGGGGAGCCCGCGTCGGCACCAGCAGTTTGCGCCGCCGGGCGCAGCTGCTGCATTACCGCCCGGATCTGCAAATGGTGGACATCCGGGGCAACCTGAACACCCGGCTGCGCAAGCTGAAAGAGCTGGAACTGGACGCTATCGTACTGGCTTATGCCGGGATTAAAAGATTGGGCTGCGCAGATATGATCACCCAGTATATTCCCTACGAAGTCTGCCTGCCGGCGGTAGGGCAGGGTTCACTGGGCATTGAATTGCGCGCTGAGGACGGCGCCATGCGGGAACTGGTTGCCGAAGTGGATCACAAGCCGTCCCGAACCGCCATCGTGGCCGAAAGAGCTTTTATGAAACGCCTGGAGGGCGGGTGCCAGGTACCCATCGGGGCACTGGGCCGGGTGGAAAACGGCACCCTGCAGTTGGAGGGAGTGGTGGCGGAACTTAACGGTACCAACGCCGTACATCGCGATATAACCGGGCCGGCCGACGATGCCGCCGGGCTGGGTGACCGCCTGGCTGAAATTTTACTGGACGCGGGCGCAGGCGATATATTGCGCCGGGCGAGACAGGAGTATGGTATCAATGACTAAAGCAGCGGGTAGTCAAGGGATAGTTTACCTTATCGGAGCCGGCCCCGGAGACCCGGGACTGATTACCCTGAAAGGTTTGGAATGTATTAAAACCGCGGATGTGGTGGTTTACGACCGCCTGGCCGGACCCAGGCTCCTGGAGCACTGCCGTCCGGACGCCCGCCTTATATATGTAGGCAAACAGCCGGACCGGCACACGCTGACCCAGGATGAAATTAACGATCTGCTGGTGCAAGAGGCATCCGGTGGGCACACGGTGGCCCGATTAAAGGGCGGCGATCCATTTGTTTTCGGACGCGGCGGCGAGGAAGCCGAGGAATTGGTCCGGCACGGCATTCCCTTCGAGGTGGTACCCGGCATTACGTCGGCCATCGCCGTGCCCGCATACGCCGGAATACCGGTCACCCACCGGAACCATACTTCCACCCTGGCCATTATCACCGGTAACGAGGATCCGGAAAAAGAGAATTCCGGCATCCAGTGGTCCAAAATCGCCACCGGCGCCGGTACCCTTGTATTTCTGATGGGTATGGGTAACCTGCCGGCTATCAGTAAAAAATTAATCGCCCACGGCCGCGACCCGCAAACGCCGGTAGCCCTGATCCGCTGGGGCACCCGCCCGGAACAGCGGACTCTGACGGGGGACCTGGCCAACATCGCCGCCCTGGCCCGGGAGGCTGATTTTAAAAACCCCGCCATTATTGTGGTCGGCGAAGTGGTAAAACTGCGGGAACGCCTGCGCTGGTTCGAAGATAAGCCGCTGTTCGGCAGGCGGATCCTGGTAACCCGCTCCCGGGAACAGGCCAGCGCCATGTCCCGGTCCATTGAACGTCTGGGCGGCGAACCGGTGGAGTTTCCCACCATCAGTATCAACGATCCCCTTGATTACGCGCCCATGGACGAGGCCATCAACCGCGTTTCGGAATACCGGTGGATAATTTTTACCAGTGTCAACGGAGTTAAATACTTCTTCAACCGGTTGCGGCACCTGGGCGGAGACATCCGGGACCTGCACGGAGCCGGAATCTGCGCCATCGGCCCCCAAACCCGCGAATCATTACACAACTTGGCCCTGCGGGTGGATTACGTCCCGGGGGAGTACAGGGCCGAGGAAATTGTCAGCGGACTGCAAAGCCTGATCAAACCCGGTGACCGGGTGCTGCTGCCCCGGGCCGACATAGCCAGGCAGGCGCTGCCCGAAGGACTGGCCGCCCTGGGCGCCCAAGTGGATGAGGTAACGGCTTACCACACGGAGGCCGGCCGGGGCAACGCTCCGCTGATAACCGAAATGCTGTCCCGCGGCGAGATAGATATAATCACCTTCACCAGTTCCTCCACGGTACGAAATTTCGTGGAATTGCTGAGGCCGGACAACATCCCGGAATTCACCGGCCGGGCGCTGACGGCCTGCATCGGGCCAATCACAGCCCAAACAGCCCGTGAACTAGGGCTGCCGGTACATATCCAGGCCAAAGAATATACCATCGACGGCTTGCTGCAGGCCATACTGGAATACAACAAGGAGAATTGACATGATCAGCGTCAGCAGACTGCTCTGCGGAGCCAAGTATTTCGGCGACTCGTTGCGCTACAAGGCAGATTCGGGAGCCCAGCGGCACGGCGCTGCCGCGGGACACGGTCCGGTGGTGGTATGGAATATTACCCGGACCTGCAACCTGCGCTGTATGCACTGCTACGCCGGTTCAGACGAACAGATTGCCCCGGATCAACTAACCACCGCCGAGGCGAAAAAATTTATCGACCAACTGGCGGGTTTTAAAGTTCCGGTGATACTATTTTCCGGCGGTGAACCCCTGCTCAGGGAAGATTTTTTCAACCTGGCGGAATACGCAGGAAAAAAGGGCATCCGGGCCACGTTATCCACCAACGGCACCCTGATCACCCCCGACATCGCCAAAGACATTAAAAGGTTGGGCATCAGTTACGTGGGCATCAGCCTGGACGGCATCGGCCCGGACAACGACCGGTTCCGGGGTTGCAAAGGCGCCTTCGACGCCGCTCTGGAAGGCATCCGGGCTTGCCGGGCCATTGAACAGCGGGTGGGGCTGCGTTTCACCATCAACCGGCACAACTATCACCAGATGCCCGATATTTTTAAACTGATTCTGGCAGAAGACATCCCCAGGGTCTGCTTTTACCACTTGGTTTACAGCGGCCGGGGCAGCGAAATGCGTGACGAGGATATCAGCCACGAAGAAACCCGTGCCGCCCTCGACCTGATTATAGAAAAAACAATGGATTTTCATCAGCGCGGTTTGAACAAGGAGATTTTAACCGTGGACAACCACGCCGACGGGATCTATATTTACCTATCGCTGCTTGGTTCCGCACCCGCCCGGGCCGCCAGGGTGCGCGAACTGCTCCAAATGAACGGGGGCAATCGCTCCGGCGTGGCCATCGGGGCGGTGGACTGGGCCGGCAACGTATATCCCGACCAGTTCACCCGCAATCATTTGCTGGGAAACGTGCGGGAGAAGCCATTTGCGGAAATATGGCAGGATACCGGCCATCCGGTCCTGCGCGGGCTGAAGGATCGCAAGCCCCTGCTTACCGGACGCTGTGCGTCATGCCGCTGGCTGTCCATGTGCAACGGCAACTTCAGGGCCCGGGCGGAAGCGATACACGGCGACTTCTGGGCCCCGGATCCCGCCTGCTATCTGACCGACGGGGAAATAAAGCAGTAATCAGGAGTCCCCTCCGTATACTTTCCTTAACACGGGAGATAAAAAAATGTACTATCCTATTACAAGGCCCAGGCGCTTGCGCAGCAGCGCCAATATGCGCCGGCTGGTGCGGGAACACCACCTGCGGGTGGATGACCTGATTTACCCGCTCTTTGTCACCGCCGGCCGGAATATCAAAAAACCGGTGCAATCCATGCCCGGCATATATAATCTTTCTTTGGACCGGCTGCTGCCGGAAGTGGAAAAAGCGGTGCTGATGGACATTCCGGGCATTTTGCTCTTCGGTATCCCTGAAACCAAGGACGCCGTGGGCAGCGGCGCTTACGACCCCGACGGCGTCATCCAGAACGCGGTGCGGACCATCAAGGATAAATACCCGGAACTGCTGGTGGTAACCGACGTGTGCCTCTGCGAGTACACCGACCACGGGCACTGTGGAATTATTCGCGACGGGGAAGTGCTTAACGACCCCACCCTGGAGCTTTTAGCCCGCACCGCCCTGTCCCACGCCCAAAGCGGCGCCGACGTAGTGGCGCCCTCGGATATGATGGACGGCCGGGTGCAGGCCATCAGGGAATCCCTGGACGAAAACGGTTATGCCGGAATACCGGTCATGTCTTACAGCGTCAAGTATTCTTCGGCCTTCTACGGACCTTTCAGAGAAGCGGCCGGCTCGGCACCCCAGTTCGGCGACCGCAAAACCTACCAGATGGATCCGCCCAATGTGCGGGAAGCCCTGCGTGAAGCCCAGCAGGATGTCGCCGAAGGAGCGGACATACTGATTGTTAAACCCGCCATGGCGTACATGGACATCATTGCCGCGGTGCGGAAAAATTTTGAGCTCCCCGTGGCAGCCTACAACGTCAGCGGCGAATACGCCATGATTAAAGCCGCTGCCCAGATGGGCTGGATTGACGAACAAAAGGTAACCATGGAAATGCTGACCGGCCTGAAACGGGCCGGGGCCGACATCATCATCACCTATCACGCGGTAGACGCAGCCCGGTGGCTGGGGAAGTAGGCGTCGGACGTCGGGCGTCAGTTAATAAAAAAGTTTTTTGAGGACGGGGGTGGCGCTATGCTGGTATCATGGAACACCACTAATGCGTGCAACCTGTACTGCAAGCACTGCTATAGAGATTCCGGAGCCAGGGCGGAAGAGGAATTAAACACCGCCGAGGGCATTAATTTAATAGATGAAATTGCCGGCGCCGGTTTTAAAATCATGATTTTCAGCGGCGGCGAACCATTAATGAGAAACGACATTTACCAGCTCATTGAGCACGCCTCAGCAAAAGGGCTCAGGCCGGTGTTGGGTTCAAACGGCACCCTGATCACCCCGGAAGCCGCCCGCAAGCTCAAAGAAGCGGGGGCCATGGCGGTGGGCATCAGCCTGGACAGCACCGATCCCCGGCGGCATGACGATTTTCGTTCCTCGTCCGGGGCCTGGGAGAGCGCCGTGGAAGGCATGCGGGCCTGCCGGGAGGCGGGGTTGCCATTCCAGGTGCACACCACCGTGATGGACTGGAACAGCGGGGAAATTGGTGAACTTACAGACCTGTCCACGAAACTGGGCGCCCGCGGTCACCATATCTTTTTTATGGTCCCCACGGGCCGGGCTGTAAATATAGAAACAGAGACCTTACGCGCCAGGGAATACGAGTCACTGCTGGAGCGGATTATTAAAAAACAAAGCCAGGTGGACATCGAACTTAAACCCACCTGCGCGCCCCAGTTCATGCGTATAGCCCGCCAACTGGGCGTGGACGTCCGCTTTACCCGCGGCTGTCTGGCGGGAACCGCCTACTGCATCATCAGCCCCAAAGGGAACGTGCAGCCCTGCGCTTACCTGGATATCCCCCTGGGCAACGTGCGCCAAATCCCCTTCGGGCAAATCTGGCGGGAAAACGAAGTTTTAAACAGACTGCGTACCATGGATTACAGCGGCGGATGCGGCAAATGCGAGTATAAAAAAATTTGCGGCGGCTGCCGGGCCAGGGCTTACTTCTACCACGATGATTACATGGCGGAGGAACCATGGTGCCTGTACCGGGAAGGAAAGGTCATTCAGCAATGAGCCTGGACAGCGTGGATAGAAAAATACTGCAAATCATCCAATCCGATTTTCCGCTGGTGGAAAGACCATACCTGCAAATCGCCGCATCACTGGGTATATCCGAAGGGGAAGTGCTGGAACGGATCGGGGGTATGCGGGAGCGGGAGATCATCCGCCGCCTGGGGGGACTGTTCAACTCCCGTAAGCTGGGTTACACCGGCACCCTGTGCGCCTTGCGGGTGCCTCCGGAGGATATTGAACGGGTGGCAGGCATAATAAACAGCTACCCCGGCGTAACCCACAACTACCTACGCAACCATGATTACAACATGTGGTTCACCCTGCTGGCGGAATCCGAAGACAAACTGAACGAAATTCTGGCCGAGATCCGCCGGCGGACCGGAATCAGTCAGTACATCGAACTGCCGGCAATAAACTTATTCAAAGTGCGAGTAAATTTCGAGCTATAAAACAGGATTCAGGGGAGTTCTTCATGTTAAGCGATCTGGAGATTAAAATAGTCAGGGAACTGCAGGCCGGTCTGCCGTTGGTGGAAAGGCCCTACCTGGAGATGGCCGGGCGAGTGGGGCTATCCGAGGAAGAATTGATTAACACCGTTAAGGATATGATTAAGCGGGGGATTATCCGCCGGTTTGGCGCTGCTTTAAAACACCAGAACCTGGGCTTTACGGCCAACGCCATGGTGGTGTGGGATGTTCCCGAAGACAAGGCGCCCGAAGTAGGCCGGATTATGGCGGGCTATGAGCAGGTGTCCCACTGTTACCAGCGACCGCGCCGGCCGGACTGGCCCTACACCATCTTTACCGTCCTGCACGGTCAAACCCAAGCGGACTGTGAAAAAACAGCCGCCCTGCTGGCGGCAGAAACCGGCATTAAAAATTACCGGCTGCTGTTCAGTACCAGGGAATTAAAAAAAAGCAGCATGAAGTATTTTATGGAAGAAGAGGGCGGTGAACATAATGCATAAAGGTTATAAAGAGTCAGAGCGGTTATATGCTGAAGCCTGCGAACTGATCCCGGGCGGCGTTAACAGCCCGGTGCGCGCATTTAAGTCGGTGGGCGCCACCCCGGTGTACATTGAAAAAGGGGACGGAGCGCTGATATACGACGCCGACGGCAACTCCTACATAGACTACGTGGGCTCCTGGGGACCGTTAATCCTGGGGCACCGCCACCCGGCGGTAACCGAAGCACTAAAGGAATGCCTGGAGAGCGGCACCAGCTTCGGCGCGCCTACGGAGCGGGAAACAGAGCTGGCGCGCCTGATTGTGGACGCGCTGCCGGCCATGGACATGGTGCGTCTGGTCAATTCGGGCACCGAAGCCACCATGAGCGCCATCAGGGTGGCCCGCGGCTACACCGGCCGAAATAAAATAATTAAGTTTGCCGGGTGTTATCATGGTCACGCCGATTTCCTTCTAATCAAAGCCGGCTCCGGCGCCCTGACCCTGGGTGTGCCCACCAGCCCGGGCGTACCCCCGGGCACGGCGGAAAACACTATTGTCGCCCCTTTCAATAACCTGGACGCCGTGGCAGAAATCTTTGCCGCCGCCGGTGAAGAGATAGCGGCGGTGATCCTGGAACCGGTGCCCGGCAACATGGGTCTGGTGCCCCCGGCGCCCGGATTTCTGGCCGGTGTGCGGGACATAGCCCGCCGGTACGGCGCGCTGCTGATATTTGATGAAGTGATGACCGGCTTCCGGCTGGCTTACGGCGGCGCCCAGGTCCGCTACAATATCGAACCGGATTTAACCTGTCTGGGCAAGGTTATCGGCGGTGGTCTGCCGGTGGGCGCATACGGCGGCAAGCGGGAAATCATGTCCCGGGTGGCCCCGTCCGGTCCCATTTACCAGGCCGGCACCCTATCGGGCAACCCCCTGGCCGTTTCGGCGGGCATCGCCACCCTGAAGGAACTGCGAAAACCCGGCGTATATGAGGAGCTGGAAACCAAATCGGCCCGTTTGGACTCCGGTTTACGGAAAGCCGCCGCGGAAGCGGGGTTGAACCTGACCTTCAACCGGGTGGGTTCCATGCTGTGCACCTTTTTCACCCCGGACCCCGTCACGGATTATGAAACGGCTACCCGGGCGGATACCGCCATGTTCGGCACCTTTTTCCGCGCCATGCTGGAAGAAGGGGTTTACCTGGCGCCGGCTCAGTTTGAAGCGGCATTCATGTCACTGGCCCACACCGACCGGCAAATCGACCGCACCATCGAAGCCGCCCGGTCGGCCTTTAATAAGCTAAAGCATTAAAAAGACGCTCAACCCTGTAAAAAGCCCGTTTAAGCAAAAAAAACAGCCAATTGGAAAAAGCTATTTGACAGTATCAAGGCTAAATGATATATATAATAAGGGCATGTGAATTTTGTAACTATGCTGTTTTTGACAACAAAATCAAGCATTGCAAGTCGCTGAAAATAGTTATAATTTTCACTTAAATATCCGGGAGATGAGTTGTTTTTTTATAGAGAATAGAGTAGGAGGCGGATTTCTTGAAAACTTTAAGGGTGCCGGAGGCTACGGTAACCAGGCTTTCCATTTATTCGAGATTCCTGGAGCGGTTGGATAGGAACGGCATCACAACAGTTTCTTCCGGTGAAATTGCCGAAGGAGTGGGGGTAAGCCCCGCCCAGGTGCGTAAGGACCTGGCTTATTTCGGCGAATTCGGTACTCGGGGTGTTGGTTATAATGTCAAGGATCTGATGAAGTATACCCTGAAGATTTTAGGATTGGACCAAACCTGGTCGCTGGCCATTGTGGGTGCGGGAAATCTTGGTTTTGCCCTTTGTACTTACCACGGTTTTAACGTCAGAGGTTTTTATATATCCGCTGTCTTCGATAACGATCCCACCAAAGTCGGGAAAAAAATCGGGCATCTGGAAGTGCTGCCTCTGGACAGCTTCCCTGAAGTGGCAAAGAACGAAAATATCCGCATCGGCATCATTGCCGTACCCATCAGAGGAGCTCAGGAAGTGGCGGACATAATGATCAACAACGGGGTGGAAGCAATCCTGAACTTCGCGCCGGTAGCCTTGAACATGCCGGAGCATATTGAAACCCGCAACGTAGACCTGTCGGTAAAACTGGAAATCCTCACTTTCAACCTTGGTTTCCGGGCCGCCCAGAGTTTATAAATACCGGTTAAACATTTTTTTAAAGATAACCTGCCCCGGGGGCGGGTTATCAATTTTTTATGGCAGGGGAGACATATGAATAATCACCTGTATGTTTTAGAGGTTGAGACTTCCCGCAGGGAACAATTTGTCGACATAACACCGGGAGTAAATAAGTTCTTATCCCGCAGCGGCGTCAAAGAAGGGGTTTGCCTTGTTTATGTGCCGCATACCACGGCCGCCGTAACCATTAACGAGGGCGCCGACCCCAGCGTGGTGGAAGACATCCTGACGCATCT
Organism: Bacillota bacterium; assembly: GCA_023439185.1. Taxonomy (GTDB): domain Bacteria; phylum Bacillota; class Desulfotomaculia; order Desulfotomaculales; family Desulfallaceae; genus BRH-c8a. The sequence continues at coordinate 14,801 of JAEXOR010000065.1, read as the reverse complement.
GGGCAGCCTAGTGCCCTGGAGCAATAGTTACCGGCATGCCGAAGGCAACTCTGCGGCCCATATTAAAACCCTGCTGACCGGGCCGGAAAAAATGATGCCCGTGACCGCGGGCAAATTAATGCTGGGCACGTGGCAGAAAATTTTTTTCTGCGAATTCGACGGCCCCCGAAAAAGAAAAGTAATCGTTAAAATACTGGCCGGTTAATTTAAAATTCAAACCTGGAAAGATCCGGACCGGCGACGGTCCGTTCGTCGCGGACACCCCCGGACTTTTCATTTTCACCGGCGGTACCGGATTTGACCATGGCCGGAATTTCCTTTTCAGCCGTTTTAATGTCGTCCTCATACTTTAACAGTACATTTAAGGTTTCCCGCACCAGCTCCGGATCAATAGTGTCGCGCTCCAACAAAAGCAAAGTTCTGGCCCAGTCCAGCGACTCCGCAATGCTGGGCGCTTTTTTAAGCTTCAGCCGGCGCAACTGCTGGACAAAACGCACAATGTCGGCGATCAGGCGCTCCGTGACGCCGGGAAGCCGCAGGTTGATAACCGCCCGTTCCAATTCCTCGTCCGGATAATCAATATAAAGGTACAGGCACCTTCTCTTTAAAGCGTCGCTAAGTTCCCGCATCCGGTTGCTGGTAATCACCACGTAAGGCCTGTGGTTCGCCGTCACAGTGCCCAGTTCCGGTATGCTCACCTGAAACTCAGATAGCGCTTCTAAAAGAAAGCTCTCCAATTCCTCTTCGCTCTTGTCAACTTCATCCACCAGCAACACCACCGGCTCGCGGGTGCGGAACGCCTTCAACAGCGGCCGTTCCAGCATAAACTCCGGGCCAAATATATCAGTTTCGCTTCCCGGCATCTGGATTTGCAGCAGTTGTTTTTGATAATTCCATTCGTAAAGGGTCTTGCTTTCGTCAAGCCCCGGGTAACACTGTAACCGGACGATTTCCGTTTCCAGCGCGCCTGCTATGGCGCCGGCCAGGGCGGTTTTGCCCACTCCGGCGGGTCCTTCCACCAAAAGCGGTTTGCCCAGGCGCCCGGACAAAAAAACAGTGGTGGCGGTATTTCGCTTGACCAGGTATTGTTGTTTCATCAAACCGTTCATTACATTTTCGATACTGGAAAAAAAATTTTTCTCTTCTATGCTCATGTCAACTCTCCCGCATGATAAAATTAATTAAACAGCGTGCAACGAGGAGACTGGTGAATGCTAATAGAAATCCTGTGCCGCAATGTGGATATAAAAAACAGATTCTTGACCCGGCACGCCGGAAGCCCGGAAATGTGGGCCGCCGGAGACAGAATCAAAATTTCCGGTTTGGAAATGCAAATAACGGAAAACTACTTACTATTTAACATTACATCGGTTGCCATAGCTGAAGAAGCAGTCCCATTGCTTTTTTCCGTCAGGCCGGTCAGCACGGCCGGCCAATTGTATGAACCGGCGGCGGATTTTAAAATGATCGTCACGGCCATGAGCAAACCCCTGGCGGAACTGCTCCCCTGTTTACACGAAGTGAGCCACCTGGACCTGGAGCGCGGTGAATTGCTGGGCGTTAATCTTACCGAATGGCGTTCCAGAAACGTGGCTGTGGTCGCCCGGGCCGAACTGGCCGTGCAGGGCAGTATTATGACGGCCAAAATTAAATTCAGCACCCATTCCCGGGACAGTCAATTCAACTGCCGGGAATGCGTGGACAGGATCTCGCTGCGTAAAATGCTGGAACCGTTAAGTCCCGAATTTACAGCTGTCCCGCCCATACCCAGGGTTTCCGGGCCGCTGATCCAAACACACAAAACAATTTCCGGCGCGGACTGGGTTAAGCTAATCAACCGCCGGCCCGCACCGACCTCATACTGCCGGGAATCCAACTGTTTTAACATTGTTTTCAGCAATGACAGCCGGATTTCCTTCCAGGAGGAACCCGACCGCCGGGAAATTCTATGCCGGGTTGAATTGTCCGACCCGACACATTTGGGCAACGGCCTGCTGGAGATGCTGAGCAGCGTTTTAGGTCTGGAAGACCTGCTGGTTACCCACCGGGCCGAGGACCTTGTTTTGCATCCGGATTACCTGACCGGCGAACTGGGTTTTGTCAAGGAGACCGGGTTTACCCTGTTCTCGCTGACTGCAGACTCCTTTCACGCCGTTTATGACGTTAAAAAGCTAACCTTGACCCTTGAGTGCAAAATTTCCCTCGGAGACGGCGGGGCGGTTATGGAAACCCTGACAGATACCTTTGCTGCCATGAATAGTTTTATGGCCACGGTGATGCATCATGTTGGTTACGATTATTGAAATCGCCGCTGCCCTGCGGCACTCGGGCTGGCCGGTATCAAATGAAGAAATAATCGACTTTTTTAAAGCGCTCCAGGTAGTAGACTTCAGCCGGGAAGACATGCTCTCGGCAGCCCTGTGCACCCTGGCCAAGGATAAGCAAAGCCGGGAATACCTGGCCGGGCTGCTCAGCCACCGCTTGCAGGAAACAATAACCCGCAATGAAATTATTCCCTGCGGGTTGAACCCGGAAACGATACTGGCGAACCCGCCCCGTTTGCCGGGTGACGCCTTCGCCGGGCGCCTTGAAGACCTGAAAAACTCCATCCGGCGGGAAACCGCGAACCAGGCCGCGACCTTGGCGCGGCGCGGTACGGGAGGCACAGGAACCGGCGCCCAAAGCGGTACGTCAGACGGTAATAAAACCGCCGCCAACCCCGCAAACAGAAAAGAAACGCCCGGCGCCCCGGCCCAGGCAGGTTACCGGCAACCCTTTGGTACGCAGCCCAGCAACCCGCGGTTTATGGATTTAGCCGCCGCAAACCCGGAACAATTGGCTGAAATATATAAACTGCTGGAGGCCCTGGGTAAAAAACTGGCCGTCCGGCGGGGATACAGAAAAAAACCGGCCCTGTCGGGCACCGTGGACATGCAGCGCACGGTAAGAAAAGCAGTGGCTTGCGGCGGCGTACCCCTGGTGCTGAAAAAGGAGCGACGGGTACTATCCAGGCCGGTCATCGTCACCCTTTGCGACCTGTCAGGCTCAGTAGCCCCGTACAGCGAATTCTTCTTACAGCTCCTCACCGGCCTACGCCGCCGGTTTAGGGGCCTACGTCTGTTTGCCTTTGTGGATCAGGTGACCGAAGTCACCGGCATGTTTAACAACGATTCTGAGCCGGTGTCCGCCCGGAAAATTGTGCGGGAGACCCCTATATCCATGACCGGCTTCAGCCATTACGGCCAGGTGTGGGAGAGCTTCCACAGCCACTACCGGGATGTGCTGACTCCCCGCACCACGGTCATTGTCCTGGGCGACGCCCGGAACAACTGGCAGCCCGACGGGACGGACCTGTTCCGGTCCATCGCCGGCCTGTGCCGGCGGGTGATCTGGTTAAACCCGCTGCCCGAAGGAAAATGGCAGGCCGGCGACTGCGTCATGGATTTATACGCGCCGTACTGCGGCAGTGTACGGGAATGCCGGAACGCCGATCAACTGTCCCGGGTAATCAGGAATTTGGTGAGGTGATTGCACTGGGTACATTTTTAGGTGTTTTTGCGATGTGCTTTGTTTTTTGCACTGTTGCGATGTCTATTTGGGTAGGGTTTTTGACAAGCAATATCTGGGCGGTAATTTTTGTCGTGGCATTGGTGTTGGCAATATTGATTACCGTTCTTGTAAACCTGGTCATCAGAATTGAAGAGCTGGAGAAAAAGATAGAACAGTTACGCATAAAGCAAGAACCCCCATCCAAAGAATAAAGTGCAAATTCCAACATGCCTGCTTCGTCCACTCCAGATGATTTCGTCAGTAAATTTACCATAATCCGCTTTCGCTTGGCAAGCTCCAGCACCTTGACTTTACACCGGGTTTGCGGTAGACTAAATATTGCGTTTATAATTCGGGATGTAGCGCAGTTTGGCTAGCGCGCTTGCCTTGGGAGCAAGAGGCCGGGGGTTCAAATCCCTCCATCCCGACCATTCTCGCGGTTCGAAATTCGAGGTTCGAAGTTCGATCGAATCTCGAACATCCAACCTCGAACATCGAATATGGCCCCATGGTCAAGTGGCCTAAGACACCGCCCTTTCACGGCGGTAACCCGGGTTCGAATCCCGGTGGGGTCACCAATGGAGGGGTTCCCGAGTGGCCAAAGGGAGCAGACTGTAAATCTGCCGGCGACGCCTTCGCAGGTTCGAATCCTGCCCCCTCCACCAGAAATATGTCAAGCCCGCGCTAAAAATTTTTGCGCGGGCTTTTTGTGTGCGGGTGTTGACTTGGCGGACGATGGCTCGTAGGTTATTCAACCATGTCCCATAGCTTGATGGACCCGTTTTGGAATGTACGGCGGCGGTTTTTTCATCCCTATTCGCTTTCGGCGAGAGAAATTGGCTTTGCCCAGTTACAGGAGGCGAATAGAATATCACTGCGACCGCAGGGAGCAATATCATTAATAATGTATCGAAGAATTGATGACAATGGGTGTATAATGGGTGTATAATGGGTGTATAAAAATTTGGAGGTTAATTCCGATGAATGAATCACGTTTAAGTATTCGAGTAGACCCGAAAACCAAACGCCGCGCCGAGAATGTGTTCAACACGCTTGGTATGAGTTTGAGCACGGGGGTGAATATTTACCTGACCCGTGTCGCTGCTTTTCAATCTATACCGTTCCCGCTTGAGGTAGACAATTTGTTGGCTATTGAGAGCCGTATGAAAGACGCGGTACGGTCAAAAACCGCAAAAATGAAAGCGGACAATACCCCTGTAGCTCTGTACGACGACGAGTTAAAACGTCCGTATCTTGAGTATCCTGACGGACGGAGGGAGTACGATATTGACTAGCGTTTCCGAAATACTGGTGTTTGCCGGACCCAACGGCTCAGGTAAAAGCACGGTAACGTCAGTTTGGAAGCTCAAGGGGATATATATCAACGCGGATGATATAAAAGCCAGCCGCGATTGTTCGGATATTGAGGCGGCTAAAGAAGCTGAAAAATTGCGCGAGTTATGCCTTAACGAGAGCCGGAGCTTCACTTTTGAAACTGTGTTGTCAACTGAGCGAAATCTTGATCTGTTACACAGAGCTAAGTCGGCCGGCTATTTTATTGAAAGCGTGTTTGTGCTGACCACCGACCCGAAACTCAATGTGTTCAGGGTAAGAAGTCGCGTACTTGGAGGCGGTCACGATGTTCCTACTGAAAAAATCATAAGCAGGTACGAGAAATCAATGCTTAATATTCCTAAATTATTGAAAATAAGCAATATTTTCACGGTTGTAGATAACACTAAGGAACCGTCAGTGATATATAACAAGAATGCTAACGGAGAAACAATCCACCCGAATAAATATTGGACATCAGAAGCAATCCGCAACCTGATAAGCTGAAGCTGTCAACTAAAAACCGCAAGCTGCTTATACATAGCAACCTGCGGCTTTTAACAATTCTCAGGGCATCGAATTTTGTTAGGTTGCCTAATCGTAGGGGCACCTCCTTGCGGGAGCCCGCGGAGTAAGCGAAGGAAACAAAAAACTCCCCACGTACCAGATCTATGTGCTGGGCCTGTTTTCGCCGGTAACCCGCTGCCTTCTTTTTATGTAAGCAGCTTTACCTATTTCCCACACCGGACGGTAACCCGGGAACCGGCGCGCGGATACGCCTTTAATTTGTGTAGCCAATCAACATACTCCTCCTTTCCGGTAAGGTGCAACTCGGAAATATTTATCTTCTTACAGTAATGTGGCAGGATTTTATTTTTTTTATGTAGAAATCTTGTTCATAACGTTTTGAAAACTGGGAGGGGAATAACAGTGGCCGAAAAGAAAAAATTTAAATTCAGTTACTCTTTAGATCCTGCATTATGCATGGCCTGCGCCGCATGTGAACTGGAGTGCCGGGATGACAGCATCTATGTCGATGAAGGTGTGAGTTACGCCATCAACGCGGACAACTGTACACGCTGCGGCCGATGCTTCAGGGCTTGCCCGGCCGGGGCCATTGCCAAAGTAGACAACGTGGCCTAGCTTCGGTTTGCAACTATGCTCAGCGGGGACATCTCAACTTTTTTGGATAACCAATAAGCTGAAGTATGTCCCCTTATGCTGAGGTTGCCGCCCATTTCTCGCAACAAAGGGTTTCCCCGATCATTACCGGAATAAGGATGTTGACAACACAATTCCTGTATGTTAATATTGTCCTTGCGCGGGTCGAGAGACTGCGCCAACCACATACATGCGGCAGTGGCGGAATTGGCAGACGCGTAAGATTCAGGTTCTTATGGGCGTAACGCCTGTGGGGGTTCAAGTCCCTTCTGCCGCACCAGTAATTAAATACTCCTTTCGGAGTATTTTTTTATATCGGTACCAGTGCCCATTAATTACAGTTGCACAAAACACCCGGCCAAACGCCGGGTTTCGTTTTTTAAATTGCCTGGTTGAAAAAAGCAGGATTATTGTTGTTTATCTCAGAAAAATACTTTAAACCACAGATTTTGTTTGTAAATAACCGGCTTTGTACCACGGTTTTGGAAAGGCGGGGTCGGCTTGGATATAATAATGATTATCGGTATGGACGGGAAAATCCTGGAGGCCAACAGCGCGGCTGAGGAAAGCTACGGTTTCAGCCGGGAGGAACTGTTGCGCATGAACATCAGGGACCTGCGCGAACCCGGAACTTCCGCTCAGGTGGAAACTCAGATGCAGCAGGCCTTCCGGCAGGGACTCCTTTTTGAGACCCTTCATCAACGAAAGGACGGTACCGTTTTTCCGGTGGAAGTAAGTTCACAAAGGATCTCCATCGGTAATGACCAGATCCTGCTGAGTATTATCAGAGACATTACCAAACAAAAACAGGCCGAAGAAAAGCTCGCCGCCGCCCGCCGGCAAATGATGGATATAATCGAGTTTTTACCCGACGCCACTTTCGCGGTGAACCAGAATAATAAAGTAATTGCCTGGAACAAGGCGATCGAGGAAATGACCGGCATCTCCAAGCTTGATATTGTCGGTCAGGGCGATTACGCCTATTCCGTGCCCTTTCACGGTGAACGGAGACCGGCGCTGCTGGATCTGCTGTGGACCAACCAGGAACAGATAGAGAAAGGGAAAAAATACTATAATATTTCCAAAATTGGAGATGTTTTATACTCCGAAGCATACTCCCCGAGAATGAATAACGGACAGGGCATGCACTTGTGGCTTAAGGCATCGCCGCTTTATGACGGCTCCGGCAACGTGGTGGGAGCCATAGAGTCAATCAGGGACGTAACCGGATTCAAACAAACCCAGGCGGCTTTGACATGGGAGGCCGAAGCTAACGCCGCCCTGGCTGAGTTGGCCAATGCGCTGGTTAATTCCGATTCCATAGCAGAGCAAACCGGTCTGGTATTGGAGCTTGGCAAACGACTCACGGGAAGTCAGTTTGGATTTGTGGGCTACATCGACCATCAAAAGGGATACCTGATTTCACCCACCATGACCAGGGATGTCTGGGATATCTGCCAGGTTCCCGATAAGAATATAGTATTTAAAAAGTTCAGCGGATTGTACGGTTGGGTAATCGATCATAAACAATCCCTGTTAACCAATGACCCCGCGGGCGATCCCCGGTCTGCCGGCGTGCCCGAGGGGCACATCCCAATCAAGCGTGTGCTTTCCACTCCCGCCTTATTGGGCAACCGGCTGATGGGTATCGTCTGCCTGGCCAATTCAGAGCGCGATTACACAAACCGCGACCTTGAGCTTGTGGAGAGATTGTCCTCGCTTTACGCCCTGGCCATTCGCCGCACCCGGGAAGAGGAGCGCATGTCCAAAATTAACAGCTGTTTTCTCGGCTTCAGCAGCAATCCCAACGAAAACATCAACCGTCTCACCGCCTTATGCGGAGAGTTAATGGGCGCTTCCTACGCCGCGTACAACCGGGTGGAGCAGGGCGCGCTTTATTCGGCGGGCCTCTGGAACATACCGCCCGAACATAAAACCGTGGATATCCTCGACGGTCGTATCTGCTATGATGTAATTCGCCGGGGCGGGGATGAAGCTACTGTATTGCGAAACCTTCAGTCCACCGCATACGCCGTCACCGATCCCAATGTAACCGCTTTGGGGCTGCAAACTTATATCGGTCACCCGGTCAGGGTGGGACAAAACTGTGTCGGGGCGCTATGTGTTGTTTATCAGCGGGACTATACCCCGTTACCGGGCGACCTTAGGGTCATGGGTATCATTGCGTCCGCCGTCCGGGTAGAGGAAGAGCGCAAGCAAGCCCTGGTGAGGTTGAGGGAAAGCAAGGAATTCAACCTGGCGGTGCTGAACTCCCTGCCGGCGCATATAGCCGTGATTGACGGCGGCGGCAACATTACGGCGGTCAACGATGCCTGGAAGCAGTTCGGTCGGGAAAACGGCGCCGGTACCGCCACCATGGCCGCTAAAGAGATGAATTATCTGGCAATTTGCGCTAAAGGAACCCGGGACGGTGACCGGTACGCCGGGGGTGCCCTGGCCGGCATTACGGATGTCCTGGAGGGCAAAGTTAAACAATATTTAATGGAGTACCCCTGTCACAACGACTCGGAAAAACGGTGGTACATGCTGCACGTAACCCCGTTATCCGGGCCGACGGGAGGCGCGGTCATTTCGCACCTGGAAATTACCGACCGCAAGAAAAACGAAGCCAGACAGGAAGCCGAGCTGTCCATGCTGGCTGAATTGGCCAACTTTGCAAACCTCAGACAGGCTCTGCAAAACGTTTTGGTTATTCTCACCCGGGTCACCGGATGCCAGGCCGCCGCCATCAGGCTGGCAAACGGCAGTGATTTCACTTATTACACTCAATACGGATTTTCCGAGCAGTTTGTCGGGCATGAATACTCGCTGTGTAAAACGAATGGAGACGAACCGCTAAGGGATGAAAACGGCCAGATAATCCTGGAGTGTTTTTGCGGCATGACATTAAAAAACCAGTTACTGGACCGCATAGACAACAAATATACAACACCGTACGGCAGTTTCCTCACCGGATCCGCGTCCACGTTAAAAGACGACGAAAAAGGGCCTTTACGGTTGAAAGGACCATGGCGGCTGACCTGCGTTTACCACGGATATGAAACCATCACGCTGATACCTATAAAAAATGATGAAGAAAATATCGGTCTTTTACAATTGAACGGCCAACAAAAAAACCTGGTCACCCACGACGACATGCCTTTTTTGGAACTGGTCGGCAGGCACATTGCTTCAGCTATCCGGCACATGAAAGATTCCGAGGCGCTGCAGGAAAGTGAAAGCCGTTACCGCCGTCTGGCGGAAAACGCGCCGGATGTTATTTACCGGATCAACCTGATTCCCGAGCATCACTTTGAATACGTGAATCCCGCCGTGGAGCAAATGACCGGTTACACCCCCGAAGAATACTACCGGAACCCGAATTTTGTCGATGATATCGTACATCCCGATGACCGGATGTTGCAGCAGAAATTGGGAAACACCGGTGATAATTTCATGGAGCCTAAAGAAGTACGCTGGGTTGACAAAAACGGCAGGGTTATCTGGACCGAGCAACGCACGTTGCCCATCAGGGACCGGGACGGTCAAATCGTGGCCATGGAAGGTATCGCCCGGGACATCACGGACCGTAAAAAAATTGAATTCGCCCGTCAAAAACAAGCGGTTAACGAACGCACCATGACCGAAGCCATGTCCATATTTACCGGTAATCATGACCGGAATGCCGTGTTTAATGAACTTCTTGAGCTGCTGGCCAAGCGTCAGGCTTACCAGTCCGGAGTTTACCTGGCCTACGACGAACGGTCCAAATCATTTAAACCCTTTGCGTCCCTCGGTGTGAATACAAAACTGATACCCCAATCCGTCAGTTTACAGAACAACCAGATGGCGGAACAGATTATGAAGAAAACCGTTCAAATTATCCCCAGGGAAAAAGCGGACACCATCCTGGACGGCGTAAATGTTACAGACCTGCTCAGCCACTCCGGCACCGCCGTAATTCCGGTTTTTTACCAGAATTGGCTGCAGGGGTTGCTGCTTCTGGGCACGGCCAGGGAAACCGGCCCCGTGGACAGGGCCTTCCTAAAAAGGGTATCGGTGCAACTGGGCATCTGCCTGTACGGAATAAAACAATTTGAATACCTGAAAACACTATCCCGGCAACTGGCGGTGCGACAAAAAGAAATCGAGAAAAAGAACAGCGAACTGGAGCAAGCCAACCGGGCCAAAAGCGAGTTTCTCACCAACATGAGCCATGAATTAAGGACGCCGCTCAACTCTGTGATTGGTTTTTCGGAACTGCTGGAAAGACAGCTTTTCGGTAAGCTTAATCCGCGTCAGCAAGAGTATGTTCAAGATATCCGGGAAAGCGGTGAACATCTGCTGGCCCTGATTAATGATATTTTGGACCTGTCCAAAATCGAAGCCGGTTCCATGGAGCTTGATTTAAGTGAATTTGACCTTTCGGAGCTGCTGCAGGGAAGCTTGCGTTTATTCCGTGAAAAAGCTTTGAAGAAAAGCATCCGTCTGAATAGCCTGCTGGAAGAAGACATCGGCCTGGTGGTGGCGGATGCGCGCAAAGTCAAACAAGTGGTTTTCAACCTGCTGGCCAACGCGGTCAAGTTTACTGAAAGCGGCGGGGAAGTGCTGTTGTCCACTGTTTCGGAAGGTTCCAACGTGACGGTAAGCGTTACGGACAACGGCATCGGTATCAATGAATCGGACATGGACAAACTCTTTAAAGAATTTTCCCAGGTGGACGGCTCATTATCCAGAAGGCATGAGGGGACGGGGCTGGGTCTGGCCCTGTCTGTAAAACTGGTGGAAATGCACGGTGGCTCCATTGGAGTGGAAAGCAAGCCGGGCCAAGGCAGCAGGTTTTATTTCAGCATCCCACGCACGGTCCGGCCCGCATCCGGTTAACAGAATCAATCAAGGGGGATGGTTAACTTTGTCGAAAAAAGTTATATTAATTGTTGAAGACAATGTTAAAAACCTGCGCCTGATTAACGACATCCTGGAATCCCAGGGCCACCGGACTTTGCAGGCTTCCGGCGGTTATGAAGGAATTGAACTGGCCCGCCGGAACAAACCCGACTTGATTATCATGGATATTCAAATGCCGGATCTCGACGGCATTCAGGTGACCCGCATTCTAAAAAATGAACGGGAAACCTCGGACATCCCCATCATCGCCCTTACTGCCATGGCCATGAAAGGGGACAGGGAAACAATCATCAACGCCGGCTGTGACGGATACCTGCAAAAACCCGTCCGTTTCGAGGAACTAATCGAAACGATAAAACAATGGCTGGAGTAGGCAAAAAAAATCCGGCCCGAGGGCCGGACGGGGAGAGATAGAACTCACCAAAGCGGAGTATTATTATTGTTGCCGGTCCGGGATAATTTATTCATTCAATCATATGTCCATATTTTTCGGCAGGAGAAGGAATTCTTTTTTACACTGTCGAAAGGATTAGCGGAAAGCAAATATAAAAAGTTTTTCCAACTCAGCGCAGGCCGCCTTTATCAGCATAAAATTATCGGCGCCCGCGCAGATTTCTTGTGTCGTTTAAGCAGGAAAACGCTGTTCCATGTAGAAGTGTTTCTTTGCCGATATTGGGCTGACCGCCCCAGGACCACAAGTCCCCGGAACAATTAATTGCATTAATTTTCAATACAATATAAGTGAGTGTTCATCCTCTATTGGTTTTTCGTCGGAACAGCATCCGAATATATACCGGGAGTGACAGCAATGAAGCTAGCCATATCTGGAAAAGGCGGGGTCGGCAAAACAACCATCGCGGCGGCTATAACCAAGTACCTGTCCCAAACCAACGCAACTGTATACGCCATTGACGCCGATCCGGACGCTTGCCTGGCTCCGGCTATAGGCATTCCCGCTGCAGAAGCGGCCGGCATCAAGCCGGTGGTGGAAATGCGCGACGTTATTCGCGAAAAGTCGGGCGGCGGCGCATTTTACACCTTGAACCCGGAATTGGACGATTTTATAGACGATTATAGTTATAAGCTCGGCAATATCAGGTTCTTTCGCATGGGCGATCCCAAAAAAGGCGGTTCCGAATGTTACTGCCGGGAAAACACTTTCCTGAACGCCTTGGTGAGTTCACTGCTGCTGGATAAAAATGAATCGGTGATTATGGATATGGGCGCCGGTATCGAACACCTCTCCAGGGGTACCGTACGGGGGGTGGATATGATGCTGGTGGTGGTGGAACCGAGCCGCAACAGCGTCAACACCGCCGGGCACGTAATTAGAATGGCCGGAGAACTGGGTATTAAAAAAACCGGCATTATTGCCAATAAAATTCGTTCAGAGAGAGAAAAACAATTTATTATAGACAGCTTTACTCAGCATCCTGTGATTGGATTTATCAGTTTTTCGGAATCACTGTGGGCAAACGCCATGGAACCGTCTGTGACACCGGAAGCAGAAAAAGAACTGATGTCCGAGGTGCAGAATGTTTGCCTGAATATTTGGGGAGAGGTGGGTGGTAGCAACCAAAATTAACAGTGCTTTTTTTTTACCGCAGATATGGCCCTGATTAAGGGGTATCTGAAGCGTAAGTCCTTTCCTGTTGGGAGTCGGGGAAGAACTTTGCTTAATGGGAGGGGTAAAATTTTACCCGGGACGGCCGGAAATGAAAGGGGGAGCAATTCCGGTCGCGCCTTATAGTCTTTTTAATCTATAACCAAGGAGGTTAAAGTGATGCCAAGGTTTAGAGATCCAAATCATACTTGCCGGCCTTCGGCCGCACCCAGAGTGGTCGACCCGAAAAGTATCAAGCGCTCTATTGACCCGGCCGTTCTGGAAATGGTCGAAATCGCCAAGGAGCGCGGCGTAATTACCGCTTTCGACCGTTTTGTAGCCCAACAGCCCCAGTGCCAGTTCGGTTACAAGGGACTGTGCTGCCGCTTCTGCATGATGGGCCCCTGCCGGATCAAGGCTGACGAAGGCCCGGGCAGCCGCGGTATCTGCGGCGCCAGTGCCTGGACCATCGCCGCCCGCAGCACCGGTTTGATGCTGCTTACCGGCGCCGCGTCCCACAGCGAGCACGCCGTCCATATGGCCCATACTCTTTACGAATCGGTTAAGGGGCACGCGCCCGACTACCCGATTAAAGACACCGACAAACTGTACAAAGTGGCCAAACGCGTCGGCATCGAAACCGAAGGTAAAGAAGATAAGCAAATCGCTCTGGAACTGGCTGAAATGGCCATGGCCGATTACAGCCGTCTGGATGGTTTCGGCGAGTCCACCTGGGTTAAAACCACAGTGACCGACGGGCGTCTGGAGAAGTTCCGCAGCCATAACATTATGCCCAGCGGCGTATATAACACCATCTCCAACCTGGTCACCCAGGCCCACGTGGGCATGGACAACGACCCGGTCAACCTGATCTTCAGCGCGCTGCGGGTAGCCCTGGCCGACTACGTGGGCATGCACGTGGGCACAGACCTGTCCGACATCCTGTTCGGCACCCCGAGGCCGGTGGTCAGCGAAGCCAACATGGGCGTTATTAATGCGGAAAAAGTTAACATCGTGCTCCACGGCCATAACCCCATTTTGAGTGAGATTATCGTCGCGGCCGCCAAAGAGATGGAAGGTGAAGCGCAAGCCGCCGGCGCCAAGGGTATTCAATTGATGGGTATCTGCTGCACCGGTAACGAAGTGCTCATGCGCCACGGCGTGCCCATCGTGACATCCTTCTCATCCCAGGAATTTGCCCTGGCCACCGGCGCCATTGACGGCATGGTGGTGGACGTGCAGTGCATTATGCCCACGGTGCGCACAGTGGCCGAATGTTTCCATACTGTGATCATTACCACTTCGCCACTGGTCAAGCATCCCGGTTCGGTGCACATTGAGTTCAACGCACCTACGGCGAAAGAGGATGCCAAAACGGCTATCCGGATGGCCATTGAAGCCTTTAAACTCAGAGACCCGGCCAAGATACACATTCCTCAACTGACCAATAAAGTGGTGGCCGGCTTCAGCCTGGAGGCACTGTACGAAATATTCGGTTCCGTCAATCCCGATAACCCGGTCAAAGTGCTCACAGACGCCATCGCGGACGGTGAATTGAAGGGCGTAGCTTTGTTCGCGGGCTGCAACAACGTGAAGAGACCGCAGGATGAAAGCCACACCAAGGTTGTTGAAGAAATGCTTAAAAACGATGTATTCGTCATCGGCACCGGCTGCGCCATGCAAGGCTGCGCCAAGCTGGGCCATATGGACCCCGCCAATGTAGACAAATACTGCGGCGAAGGCCTGAAAAAATTCCTGGCCCGCATCAGCGCCAATGCCAACCTTACCACCGGACTGCCGCCGGTGTTCCACATGGGTTCCTGCGTGGACAACACCCGTTGCTCCGACCTATTGATGGACATGGCCAACGAAATGGGCGTGGACACCCCGAAGGTGCCCTTCGTAGCCTCGGCCCCCGAAGCCATGAGCGGCAAGGCCGTCTCCATCGGCTGCTGGGTAGTGGCCATGGGCGTGCCCACTCACGTAGGCGCCATGCCGCCCCTTGAAGGCAGCGACCTGATTTACAGTATCACCACCCAGGTGGCCGGCGACGTATACGGCGGTTACTTCATGTTTGAAATGGATCCCGCTGAAGCAGCCAAGAAGATGCTCAGCGCCCTTGAATACCGGACCTGGAAACTGGGCGTACACAAGAAAGTCTCGGAAGACTTGGAAACGCCTTTGTGCCAGAACTACTAAACGACTACCGTTCGAAAGGAGGATACGCATGTCTGAAGCCATTAACTTT
>JAEXOR010000054.1 GCA_023439185.1 Bacillota bacterium | reverse complement strand
GCATGACTCTGCGCTGCAATATTTTTTTGTCGAGCTTCATATTCGGGATGCCGTACATCAGCAAGCCACCTATCCTGTCGCTGCGTTCAAATACCGTTACCAGGTGACCGGCTTTGTTCAACTGATCCGCACAAGCCAGCCCCGAAGGACCTGAACCTACTACCGCAACTCTCTTTCCTGTGCGCATTTTCGGGAGCTCCGGTTTTATCCAGCCCTCCATGAAGGCTTTTTCAATGATGGAACACTCGTTGTTTTTTATCGTTACCTGAGGATCGTTTATGCCTACCGTACAGGAACCTTCGCATAATGCCGGGCAAACCCTTCCTGTAAATTCAGGGAAGTTATTTGTTTTTTGCAGCCTTTTTACAGCTTCATGCCAGCTGCCCCTGTACATCAGATCGTTCCATTCGGGTATCAGATTGTTCAGCGGGCAGCCGGACGCCAGTCCGTTTATTATCAACCCCATATGGCAGAACGGCGTACCGCAGTCCATACAACGTGCTCCCTGAAGACGTTGTTCTCTTTCCGGAAGAAAGAGATGAAATTCATCCCAGTCCTTTATCCTCTCCAACGGCTCACGGTCGGCCGCAACCATCCGTCGGTATTCCATGAATCCAGTAGATTTTCCCATAATAATTCCTCCCATGACTAACTCGTACCGAAAGTTATCTGATTAATCACCGTCATCTGCCAGGGCCGGATTTCCCCTGTTTTCTACAAATGCTGCAATAAGTGCTTCATCACCGCTCAAACCGCTATTCTGCATTTTACTGATAGCCTTCAGCATTCTGCCGTAATCTTTCGGCATAACCTTTACAAACAGAGGCAGCATGTCGTTCCAATGCTGCAGGACCCTTTCCGCCGGTAGACTGCCGGTGTATTCGAAATGCTTTCGGATCATTTCCCTGACCTGCCCGGCCTCTTCCTTACTTTCAAGCTTATAAAGCTCCACCATTTCTTTATTGCATTTTCTATTGAAGACGCCTTTTTCATCAAGAACGTATGCAATACCGCCAGACATGCCGGCTGCGAAATTCTTTCCAGTTGAACCGAGCACTACGACGCGGCCTCCCGTCATGTATTCGCAGCCGTGATCGCCTACAGCTTCAACGACGGCTGATGCCCCGCTATTCCTGACGCAGAAGCGCTCTCCCGCCATGCCGCTGATATAGGCTTCGCCGCTTGTCGCGCCATACAGGCATACATTGCCTGCTATTATATTCTCCTCGGATGCAAAGACGGATTTTTTGGGGGGATGGATAACTATCTTCCCTCCCGAAAGACCTTTGCCGACGTAATCGTTCGCGTCGCCTTCAAGCGTAAGAGTCAGCCCTTTAGGGATGAATGCTCCGAAGCTCTGCCCTGCGGAACCGTTGAACCTGAGGCTTATTGTATCTTCGGGAAGTCCTTTTTCACCATATTTTCTAGTGATCTCACTTCCAAGGATCGTTCCTGCAACACGGTCAGTGTTCCTGATGGGAAGATCTGCTGCGACCTTCTCGCCACTTTGAAGGGCGGGCTTGCAAATATCAAGCAGCACCTTTGTACCGGGGGTATCCATTATCGTATTAACGCGGCTTTTTATACAGTGTCTGTGGGAATCCTCCGGAAGATCAGGCTGAAAAAGTATCGTTGACAGATCGAGGCCTTTAGACTTCCAATTGAGTATAGCCTTGTTAGGCTCAAGCACTTCGCTGTGTCCGATCATATCGTTCACCGTGCGGAATCCAAGCTTAGCCATCCATTCTCGCATCTCCTGTGCGACAAAGTGCATGAAATTCACTACGTACTGAGGGTCTCCGCAGAATTTCCTGCGCAGCTCGGGATTTTGAGTCGCGATACCGACCGGGCATGTATCAAGGTTGCAGACTCTCATCATGACACAACCGAGGGTTACGAGAGGAGCAGTCGCAAAACCGAACTCTTCGGCGCCGAGAAGCGCCGCTATTATTACATCACGTCCAGTCATCAGCTTTCCGTCCGTCTCTATTACGATCCGGCTTCTAAGATTATTGAGCATCAGTGTTTGATGCGTTTCTGCAAGACCAAGCTCCCACGGAAGCCCGGCATGACGTATGCTGCTCCTGGGAGAGGCTCCCGTTCCGCCGTCATAACCGCTTATCAGCACTACGTCGGCGCGTCCCTTGGCAACGCCGGCTGCGACTGTACCGACGCCCACTTCGGAAACCAGTTTGACGCTGATCCTGGCTTCGGGATTTGCATTTTTCAGATCATAAATAAGTTCCGCCAGGTCTTCTATCGAATAAATATCATGGTGCGGCGGAGGTGAAATAAGACCGACGCCTGCTGTGGAATGCCTTACTTTAGCTATCCAGGGATATACTTTGCCGCCCGGAAGCGGTCCGCCTCCGCCAGGTTTTGCACCTTGGGCCATCTTTATCTGGAGCTCTTTTGCATTTACCAGGTAATTGCTGGTTACTCCAAAACGACCCGATGCAACCTGCTTTATGGCACTGCATCGGTTGTCGCCGTTACTGTCCGGCTTGAACCGCTCGGGATCTTCCCCGCCTTCCCCTGTATTACTTTTACCGCCGATGCGGTTCATTGCTATTGCCAGTGCCTCATGCGCTTCCCTGCTGATGGAACCGTAGGACATGGCGCCTGTCTTGAAACGCCTGCAGATGGTATCTACAGATTCGACTTCTTCAATCGGAACCGGAGTACGGTCATATTTGAATTCAAGCAGTCCGCGTATCGTGCATTGCCTTTGCGTCTGCTCATCCAGAAGTCTCGAATATTCCCCGAAGATCCTGTAATCTTTGGTTCTGCATGCCAGCTGAAGCTTGTGGATAGTTTCGGGGTTGTAGAGGTGGTATTCGCCATCCTTCCGCCATTGGTACTGGCCTCCTGTTTCAAGTACTTCTTCGCTGCTGCGCTCGTCGAATGCATTTTTATGACGCAACAGCACTTCGCCTGCAATTACGTCAAGGCCTATACCGCCAATTCTGGATGCAGTCTTCGTAAAGTATTTTTCTGTAACGTCTTCGTTTATACCTATCGCCTCAAATATCTGAGCGCCCTGATAACTCTGCACCGTTGAAATACCCATCTTTGACAGAGTTTTTACGATACCCTTCACTGCAGCCTTGGTATATTTCTTTGCGCCATATTTTAAATGAGATTCTCTAAGAATACCATCCCTGACCATCCCGTCTATTGTCTCGTAGGCCAGGTAAGGATTTACCGCAGAGGCGCCGTATCCGATCAGAAGAGCAAAATGGTGAACCTCTCTCGGCTCGCCCGACTCGACAATGATACTGACTTTTGTACGCTTTCCCTCTCGGATCAGGTGGTGATGCAGTCCGGAAACCGCAAGCAATGCCGGTATGGGAGCTTTGCTTCTGCTGATGCCCCTGTCTGATAGTATCAGTATGTTGGCGCCTTCGTCTATAGCTTCGGACGCGTCGCCGAATATTCCGTCAAGTGCATCTTTCAGCCCACGTTCGCCATCTGCAGCCTTGAATAGCATGGGAAGGACAAATCAGCGGTACCCCGGCCTATCT
>JAEXOR010000007.1 GCA_023439185.1 Bacillota bacterium | reverse complement strand
TTGGTGCCGGTTCGGTTTACGGCGCTGGTCAGGCCGCAATAGAGGGGCAATCAGCGCCGGAAGCAGCTAAGACGATTGCCCAAAATGCTGCCCTGTTCGGTATTGGTGACCCATTGTTATCAGGGGCAGGTGTAGTTGTTGGCAAAGGGATTGCCAAGGGACTTCAATCCGGCAAGGGGTATGTGCAGGGGCTAAAGGAACCGCTGAAACTGCCGCAGTTGGGTAAGTTGAACTTAACCAAGCAACTTCCGCAACTACCGGCGCCGAAACAGGGCGGTTTGCTCCCGGAATTCGCGTCCGATCCCGCCGGAGTGGTACGGGCGAGGGGCGGGACAAGTCAGCTTGCGCTCAAAGAGCCGGCGCCGGACGCCGCCCTTCGTTCATACTCCGACCAAATGGGCTACCAATGGCCGCTTACCACGCAGCAGCGGGGCGAAGTTGAATTTCTCAAAGCGGTTGATGAATTAAGGCAGCCGGTTGAAGATTTACTCACCGTGCCTATGCCAAAGAATAAGCGTACTGTTGCGCTGGTTGAGTACGTTTACAAGGCATTTAATGGCGAGATTCCCAAGGCCGAGATAAGGAAGCTCCCTTATAACGAACTGGTGGATATGGCGCAGACTGTATCTAAGCAGAGGAAGGGCAACCTTTGGAACACGTTCGGCGAGGAAGCGGCGAAACGCGGCAAAGACTTGGACGATCTACAAAGGACAGCATCTGACCCTGAATATGCCCGCTGGAAGGAGGTTGTCGGGCTGGCCGAACCGCCACCGCAACCGCTGAAACCGAAATTGCCGACAATACCCACGGCGGAGCTTAACGCCGCCCGGAATATTCTGCCCAACCTGCAAAACCCAGCCCGAGCGCGGAAGGTGCTGCAGACGTTCCCAGAACTGCGGCAGGAGCTTCCGAAGCTGGGCAAGCTGCCGGGGAAACCGCCTATAATGCCGAAAACCGCAAAACAAGCCAAGCCTAAACCGGCGCCCAGGATCCCCTTAACGCCCCTTAGACCGGCTGCCAGGGGTGATATGGTCGGCATGCAAGCTATGTCCGGCCCCGCTCCCGGAACTTCGGCGGGAGGGCAGCAGGTGCTTGATACCGTTAAGCGCCGTGATATTGTGAAACACCTGGAAAAGACGTTGAATGTTCCGGTGCGCGTTGGCCGGTTCAAGCAAAACGCCCTTGGGATATTCAAAATCAGGCCCGAGGTAATCCGGACCCGGCTTGCCAATGACCTGCCGGTTATCTCCCATGAAGTGGGACATAGCCTGGATAAGCAATTGGGGCTTGCCAACCCGGCGTTTGACGGCGAGTTGATGGCATTGGGCAGGCAGACCTCCCGGCCGGGCTACACGCCGGAGCGGGTGCGCAAAGAAGGCGTTGCCGAGTTTATGCGCCTGTACCTGACGGACGAACAGGCGGCCAGGCGGAGCGTGCCGGGGTACTATGCCGCATTTGAGAAGCAGATGCAGGCATACCCGGAGATACATGATGCTCTGTTGACCGCCCGGAAGGACATTCATACCTGGTACAACCAGCCGGCCAAGGCCCGCATCCTGGGGAGTATCTCCGTGGGAGACAAACAGGGCGCCCGGAAAATGAGCCTGGACAGCTTGTATACGCTGACCTTTGATGAACTGCACCCGTTAAAGCGGTTTGTGGAGGAAGTGGGGGTTAAGGGGTTGCCCATAGAGAAGGACCCCTACAAACTGGCCTGGCTGGCCCGGGGATGGTCCGGGAAGGCGGAAACACTGCTGCATAAAGGGGTGCTGAATGCCGGTGGCAAGAAGGTAGGTAAGTCCCTGGATGAAGTATTAAAGCCGGTGGAAAAGGAACTGGATGATTTCCGGGCCTACATCGTAGCCGAACACTCCCTGGAAGTGACCGCCCAGGGCAAGCATACGGGGATCACAGATAAGGACGCCAATGAGGTAATTAGCAACTCACCGGCGCACTATCAGCAGGTACTTGACGATCTTGTGCAGTACCAGGACGCCGTAATGAAACAACTGGTTGACGCCGGTGTAATCTCCGAACAGGCTTTAACTAAGATGCGTTCCACGTACTCCAATTATGTACCCTTTTACCGGGTATTTGACGAAAGCCCCGGGGAAATAGCGGAATGGCTATCCCAGGGGGCTTTTGCCAACCTGCGCAACCCGGTTAAGAAAATGACGGGCTCCACCCGGGACATTGTGGACCCGCTGGAGAGCATCGTCAAGAATACCTACCTGTTCACCAACGTTGCCGAGCGCAACCGGGTAGGGCGGGCCATCGTGGAGCTTGCCGACCAAAAGCCGGGTTTGGGCAGGCTGGTTGAGAAGGTGGAAGGCGGGCGCTCCGGCCGGGAGAATGTACTCACGGTGTACCGCAACGGTCAGCCGGAGCATTACCAGCTTGAACCGGAACTTTACCGGGCAACCCTGGCGCTGGACAAGGAATCGGCTAACTTGGCGGTTAAACTTATGAGCTACCCGGCATCATGGCTGCGGGCAGGTGCGGTACTATCGCCTGATTTCATGGTCCGCAACCCGGTGCGTGATGCTTTTACAGCGTTCATCAACAGCAAATACGGGTTTGTGCCTGTCATTGACACCATGCGCGGCCTGTTCCACGCGGTTAAGAAGGACGATCTATACTGGCAGTGGATGAACAGTGGCGGCGCTCATTCAACACTGGTGAGTCTGGACCGCGATTACCTGCAAAAGAACTTGCGCCAGGTGCTGCCGGGCAACGTGCGTCAGCAACTAATGAATAACCTGAATCCGGTGGAGTGGTTGCGCTCATTGTCGGAACTGAGCGAACAGGCTACCCGCCTGGGCGAATTCGGCAAAGGCGTAAGAAAAGGGGCCGACCCCTTGGAGGCGGCCTTGGCGGCCCGGGATGTGACATTGGACTTCTCCCGCCTGGGTACGCACACCAAGGGGATTAACCGGATAATCGCGTTTTTCAACGCATCGGTGCAAGGCACAGATAAATTACGCCGGCAGTTCATGACCGACCCCAAGGGGGCCACCAGTAAAACGGCGTTATCGGTGACATTGCCTTCGGTGCTGCTGTACTTTGTCAACCGAAATGACCCCCGGTACCAGGAGTTACCGCAATGGCAAAAGGATCTGTTTTGGATTATCCCAACCAAGGAACATTTGATTAGGATCCCCAAACCTTTTGAATTGGGCGTCCTGTTCGGGACGGTACCGGAGCGGGCCTTGGCCTGGATGGACAGTAAAGACCCCAAATCCTTTGACGAACTGGGCAAAACACTATTGGATGCCGGCGCGCCGGGGTATATACCCACCGCATTACTACCCGGTTTAGAAGTGTGGGCCAATAAATCGTTTTTCACTAATACTCCGATAGTGCCGCAGCGGGAATCAAACTTGGAACCGCGCCTGCAATATGGTCCGTACACAACAGAGGCGGCCAAGGGTATTGGTGGGGCGCTGAATGCATCCCCGCGCAAGGTGGAGACGCTTATCCGGGGGTACACCGGCGGCCTAGGTATGTACGCGGCCAAAAGTCTTGACGCACCACTTACGACCGTGAGGCGCAATCTTTACGGGGATGTGCCGCCGCCAAAGCCTGCTCTGGCCCTGGAGGACAGGCCGGTAATTAAGGCGTTCACGGCAAAGCCCTACGCCAGTGCGCAGAGCGTCGAGGATTTCTATACCGAGCTTAACCGGATGGAGCAGCAATATAATTCCGCCAATCAAGGCGGTATGCTCCTGCCGGCTGGTTTTAGCATGGACCGGTTAAAACAGCTGCGCCAGGTGAGCAGGGACTTCTCGGAAATTCGCAAAGCGGTGCGGGAGGTACAAAGCAGCAAGACCATGACGCCGGAGCGGAAAAAGGCAGAGATAGAACGCCTTGATATGCTGATGGTGAATATGGCCCGGCAGGTGCAGGGGAAGAAGGCTGTAACTAAGTAGGGGAGGCTTTGCGCCTCCCCTTTTTTTTAATACCATAGCCTTTGCTGTTCTTTTAAGATATCTATTCTGCCCATATAATAAGGGATGCTGATTAGTATGGTTATAACCCAAATGATAATAGGGCCGAGGAAGCTAAATCCCAACCAAGCCAGTATTAAGCCCAAGGTACACGGAGCTAATATGGTCCCGTAAAAAGCTGAAGCACCTGAAATTATTGTTAAAGACCACAATACTGAAGTTATAGCGTATAACCAAAAGTTGCCGCCATAATATAAAAGATAATTAACTGTAACAAGAAAAATGACAAAACCATAAAATGCCCCAATAATTGAATGATTAAGTATCCCCAGCAAAACAAAACGGCGGGGATGTCGCTCAAATGCCTCGTCAATCTCTATGCCTTGCAAACCCAATAATAAAGAAAATATAAAGGTAGGTATACCAAATATAATCCCGGCAGCTATTTTAAAAACCCAAGCTGTTACCATTGCCATAACGATATATAAAAAATAGGTAATCATAATTACCTATCCCCCCATCTATTGTGGCGGCTTGCAAACCTTGCAAGCCACATAGCCATGTGATTGGGCATCTTCAGCCGATGAAAACCAGACCTCATTTTCTGGTTTAATTCTCTTGGCCGATTGACAGCTAGGGTAGTGGTACTTATCACTTTGCGAACTACCAACAAACTGATTTTGGGATTGAGGTTGAGGTTTAGGCTGAGGTTGCTTAACTGGTTGTTCAACGGCCTGTTGGGCTTGTCCCGTATTTTGTTCTTCGGTCGTGCTCTGTTCGGCTTTATTCTCTGGTTCTGCGGGTTGCGCGGTGGTTTGGGGTTGCTCCAGGCTGTTGGATTGCTGTGGTGGTAATGGGTTAACATTATCGGTGCTGCTAGTGGTTGACTGCTGGCATCCAGACATGATAAGCAGAAGAATAATCAGTAACAGTGTGATCTTTTTCTTATGCATTTTTATTCCTCCCTAATTTTGAAAATTTGTTCAATTGTATATCATAGGGAGGGTATTATTTTGTCAAAATCCGTCGAATGATTTCAAAATAAATAACCGGACGCAGGCCCGGCGGATGGTAGTGGTCAAAAGTATTCATCTTCCTTCATTCCCATTTCCTTAAACGCTGACTTTCTGCCACTCTCAAACGATCTGTAGCTTACATAAAACAATATTACCCAAAACGCAAATACAATATATACCGCGCCGGTGTTTTCGTATCTAGGGCTTTGCGCATACCAAAAAGAGCCGAAAAATACAGCAAGGAATAATATGCCTTTGATCCATTCAATCATCTACTAAACCTTCTTTACAGTTCTTGTGAATGTACCTCTTATAGGCAAAAACCTTTTCCTCTAAAACCAGTAGTTTTTTATAGTTAGATACTGCTGTACTTACAAGCCAAAGAATCCCCATAAACAATGGTAGATATAGTATAAGTATAATCCATGGATAATTAAGAAAGAAAAATGCGAGACCAAATAAGCCCAAAAACATTGCAGGCACTCCTACTAGTGCAGTTTTAATATCATATTCCTTTGCTTGTTTATTAATTGATTCGTAATCCAAATCATACTCAAACATAACTCATTCCCTCTTTAACTCATTATTCGGACAATTATTCTCCCGACATTGGTTGTCTGTTGCAAACAACAACACTCCGTTTTACGGGCCGTTTCAAGAAAGCCTTAATTGTTTCCAGTGTACTATTTTCCCTCTTTAGCCTTCTGGATAAATTCCTCTAAATCCCGCTCGTCAATCCTCCATATGCGACCAAATTTAGCACCTTTAAGAATGCCTTGTTTCAACCATTCTCTTATGGCTTTTGGCCGCACTTTCAGTATTTTCGAAACTTCATCAACCGTTAAAAATTCCAATTCTATCACCCATCCAAAAGTTATTGACTATCTTCTTCTATCGTGGTAAGTTTTACATAACGGACACTAAAGGGCACTAAAGGATATTAAAAGGCGGTGATCATATAGTTAGATAAAAATAAAACAGGAAATCCGCCTGCCACAGCCGTTTCCTGTCATTTTTGAAAACCCGCGCCTGACGGGAGGGCTTTCTATTGCCTTTTTTAACCTTTAACGGCATTTTAAACCCTCCTCAACAAAAAGTCAAGAAAAAAAGGAGGTTATATCAATGTCTCGTTCAAACGCTGTTACTGCGCCCACTCATGAGGAATATAAAGCCATGTGGCTTTCAATGGGCGGGGAAAACGCCTTTAAAACTATTGTGTCTGCGGCCATGCTTATACACCGCGAAGAAGCAATAAAGTACATTACTGAATGCAAAGATAGGGAGATGCTTGCACTTGCAGATGAAGAACTTATGGAGCATATAAAGCAGAGTGGTGAATTAAGCGAAAAAAAAATAAAGGAACTTGAATTTGTTCATTTTATGGCCCAACCAGGAGTTGCTGAAGAACTGTTATGGGGTATGAAGTATATTAGGGGTAGAAACACTGTACGGGGTCTGTCGCCCAAAAAGGCTATAGAGTTTTTGCGGGGTTATAAAGTTGATTATATCTTGGGAGAAGCATACTGCCCGCAAGAATACCGCAAGGAGGTATCTTAAATGATACAGGAAAGTATCCCCGAATTGTTTTATAACCGGACTAAGATAAGTTGCGAGGCGATGGCAGATGACCCGGAATACGCCAAATGCAAAGATAAATTTTATGATCTGCTCAATGAGATTTATAAATTGGGGGGACCGGCTGTAGAGATAACACGCAAACTGGAAACTTTGGTAACTACGCAGGAAGCTATAGCGGTTATTTTTGCATACCGGCAAGGGTTAAAGGACGTTACCCTGCTGCGGCAGGAACTTGGCTTGGGTAACCAAAGGAGGATTGACCAATGAAATGCCTTTACGCTCATAATGCTTTCCGTCGCTGGGGATCGCCTTGTCGGCAGGTTGACCGCTTGAGCAAAGAGGAAATTGCTTTTAAAAAAAGCTTTAAGACCTTTGTTGTTGATCGGTTGGAAGATCGTTCGGACTTAAGTCATCAAACCCCGGAGTATTTAAAGGCACACAAATTGGTGATTGAAGCAAGCGGGAAGTTTATGGGAACCTTAACTGATGAACAGAAAAATCTGCTTATAGAATACGAATCCGTCGAAACAGCAGTTTCAATTTTAGAGGAAGAGCAGGCATACATCAAGGGTCTTCGGGACGGCATGAACCTTAACCAGATGCTAAGTAGATTGGAGGGTCAAAATTAAAAGCAATAGCCTTCACTTATCCAGGTAGTTAGCCGATAAATAAAGAGTACACTCAAACCTTGGCCCCGCTCTATGCAATTTAGAAGCGGGGCCATTAGTTATTTACGGAGGGAGGTGAAAACATGGCTAAAAAAACCTACACAGCGGAAACGCTGCCCGAAGTGCTGACAGCACAGCACATATCAGATTATATCAGCATCTGCAGGCGGCGAGTGTATGAGTTATTCCAACTCAGCCCAGCACAGGGCGGCATACCAAACTTTGAGATTGGCTTATCGCGGCGGGTGGTAAAGCAAGACTTTCTCAACTGGATTGAAGCCCGCAAGCGGGAAAAAGAGCAGAAAAATGCAAATTCTTATTGAAGGGAGCGCAACGATGCCAAGAAAAAGGCAGAACGATCTTACCCTAATAATTAAAGAGCCTGTCCGTGTACCAGCTGATCAACTGGATTGCCGCGTTTTGCTGGAAGCCATGGAGACTGTGCGGCGCAAATTAGAAGAACAAGATCAAAAACTGCTTATGAAAGAAGATGTTCCCCGGCCGCCGAAGCCAAGCA
>JAEXOR010000006.1 GCA_023439185.1 Bacillota bacterium | reverse complement strand
TTGGTGCCGGTTCGGTTTACGGCGCTGGTCAGGCCGCAATAGAGGGGCAATCAGCGCCGGAAGCAGCTAAGACGATTGCCCAAAATGCTGCCCTGTTCGGTATTGGTGACCCATTGTTATCAGGGGCGGGCGTAGTTGTCGGCAAAGGGATTGCCAAGGGGCTTCAAACCGGCAAGAGATATGTGCAGGGGCTAAAGGAACCACTGAAACTGCCAAAGTTGGGTAAGTTGAACTTAACCAAGCAGCTCCCGCAACTACCCGCCCCGAAACAAGGCGGCTTGCTCCCCGAATTCGCGTCCGACCCCGCCGGAATAGTGCGGGCGCGGGGCGGAGCTGGGCGACTTGCGCTCAAAGAGCCGGCGCCGCAACCACTAAGGCTAAAGGAACCAGCGAAGCCCACGGCGGAACTCGAAGCGGCGCGGGTCATTCTGCCGACATTGCAAAACAGGGATCGGGCTCAAAGGGTGTTGCAGGCGTTCCCGGAGTTAAGACAGGAGTTTCCGAAGCTGGGCAAGCTGTCAGGGAAACGGCCAGCAGCAGGAAATACCTCTTCTCCTAACCTGCCTCTTGGCGTGGGAGCCATGCGCCGTATGCCTGATAAAATGGAGCCCCTTGCAAATGGTCAGCGTGTCCGCAGCCTGGGGGTAAGTGCGGCAAAGGCCGAAGGGATGCCCCCGGAAGTACAGCAGCAACTTATCAATGAAATGGTCCCGGGTGGCCGGGGTGCTTATGATGTTCACAGCAACGAAAGGACACTAGAATGGGCTGACAGGATAGTTAAAACTGATATACGGCAGGCTGAAAGGTTTGTTCGTGAGAATCCCGGTACTGACCTGTCAAATACGGTAGCCTTAAATCTCGTTAGGAAGGCCAATACTGAAGGGCGTTTCGATGATGCCGCCGATCTGATTCAACAAGTATCAGAAACGGCCACTAATCAAGGCCAGGCCATTCAGGCATTGCGCCTCTGGGGGAATATGACTCCTGAAGGTATGCAGCGGTATTATGTCAGGACCATTGAGAGCATTAACCGGGACATGGAAAAGAAACTTGGTAACAAGGCCAAAAAGCTCCAGATAAAGCCTGAGATAATGCAGCAGCTTAAAGAGAACATAGAGAAAATAGGCAGTATGGCAGATAGCCGGGAAAAGGATATTGAGCTTGCCAAAACTCTTGACCTTGTGGCCGCAGAGGTGCCGGTCCCCTTCCTGCGTAAAGTGGCCACAATCCAAACAATGGCCCAATTACTTAACCCTAAGACGGCCATAAGAAATATTATGGGTAACTTTGGCTTTGCAGGTCTTGAGAATATCAGCGGCACCGTGGGGGCCGGGATTGACAAGGCTTTATCACTTGCCACAAAGCAGCGCACAAAGGTATTGCCCAGCCTTGGCGCACAGGCAAAGGGGTTTAAGCAGGGTTGGAAGCATGGCCTTGAAGATGCCCTCTTAAGAATTGACACCTCCGGCCTTTCCGGTAAGTTTGATTTACCGAAAGGCAGAGTATTCCGTGGCGGCATACTTGGCACGGCTGAAAAAGCCCTTAATATTGAGCTACGGGCAACTGACCGTGCATTCTATAAGGCCGCATATGAAGATAGCCTTCTGAATCAAATGAGGGCGGCAAAGACCAATACGCCCACAGAGGAAATGTTGAATACCGCACATTATGACGCTCTATACAGGACATTCCAAGACAACAATGCCCTTAGTCAGCTTTTCGCCGGGGTAAAAAGACTCTTGAATGCTCACAAAGAATTTGGCGTTGGCGACTTTATTATTAAATACCCCAGAACTCCGGCCAACCTTTTGATGAGGGGCATTGACTATTCTCCGGCAGGATTTATGAAAACGGTCATTGAAGCAGCAAGGCCATTGGCTGGACAGAAGTTTAATCAAAAGGCGTTTGTCGAGTCTTTTTCCCGTGCATTGGTTGGCTCTACTGCCCTCTTTGGTACCGGCGTGATACTGCATAAACTGGGTATCATCACCAGCAGACCGCCAGAGGATAGGGACTTAGCAGAGCTGCAACGTCAATCAGGATTTGGTGATTACCGGATTAATGTCTCTGCTTTGAAGCGGCTGGTGTTTGGCAATGGAGATACCAAGCAACAGAAAGGTGATACCATTGTAAGCTATGATTGGTTTCAGCCTAACGCTCTGTCCCTTGCCATAGGTGCGGACGTTGATGCCAACAAGGGTACAGCCTCGGGCATTGTGGGGTCCGTCTTGCAGGCCTTAGGAACTGGCGTAAATGCCTTTGCAGATCAGCCGGTGGTGCAGGGTATTCAAAGCCTATTCAGTGGCGGTTATGGGCAGATTGACCAGGGATTAATAAAGGTGCTGGAGGGTATTCCCTCTTCATTCGTTCCAACCCTATTAAACCAGGTCAGGCAACTTATGGACAACCAGCGCAGGGAGACATATGATCCCAATAAAACGCAGCAATCACTTAACAGGGCAAAGGTCAAAATACCGGGGCTTGCCGGTGGACTTCCTAAAAAATACGGCACCCTTGGCCAACCACTGGAAACCTATCCGGGCGGCAGCAATACGCCCTTTAATGTGTTCCTGAATCCGGCTTTTGTAAACAAATATAACCCTTCCGGTGAAGTCCAGAAGGTTAACAGTGTTTACGAGAACACCGGAGAGACAATTCAGATCCCCCGGCTGGTGCCTAAGAAAATCACGGTAAGCGGCCAGGACTTTGTATTATCCGGCCCGGAATATGCGGAATATCAACGGCTTGTTGGGGAGTATACCCGGCAGGGCTTCGCTCAAATGTCGGAAATAACGGATTACAACGCAGCGGCAAAGTATATGCAGAACATAATTACCGATGCCAATACCCGAGCCAAGGCCGAGATATTAAAGGCCAGGGGTGAGAAGGTATATAAGAAGGGCAATGGATTGGCGATAGGAAAGTAATATTGCGGGGGTGGCCTGGGGTGGTTTTATACTGCCCCGGCTTTTTTATTTTTTGGGCTTCTCAAGAAATTCGTTTATGCCTCTTGGTGAATTCGCCATAACGTACCGGCCTTAACGGTACAGCAAGACCATGACACCGGAGCGGAAAAAGGCGGAGACAGAACGCCTTGATATGCTGATGGTGAATATGGCCCGGCAGGTGCAGGGAAAGAAGGCAGTAACTAAGTAGGGGAGGCTTTGCGCCTCCCTTTTTTTAATACCCAACATACCACATTAGCTCATCAATCATATCTTCGTTATTGCTTGTTCTTTGATCTATGTCATATATGCTGTATTCTGCATCATCCAAACGTGAGTCCAATTTATCATGATACTTACCAAGAGCATTAATAACTTCTCCGTGTTTGTCTAATTGCTCTTTCATGTCTTGGTTTGCCGTATATAGATTATTGGTTACCACGGCTAAAAAGATATTGATGCAAAATAGCAAGCCAATTAACAATCTGTAAATCTGAAATTCTTTCTTGAATGGTTTGAATTGCTCCAGGGTGTTTTGAGGTTGTTCATCCATAATAAAGCCAACCCCTTTATTGTGGCGGCTTGCAGACCTTGCAAGCTACATAACCATGTGATTGGGCATCCTCAGCCGATGAAAACCAGACCTCATTTTCTGGTTTAATTCTCTTGGCCGATTGACAGCTAGGGTAGTGGTACTTATCACTTTGCGAACTACCAACAAACTGATTTTGGGATTGGGGTTGAGGTTGAGGCTGTTTCACTGGCTGTTCAACAGACTGTTGGGCTTGTTCCGTATTTTGTTCTTTAGTCGTGCTCTGTTCGGCTTTATTCTCTGGTTCTGCGGGCTGCGCGGTGGTTTGGAGTTGCTCTTGGCTGTTGGATTGCTGTTGAGGCGGCGGATTAACATTATCAGTGCTGTTAGTGGTTGACTGCTGGCATCCAGACATGATAAGCAGAAGAATAATCAGTAACAGTGTGACCTTTTTCTTATGCATTTTTATTCCTCCCTAATTCTGAAAATTTGTTCAATTGTACATCATAGGGAGGGTATTACTTTGTCAAAATCAGTCGAATGCTTTCAAAAAACCTTCATACAACCGCCGACAATGCTCCGCAAATTGGCTATGTGCTTCCACGTTAAGGGTTAAAAAAAATAACCCGGGCAACCGGGTTTTATTCTTTGTCGGGGACGTATTCCAGCAGATCCCCAGGCTGGACGTTTAAATACCTGCAGATTTTCTCCAACACTTCCATGGAGATATTTTCACCCTTACCCATTTTCGCAATAGTTGACGGTGATAACTTTAACGCCACCCTCAATTGCTCCTTGGTCATACCCTCGTCGATTAGTATTTTCCATAGCGGATTAAAAGAGAAAGCCACTTTGCACACCTCCATATACATACTATAGTATAAATTCTACATAAAGTCAAAGAAATTATATAATATGGTATTGACATAGACTACAACATGTAATAGAATATCTTTAATAAGTTGTAGTTTACAGGGATGCACACCCGTCAAAGGTGCTGCCCGGCCGGTAGGAGTATGGGACCTGAACGGTTCCGGCGGGGCGAAAAACTAACCAAAACCATTGAAGCCACAATATGCCGGCATAGCGCAGCCGTTCCCCGGCCAAGGAACGGCACACACCAGAAACCCCACCCGCAGGGAAAATGCAGGAGCATAATTTATACTACCGGGGGTGCAAAATGCCAAACTTTGACCATCTGCCAAGTGATGTTTTAGATGTTGTTTTGAAAAAGCCCAAAGATTTTCTGATTATTAATTCTTGTTTTTGTGTGAACTTTGAGAGGCCATGCAAGATGAAAAGCAAAGAATCGCCCTGCTGCCTGGGGGCCGTTGATTGCCCCCATAAGTGTAGCAATGATAGCAAAGACTTTCAGAAGAAACTTAGGGAGGAATCTAATAATGGGTAAATGTTGCGTAAGATTACCCAAAGGGGTTAAATATGTTCGGTACGAGCATTTTAATTCAAGGCACATCAAGTCTGTCGAGTGCTGGGAACCCGAGGGTCTGGTGTTGGTGAATTCTAAAGATTGCCCAGAACAACAGAATAGACCCTGCAGTAATAAGCTGTGCTGCCTGGGCAAAGAAAGCGGTTGCACCCGGAATAACTGCCCAAACAAATTAGTCGGTTAAGGGGAGGTATCAGGATGCCCAAAACATTACCGGAGAGCTTTGCCGAATTTACCTGCGACCGCGCCGATGTGATTCACGAAACAATCGGCGGTGATGCGGAATATCACAGAAGTTATGCCGAATTCGCTAAGCTTTTAAAGAGGATTCAGGGACAAGGCGCAAAAGAACTGATCCGTGAAATTGAGGACGCGGTATGCGGGATTGAGAAAGCTATGGTATATTACGCCTACCGGCGGGGCATGAAAGAGGGTGCCCAGTTACGGCAGGAGCTTGGCCTGAGTAATTAAAAGGGGGATTGACCAATGAAATGCCTTTACGCTCATAATGCTTTCCGTCGCTGGGGATTGCCTCGTCAACAAATTAACCGCTTGAGTAAGGAGGAAATTGCTTTGAAAAAAGTCTTTAGGTCCTTTAAAGAGGAAAAAGTAAGCCTACGCAATGAATTGAACAAGGCGGACAGTATGTGGCTTCTAATGAATTTGCACAATGATTTATATAGTGTGGTGCTGAGCCTGACAAATGATAGTCTTTATACCAAGAAAGATGCGGCTATAGGGATTGTTGAAATACTACAAGAGATCCAAAGGGAAATTGGTGAAATATGCAACATAGACGCGGACAAATTAGCAACAAGCGCGGAGTTGGGATGAAAACCCATCTATTGTCCGAATAATGAAAAACAATAACCTTCACTTAACCAGGTAGTTAGCCGATAAATAAAGAGTAACACTCAAACCTTGGCCCCGCTCTATGCAATTTAGAAGCGGGGCCATTAGTTATTTACGGAGGGAGGTGAAAACATGGCTAAAAAAACCTACACAGCGGAAACGCTGCCCGAAGTGCTGACGGCACAGCATATATCAGACTATGTGGGTATCTGTAGGCGGCGAGTGTACGAATTGTTTCAGCTTAGCCCGGCAGCAGGCGGCATCCCTAACTTTGAGATTGGCTTGTCAAGGCGGGTAGTGAAGCATGACTTCCTCGACTGGATTGAATCCCGCAAGCGGGAGAAAGAGCAGAAAAATGCAAATTCTTATTGAAGGGAGCGCAACGATGCCAAGAAAAAGGCAGAACGATCTTATTCTGATAATCGAAGACCCTATTCGCGTACCAGCTGATCAACTGGATTGCCGCGTTTTGCTGGAAGCCATGGAGACTGTGCGGCGCAAATTAGAAGAACAAGATCAAAAACTGCTTATGAAAGAAGATGTTCCCCGGCCGCCGAAGCCAAGCA
>JAEXOR010000030.1 GCA_023439185.1 Bacillota bacterium | reverse complement strand
TCATGATCGTGCTGGTGGCGGCGGCCGGGGTGATTACTCCGCCGGTGGGAGTTAACGTGTACGTGATTAAAGGAATTACGCCGGACGTCCCGCTGGAGACAATTTTCCGCGGCATCTGGCCGTTTTTATACGCGGTTGTCGCACTCATCCTCTTACTCATGTTCGTGCCCGAAATTGCCACGTTTTTACCAGGTTTATTGGGCAAATAACGGCATAGATCCAGGGCGGACCCGGCATCGCAACAATGCCGGGTCCGCTTTTATTTATCCAATATGGTTAAAAACAAATAGGTAATTTTTCCTATTATAGGGATAGACTTGTTTCATATGCTATGCTACATTTAAAACATAAGTTATACACAAGCTCTTTATCTTAAACAAACGTCAGGTCAAATAAAATGTCCGAATTTTTTAACAATTCCGCTATTATGTTTTCCAAGGAGGGCTTCCGTGAAACAGGAATTAAACCTAACGGAACTTCTCGACATAAACAGGGATGACGGCATAATCAGTATCCGGGGCAACAGGATGCTGCTCTTTATGTCCAATGCCATTTGTGAACTGCGCGAAGAAATGATTGCCACCCTTGGAGAAGACATAACCCGTGGTATCCTGGCCCGTTTCGGCTACCGTTGCGGCCTTAATGAAGCAAGCACCTTTCGCGGTATTTTTGAATTTGAAAACGACACGCACTGGATGCTCTCCGGACCGTTAATGCACACATTGGAAGGCGTTGCGCATGCTTCCGCCAAAATTCTTGAATACGACCGGCAAAAGGGAACTTTCCTGATGCAGGGCGTCTGGCGCAACTCATATGAGGCGGAGCATCACCTGCGCCTGTTCGGTACAGCCAAAGATCCCGTCTGCTGGTCACTGAGCGGTTACGCCAGCGGTTTCGCCACCGGGTTCCTGGGCCGGCAGGTAATCTGCGTGGAAACAAAGTGCCAGGGTATGGGAGATCCTTACTGCCAGTTTGAATTACGGACCATTGACGCGTGGAACGGTGCGGCTTTTCGTAATATCGACGATTTAAAACAGTGCCTGGTGGAAGAGGAAAAGAAGCGCGTCACCCTGTGGAGGGGGATCAGCAATTCCGTTCTTGAACGCACCAATGAAATTTTAAAAGAAAAAATTTCGGAATTGAGCAAAGTAAATGAGCTGCTGAACCAGGAAAAAGCAGCCATGCAAAAGTCAGCGGCTATTCACAACCAGCTTACGTCTCTGGCATTGGAGGGTCAGGGGTTGGCCGGCATTACCCGTAACCTCGCTCACATCATCGACAGACCGGTACTGGTGGCCGACCGTTTTTTTCAGGTCCTGTCCTGCTCCAACCCCCTGGGGCAAAATGAGCCGGCCGGCAAAGCAAATATTGAACTGATCTGGGGAAAGGCCATTGCCGGTTCGGGGAAGGGCCGGGAGTTCCCTGCACTTAAGCCAAGCGCCGAATATCACCGGATTACCCTCCCCGCCCCGAAGGCCGGCGATACGGCAAACCTGGTGGTGGTACCAATCATTGCCGGTGACAACTGTCTGGGTATGGTAACCGCCCTGGAAGAAAAACCGTTAAGCAAGCTTGACCGCATAGCTCTGGAGCATGCCTCAACGGTGATTGCGCTGGAAATGATGAAACAAAAAGCCTCTTTTGAAACCGAACTCCGGATCAGAAAGAATTTTTTTGAAACGCTCCTGGCCGGCAATTATGAAAACGAGGATCTTATTTTATGGCGAGCCAATCAATTGGGGCTTGATTTAAGCAAACCATACCGGTTAATGTCCATTGATATTGTTTTTGAGGAGGCGATTGACGATGTAAAAGGGCAGTACAAACAAGCCCGGATAACCGAAAGCTTCTTTGAAACAGTGCGCTTCGCTTTTGAGAGTATTTGTCCCGGTTTCTTCTTGAGCGGCAACCGCAAAAATACCATTGGATTACTGCCGGTAGCCAACGGCGCAGACTCCGGCGCCAACCTGACCACAGTTTTGCATAGCATCGAAGCCGAACTGAAAACACATTTGCCTGAATACAAGTGGTGGGTGGGTATCGGTTCACCCTGCAACCGTTTAAAGGATCTTGCCGCGTCATATAATGAAGCCCGCGCCGCCATTGATATAGCAAAGGCGTTAAACTGCAAAAACCGTTGCCTGGCCTATGAGAAACTTGGTGTTTTCAGCCTGATCAACATTGACGTCGACCGTTTTCGTGAATTTGTCAACAAAGTAATCGGGCCGCTTATCGACTATGACAACAAAAATAATGCGCACCTGGTCGATACTTTAACCCTATACTTCAATAATAACTGCAACCTTCAGCGGGCTTCCCGGAACGGCTTCTTAAATTCCGCCACTATGAAATACAGACTACGGCGAATTTCGGAAATTGCCGACATAGACCTGTCTGATTCCGAGACCGTCCTGATGGTGCACCTGGCCCTGAAATTATTAGCGGGGATCTAAGAGTAAAAATAAGCCGCAACCGGTTCCCCTGGCAAGGAATAAACCGGTGCGGCACTACTGAGGCTGTACGCGTACGGTTTAATAAACCCGCACCTCCAGCTTTGCTATGCCCAATTTTATCACTAATAAAGCGCCCGGGTCAAGATAAGCCGTTATCTGATGCCGGTTTTCCCCAAGGTCGACGAAACGGTTGGTTCCTTTAAACCGGAAGAATGTCGAGAAGGCTGTCCGTAAGGGACTTAAATAAAACTAAAGGAGGAGTGAAGAATGTCTGCGGAGCGTAAATTTCTGAACCCGGGCGAAGTCCCAGCTATTCCAGGTACGGAAGGCTGGGAAAGGATGTACCCGTATTATTACCGGTTTGGCGTAGACAAGGAAAGGGAAGATTACGAGAACGGCATGCTCTGGTATTACGACGGACTCCATTACCCGGAACCAATGTACCCCTTTGATTTAATTTGGGATGAAGCGTGGTACCTCGGCCTGTCACAGTATAACACCCGTATTTTCATGGTCCCGCCGGCTTTCGGCGTCGATCACCGGATTGTGAACGGTTACATTTACATATCACCCGTGCCGGTGACCGATCCCGGGCAGGTTGAGGAAAGACTGCAGCATTTCCTGCAGCGAGCCGGCTACTACTATGAGAACTGGGATGATTTGTACGGTCGCTGGAAGGGCAAGATGGAAGAATTAATCAAGGAAATCGACGGCATCACATTTGCAGACCTGCCCGATATGGAAGATATCTCCGTTGTCAATGACGGGGTCGGACGCAGCAGCGGTTATGAAATCGTAAAAAAATATAATTACCTGATTGACCGCGCGTTATTGGTCTGGCAGTACCACTTTGAGTTCTTGAATCTCGGTTACGCCGCTTTTGTAACTTTCGCCGACTTTTGCCGCAAAGCATTCCCGGGCATCGACGACGGCACCATCACCCGGATGGTGGGGGGAATTGACGTAATCCTCTTCCAACCGGACATGCAATTGAGAAAACTGGCCAAGCTGGCCGTAACACTGGGTGTAAACGATTATTTCAAGGATGAGGCAACTCCGGCTGAAATTATCGCCGCCCTGGGCGAAAACGAAGCAGGCCAAAAGTGGCTTGAAGAGTATGAACAGTCCAAATACCCCTGGTTCTATGTTTCGTCCGGAACAGGCTGGTATCATGACCATTACTGCTGGCTTGACCGCCCGGATATCCCGTTTCTGTCCATAAAAGGTTACATTAAAAAGTACCAAACCGGGGATAACCTGGAACGTCCGACCCTGAAGCTGATTGAAGAAAGAGACAGAATAGTTGCCGAATATAACTCACTTTTGCAAACCCAGGAAGATAAGGATGCTTTCAGCCAGTTACTGGCTATTTCCCAAAAAGTATTTCCTTTCGTTGAAGATCACACTTTTTACGTTGAACACTGGTCCCATAGCTTGTTCTACAAAAAGGTACGCGAGCTGTCCGCGGTTTTTTTCAACCACGGGTTAATTAAAGATGTTGAAGACATCTGGTATTTAAACCGTTTTGAAATCGGGCAGGCGTTATATGACCTGGTATGCGCCTGGGCCACCGGCGTAAAAGCCTGCGGCGCTTCCTACTGGCCTCAGGAGATCAAATGGCGTAAGGGAGTAATGGAAAAGTTCCGCGGCTACAATCCTCCGCCGGCGCTGGGAGTACCGCCCGAAGTGGTAACCGAACCGTTTACCATCACGCTGTGGGGGATTACCACCGATCGTCTGGCAGCCTGGCTGGACGCCGGTGCGGTGAAGGCCGAAGACATGAACACTTTGCAGGGTCATCCCGGTTCGCCCGGCGTGGTTGAAGGGATTGCCCGGGTGGTACGCGGTCCGTCGGAACTGGGCTTATTACAGGAAGGCGAGATCCTGGTGGCGCCCACCACCTCGCCGAGTTGGGCGCCCTTATTTGTCAAAGTCAGCGCGGCGGTAACAGATGTGGGCGGGATCATGTCCCATGCCGCCATCGTTTGCCGTGAATACGGCCTGCCGGCGGTGGTGGGCTCGGGTTACGCAACGGCGGCCATTAAAACCGGGCAGAAAATCAAGGTGGACGGAAATACCGGTACAGTAACTATTTTACAAGAATAAAAATGCATTTAAATAAGATTGCTTAATTAAGGGGGGCAAACCGTGGATACCCAAAATTACGTTTACTGGCTGCGCGAACTTGACAAAGACGATGTCTTCATTGCAGGCAGGAAGTGTAAAGGCCTTGGCGAGATGTTAAGAGCCGGTTTACCGGTTCCCCCTGGCTTCGCCATTTCTCTTAAAGCTTACGAAAAGTTTATTGACGAAACCGGGGTTGGTAATGCCGTAACCAGTTACTTTGAGGAAATAAAAGGCAGGCTGCAGGATGACATCAGCCTGTTTGAAAAGGCAAGCGAGTATATCTGCAGGCTCATTGAATCAAGGCCAATACCCGGAGATATTCAAAACTATATCCTGTCTTATTACCGGGAACTTTGCGACAGATGCAACGTTGAAAATGTAAAAGTGGCGGTGCGTTCCAGCGGACCGGTCAGTATGCCCGGCCAGTTTGACACCTTCCTGAATATCCAGGGTGAAGAACAACTCCTGGACCGGGTTAAAAAGGTTTGGGCCAGTTCCTTCAACGCCCGCGCCATGCACTACCGGATGCAGCGCGCCATGCCGGTGGAAAGCTCTCCCATCGGCATTGCGGTACTTAAAATGGTCAACGCCAGGGCGTCGGGGGTTATGTTCACCCTGGACCCGTTAAACGGCGACCGCTCGACAATCTTTATCGAAGCAAGCTGGGGGCTGGGTGAAAGCCTGGTCAGCGGCCAGGTCACCCCGGATAAATTCGCCCTGAATAAAGTAACCATGGCCATTACCAAACGGGTCATCTGCAATAAAGCTATAGAGATGGCGTACGATCCCGGGGGCGACGTAATCCAGGTTGATGTGGAACCGGCCAGACAAAACGTGCCCTGCCTGACCGATGAAGAGATTGTCGAGCTGGGCAAACTGGGCAAGCTGGTGGAGTCGGACAATAAACTGCCCCAGGATATTGAATGGGCCATAGACAAGGACCTCCCATTCCCCAGAAACATCATCCTGCTGCAGACCAGACCGGAAACCGTATGGAACAAAAAGGAGGCCAAACCGCTGTTTAAACCCGGCGGCGGCGCGTTGAACCATATCGCCGGCAATCTATTGACCGGTAAAAAGATTAAGTAAACAAATAAAAACTTAAAAGAAAGGAGATTACCCATGGATCTAAGGGAATTTATCAGGCAGTGTGACGAAGCGGGGGAGTTTAAGAGAATTGAAGCGGAGGTGGACTGGGACCTTGAATTGTCCCATATCGCCAAACTGAACGAAGAGGCTAAAGGTCCGGCCCTGTTCTTTCAAAACGTTAAAGGGTATAATACGCCGGTCCTCACCAGTGCCTTTACCACCGTCAAGCGCCTGGCCATCGCCCTGGGCCAGCCCCATGATTCAACTTTATGCGATCTGGCCAGGAACTGGATGCAATCCACCACCAAAAAGCTGATTCCCCCGGAAATCGTAACCACGGGGCCGGTTTTTGAAAATGTGGCGGAAGGCGACCAGATAAACCTGGAAAACCTGCCGGTACCCAGGTTCTACCCCATGGACGGCGGAAGATACATCGGGACTGCCGTGGCCCTGATAACCAAGGACCCGGACAGCGACTGGATCAACCTGGGCACTTACCGGATGCAGATGCTGGATGAAAAAAGCGTGGGCGTCCAGATCATTAAAGGCAAGCACGCCGACTTCCACATGAACCGCTACAAGGAACTGGGCAAACCCATGCCGGCAGCGGCCATCATCGGTGGCGACCCTCTGAACTTCCTGGTGGGCAGCACCCTGATTTCGGCCAACATCTCGGAATACGATATCATCGGCTCACTGCGCAACGAACCGGCCAAGGTATTTATCAGCGACCTGACCGGACTGCCGCTGCCCTATGACGCGGAGATCATCATCGAGGGTGAAATAGACCCGGTGGAACGGCGCCAGGAGGGACCCTTCGGGGAATATACCGGTTACTACTCCGGCAAAAAGAGTGACGAGTGGCCCAAGCCCTTTATTAATGTGAAACGGGTGTATTTCCGCAACAACCCGATCCTGTGGTCCACCACAGTGGGCAAACCAATCACCGACACCCACATGATCCAGTCGCTGAACCGCACCGCCACCATGTGGACCGACCTGGAGAATATGCACATTCCGGGGATTAAGTCGGTGTACCTGCCGCCCGAATCCGGCGGCCGTTTTTGGGGCGTTGTCTCGGTAAAACAAATGTATCCCGGACATTCCATGCACGTCGGCACGGCGGTCATATCCACCACCACCGGCCACTACGGTTTAAAAGGGGTCATTGTGGTGGATGACGACATACCGGCCGACGATTGGACCAAAGTGTTGTGGGCGATGAGCATGCGTTACGATCCCGTGGCCCGCACCCAGATCATCAACCGGGGCCGCTCCACTCCGCTGGACCCCGCGCTGCCTATTAACGCCCGGGAGATTTGCTCCAGGATCATTATTGACGCTTGCATCCCCTACGAATGGGAGAGAAAACCGATGGAGATCTACCTGGATGATGAAATGGCCGCCAAGGTCCGGAGCAAGTGGCAGGGGTACGGTTTTTAAAACACTGCTTACGAATGTTTTTGTTGGGCGCCCCTGGCGGGCGCCCAATGGAAAATGTTAATTTGCAAAATCGCCCTGTTTAAATATGCTGATCAGGCATGGGGTATGTGGTTTGGTAAAGAGGGGTGAGTGTTAGTGAGCAGGACCATTGTAATTATAAGCACCCTGGATACAAAAGGGGAAGAGACCAAATACCTGAAGGAACAGATTGAAAAAAAAGGCTGCCAGGCGCTTGTTATTGACATCTCCACCAGAAACACCCCGGCGGCTTTAGCGGACGTCAGCCGGAATGAAGTGCTGGCCGCCACAGGCAAGGAAATTGACTCGGAGGCGCTGGCCAAAGACAGGCCGCAACTGATTAAGCTAACCGTCGAAGGCGCCGGGAAAAAAGTGAACGAGTTGTATGCCGTAAACAGACTGCATGGGATCATCGGACTGGGCGGAGCCACGGGTACCCTGATGAGCACCGGGGTGATGAAGGCGTTGCCTTTTGGGGTTCCAAAGCTGATGATCTCCAGCGTGGCGGCGGCGCGGGGTTTGACCAGCAGGTATTTCGGCACCGCCGATATAGCAATTATGCACTCGGTAATTGATTTTACCGGTCTAAACGACCTGATGCAGGATATCCTGGATCGAGCCGCCGGAAGCATCGTGGGCATGATGGAAATGAAGGAAGCAGTCAGTGCCGTGGGAGTGGGCAGAAGAAAGAATAAACGGCTGGTGGCCATGACCCTTTTAAATATGTGTGAGAAATGCGCCAGTCACGTGCGCCGGCAGCTTGAACAGGAAGGATACCAGGTGATCGGCTTTTCAGCCACCGGCGTTCCGGATCAGGCTATGGAAGAGCTGATTGAAAAAGAAAAAATTTTCTCCGCCGTAATCGATCTGGCGCCGGGCGCTGTGGGCGAAGAACTGCTGGGCGGCACCAGGGCGGCAGGTCCGCACAGGCTGGAGGCGGCGGGCAAGGCAGGCATCCCCCAGGTTATCGCGCCTTGCCTGGTTAACATAATGACCCCTCCCAAAAGCAAGTATAAGCCGGAATATTACCAGCGTAAAAGATACGACTTAGATTCTTTACGCAGTTATCTACGTGTCTCTGCCGAAGAGTTGGCCATGGTCGCGGAAACCTTTGCTCAAAAGCTCAACCAGGCTAAAGGCCCGGTTAAAATAATCATCCCCACCAGGGGGTGGTCCGGCATAGACAACGAAGGAGCGATCCTTTACGAACCGGAAACCGACCGTATTTTCACAGAAAAATTGCGCAACCGGCTGCGGCCCGAAATAGAAATCAGGGAAGTGGAGGCCAACCTTGAAGAACCGGAGTTTGCCGAAGCGGTTTTAAAAGCTTTCCGGGATGTGATGAATGCGGCAGAAAGCCAGGCAATTAAGCCGCAAACGGTCAATTACTAAGTTGTGAAGGAGGTTAAAGACTTAAAATGCGAGTGATTCGGTACACAGACGAAATGATTAACGAGTTTAAAGAGCAAGGGCATTGGACCGACGAAACCTTTTATGATTACTGGGCCAAGAACGCCAGGGAAATTCCCGACCGGGAAGCCCTGGTGGATTCGCGGCACCGGGTTACCTGGGCCCAGGCAAAAGATTTAGTAGACCGGATTGCCTACCGGTGGACGGAGCTGGGACTGGAAAAATTCGATCGCATCATTATCCAGGCGCCCAATGAAGTTAACGCCTTTTTAGCCCGGATTGCCGCGGAACGTGCGGGACTGGTTTCTCTCCTTGTTTATGCTTACATGCGTGAAAAAGAACTCTCCTACATGATTGAGAGAACAGAGGCTTCGGCGGTAGTGATCCCCCACACGTACAGAGGCTTCAACTACCTGGAAATGTACAACAAACTCCGCAGCCTGTCTCCTCGCCTGAAGTACATTTTCCTCCTCGACGAAGAGATCCCCGCCGGTGCTCCGGAAGGTACGCATTCATTGCTCCGGTTGATCCGGGAACCGGTGCCGGTAGAAAAACTGACCATACTGGACGACCGCCGGTTTGACCCCTTCAAGGATATGGCGATGCTCACCAGCACCACCGGCACAACGGGTTTGCCTAAACTGGTGGAGTGGAACATCGCTCCGCGGCTCTGCACGGCCAAAGGCCGGGTGGATATCTGGAATTTAAGCGTGGATGATATTACCGCCGCCATTGCCCCCTTTGCCGGCGGCGCGGCGGGCACCCTCACATATTTCGCCGCTCCGCTGGCCGGAGCGAAAACCGTGCTGCTGGAAGAATTCACCGCCGAAAGCGCCCTGGAACTGATCCAGAGAGAAAAAGCGACTTGCATCGGCGTCGTGCCCACCCACCTGGTCCGGATGCTTGAACTGCCGGTGGAAAAGTACGACATCAGTTCCCTCCGTTTCATTCGCTCCGCCGGCGGTTACCTCCCTCCGGACGTGGGACAGATGGCTGAAAGCAGGCTGGGCGGCGTAATCACCAGTGATCTGGGCACCCAGGACGTGGGGTCGGTATCCGGATGCCGGGTGGACGATCCGCCGGAACTGAGAAGAAGGACCGTGGGAAGACCGCTGGCGGGCAATATCGTCCGTCTCACTGACGAAGAGGGCAATGAAGTCCCATACGGCGAACCGGGCCAGCTATGGTTCAGGGGACCAAATTCCCCGGCAGGCTACTACCGCGACCCTGAAACCACCGCCACCGTCTATAACAGCGAGGGATGGACCACCACCGGAGATATCGTCAAATGGGACCAGGAGTGTCTCTGGATTATGGGCCGGGCCAAGGACATGATCATCCGGGGCGGCCAGAATATCTACCCGGCGGAAGTGGAAGGGCTGCTTCAGGAGCATCCCAAAGTCAAAATCGTTGCCATTGTCGGTTATCCGGACCGGGAATTGGGCGAGCGGGCGTGCGCCTTTGTTGTTACCAAACCCGGAGAAACATTTACATTTGAAGAGATGGTTTCCTTCTTAAAAGAGAAAAAACTTGCCTCCTTCAAGCTGCCGGAACGTCTGGAAGTGCTGGACAATTTACCTGTGGTAGGTGATTCGGGGAAAATTGATAAAAAAGTCTTAAAAGCAAAATTGGAACAATAATTTTTTCGGGCGGCACACTACCCAAGAGCGCCGGGACTCATCCCGGCGCCAAGGAGGTTCTATCATGAAAATAGTGGTCGGAATATCAGGCGCCAGCGGCGCCATTTACGGAATCCGGATCCTGGAGGTCCTGCGCCGGTGCGGAGTGGAAACACACCTGGTCATCAGCAAGAGCGCCAAAAGGACCATTGATACCGAAACCGGTTACCGTATCAAGGATGTAGAAGAGCTGGCCGGTTTCGTTTACGAAAATGAAAATATCGGCGCCGCCATCGCCAGCGGTTCCTTCAGGCATGACGGTATGATTGTCGCCCCCTGTGCCATTAAAAGCTTGTCGGCCATGGCCAATTCATATAATGACAACCTATTGGTCCGGGCGGCCGACGTAACACTGAAAGAAAAGAGAAAACTGCTGGTGATCGTACGTGAAACACCGCTGCATATAGGACATCTGAGACTGATGACCACCCTGGCCGAAATGGGCGGCATAATCCTGCCGCCGGTACCTGCTTTTTATCACCACCCCGAAACCATTGACGACATTATCAATCAGACCGTAGGCAAAGCCCTTGACCAATTCGGCATTGAACACCAGTTGTTTCAGCGCTGGGATGGAAGCTGAACGCGGGGAGCAGTGCAGGAGGGTTAAGGGAAAACTGGAGGGAGCGCCGTGTATCCCGGCTGGTGGAAGTATAAATTATATTGCCCCGCATCGACCTCCGAAGCACTGGCGGATTACTTTTCTCACCGGATGCGGATACAAGGCGCAGAGCTTATCGGGCGGGGAGATTTTAAAAAGCTTTTCCAGCAGTTCACGGACTTCGGGGAAATCAACCCCTATTATGTCGGACTGAAGGAAATCTATAACAATTTTGTTTTGCTCATGACCTGGCCGTCGGGGCGAAGCGCCGGCCTGCTGGTTTTCAAGCCCAAAACGGAGGTTCTGGTGGAAATAGACATCATTGCCCTGCAGGAGGAACTGCGCAGCCTGGGCCTGGCCCGTTACCTGTACGGTTTCTTTGAATCGGCCTGCCGGGACGGCACCCTGATCTTTGTTTTAAATGTCACGGAGCAGGGCTGGCGCTTTTATTCCCGCTGCGGCTACCAGCAGGACATCGATACCTTCAAGATTCTGACCGCTGAAAACAGGGTTGTCGCTTGCGGCTCGAGCAATACCGCCGGGAAGGAGGATCAGCGGCAGCCGGGATAGAATATTTGGGAAACTTCCATATCAAATGAAATAAAGGATCTAACCGGAGAACGAACATGAATGCTCAATTAATCCGTGAGACAAAGGCTTACCTTGAAGCACACCATGTGATGACCTTATCCACCGCGGGGGAGGAAGGTCCGTGGGCTGCCGCTGTTTTTTACCTGAGTATTGATTTTAATCTCTATTTTTTCACCGAAACAAACACCAGACACGGGCGCGACCTGGCTGCCAATCCCCTGGTGGCGGCGGCAATTCACGAGGATTACCATGACTGGCGGGATATTAAGGGCATCCAGCTCCGGGGCGAAGCAACCCCGGTGGGCCGGATGGAAAAAGCCCGGATCATCCCTTTGTTTGTCCGTAAATTTCCCTCGGTCGGCTCGTTTTTAGGCAATCCAAAAACCGCGGCCGCCGTGGCGCGAGCGCAGGTGTTTAAACTGGTGCCCCGGGAAATTTGGTTCCTGGAAAACAATAAGGGTTTTTCCGCCCGGCAGCGCATAATTCTCACCGATGACAGTCATTGACATGG
The DNA here is from genome assembly GCA_023439185.1 of Bacillota bacterium. GTDB lineage: Bacteria > Bacillota > Desulfotomaculia > Desulfotomaculales > Desulfallaceae > BRH-c8a. The sequence goes on along the minus strand of JAEXOR010000030.1, from coordinate 35,972 downwards.
GGTTACATTTCTTTATAAGGGAGATTCAGGTTCATTATGAAAGAAAGCCATCAATTAATTTATGAATTGGCTAAACCGTTTTTAAATACCAGAAAAAACGACATCCATATTGAAATATCTCTGGACTATGCCTTTAAGCTCCTGGAAAAGGAAGCCAGCGACGCCGATATTGTTATTCCGGCGGTGCTCCTGCATGACATCGGCTGGTGGCGTGTACCCGAAGACATGCAGCTCAAAGCTTTTGGACCGCAATTTGACAGGGAACTCAGGCGGGTGCATGAAGTGGAGGGAGTTAAAATGGCCGGGGAGATCCTCAAAAAAGTCAATTACGAAGCCGGCAAAACAGGAGAAATACTGCTGATTATCGACGGCCATGATTCCAGGCTGGAGGCGGTTTCCCAAAACGACCGCGTCGTCAAGGACGCCGACAAACTTTTTCGCTATTCCCCCCAGGGTTTTAACATCGATTACCGGCGTTTTGGCATTGAGCGCGATAAATACCGGAAATGGCTTCACAAATCCGTTGATGAATGGTTCTTCACGGCGACAGGAAAAACGCTGGCCAGGGAAGCGTTGGCAGTTTTAGATTAATTGGACTGATACTCAGGGGTTTACGTATTCCAGCCTGGTTATCAGGGTGATCAATAAAGGGTCGTCACAGTTAACGGCATCCTCCTGGCTAACCCAACGACAATAAGCTCCTTCCTCGCCCTTCGACCCGTCACCGGCAGCCTCGACTTTCTTCGTACATGCTGAATCCAGATTTATGGAAAACAAATACATAATGGTATCGGAAATTTTACTTACGTAAACGGTGCCCAAATCAATCAAGTCACCGGGAGAAGCCAGATAGCCGGCCTCTTCCGCAAGTTCATTAAGCGCGCATTCCTTGATGTTGAATTTGCCGGCGTTATCGTACCCGCCCGTAATCGAGCCCAGCTTGAAACCATCACCATGGGGCGGACATATTTCAAAACGCCCCAAATATTCCTTTTGGCCGGACGAGTTCTTTCTATAAGGTAAAACAGCCACCCCCACACCGTTACACCACTTTAAATGCGCATAAACGTAGTAATCTTTTTTGCGGATCTGAATCCATTGGTTATCGAAAAGAATGTCCATTCCACCGGCACCTCCACTTAATTATAAGCTTTTTTTATCCAATTTGTTAAAGTTATTGTAAAAATATTCTTGACTTTTTAACCGTCAATAGTTCATAATGAAATTGACCAATTGAACACTTGTTCATTATTCAGAACAAACCCAACAAAGGAGGTAAATCATGAACCTGCCCGACTTTGATTACTGTGTTCCGAACAGTCTGCAGGACGCCTGTTCCTTACTGGCTGAAAAAGGTCCCGGAGCCATGGTGCTTGCAGGGGGCACCGACCTGCTGAACAAAATGAAACATGGGTTATTGGCTCCCCCGGTGCTGATCTCACTTAAAAAGCTCGATCAATTGGCCTCCATCGATTACTTGCCCGGCAAGGGCGTGGTCATCGGGACCAGAGCGACACACAATGCCATCGTCAATTCCGCGTTGCTGCAAGAAAGGTATCCGTCGGTATGTGAAGCCGCCCATCATATGGCCAATAACCAGGTCAGAAATATCGGCACCATCGGGGGGAATATCGCCAACGCCGTTCCGTCGGCCGACCTGCCGCCGATATTGATCGCCCTGGGCGCTTTAATAGTTTTGACCGGCGTAAATGGCGAACGGGTTATTCCCCTGGAAGAACTTTTTGCCGGCCCCGGCAAGACACACCTTGACCGGGGTGAAATCCTGACCGCCATAGTGATCCCGGATAACTCATTCACCGGCAGCACGTACATCAAGTTCGGGCTGCGCCGTTCCGGCGCCCTGGCTGTGGTTGGGGCGGCAGCGGCGGTGGAAATGAAGGACGGCATATGCAAAAATGTCAGAATCGCCCTGGGCGCCGTGGCCCCGGTACCGATGCGGGCAACTCGGGCCGAGGCCTTGATTACCGGCAAGGCAATTAATGATGATCTGTTGGAAGAAGCAGGGGTTTGCGCGGCTGCAGAATGCAAACCAATTTCCGATATCCGCGGTTCCGAGGAATATCGCCGGGATATGGTCAGGGTCTTTACCAAACGGGCGCTGCGCAAAGCCATTAATGAGGGTCATGTTTAGAGGGGGAGGAATAAAAAATGCTGTCAATTGTTGACGACAACGGGGTAAAGAGATACCTGGTGACCCTGAACATCAACGGAGACGATTATACCAAGGTAGTGAAAGCCAACACGCTGCTGGTCAATTTTTTACGTGAGGAAATTAATCTGACCGGCACCAAAAAGGGTTGTGAGCTGGGAGACTGCGGTTCATGCACGATCCTGATGGACGGTAAACCGGTTAATTCCTGTATCGTCCTGGCGGTGGAAGCGGAGGGTCATGAAATTACCACCGTTGAGGGAGTGGCGCAAAACGACAGACTGGATCGGATCCAGGAATCATTTGTGGAACATGCCGCCATCCAGTGCGGATATTGCACTCCCGGCATGGTATTGTCGGCCAAGGCGCTGCTGACCGAAAACCCGCACCCCACGGAACATGAAGTACGTGAGGCCGTCGCGGGGAACCTGTGCCGCTGCACGGGCTATGTTAATATTGTCAAGGCTATATTGGCTGCGGCCGGTGAACAGTAGAAAGGGGTGCTTAGGATGAGCGATAATTATACGCAAATCGGGAAAAGCGTACCCAGGATTGACGCCCTGGAAAAGGTAACCGGGCGGGCCAAGTATACGGCCGACCTGAAATTCCCCAATATGCTGGTGGGCAAACTGCTGCTCAGTCCCCATGCCCACGCCAGGATACTTAATATCGACACTTCCGAAGCGGAAAAGCTGCCCGGGGTCAAAGCGGTAATCACCCACCGGGACGTGCCCGACAAAAAATACGGGCTCAGTCCGGCCCGCTGGGACGAAAACATTTTTTGCATCGATAAGGTCCGTTACGTGGGAGACAAGGTGGCCGCGGTGGCGGCCGTAGACGAGGAAACCGTTTACAAGGCGCTTAAACTGATCAAGGTGGATTACGAGGTGCTGCCCGCTGTCTTCGATTCATTTGAAGCAATGAAGGAAGGGGCGCCGCAAATATTTGACATCTACCCCGGGAATATTAATACCGAGATTCACCAGCACTTCGGCGATGTGGACAAGGCCTTTAACGAAGCATATTACGTGCGCAAAGACCGTTTTGACGGGCAGCGCACTTATCAGTGCCCCCTGGAGCCCCACGCCGCCATCGCTTACTGGGAGGGCAAACGGGTCACTGTTTATTCCAGCATCCAATCCGTCCATTACCTGCAGTATTACCTGTCCCAGGTATACGGCTTAAAAATGGGCGATGTGCGGGTCGTCAAAACCTATGTCGGCGGCGGTTTCGGCGGTAAGATGGATCCCTCCGGCCTTGATTTCGCCTCGGTGGCCCTGGCCAAAAAGACGGGCCGGCCGGTGAAGATGTTTTTTGACCGGGAAGACATGTTTTATAACAACCGCGGCCGCCACGCCCAGTTTATGAATTTTACCACCGGAGTAACCAAAGAAGGAAAAATCCTGGGGGTGCACGCCGATTTCGTAATGGACGGCGGGGCCTATACCGGCCTTGGAGTCGCTTCGGCCTACTATGCCGGCGCTTTACTGACCATTCTGTACGATTTTGAAAACTATAAATTTGACATGTTCAGGATTGTGACCAACCTTCCCGGCTGCGGGGCGCAGCGCGGCCACGGTCAGCCGCAGCCCAGGTTCGCCTTTGAAAGCCACCTGGACAATATCGCTGAACACCTGGGGATTGACCCCCTGGAAATGCGTATTATGAACGCCCGGAAACCAGGTAGCATAACGGTACAGGGTTTCAAGGTCGACTCTTACGGCTTAAAGGAAGCCATGGAAAAAGCCAGGGATATTTCAGGCTGGCGGGACAAGAAAGGCAAGCTGCCCCAGGGACAGGGCATCGGCATGGGCAACGGCGGCTTTGTATCCGGGGCCGGTTACGCCATCTACCGCACCGACCTGCCCCATTCCGTAGCCACGATTAAGGTTACCGACGACGGAACATCGGCCATTCTTTACACCGGGGCTATTGAAATCGGTCAGGGCAGCGACACGGTGCTCTGCCAGATGGCGGCCGAGGCCATGGGTTACCGTTATGAGGATATGAAAATTGTGGCCGGCGACACCGACCTGGCCGCCCATGATTTGGGCGCCTACGCCAGCAGGCAGACCCTGATGAGCGGGGCGGCCGTTAAACAGGCGGGGGAAGAAGTTAAGAAACTGATTTTGGAAACCGCCTCCGGAATGATGGGTGTCACCCCGGAAGAACTTGATTGCCGGGACGGCGTTATATTTGTCAAGGCGAATCCCGAAACGACAAAGACATTTGCCGAAGCGGCCAGGACATATTTCGTTAAGCACGGCCAGTTAATCGGGCGCGGTTCGTACAGGCCGCCCAAACTGGGGGGAGTACACAAAGGTTCCGCAGTGGGTACTTCCCCGGCCTATAGCGCCGCCACCCAGGTGGCCGAAGTGGCAATAGACATGGAAACCGGGGAAGTACAGGTCAAAGAAGCCTGGGACGTCCATGACTGCGGTTATGTAATCAATCCGGCGCTGTTGCACGCGCAGGTACACGGAGCATTTTACATGGGGATGGGCGAATCCATTTGGGAAGAAGTGCTTTTTGATCAAAACGGCAAACTGGTGAACGGCAACCTGGCCGAGTACCGCTTGCCCACAGCCCTGGACATGCCGCCGGTAGCTTCTGAACTGGTCGATACCGTCGACCCCAACGCCCCCTGGGGAGTGAAAGAAGTCGGCGAAGGAGCCACCACCCCAACCATGGGCTGCATATCAAACGCCATCTACGATGCCATCGGGGTACGGGTTGAAAGCCTGCCGATCTCCTATGAAAAAATTTGGCGGGCATTAAAAGAGAAAAAATAAAGGGAAAAACCTCAAGATTAGCGTATTATCCAAGAGGGCGATTTTTCGCCCTCTATGTCTGCGCAATTACTATCGATCACCGGGCCTGCGGATGGAGGATATCAATGACAATTAAAAAAACGGTAACTGGATACAGCGCGCCGATATTATACAAAGCTTTCGCAGTCCTGGATGAAATCGCCGGCGACCAATCTGGAATGGGAATAAGCGACCTGGCCCGTAAATTAAATATATCAAAGAGCACAGTGCATGGAATAACCCAGGCCTTTCTTGATTTAGGGGTTTTAACCCAGGATAACGGCAAGAAATACCGGCTGGGTCCGACCCTCATCCAATTGGGTAACAAGGCGCTGGCCGGAGAAGATTTACGGGTATTGGTGCGTCCTTACCTGGAAGAGTTATGCAAGGAATTTAAGGAAACCATCTTTTTGGGCACCTTTGACGGTGAAAAAATCACCATCGTTGAGAAAGCTGAAAGCCCCCTGGAACTAAAGATTTCCGCGCCGGTCGGCACAAGGATCTCCCTTTTCGCAGGAGCGGCCGGGAAAATATTTCTGGCCAGCCTGAGCGAAGGAATGCTTCAAAATGCTCTGACGGCAAAGTCGCTCCCTGAATATACAAAACATTCTATTACTGATCCGGTAAAATTGGCCCAGGAAATAAAAAAAGTCAAGAAACATGGCTTTTCAACAGATTTTGAAGAATATATCCCGGGCGTAAACGCGGTTTGCGTACCCATTACCGACATGCTGGACCGGACTCTGGCGGCTATATGGATGGTCGGTTTTGCCAACATATTTAACAAGGAAAAAACATGTCGTGCGGTAAGGGCCATGTTGCGTACAGCCAAAAAGATAAACGCGATGATGAAAACATAAAGGGGTGCTGTAATTAATGCGTAAGGTAAAAGTAGAAGACGCAGTCGGTATGGTTCTCTGTCATGATATTACCAAGGTTGTTCCGGGAGAATTCAAGGGGCCGGCCTTTAAAAAAGGTCACATAGTTAAACAAGAGGATGTAGAGGAACTGCTTAAACTGGGTAAGGATCATATCTATATCTGGGAATGCGGCAATGAACTTTTACATGAAAACGATGCGGCATTAAGAATGGCTGAAGCCGCCATCGGCGAGGGAGTGGAATATGCCCAGCCCAGTGAAGGAAAAGTGAACATCACGGCAGCCGGACCGGGGCTGCTGAAGGTAAATGTGGAAGCCCTTAATGAAATCAATATGATCGATGAGATTTCCTTCGCCACCCAGCATACCAACAGGGTAGTTGAGCAGGGAGATATTGTGGCGGGCACCAGAGCCATCCCCCTGGTGGTTGGAAAAGAAAAAATCGAGGCTATGGAGAAGATCTGCGCCGGCAGAGGCCCCGTTGTGGAAGTGAAAGAAATACGCAAACTGAAGGTGGGGTTGCTTACCACGGGCAACGAGGTCTACTTCGGAAGAATTAAGGACAAGTTCAGCCCGGTGGTCAAGAAGAAAATGGCTCAGTTCGGCTGTGAAGTGGTATGGCATGAACTGGCATACGACGACGCGGATTTAATTAAAGAAAAAATACAGGGCTTTATCCGGCAAGGAGCGCAAATAGTGATTACCACCGGCGGGATGTCCGTAGATCCGGACGATGTCACTCCAAGCGGGGTAAAGGGTACCGGCGCGGAACTGATTGCTTACGGAGCACCGGTGTTGCCCGGCGCCATGTTTTTATTGGCCTACCTGGGCGACGTGCCCATTTTGGGCCTACCGGCCTGCGTTATGTATTATAAAGCCACTGTTTTTGATCTGGTGCTGCCGAGGGTACTGGCTGGAGAAAGAATTACCAGGCAGGAAATTGCCAGGATGGGGCACGGCGGACTGTGCATGAGCTGCAAGGAGTGCCGTTATCCGGTTTGTCCCTTCGGCAAGTATTAATCTGCTTTCTCAAGCTGGTTTAGCAAATCCTTCAGCAATTGGCTCGACGTTAAATCAAAAACTCTGTCGCAGCTCTCGGCCAGGGCAGTGTCTTTGGAATTATCGTCCAACAAAAAACCAAACATGCCAAAGCGGTATTTTTGCTTGCCGGTTTCCAGTTCATCAAGCACTTCGTCACTGAGCTTGCCGAAACCGTCGGAAAATATTAATACATCGGATTCCCGGTGAAACCTGAAGTTTTTTATTATTTCCAATGTCCTTTTAATGGGGACTTCAAAGTTTGTGCCTCCATAATAAGATGAAATCAATAAACTGATAAACTTCTGAAACTCGGGCCGGTGGGGAAGCAGGAGCACGTCCTGCATGGAACTGCTGAAATTAATTAAAGCGAAATATCTCTTCTTTTGCAGTACAATCAGGGCGATATTAAGAATAATCGCTTTAAGCAGCTCCAGTTTATCGCCAATCATGCTTCCGGACGTGTCCAGGAGGACGATTATACCGCCCCGGCCTTTGCTATTACGGGCTTGATAATCATAGGTAAATAGTTTTTGCTCGATCAGTTTATTGTAAAATATGTTTTCCAGTTGCTCATCCAGATATAAAAGCTCCAGGGGAATCAGGTTTGTAATATCGTTTGAGGCGGCAATATTCATCTTGCTTTCATAGGTGGACCTGGTCATTCTTTTAGTCTTTTTGGTCTTAATCACCTTCAGGTTACCCATAAGTTTGGCTATTTTAATCACTTCCGGATGGTTCTTGATCAAGCCGGACAAATAAAAACAAAACTCGGGGTTGGTTTGGAGCAAGTTGCTCAGGGCCAAATCCCAATAACTTAGGGAGCTTAATTTTTTCAGATTGTTATATAACCCCTGTTTTTTTTGGATGTCTGTTTCCAGTTGCGCACTCACCTGGCGCATGATCTTGTCCATTTCATCAACAATTATTTGATTTGCCGCCGGGCCGGGACCAAAAACCAAATCCTGCTTCTTTGCCGGCATGCCCGGTTCCCCGGGCGACAGTTGCAGTTCTTTTTTTAGTTTTTTCAGGCCGTCCATAACCGCATTCAGATCGTAAACGGCATTCATGGCCTTCATTTTATCGTGAGCCGGTAAAGAGTCCAATTGTTCAAGAGCCTGCAAATAGGACACATTGGCGGCTACATAGCCGGACAATTGCTCCATCAGGGTATTGTTGTCAGAGTCTGCCAGGGGGGAACCCCCGTCACCGGCGGAGTGTTCCTTTTTGGCGCCGTTTTTTGAACCGCCGTTACCGCCGCTGCTTGAAGACTCAATGGCATTCAATAACTGTTCGGTATTTTCAGCCTCGTCGTCTTCCCACATACTGTAATTTCTAAAGGCATTAAGCAAGTTTTTAATGAAAAGAAAGCTGTTTTGTTCATTAAAGACGGTATAATACTTAAGTTTAGCCAGGTAATTGCTCCCCAGGAGCTTATTAATCAATAAAAATTTTATGAAATCATTTCGTGAAACATCCTGTTCCCGTACCGGCAATACCTCGACATGTTCTTTAAACAGGATGTTGTACAGGTCCAACAGGATGTCCCTGTCGATGATCTTGTTGTGACTTCCCTGGAGCGACCTGAGCAAGTCATATTTATGTTCCAGGTATGAAAAATACATCTGGTCGTATTGATCAAATTTTATAAAATTCATTTCGGGTCTTCCTCTTGCAGGGCGGCTTGAATTTTATCCTTTAAATCAGTTAAAGTAATTTGATAATTGGTAAACTCCGATTTCTTTTTATTGATATCGAATAAAATCCTTCTTTGCACCAATTGATAAAACCTGAGGTTATATTGAATCCGGTAAGATTCCATTTCAGAGGTAAGCTGTTCAATGATCCGGTTGATTTTATATAAATACTCTCTAATCAAACGTTCCTGGATCACCAGGTCGTCCTTCTGCTTCTGCTTGAGATAACTGTAGCATTTCACATATTCACTATAACAATTGCCGGATGCTGTTATTAAGTCATCGATGAAAGATGAAAACGAGTCGGAAATTTTAATGGAGATATTCGAAATTATATCGTTAAATATATGCTCTATAATAATGCTTTCAATATCTTCTTTAATTACCGAAAACTCTTCGGGCTTTTCCCAGATCATATAGGGCAGTATAAACAGGTCTTCGGTAATAATTTCCGATCTGCCGTTAACGAAAGCGCCGACCTTTAAAATGCCGAGCATGTTTTTAAATTTTCTGTCCGATACATAATAATTGTTTTCGTAACAGTACTCCCGCACCTTGTACATCAAGTTTAATATGTTTTGCCCGGGAGTAATATCTTTAGCTGCTTCCAGCACCGTGTATATATCATTTAAATCAATCAGCATTTGTTCATCTGTTTTGATTTCCTTGTTGTCCTGCAGTAAAAGCATCGTAAAATTTTTATATTCCCTGATCGGTTCGGCAATGTACTTGATGGTAAAACGGTCATACAGTGCCTGCAGTTCCTCCATTTCTTCCTCGTCCGGAATCTCGTTGGACGCCCCGAATAAAGAAATGAGGGGGACGTTGACCACCTCGGTATCATTAATATAGATTTTTTCGTTGGCGATCATCAGGAGGCTGTTTAGTATTGAACTGTTGCCTTTAAAGATCTCATCCAGAAAACCAATTTCAACATCGGCTAATTTATTAGTAATCTTTCTGTAAAAACGATCTTTTTTCAGTTCCTCCAGGGATATGGAGCCGAAGATTTCCTCGGGCGTGGTATATTTGGTCAGCAGGTACCTGAATATTTTGACATTCCTGAACAGTAATGAAGTCTGATACACTATTTCCGATTTGGCCACCCCTGGTTTACCCAGAATAAACATATTCTGCCCGGAAAAAATAGTTAAAAGCAGCAAAGAGATCAGGGTTTCTCTTTCTATAAACACATTATTCAAGTAATCCTCGGCGGAAATTATTTTCTTGAACAGTTCATTATGTTCAGCCAAATTAAATATGCCTCCTTGAATATCAGTTAATTATTTTTTAAACTTATGATAAATAATTTTACACCAACGCATGTAAATTGTATATTTTTTTATAGTACATTTCAACTGTCCACTAATGTTGTTTTTTTGAATGATTTGTTTATTGACAAGTCCTTTCAGATAATTCATAATATAATTACGTACACAATAGAGAACGTCGTTCAAAAAAACCAGTGCAAAATAATCCAACACAAGGAGGGTTTGGAAAAATATGTTTTTACCGGATTTTGAGTACCACATGCCGTCCAGCGTGCAAGAGGTATGCACCTTGCTGGCGGAAAAAGGCCCGACGGCGAAAGTGCTTGCGGGGGGCACCGACCTGTTAAATAAAATGAAGCACGGTCTTACCGCTCCGGAAGTACTTATTTCGCTGAAACAGCTTGTTCAATTGACCAGTATCGAATACGTAAAAGGGAAAGGCGTAGTTATAGGCGCCAGAGCCACGCATAACACCATATGCAATGACAAACTGCTGCAGGACAAGTATCTCTCCGTGTGTGAAGCCGCTCACCACATGGCCAACAATCAAGTAAGGAATGTGGGCACCATTGGCGGCAATATAGCCAATGCCGTGCCGTCTGCGGACCTGCCGCCAATCCTGATCGCGCTGGGTGCTGTCATAACCCTGGCGGGTCCAAAGGGTGAACGGGTTATGCCTCTGGAAGATTTCTTTGTCGGTCCCGGAAAAACTCAAATTGCCCAGGATGAAATAATCACCCAGATAGCAATCCCCGACAATTCTTTCACCGGCAGCACATATATCAAGTTTGGACTGCGCCGTTCCGGCGCTCTAGCGGTGGTTGGAGTGGCAGTAGCGGTGGAAATGGACGGCGGCGTATGTAAAAACGCCAGAATCGCTTTGGGCGCCGTGGCTCCCGTACCCATGCGGGCTACCCAGGCCGAGGCCATAATTACCGGTAAGGCCGTCGACGAAGATTTATTAGCGGAAGCAGGCGTTTGCGCAGCCAAGGAGTGCAGGCCCATTTCCGACATCCGCGGCTCCGAGGAATACCGCCGGGACATGGTCAGGGTCTTTACCAAGCGCGCCCTGCGTAAAGCCATTAATGAAGGACATGTGTAGGAGGGATTAAAAGTGCAGGCATTAGTTGACAATAACGGCGTAACCAGATACCTGGTCACCATCAATATCAACGGGGATGACTACACCCGGGTTGTAAAAGCCAACACTCTACTGGTTAATTTCGTCAGGGACGAGTTGGATTTAACCGGCACCAAAAAAGGCTGTGAACTGGGGGACTGCGGTTCATGCACTGTTTTAATGGACGGCAAGCCTGTAAACTCCTGCATTGTGCTGGCGGTTGAAGCGGATGGCCACGAAATAACCACCATTGAAGGGTTGGCCACCAATGAGAATTTGGACAAAATTCAGGAATCCTTCGTTAATAATGCCGCGGTGCAGTGCGGATACTGCACGCCGGGCATGATTATGTCGGCCAGGGCATTGCTGACCAAAAACCCGCACCCAACGGAGGATGAAGCGCGGGAAGCCATAGCCGGAAACCTGTGCCGCTGCACGGGATACGTGAACATAGTGAAGGCGATTCTGGCTGCCGCCAACGAATAAAGCAAACTGGATAATAAGGAGGGATGGACGCTGTGGCCGAAAAGTATTCAGTAATTGGTAAAAGCGTACCCAAAATGGACGGCCGGGTAAAAGTGACCGGCCAGGCAAAATATACCGGTGATCTTAAATTTCCCAACATGCTGGTGGGCAAAATATTGACCAGCCCCTACGCCCATGCCAGGATACTAAATATCGACACTTCGGAAGCGGAAAAATTACCCGGGGTAAAAGCAATTATCACCCATAAAGACGTGCCCACCCTAAAATATGGCATTAGTCCGGCCCGCTGGGATGAGAGTATTTTCTGCAGCGACAAGGTGCGTTTTGTGGGGGACAAAGTGGCCGCCGTGGCCGCCCTGGATGAAGAAACCGTATATAAAGCCCTCAAGCTAATTAAAGTTGCTTACGAAGTGCTGCCCGCGGTTTTCGACCCCGAGGAAGCCATTAAAGAGGGCGCCCCGCAAATTCACGACGAATACCCCCGGAATATCAATACGGAAATTCACCAGAATTTTGGCGATGTGGAAAAGGCATTTAAAGAGGCCTACCATGTCCGCACCGACCGTTTTGAAGGCAACCGGACTTATCAGTGTCCCATCGAGCCCCATTCGGCGGTATCAATCTGGGAAGGCGGAAAACTCACCGTTTACTCCAGCACCCAGTCGCCCCACTATTTCCAGTATTATATCGCCCGTGAGTTCGGCTTGAAAATGGGGGACGTGCGGGTAATTAAAACCTTTGTCGGCGGCGGTTTCGGCGGTAAGCTGGAGCCCACCGGACTGGAGTTTGCCGGAGCGGTTCTCTCAAAGCTTACCGGCCGGCCGGTAAAGATGTTTTACGACCGGCACGAAATGTTTGCCCACAACCGGGGCCGCCACAAGCAGATCATGGAAGTTACCACCGGCGTGGATAAAAACGGTAAAATACTCGGGGTATACGCCAATTTCATGATGGACGGGGGCGCCTATACCAGCCTGGGTATTGCCACCGCCTATTACGCCGGCGCCATGCTGCCTCTGACCTATGAATTTGACAACTTCAAGTTTGACATGATCCGGGCCTATACCAACCTGCCGGCCTGCGGCGCCCAGCGGGGACACGGCGCGCCCCAGCCCAGGTATGCCTTTGAATGCCACCTGGACAACGTGGCCACGGATTTGGGCCTGGATCCCATAGAGCTGCGCCTGGTAAATGCCCGCCAGCCCAACACCGTCACGCCTAATGATTTCGCGGTTCAATCCTGCGAGCTTACGGAATGCATCAATAAAGCCAAAGAAATATCGGGCTGGGAACAGAAAAAAGGCAAAATGCCCAAGGGCAGGGGCATCGGCATCGGCGTGGGCAGCTTTGTCAGCGGCGCCGGATACCCCATCTACCGCACCAACCTGCCCCATGCTTCGGCCATCATCAAAGTGCATGAAGACGGCACCGCGGCCACCTTATACACCATGGCCACGGATATCGGTCAGGGTTCCGATACGGTATTGTGCCAGATGGCCGCGGAAGCAATGGGCTTTCGATATGAAAACATGAAAATTGTTTCCGCCGACACCGAGACAACACCGCACGACTTCGGGGCCTACGCCAGCCGTCAAACCCTGATGTCCGGCTCAGCAGTAAAGCAAGCCGGTGAAGAGGTTAAGGCTCAATTGCTGGAAATGGCCGCGGAAATGCTGGAAGTTGACGCCGCAGATCTGGATTGCCAGGACAGCACTGTTTTCTCGCTTTCCGATCCCGAAAAAACAAAGCCTTTCGGCGAAGTGGCCAGGGAATTTTTCGTCCGCAAAGGTCCGCTGGTGGGCAAAGGCTCTTACGCCCCGCCCAAGCTCGGCGGCACGTTTAAAGGCGCGGCGGTGGGCACCTCGCCGGCATACAGCTTCGCCGCCCAGATCAGCGAAGTGGTAATTGATGAAGAAACAGGCGAAATTGACGTTAAAGAAGTATGGGACGTCCACGACTGCGGCCAGGTGATTAACCCCAGCCTGCTGCACGGCCAGGTGCACGGGGCGCTGTTCATGGGCATGGGCGAGTCGATTTGGGAGCAGGTCCTTTTTGACGACAAAGGGAAAATCCTCAATCCCAACCTGGGCGAGTACCGCTTGCCCACCGCCGTGGATATGCCCAAGGTGACCTCTCAGTTGGTAGAAAGCTATGAGCCTGCCGGTCCCTGGGGTGTCAAGGAAGTGGGCGAAGGCGCCACCATCCCCACCATGGGCTGCTATGCCAACGCCATCTATGACGCCATGGGCATCCGGGTGAACAGCCTGCCCCTGAGCTACGAAAAGGTATGGCGCGCGTTAAAGGAAAAAAGGGAAAAAGAATCAAACGCCGGGTAAACAAAAAAATTAACGAAGCAGGGGGCGTTGCGGCGCCCCCTCAGTTCGTTGAAAAGGTGTCTAAGCAGAGTTGTGATGTCCTCTTATTTTTATGGTATTATGTTAATAAATAAAATTTTCGCGGCTGCCGGAAAGGACTTGCAAATATGGGCGCCCTGCTTGACGCTTTTGAAGTGCATAGGGGTGAAGTCGTCGCCCTGGTGGGCGGCGGGGGAAAAACCACCACCATGTTCGCCATGGGTTATGAAGCCGCGAACTTGGGATATAAAGTTGTTCTGACCACCACCACCCGTATTCTCGCCCCGGACCCCAATCAAAAAATAAACGTGATCCTTGAACCGGATCCCAATGTTCTTTGTTCCGCCCTTAAAAACAGCTTTAAAACCTGCCCGGTGGTGGTGGCCGGTTTGGGCCTGACGCCTGAAAATAAAATTATCGGCATCGATAAAAATTCAACCGGCCCGCTGCTGGAAGCCGGAGCCGATCTAGTGCTGGTCGAGGCCGACGGCGCGGCCCGCAAACCCTTTAAAGCCCCCCGGGATGGTGAACCGGTGATTCCGGATTTAACCACATTGGTGATTCCGGTGATCGGAGTGGATTGCCTGTATAAGCCGCTGATTAAGGAAAATGTACACCGGCCCGAAATAGTTTCCAGGCTGACCGGTGTCCGGGAGGGTGAATTGATGACCCCCGCGATGGTGGCAACGGTATTGCTGCATCCCGATGGATACCGCAAGGACATCCCCGAAAACAGCCGCTGGGTCCCTTTCATAAACAAGGTTCAACTGCCGGAAGAACTGAACCGGGCCCGGGAGATCGCGGTTCTACTTGGCCGGGGGGGCGCGAAAAGAGTAATCGTCGGCGCCGCCAGGGAAAACCTGCCGGTGGTGGAGGTATTGTTTTTTTGATTGCCGCTGTGGTATTAGCCGGTGGGATTTCAAGCCGCCTGGGCACGCCTAAACAGCTCCTGCCTTACCGGGATGGAATTTTGACGGCGGCCGTCGTACAAGCGTTAATCGGTTCCCGGGTGGACAAAATAGTTGTTGTTCTCGGACACCGGGCGGAAGAAGTCAGCGAGGGGCTCAAGCATTTTCCCGTTGGTTTTGCGTATAACCCGGATTATGCCAAAGGCCAGAGCACCTCAATCAAGGCCGGGTTGACCGCGCTGGGGGATTCAGCCGCGGCGGTGCTTTTCGTGCTGGGAGATCAGCCGCTGCTGCAAACCTCCACCATTGATAAAATTATCGCCGGATATCGTCTGAGTGGGAAATATATAGCGGCGCCGTTTTACCGGGGGCAAAGGGGCAACCCGGTGTTATTTGACAAAGAGCTGTTTCCGGCTCTGATCACTCTCAGCGGCGATACCGGAGCCCGTAAAATCATTGAGCGCTGCCGCCGGCAAATGGCCAGGGTTGACGTTGACGATATGGGAGTAATTTTCGATATCGATACCTGGGAAGATTATAACCGGCTCATCAGCTTTGAACAGGGGGCGAATGATGTTGAATAACAACCCGGTACTGATTAAAGGCGCAGGGGATCTGGCCAGTGGTACCGCCCACAGGCTGGCCAGATGCGGATACTCCGTGGTCATGCTGGATATTGAACAACCGACGGTAATTCGCCGCCCGGTATCCTTTGCCGAGGCCATCTACGAGGGAAAGTATACTGTGGAAGATGTAACGGCCGAATCGGCCGCCGGCGTGGATAAAATCAGGGCTATCCTGGATAAAGGCAATATCGCGGTGGCGGTGGATCCGAGCTGGAGCCTGGTGGGCGCATTAAAGCCGGCTGTTGTGATAGATGCCGTGCTGGCCAAAAAGAACCTGGGCACCGGCATTGATGAAGCGCCGGTAGTCATAGGACTGGGTCCGGGTTTTACCGCCGGAATTGATGTGCACGCGGTGGTGGAAACCAAACGGGGGCACAATTTAGGCCGGGTGATTTTAACCGGCGCCGCCGAACCAAATACCGGGATTCCCGGCATCATAGGCGGTTTCGGGGAGGAACGCGTCCTGCGGGCGCCGGCCGCCGGAATTTTTGACGCCCGGAAAAAAATCGGTGATCAAGTGGCCAAGGGAGAGTTACTTGCCTTGGTTGAAGGCGTCCCGCTGACGGCCACCATTGACGGGGTGCTAAGAGGGTTGTTAAAAGACGGCCTAAACGTCCATAAAGGGATGAAAGTGGGGGATATAGACCCCCGGGCGGCCCGGGAACACTGTTTCACGATCTCGGATAAATCCCGCGCGGTGGCCGGCGGGGTTCTTGAAGCCCTCCTTTGTTTAAGCCTCAGAGGAAGGAGAAACGCTTAAAATGGATCTTGAAATAATCAAAAAGCTGATCGCATTACTGGAAGGCGGACAGGACGCCGCGCTGGCCGTGATTACCAACGCGATCGGTTCAACCCCCCGGGGGGCCGGGACCAAAATGATTGTTGCCGCCGGCCCCGTTATACACGGAACCATAGGGGGCGGGCTTGGAGAAGAGATCATCAAGGGTGAATGCCTTAAGGCCCTGGAAATTAAAAAATCATTCACCCGCCATATTGACCTGACCGGTGATATCACAGCCGGTGAAGGAATGATCTGCGGCGGCGTGATGGATGTATTTGTGGACTATATCAGCAAGGAAGACGAACATACCCTGGAGATCCTGAACCGGTACGTGCAATCAATAAATTATAATGAAAAACCCGTACTGGTTACTTTAACCGGCATCAAAGGGGAAACCCCGATCCCGACGGGCCGGAAAGCGATTTTCCTGGCCGATGAATATCTGGTGGGAGATTTGGGTTCCGCCGATATAAACAGTCTGGCCGTCTCCGCCGCCGGCAGCCTGGGCAAAAGTATTAAACCCCTGCTTGTAACATCACCATTGGATAATGCTCGGCAGGTGGAATTTTTCATTGAACCGGGCATTCTGAATCCCGAAGTGCTGATACTCGGCGGAGGACATATCGCCCTGCCCCTGGTAAGCATCGCTTCGCTCCTGGGTTTTAAAGTTACCGTTGTCGACGACAGACCGGAATTCGCCAATACCGTCCGTTTCCCCGAGGCGGACAGGGTGGTATGCGATAACTTTGAGGCGGCGCTGGGAAATTTGGACATCGGACCCGGCACCTACGCGATAATAGTTACCCGGGGCCACCAACACGACCGGGACTGCCTGAGGAAGCTTATTGATCGCCCGGCGGCATATATCGGCATGATCGGCAGCCGCAGGAAAATCAAAGCGGTAATGGGCCAGTTGACGGCAGAGGGAGTGCCCCATGAAAAACTGGCTGTTGTATTTTCTCCCATCGGATTGGATATCGGGGCGGAAACACCCGAAGAGATTGCCGTAAGCATCATGGCCGAGGTCATTAATACATACAGGGGCGGCCGGGCGACAACAGAGAAAATAAGCGGTTAAAAATTATTCCATCAGCTTTTTGTACAGCGTCGAGCGGCTGATGCCCAATAGCTTGGCCGCTTTTAGCTTGTTTCCCTTGGTTATTTCCAGGGCTTTAAATATCGCTTCCCTTTCAACTCCGGAAAGCGAATATATTTTATCGGCGTTCTCTTCGCCGTAATTAAAACCCAAATCATCCACTTTAATAATATCGCCCTTGCAAAAAATAATCGCTCTTTGAACCAGGTTTTCAAGCTCCCTGGTATTACCGGGCCAGTTATAGTTTTCTAAAAATTTCAGGGCATCGTCCGTAATACCCTTAATCAGTTTTTCCGGCGGATTATTGTATTTGGTGATAAAGTAATCCACCAGAACGGGGATATCTTCCATGTGATTTCTAAGGGGCGGGATATTCAAAGATAAAACTTTTAAACGATAATATAAATCCAACCGGAATTTGCCTTCATAGGCCAGTTTGAGCAAATCCTTATTGGTGGCGGCAATAATCCGCACGTCAATTTTTTTCGGCTGCAGCCCGCCGATGCGGATGACCTCTTTTTCTTGAATAGTGCGCAGCATTTTGCTCTGCAGCGATAACGGCATGTCCCCTATTTCATCCAAAAAAATCGTACTTTTATGCGCCAGCTCAAATTTGCCGGGTTTCCCATGTTTGGCGGCGCCGGTAAAGGATCCCGACTCATAGCCGAACAATTCCGACTCGGCCAGTTCAGGCGGAATAGCGGCGCAATTAATGTTAATAAACGGTTTCGTCCAGCGGTCACTGGCGTTATGGATTGCCTGAGCGAACAATTCCTTGCCGGTACCGCATTCTCCTGTGATTAAGACGGTCGAGGAATTGTTGGCCGCCAATAAAGCAAGTCTTTTTGCTTCCTCCATGGTGTCACTTTTGTTTATAATAGAGTTGATGGTGTATCTGGTGCCGTTGATCTTATAAAGGTCATTACCCTGCTGAATAAATTGTTCTGTTGTTCTATATTCTTTTTTGTGTAAATTATCAATATGGTCAAGCAAAAAATTAACGATCATCGCCTGGGTAATAACACCAACCGGCTCATTTTTCAAATTGACCACGGGTGTTTGCCCGATGCGCACATTCCTGAGCCACTGGTTCAGCTCGGATAAATTATTGAATACCATATCCTCCTTAAAAAAGATGACGTCCTCAATATAATGATTGGCTACTAGATCATTAACATCCATCCCGTTTAGCAGGCAATCGAATAAATTTGACCTGGTAAACAATCCGATCAGCACATTCTGGTGATCAACAACGGGAATGCCGTAAAGCTTGGTCTGCCGAAGCAATTCAATTGCGTCGCCCAACCGGCAACTGGGAGTTATACTAATCTCGGTAGGTTCCATTATTTCTTTAGCTATCATTATACGCCAACCACCTTTGATAGAAATACGGAAATCGCCGGCACTGATTGAGATACACGGACAGTACCGATAGAAAAATGTTTAACAGTACACATAATATACACTAACAAAACAGTATGTAGCTTTATTATACAACTAAAAAGGAACATCTCACAAGTGGAGCATTTTTCAGATTTGATTCACAACCGGATTTTTTATGTTAGAATATTTCCAAAAGGTGGAGGGCCGGATCATGATCACAGCCGGTGTTGACGCTGGAAATAAATACACCAGGGTAGTAATATTGAAAGACAACCGGATATTGGCCAAAGGTAAAGTATTAAGCGGTTTCAATCAAAAGAAAGCCGCCGAAGACGCGTTTAACCAGGCCTTAAAAAAAGCCGGACTGAAAGAAACGGATTTAAGCCACATAACAGCCACCGGCGCCGGCCGGACCGAGGTCGCTTTCGCGAACAGCGACATAACAGATGTGAGCGCCGCCGCCAGGGGAGCCAAGTTCGCGTGTCCCGGCGCCGGGTTTGTCGTGGATGTCGGCGCTGAGGAAATCCGGGCGGTAAAGGTCGACCGGAATGGCCGGGTTATTGATTTTGCCGTTAACGATCAGTGCGCGGCGGGGACAGGCTCATTTGTGGAGGCCATGAGCCGGGCACTGGAGGTTTCCGTTGAACAAATGGGCGAACTATCGCTGCAATCCACGAAGAAAGTGCCGATGAACGCCCAGTGCGCGGTATTCGCGGAGTCCGAGGTAATATCATTAATTCACGCCAAAACCGCCGGAGAGGATATCGCCAGGGCCGTCCTGGACGCCGTGGCCGACCGGATTACCTCACTGATCCGGCGGGTCGGCGTGGAAAAAGACCTTGTTCTCATCGGCGGCATGGCAAATAACCCGGGGTTTGTTAAATCGATGGAAGACAGCCTGGGAATGAAGGTTGTGCTGCCGGACGGGCCTGATTTTATCGGCGCGCTGGGTGCCGCCGTAATTGCCGCGGAAAGGTCGGTCCGTTGATTAATCCGAAAAGCTTTTTTGGAGGACGGTAAATGGCTGAACAGAGGAGAGATTTCTGGAGATGGAAAGAATATAACCGGTATAACCCCGGCATTGATTGGAAAAAAGCCGGCGTTATAACCTGCGGCGTCGATGTGGGCTCGGTCAGCTCCCAATGCGTGATTATGTGTAACGGCCAGCTTTATGCCGTGGCCAGCATACGCACCGGCTCAAGTAGCCCGGATAGCGCTTTAAGGGCATTGGACCGGGCGCTGGAAGGCACCGGCATGACCCCGGACGATATTCATTTCACGGTCGGCACGGGATACGGCAGGGTTAACGTACCCTTTGCCGATAAGTCCATTACAGAGATATCATGCCATGCCCGGGGAGCCAATTTCATGTACGGTCCCACCGTCCGGACAATCCTCGATATGGGCGGACAAGACTGCAAAGTTATTAATATCGATGAAAACGGTAAAGTTCTGTCATTTTTGATGAACGATAAATGCGCCGCCGGGACCGGACGCGGTTTGGAGGTATTTGCCGAACTGCTGGAGATCCCCATTGAAGAGTTGGGCGAAAGATCACTGGTGGAAGATGAGCCCGAACCGGTCAGCAGCACCTGTGTGGTGTTCGCCAAATCCGAAGCAACCCGCCTGCTTAGGTCGGGGTGGCCCAAAGAGAAGGTTCTGGCGGCCTATTGCTCCGCCATGGCTCAACGCGTCATCGCGCTGCTGAAACGCAACGGGATCAAAAAAGACTTTGTCATTACCGGCGGAATTGCCAAAAACATAGGCATAGTCAGCCGCCTGGAAAAGGGACTTGGCTACGCGGCATTAAAGCCCGGGTACGACACTCAACTTACCGGCGCCATAGGGG
Organism: Bacillota bacterium; assembly: GCA_023439185.1. Taxonomy (GTDB): domain Bacteria; phylum Bacillota; class Desulfotomaculia; order Desulfotomaculales; family Desulfallaceae; genus BRH-c8a. Next base: position 15,504 of record JAEXOR010000030.1, on the reverse strand, counting down.
CGGCACTGTTTGCTTTGCCACCGGCCGCCGGCACGGCGGATAATCACGCACTTCCGGAACGGCCAAATGTTCCTGTTGAAACGAGAGGTAAGATATTCAATGAACATGATGGAATATAAAAATTTAATCCGGACGCCCCTCGGCAAGGTTTTCGCCGACAAGGTGATCGTTAACGCCGGGCTGATTAATGTTTATAACGGTAAAATAATGACCGGGTTAAAGGTGGCCATAAAAGGCAGCCGGATTGCTTATGTTGGTACATCGGAAAATATGGTGGGCGAGTCCACGGAAGTAATCGACGCCTCCGGACTGTTTCTGGCGCCCGGTTATATCGATCCCCACGGGCACACCGATTTCAGTTCCAATCCCATAGCTTTGGCCAACGAAATACTGCCCCGGGGCACAACGGCTATCATGACGGAAACTAAATCACTGACTGCGGCGTTGCGGGCGCCGGGTATCCAGGCCATGCTGGATATGACCGAGCATCTGCCGCTGAAGTTCTTTTTTTCCATCCCGGCGGCCAATCCCATAATCCCGCATATAGAGGGTCACGAAAGCCTTTCCATGGATGAATTTATCAGCTTTGTCAACCATCCGAGGGCCCTTTCGGTGGGCGAACTGGTGGGCTGGGTCAGAGCCGTCGACCTGGACGAAGAGCTGTTAAGCAAGCTGGACCTGGTACGCCGGATAAAAAAACGCATTGAGGGTCACGCCGCGGGCTGCTCACCCGAAACACTCAACGCTTTAATCAACGCCGGGATCACATCATGCCATGAGAGTATCACCCCCGAGGAGATAGAATTGCGGGTAAGTCTCGGAATTCATGCCATGTTCCGGCACGGTTCCATTCGGAATGACCTGGAGACCCTCGCGCAGGTCATCACCGCCGACCCGGAGTGCGAGTCCAGGTGGATGATGATGACTCCGGACTGGTTCAGCCCCGGTGACATTTTAACCAAAGGATACATGGACTACCTGGTTGAAGAGGCAGTCAGGTTCGGCATCCCCCCCGTAAAAGCGATCCAAATGGCGACCATCAACCCGGCGCAGTACCTGGGTCTTGACCGGGCAATCGGCGGTATCGGACCATCCCGTTTCGCTGATATTCTTTTTCTGGAAAATCCGGCCTTGCCTGCTCCGGTAAAAGTAATGGTCAATGGCGATATAATAGCGGAAAACGGAAAACTAATCCGGGAATTTGCATTGCATTGTCCCCGTTTCAATATTGGAGACTGGCGTCCCGGGCGGGTTTTCCCTTCGCGGGCAGTCGCGGATCACTTTGCGGTTCAGGCCTCACCGGCGGGCCGGGGATATGAAACAGTACCGGTAATAAAAATTGTAAACCGCACGATTACAAAACCGGCGTACGTGGACCTCCCGGTTGAATCCAACCGGTTGATGATAAACAGCCCCGAGATGCTTAAAATCAGCATGGTGCACCTGGACGGGGACAGGTTCGTCACATCATTTTTGACGGGTTTTGGCGCTTCCATCGGCGGACTGGCCACCAGTACCGCCCACGATCATCATACCCCTTATGTAATTGGCAATAATGACTCCGATATGGCGCTGGCCTTTAACCGGATGATGGAAATAGGAGGTGGGATGGTACTGGTTGACGGGGGAATAATCAGGGGACAATGTCCGCTGGTAATCGGCGGTATTATGTCGGACCAGAATATGGCCTGTCTCAACAAGGATTTAAAAGTCATTGAAGAATATCTGCTGAGTAAAGGCAGCCACCCCGGTCCCCTGGTTACTCTGGATTTTCTGTCGCACACCGGGGTACCCTTTGTCAGAATTACACCTTCCGGGTTATATGATGTACGCAGCAAGAAAATTCTGTTTCCCGTAAAAACGTAACCCCTTGCGAAAGTGAGAGTGTCTTACTATCTTACAGTGTATAAATTTCCTACACTAAATCAGGAAAGACTTTACTTAGAACATAGCTAAACCGGGCATCTAACGCAGGTGTTTTTGAAAATTTGCTCAAGGAACAAAATTTGCATATTTTTTTATTAGATCAGTTCATTATTGGAACAAGCCGGTTGATTTTAACCTAAAAAGGTTAATCCTCTTTTAACCCGCCTTTTAACCTGTGTTCCATGCTTTTAAGCGATTTTTTTTTTAGCTTTACCGTTCTATGATGTGTTATGAGGGGTACTAGCTTTGCATGACGGAACGGTCAAAAATAACGTTGGTCAGAGGTGATTATTTGTGAGGCTGCAAGGGAAAGTAGCCATAGTTACAGGCGCCCGCCAGGGAATAGGCGAGTCGGTGTCGGTGGCTTTGGCCAGGGAGGGTGCGTCGGTGGTAATGATCAGCCGCAGCATCAGCCCGGACAACCCGGTGGTGGCAAAGGTCAAAGATTGCGGCGGCCGGTATCTGATCATGAATGTGGATGTGGGCGACCACCAGCAAGTGCAAAAAATGGTGGATGAAACCATGGCCGCATTCGGAAGGGTGGACATTCTGTTCAATAACGCCGGCATCACCAGGCCCGCCATGCTGTGGAAAATGACTCCGGAACAATGGGAAGATGTAATAAGGATTAACCTTACCGGCCCCTTCAACTGCATCAGGTCGGTTGCCGGCCCAATGATGGAGCAAAAATCCGGTTCGATCATTAACGTTACATCATCGGCGGGGCTATTGGGCACCATCGGCCAGGTCAACTATACCGCCGCCAAAGGCGGGATTTATGCTTTAAGTAAATCCGCGGCCAAAGAACTGGCGAGATACGGAATCAGGGTCAATACCATCGCGCCGATGGCTGAAACAGAGATGACCAAAAAAATCTCCACTGATCCGAAGTTGGCGCCAAAATACCTGGAACGCATCCCCCTGGGCCGGTTTGCCAGCCCGGATGAAATTGCCCCGATAGTGGTTTTCCTGGGATCAGACGAGTCATCATATATAACCGGCCAGACCATCTGTGTCGACGGCGGTATGGTTATGATGTAATTACGGAAATGTGATCAATTTCCGAGGAGGTACAGTTATGCCAAAGGATGTAGCAATAATAGGCGTAGGCCAAAGCCCCTTTTACCGGGGGTACAAAGGTTCAATCAGGGAACTGGCTTTTGAGGCTTTCAAGGAAGCCATGCAGGATGCCGGAATAAGCGCCTCTGATATCGGCGCCTCAATTATCTGTTCGGCTCCGGAATATGACAGCCAGCGCAGCCCCTCGGGGATCATCGCCGAGTATCTCGGACTGAACCCCCAACCCACCTTCAACATTGAATCGGTCTGCTCGGCCAGCACCTCGGGTCTGAGGGCCGGTTACGCAATGGTCAAGTCAGGCTTACACGACATAGTCCTGGTCCTGGGCTTTCAAAAAATGTCGGAAATTACATCGGCCGACTCCCAGGAGCGGATGGGCCGGGGCGCCGACATCATGTGGGAATCGCCCTTCGGCACCATGATGCCCGCGTATTACGCCATGCACGCCTGTGCCCATTTTGACAAATACGGCAGCACGGAAAAAGACCTGGCCATGATCAGGGTTAAATCCGCCAAATACGGCGTAATCAATGAAAAAGCCGTGTACCGCAAAGAAGTCAGCCTGGACGAAGCCCTGGCCGCGCCGGTGGTGACCAGCCCCTTAAAACGGTTCGACTGCTGCGCCAATGCCGACGGCGCTTCCTGCGTAATTATCGCCAACAAAGACAGAGCTAAAGAAATCAGCAAAAAGCCGGTCTGGTTCATGGGACTGGGCGCGGCCACCGCTTCCATGACCCTTACCGGACGTGAGAGCCTCTACGCCATCTCTTGTGCCCAAGCAGCCGCCCAAGAAGCTTACGCCATGGCGGGGTTAAAACCCCAGGACATCAACGTGGCTGAAGTGCACGATTGTTTCACCATCGCCGAACTGCTGGCCTATGAGGCTCTGGGGTTTGCCGAACCCGGCAAGGGAGTGGAACTGGTTCGCGACGGACAAACTTATATCGGCGGCAAGATACCGGTCAACGTGGACGGCGGCCTGCTGTCCAAGGGCCATCCCATCGGCGCCACCGGCGGCTCGCAGATCCGCACCATTGTGCTGCAACTGCGCGGGGAAGCCGGAGCCATGCAGGTTCCGGGAGCCGAAATAGGGTTGGTACACAATATCGGCGGAGTGGGTGTTTACGGCAACGTTATCATCCTGGGGAGGTAGAAGTAATGGGTTTTGAAAAATTCGGACGAAGAAGTTTCGCTTCCCAGACCAAGGTTGAGTCCTTCGTGGAGCACCTTGAAAAGGGCGAACTGAGGGGCACACAGTGCAAGTCCTGCGGAAAACAATATTTTCCGCCCCGGGCTGATTGCGCGGCCTGCCTGAGCGACGATATGGAATGGTACAAAATAGAAGGCCAGGGTACCCTGGTCAGCTTCACCCGGGCCGGCTTCGCGCCCACCGGTTTCGAAGCGGACGTGCCGTATACCCTGGCCATGGCTGATTTTAACGGCATCAAGGTTTTCGGCAGACTGGACAAAAACATCCCGGAAGCGGAAGTAAGCGTAGGGATGAAACTAAAAGTCAACGTATGCGAAATGCCCGACGGCCAGCTTTCCTACGAGTTTATTAAATAGGTATGCTTTAAAAACATGGTTTTTATCAGTCCTTGGCAGGGGGTGGTTAATAACGGGCAGTCCAATAACCGGCATAACTTTTGTCAGGACAAGTTAGGGTAAATGATTTTTAGTTCAAGTTAGGTTTGATAAAATAAAAAATGCATGGGAGGAAAAAGAATGGACCTTAATAAATGGCCCCGGCAAACAGACGTCAAGAACCACGAATTATTTGGCAAGGAGCATTTCGGCACCGACGCGCCGTGCGTAAAATACGAGAAGAAACCGATCCTCGACAAGGACGGCAACGCGGTTCCGGGCCTGTATTCCGCCTGGATTATCCTGAACAACCCCACCCAGTACAACTCCTACACCACCGAAATGGTTAAAGGCGTTATCGCCGGTATGGCCAACGCGTCCGCGGACAGGTCCGTGGTGGCGGTCGTGTTTACCGCCGAAGGGGACAAAGCGTTCTGCACCGGCGGCAACACCAGGGAATATGCCGAATACTACAGCGGCAACCCCAGCGAGTACATGGCCTACATGGACCTGTTCAACGGCATGGTGGACGGCATTCTGGACTGCAAAAAGCCGGTTATCTGCCGGGTTAACGGCATGCGGGTGGCCGGCGGCCAGGAAATCGGCATGGCCTGCGATATCGCCATCTCTTCCGACCTGGCCATTTACGGACAGGCCGGTCCCAGACACGGTTCAGCGCCGGTGGGCGGCAGCACCGACTTCCTGCACTGGAACCTGAGCATGGAAAACGCAATGTGGAACTGCGTCTCCTGCGAAGTTTGGAGCGCCTATAAAATGAAGCACCTCGGCCTGATTTCCAAGGCTGTTCCCGTACTTAAGGTAGACGGCAAATTTATCCGCAACCCGCTGGTTATTACCGATAAATTTATTGAAGACGGCGAAATCGTATACGGCGAGAATGTGAAGGGCGAAGCAGCGGCCCAGGCCAAGGCAATTATGAAGGAAGCCGAAGTGGATCTGTCACTGCTGGACGCCGAAGTGAACAAAATTCTCTGGACCCTGACCAACCTGTTCACCAACTGCCTGCAAATGTCCATCGATATGATGAGGCAGAAAAAGAAATTCTTCTGGGATATGAACAAGCTTGCCTATCGTCATTGGCTGGGCACCAATATGGGCAGTGAAGCCTACCTCGGCTTTAACGCTTTCAACACCAAGAAACTGACCGGCAAGGACACCATTGATTTCATCAAGTACCGCCAACTGCTGGCCGAAGGCAAACCGTTTGACCAGGAACTGATCGACGCCGTAATGGCTCCGCGCAAGGAATAGACTTTTTTCTGAACGTATGTTAATATATTTTTGACGCATTATGGTGGAGGGGCATAATTTTCAGCCTCTCCGCCTGTTGTAATACGCGGTTGCGGATGCTTCAAATGAGAGTTCGGACTTTTCGAACATCCTCTTAAAGTGAACATGGGGGGTTACTATGAGTTACCAATTTATCAAGGTAAGCAACGAGGGTGGTCTGGTTTCCATAACCCTGAACAGCCCGCCGCTTAATGTTTTAACAATTCCCATGATGGAAGAATTGGCCGACGCGTTTGTATGGGCCAAGGATCAACCCGGCAACCTGATCCTTTTAAACGCCGAGGGTAAAGCCTTCTCGGCGGGTGTTGACGTGGCCGACCATACCCCGGATAAAGTAGCCAAAATGATCGAGGTATTTGACAGCATCTTCCACGCCATGTACGCCAATGACAAGCCCATTATTGGGGCGGTAAAAGGTGCGGCACTGGGCGGCGGATATGAACTGGTGCTTTTCTGCGACATGGTTGTGGCTTCCGACAAGGCTAAATTCGGGCAACCGGAAATCGCTGTCGGCGTATTTCCGCCGGTAGCCTGCTACATGCTGCCCAAACTGACCTCTTTGACCCACGCCATGGAACTGCTTTTGAGCGGGGAAGTCTTTAACGCCGCCAAGGCTGAAAAACTGGGGCTGGTGAACAGCGTTCTGCCCTTTGATTCATTTGACGATGGGCTAAACCAGTTCCTGCAAAAATTCCTTGCTTTAAGCCCCCTGGTACTGGCACTGACCAAAAAAGCCATAAAGGCCGGCTTGAATAAAGGATTTATTGAAGGACTTCAGACTATCGACGATATTTACCTGAATCAATTAATGACCACCGCGGACGCCGTCGAAGGGCTCAACGCTTTTATGGAAAAGCGCAAGCCCGTCTGGCAGGGTAAGTAAACAGCAGTCGGAAGTCAAATGTCGCAAGTCTAAAGTCCAAATTCTTTAGACTGATTATTATCAACACATTAAGGAGGTTTGAATATGAGCGTACCGGCCAAAATTGACACCTGGCAAATGGTGGAGCCCGGAAAACTGCTTAAAACCAGTATCGACGTGCCGGAACTGCAACCGGGAGAAGTATTGGTCGAGGTGGCTGGTTGCGGGGTCTGCCATACCGACGTGGGATATTTCTACGATGGAGTGCCCACCGTAACCAAACCGCCGCTGACCCTGGGACACGAAATCAGCGGTAAAGTGGTGGCAGGCGAAGCGGGCATGATTGGCAAGGAAGTAATTATCCCCGCAGTGATGCCCTGCAATAATTGTCCCATCTGTGCCTCAGGCCGGGGCAACCGTTGCCTGAAGCAAAAAATGCCCGGCAACAGCCTGGGCATATACGGCGGTTTCGCCAGCCACATTCCCGTGCCGGCAGCCGACCTTTGCGTGGTGGAAGACCGCAAGGACTTCCCGCTGGAAATGCTGTCCGTAGTGGCGGATGCCATCACCTCCCCCTATCAGGCCGCCAAAAAGGCTGAACTGAGCGAAGGAGACCTGGTTGTGGTTATCGGCGCCACCGGGGGCATCGGCGTTTACATGACTCAAATAGCTTCAGTGCTGGGAGCCAAAGCGGTTGTAGCCATTGCCAGGAACCAGGAAAAGCTGCAGCGTTCATTGGACTTCGGCGCCACCGCCTGCATCAGCACGCTGGATAAAGACGTTAAAGCAGTCAGAGACGAATTTAAAGCTTATTGCAAAGAAGCCGGGCTGCCGTCTTATGGATGGAAAATATTTGAATGCACCGGCAGCAAAATGGGTCAGCAAATCGGTCTGGAACTGCTTTCATTTGTATGCAAGTTGATGGTAGTGGGCTATGGCATGCATAAGGTTGAGTACATGCTGTCCAGGCTGATGGCCTTTGATGCCGAAATAATAGGCACCTGGGGCTGCCTGCCCAAGTACTACAAGGAAGTTATGCAATATGTGCTGGATGAGAAAATTAAAGTGAAGCCCTTCGTGGAGTTCCGGCCCATGAGTCAAATAGAACAGGCGTTCCAGGATTCTCACGCGGGCAAGCTGACCCAGAGAATCGTATTAAAACCTGATTTTTAAGGTTTCTCCACAGAGTTGACTGTTCTTGAGCTCGGGCAGGCCCCTGCGGTTCACGTGCGGGGGCCTGCTTTTATAAAATAAAATTGATTTATAAAATAATTTTACTGATTTTTCTGAATTACTTTCCTTTTCTGATTAAATAAGTTGAAAAAGCTTAGTACAGGGAGGAAACAAATATGGATATGTTAGATATCCCCAATGAATTTAACTTAGCCGTTTTTATGTTAGACCGGCATATCAAGGAAGGACGCGCCGATAAAATAGCCGTCTACCATGAAGATAAAACGATAACCTACGGAGAACTGGCGGAGACAGCCAATAGAATTGGAAACGCGTTGCGCGGCCTGGGAGTGGAGCAGGAAAACCGGGTTTTGTTCTGCCTGCCGGATTGTCCGGAGTTTTTAGCCATCTATTTTGGAGTAATGAAAATCGGCGCGGTACCGGTGCCGGTCAGTACCATGGGTTTACCCAAAGATTATCTTTATTACCTGAATGACAGCCGGGCCAAAGTACTAATTACCAGTCCGGAACTGGCGCCTCAGTTTACTCAAATTGAAAAAGATCTAAAATTCTTGCGCCATTTTGTTATTGTCGGACAGCCGCAGCCAGGCCGGCTTAACCTGGCGGACTTAATCAAAAACGATTCCCCCGAACTGGAGGCGGCGCCGACATCCAAAGACGATATGGCCTTTTGGCTGTACAGCTCGGGAACCACCGGAATGCCCAAAGGAGTTGTCCATTTACACCACGACCTCTTGCACTTTATGCCCCCGCATTGCCGGGAAGTGATTAAAATGACCGAAAACGATATTGTCTTTTCCACTTCCAAAATTTATTTTTCCTACGGCCGAAATAATTCTCTGGACTCAACATTTCTTTGCGGGGCGGCAAGCATCTTATATCCGGGGCAACCTGAACCGGAGAAAATATTTGAGGTAATTGAAAAATACCGTCCGACGTTATTCTACAGTGTGCCGAGTTCTTACTGGGCAATGCTTAATTATTTAGAAAAAGAAGGCCGCAAGTTTGATCTTTCCTCCGTCAGATTATGTGTATCGGCAGGAGAAGCGCTGCCCAAAGTAATCTTCGAACGGTGGAAAAAAATATTTAACCTGGAGATCGTAGACGGAGTGGGTTCCACCGACGTCGGCGCGATTTACCTTTCCAACATCCCGGGACAAATCAGACCCGGCAGTTCCGGCAAGTTGTTACCAGGCTTCGAGGGTAAGCTGTTGGACGAGGATGAACAGGAAGTGCCCCGGGGAGAGATTGGAACGCTATGGATCAATAACGACGGCAGCGCCGCCTGTTATTGGAATAAACATGAAAAAACCAGGCAAAGTTTTTATGGCCCCTGGTTTGATACCGGCGACAAATACTACCAGGATGAGAGCGGCTATTATTGGTATGTGGGACGTGCGGACGATATGATTAAACCGGGAGGGTTATGGCTTTCACCGCTGGAGATAGAAGGCATTTTGCTTGAGCATCCGGCGGTTGACGAAGTAGGGGTAGTGGCGGAGGGGAATGATTCCGGTTTGGATAAACCGGTGGCTTTTATCGTTATTAAAGACGGTTATTCACCGGCGCTGGAGCTGGAAATTGAACTCAAGGAATATGTGCGGGAAAGAGCGTCTCATTACAAGTGTCCGCGCAAGATCTATTTTGTTCCGGAATTACCGCGTACAGCCACCGGCAAGATCCAGCGCTATAAACTCAGGGCGAGATTAACCTGAACAGTTTAACCCCCGTTTCACCCTTTTATAACCTAGCTTCCATGCTTTTAAGCGATTTTTTTACATGTTTTGTTGTTTTATATTTTATTTAAACTCGGCGTCGCACTTTCTTCTAAATTTAAAAATAAAACAGGAAATCAGGTGGTAACTGATGAGTGCTCCGATTATAGATTTTCATATCCACGCCGTGCATTATGAGCATTATAACGAGAGCGCCCTTGATTATATGCAAAATATTCAGGCCGGGGAAGACTGGCAGGAATTTTATCAACTTTATCGCAATCCGAAGCAGTTTACGGGATACTTGCAAGCAAGCGGAGTGGATTACGGTGTTGTTCTGGCCGAATTGTGTCCGGCGGCCACCGGAACATGTACCAACGAATATATTTTAGAATTCTGCGCGGGGCAGGAGAAACTGATCCCCTTTGCCAGTGTGAATCCTTATCTGGCGCCAAATCCGAGAAAGGAACTAAAACAACTGTCGGACAACGGGTTTAAGGGCGTCAAGCTCTACCCCACGTACCAGTTGTTTTACCCCAACGAAAGTTTGCTATACCCGCTGTACGCCGAGGCGGAAGCACTGCAAATCCCGGTGATGTTTCACACCGGCTCCTCGGTATTTAAAGGCTCACGGCTTAAATACGGCAATCCTCTTTACCTGGACGACGTGGCCGTTGATTTTCCCGACTTGCCCATAGTAATCGTGCACAGCGGCCGGGGTTTTTGGTATCAGCAGGCATATTTTTTGGCCCGGCTCCATGAAAACGTTTATATGGAAGTAGCCGGACTGCCGCCGCAAAAATTATTGGATTATTTCCCGGAGCTGGACAGAATAGCGGATAAGGTTTTGTTCGGCTCGGATTGGCCCAGCGTCAAGGATATCGGTAAAAACATAAATACTATCCGGTCGCTGCCTTTACCCGAAAAGGCCAAAGAGAAAATTTTAGGCCAAAACGCCGCCAAATTATTAAAAATCCCCGTGTAAACTTGTAATTAATGCAAGCAGATACTTTACTGTTATAGTACTATATGTTATAGTAATAAAGACAATAATGATAATAGCGATAATACAGATAATTCTGTAAAACAGGTGGTCATATCAAATAAATGGTGCGTGATCAAATTGCAGACATTGTCAAATATTGAAGTTATTTTGCTCAGCATAGTCAATGAAAACCCCTCCTACGCCTATGAAATAGACAAGGTTATTGATAACCGGGATATGAGAAGATGGGTCAGGGTGGGAGTGGCCTCCATTTACCAGGTATTAAAAAGATTGGAGGAAAGACATTTAGTTTATTCCAAAAAGGAAAAGGAGGGTAGAATGCCTGAAAGGAACAGGTACTACATTACAGAACACGGCAGACTGGCCCTCACCGAAACCTCGAAAAAACTCCTTTCCGAGCTTGAGTGGTATTACCTGGACCTCAACGTGGGATTGGAGACCTCGGATCTGATGACCCCTGGAGAAATAGCCGACTGTTTAACGAGGAGATTAGCTAAAGTGCAAGCCAACCAAGCCAGGTTAAAACAGATTTATGCTGAGAAGGATACCAGTTTCAAGAAAAAAGTGATCATTAAAAACCAAATTTTGTTCCGTGAAGCAGAGGAGATTTTTATCAAGGAATTCCTTCAAGAGCTATACAAGAGCATCTACCAATAGCTCAAAGAACAAATCACAATTATGAACGGGGAGGCGATAAAGATGTACTTGAGTGACTTTGCATATTTCGCTCCTAAAACATCCGGTGAAGCACTTAATTTAATCGGCCGCATGGGCAGCAAAGCTAAAATCCTGGCCGGCGGCACAGACCTCTTAATTATGATGAAAGAAAAAATGCTCAAACCGGAATGTTTGATTAATATCAATGACGTGGAAGAATTCAGGAGTATCTCGTACGTGCCTGGAAAAGGCGCTATTATCGGCGCGGCCGTAAAAATTTCCGAAATTGAACATTCCCTTTTAATTAAGGAAAAATACTATGCTCTGCACCAGGCCGCCGGAGAACTGGGTTCAGTCCAGGTAAGGACTATGGCCACAATCGGCGGCAACAGTTGTCATGCTTCCCCGGCCGCGGAAACTCCCCCGCCCCTGGCCGCTCTTGGCGCCAGCGTGGTCATCAGCAGTACCGCCGGAGAAAAGGAACTGCCCCTGGAAAAATTCATCCTGGGCAACCGCAAAACCGCCCTTGGAGAAGGCGAAATGCTGACCAAGTTTATTTTGCCCGAGCCGGCGCCTAAATCCGCCAGCCGGTATGCGTATATCGGCCTCAGAGACGCCATGGAAATTGACGCCGTCAATATGGCTGTTAATCTGGTGCTGGAAGATGACAGCCGGACCATTAAAAGTATTAAACTGGTTATGGGCTCGGTTTCCCCGGTGCCGCTGGTTTCGGTGGAAATCCCGGGACTGCTGGTTGGCCGGGATCTGAACAATGAATTGCTGGAAAAAGCAGCCCAGGCAACCTCCGGTGAAGCCAAGCCCATTTCCGATATCCGGGCTTCGGCGGAATACAGGCGTGAAATGGTGGCCGTGCTGACCCGCAAGGTACTCCAACAGGCGTATAATGCCGCATCCGGCTTATAAGGAGGCATAACTGGTGAAACAATTAATTGAACTGGACATTAACAACCGGATTTATGAAGTGCCCGTCAGCCCCAAGGACTTACTTGTTGACGTGATCAGGAAAAAAGTTGGCCTCACCGGCACCAAAAAAGGCTGTGGCCAAGGAGACTGCGGCGCCTGCACCGTTTTAATCGACGGCGAACCGGTGTTATCCTGCATTACACTGGCTATTACCTGTCAGGGCAAGAAAATCACCACCATTGAAGGACTGGTGGCTGAAGACGGTACCCTGCATCCCATTCAACAGTCTTTTGTGGATCACGGAGCCGTACAATGCGGTTTTTGCACGCCGGGTATGATCCTGACTTCAAAAGCGTTACTGGATAAAAACTCACGTCCCACAGAGACGGAGATTAAACGCGGCATTGCGGGCAATATTTGCCGCTGCACCGGTTACAAGAGAATTGTCGAAGCAGTCGGCGCCGCCGGTGAAACCATCTCCTCCGGGGAGGTGAAGTAATGGGTAATCCAAACTTCACCCAGGTGGGAAGAAGCGTACCGCGGATAGACGGCCCTCTAAAAGTGAAGGGGGAAGCAATTTATACCGACGATATGGTGCTGCCGCGCATGGCCTATGGTAAAATCAAGCGTAGCCCGTACGCCCATGCCATAATCAAAAAAATCGATTACAGCAAAGCTATCGCAATGCCCGGCGTTCTGGCGGTAATTACCGGCGAGGATGCGCCGAATAAATGGGGCATTGTGCCTCAGACCGCCAACGAAGTAGCCCTGGCCGTGGGCAAAGTGCGCTTTCACAACGAGGGAGTGGCCGCGGTGGCCGCCATTGATGAAGAAACCGCCGAGGCCGCCCTCGACTTAATTGAGGTGGAATACGAACCCCTGCCGGTGCTGCTTGATCCCTTTGAATCCATGCAGCGGGCCAACGAAGTAAAAATACACGACGACGCGCCGGAAAACATCCTGCATGTCGGTGATCAATTGTTCGGCGACCCGGACAAAGCTTTCACCGAATGCGCATACGTGCTGGAAAAGGAATTCCACACATCCTATGTAAACCACGCCTTTTTAGAGCCCCATACGGCGCTGGCCAGTTACGATGTCCAGAGCGGTAAGCTTCAGGTATGGTCCAGCACCCAGGTGCCCCATTACCTGCACCGCCAGCTTTCCATTGTCATGGAAATGCCCATGAATAAGATTCGTGTCACCCTGCCGGCCATCGGCGGCGGTTTCGGCGGCAAAGGCGAGGCCAGCCCGGCTGATTTTTGCGCCGCCCTGCTGTCCAGGAAAACCGGCCGGCCGGTGAAAGTAACTTTTGAGCGCAATGAAGTGTTCGCCACTAACAAGGGGCGGCACCCATGCCACATCAAAATGAAAATCGGCCTGGACAAGGACGGGTATATTCAAGCCGTTGATTTTAATAACACCCTGGACGGTGGCGCGTACTCCGGCTGGGGCATTGTGGTGATGTTTTATACCGCGTCCATGATCCACCTGCCTTACAAAGTGCCAAACGCCCGCGCCAAGGTAAGACGGGTTTACACCAACAAGCCCACCTGCGGCGCCATGCGCGGCCTCGGCGGGGTCCAGCCCAGGTACGCCATGGAATGCATGCTGGACGAAATGGCGGAAATGATGGGCATCAGCCCCTACGAGCTGAAAATGAAAAACGCCGTCGAATCCGGTTACCGCAGCGTCAGCAACCTCCACGTACCGCATACCGAGTACAAAAAATGCCTGCAGACAGCGGTGGAAAAGTCGGATTACCTGGAGAAGCACGGCAAGCTGCCCTTCGGCAAAGGCATCGGCCTGGCCGGCGGATATTATATTTCCGGCACCGCCTATACCCTTTACCAGGCTTATAAACCGCATACCACGGTACTGATCCGGGTGGATACCGAGGGAGGAGTGACGGTCCACTGCGCCGCCGCGGATATCGGCCAGGGGTGCAACACCGTGATGGCCCAAATGGCCGCCGAGGCACTGGGCATAAAGTATGAAGATGTACATGTCGTGTCCGGCGACACCGAAACGGGCACCTTCGATCTGGGCAGTTTCGCCAGCCGGTTGACCTATGCCTCCGGGGTGGCCATCAAGGAAGCAGCCGCGGAGATCAACCAGAAGCTTAAGGAAGTGGCCGCCGGCATGGTGGGCTGCAGGGCCGATCAGTTGGAAGTCAAGGACGGCCGGTTCTATTCTATCTTTGAACCCAGAAAAACCATCGAATGGGAAAAGGTGGTTGACGTATATACCAATACCGTTGGGACACTGGTGGGCACCGGGCACTTCTCCCCGCCGCGGTTAAAAGGGATTGACCTGACCCGTGGTAAAAGGGTCCAGGGCGCCAATATCGGCCACTCGCCCACCTTCGGTTTCAGTTGCCAGATTTGGGAAGTTGACGTCGATCTGGAAACCGGCAAAATCAGGGTCGAACGGGTAACCGAAGCCGGAGACTGCGGCCAAGCGGTCAACCCCATGAGTGTGGACGGACAAGTGGAGGGATCCATTATGTTTGCCATGGGGCAGGCCCTTTATGAAGAAATGAAGATGGACGCCAACGGCAGGATGATTAACGCCTCCCTGCATGATTACAAGGTGCCCACCGCCATGGAAATGCCTGAAATAAGCACTACCATAGTGGACAGTTACGACCCAACAGCCCCCTTCGGAGTTAAAGAATCAGGGGAAGGTCCTGTCCAGCCGACTATCCCGGCGATCACAAACGCCATTTACGACGCCATTGGGGTAAGGTTTACCGACATGCCCATCACCCCGGAAAAAGTGCTCCAGGCTATCAGGGAGAAAAAAGCCGGAAAGTAGGCATAACGTTTGCGGACAATAGACTATAAGGGCGGCCCTTGCGGTCGCCCGTGGACAAAAATGGTTTTTACCATCGGCAGGGTAATAATATTACCCTGCCGAATCTTTTTTGAGTAAGGCGTTCATAAGGATAGCCTGAAAGGGTTAACCCTCTTTTAACCCGCCGTTTAACCTGCCTTCCATGCTTTTAAGCGATTTAATTTGCTCTTTTTTTTCTTTATAATTTTCATAAAATTGAAACAATCAGCTTTCAACCATGTTAAATGGTAATTAATGGGTAAGACGAGGTGATAAAAGTTGTCAGAAGGACTAAAAGAGCGTATCCGTCAATTGCGGGGCGGCAACTGCGAGGGCAGTTTCGGCGACGTAATGGTAGTGGGGGGCGGCATCAGCGGCATCCAGGCCTCCCTGGACTTGGCGACCGCCGG
>JAEXOR010000023.1 GCA_023439185.1 Bacillota bacterium | reverse complement strand
TCATGATCGTGCTGGTGGCGGCGGCCGGGGTGATTACTCCGCCGGTGGGAGTTAACGTGTACGTGATTAAAGGAATTACGCCGGACGTCCCGCTGGAGACAATTTTCCGCGGCATCTGGCCGTTTTTGTATGCCATTGTTCTGCTCATCGCCTTGCTTATGTTAGTGCCCGAAATTGCCACGTTTTTGCCCAATTTAATGTCTAAATAAACTTACTTTACAACAGTGGCGACGTGCGCCGCCGGGGACATATCCTCAATGTGCGGATTCCCCTTTAAGTCCAGGAAGGAGAGTTCCGTCAGGCCGGCCAGCGGCGAGATGTTTTCAATTAAATTACTGCCCAGCGATAACGTCTGCAGTCCGGTTAGTCCGGCCAGGGGGGATAAATTTCTGATCCGGTTGCTGTTTAAGGACAGGGTATCCAGGCCGGTCAAACCGGACAGCGCGGTCATGGAGTTAAGGTCGCTGATTTCATTGCCGTCCAGGGAAAGGGAATGTAAGCCGGTCAAAGCGGCCAGCGGCGAAAAATCGCTGATCCGGTTGTGGTTTAAGGACAGAGTGCTTAACTCGGTTAATCCGGCCAGCGGCGAGAGATCGCTGATTTCATTTTCGTCCAGGATGATCGTCTTTACGGCGATCAGGCCGGCCAAAGAAGAGAGGTTGCTGATTCTATTCCGCTGTAACGACAGGTATTCCAGCCGGGGTATTTGGCCTAAAGCGGCAAAATTATTACTTCTAATGAAATTCAATTCCAAAGTCGTCAGGTTTGGGAGTCCGGCCAGGGGGCTGAGACTGGAAAGAGAGGGATTGTCCGACAGGTCCAAAACCGCCAAACTGTTCAGCCCGGCCAAAGGCCGGAGATCCCTGAGCCGGTTCTGGCGCAGGTCCAAACGCTCCAGTTGCCGCAGCCCGGCCAGGGGATCCAGCCTGGTGATTTGATTATCGCGCAAATTTAAAAGTTTCAGTCCGGTCAGGCCGGCCAGCGGGCCGAGGTCGCGGACATAACAGTTTTCCAGGCTCAGGGATTCCAATGCGGTTAAAGCGGCCAGCGGGCCGAGGTCGCCGATCCGGCCAAGCCTGAGCTGCAGGGACTTTAATTTTTTCAGGCCGGCCAGCGGGCCAAGGTCGGTAAGCTGCTGGGCGCCGCCGGTTTTAACCGTTATGTCTAACAATTCAAGGCCGGTCAGGCCGGCCAGGGGAGTAAGGTCGTTCAATCCGGCGCGTAATTCCCGCAGGCCGGTTAATCCGGCGAGGGGCGCGTACGATTTTATGTAGCTGCTCTGCAAATTCAGCTTTTTCAGGTTGGTCAGCGACGCCAGGGGCGCCAGGTCAAGGGGGTTTTTGCTTTGGCCGCAGAGCGACAAATCCAGCTCCTGCAGACCTGTCAGCGAAGAAAGCGGCTCCAGGCTAAAGGCGCCGTTGTCTTTAATGTTCAGCCCGGTCAGATTGGTTAAGCCGTCCAGGGCGCTGATATCCTCCAAATGAGAAGATTTAATTTCCAGCACCGTCAGTCCCGGCATTTCCCGCACGGCGTCAATATTGTCCAGCCACCCATTTTCCACAGTCAGACTGGTCAGGTCCTTAAAATAAACTAAGTCGTCCAAATAATATATTTTCCGTTCCATATTATCGCCGGGCTGCTGCCCGGCCGCCTTTTTCGCCTGCAGCCTGGCGGCAAACGCCTCGTTGCTTTCTCCGGGGTGCTGGATATCCGAATCCACAATGCGCAGGCTTGCAATTCCGCCCAGTTCACTGCGGTAAACAGCGCCGGAAGGCTTGTCCAGATATTCCCGGAGCATCCGTTCCAGGCCCCTGTCCCTCCACCGGATCCTCGCGTCGTCCCCGTCCGTGGCATCGCGGCCGGCGGAACCGGAACACCCCGCCGCCAGCAGCAGGATCATCCCCGCCAGCAGCAGGACCACGACGTTACAGGTGTTTCTTTCCATTTTGTTCACTCCTGTTGGTCTTATAAAATCAATTGTAGACAGGGTTCCCGGTCACGCTTATTCTGGTATGCTTCTTCAGTCCGGCCAGGGGAGTGATGTCGTAGATTTTATTATTGTTCAAAAATAGCGTTTCCAGGGAGGTCAATCCGGCCAACGGGCCGACGTCAATGATATTATTGTTCCTCAGGTCCAGGGTGGTCAGCCCGGTTAAACCGGCCAGAGGCTCCAGATCGCTGACCCGGGCGTTTCTGACCCGCAGGGGTCTCCAGGTTATTTAAGCCGGCCAGCGGTGCGAGACTGCCGTTTGGAATTTCGGTGCTTAAATCCAGTTCCCGCAGCCCGGCCAGTTCCCGAAGGGGCGTGAGATCGTCAATCTTGCAGCCGGCCAGGTTCAGTTTGGTCAAATTCGGCACCGCGGCCAAAGGAGCCAGGGGGTTGGGGGACGAGAAGCCGCAGTTGCCCAGGTCCAGTTCCCGCAGGTGGGGCAGGAAAGAAAGCGGCTCCAAGCCGGCCAATTCTTTATAGTTGCCGTTGAGACTCAGCCGGGTCAGATTTTTCAAGCCGGCCAGCGGAGTAATATCCCGGATCAGATAGTCCCTGAGTTCCAGCTCCGTCAGGCCGGTCAAGGCCGCCAGGGCGCTGATATCCTCCGCCCGTCCTTTTTCCAGGATCAGCTGGGTCAGACCGCTGAAATGGACCAGGTCGTCGAGACTGTAGATCAACCGCCGCTGATTGTCGCCGGACTGCCGCCCCTGTTCCCCCCGGCTCTGCAGCCTGGCGGCAAAGCTCTCTTCGCTTTCTCCCGGACGCCGGATATCCGTGCCCACAATGTGCATGGACTGAATATCCGCCAGCTCGCTGCGGTAAATAACGCCGGAAGGCTTATCCAGGTACTCCCGGAGCATGCGCTCCAGGCCTTTGTCCCGCCAGCGAATTTCCATGCCGGCAGCGCCGGACCCGGCTGTTGTTTCCTGACGGGCCGGATTGGAGCATCCCGCCGCCAAAAGCAGGACCAGCCCCGCCAAAGCCAGCAGGACTGTTTTGTATGGATAGGGCATCAAAAGCACCGCCTGTTTACCGTATATTGGCCTTAAATTTCCGGTAGCGCCTTAATGAAGAGCAGATTAAAACACCCAGGACCGCGGGCACAATAAATACAATCAGGGCGGAATCTTCGTTGCTTGTTTCCGCCGGCTGCGGCGCCGGGGTAATTTCATACAAAATTACCCGCGGTTCGGGCTGTTCACTCCGGCTGTCGCCGGCGGGGGCCGCGCTTTGCTCCGGTTCGCCGGCGGGTGCATCGGTTTCAGGCGCGGCGGGCATTCTGGCGTCGCGCCAGTCCTGGCCGCTGGTGGGAGTGCCGCGCACCAGCCGGTAAACAATCTCCACGTTTTGCTCCGGCATTGTAAATTGCTTGCCAGCGCTGATTGCCAGGTCTTCCGGGTCCGTGCTCTCTATTTGCAGAACATAGCCGCTCCGGCCCGGCTTTAATTGCCCGGCCAGCGTCACCGTGTCTCCGGCGGCCACATACTCGCCCCCGGGGCAGACCATTTCCCCCGGGGCTGTTGCGGCGTCCTCCCCGTTAATCAGCGTCACCCTGTAAATGGCGGGGTGTTCCGCGTCCGCCGGGACAGGTATTTTTTCAAGCCCGGCGAACGGCACTTCCGCCTCCCCCAGTCCCCACCGGCCGCTGTGCATTTCGTCCGGATTAAAGAGCGCGGGGTCCTCTTCGGGACGGTTGAAAAGCATACCCGTCAGGCCGGGCATGGCGAGCGTTTCGCCCGCCATATTCAAGAGCCAGGACACTTCGCCGCTGTTAAAGGCGGCCGCTGTTTTGGCGCTTTCCCCGGTGGTTTCATATCCGTAAACTTCCGCCGGCACGCTTTCCTCCGCCGCCTCCGGGCTCAAAAAATAGCAATTGCCGGTATTGCCGCGTCTGGACCCCAGGGATATGGGAATGTCCAGGGCGGGCAGGTTGTAACAGTTGAAAATATTAGCAGTAGCATATAATGGATAACCGACGATCCCGGAAATGTCCGCCAGACCCTCTATATCCCCCGCGTTATAGCAGTCCGTAATTACTATAGTAAATCCATGTGACACCGCTCCCAGGATGCCTCCGACTTTATCCGTTCCCCGGACGCGCCCTTGATTCCAGCTTTTTTCAATGGAAACTATATGAGCTATGCCGGCAATGCCGCCCACATGGGATACCCCGTTTATTTCGCCCGCGTTATGACAGCTTATAATTTTACTGTAGCCAATCCTCCCGGCTATGCCCCCAACCATTTTCTCGGTCGCGGTTACGGAAGCCAGGTTATAGCAGTTTTCAATCGTCGAAATATCCATAGCACCAACCTTGAAAAAGTTTTTGCCGGACCCCTCCACACTGCCGGCGATTCCGCCGACATATTGTTTGCCGGCAACCGTTCCTCCGGCCAGGCCCAGGTTCTTGACGACGGCGTTTTTTACGCAACCGAACAGCCCCACATAGTCCTCTTCCGGCCGGTTTACCGTCAGGTTCCGGACGGTATGCCCGGCGCCGTCAAAAGTCCCCTGAAAGGGGGAATTGCCTCCTCCGACGGGGCTCCAGTTCTCCACGCCGGCGAGGTCGATATCGCCGGTCAGGATAATGGTTTTATTTTGAAAATCAACTCCCCCGTTGACCAGTTCTCCAAAATAGGCCAGTTCTCCGGCTGAGCCGATGTAAAATACCCTGGCCTGCGGATTGGCGTCATACCAGCTACAGGCGTCCGCCGTTTCCGCGCCGGCCGGCTGTGCCGCGGCCGGCGCGGGCAACTGGCCGGCAAACAGCGCAATTGCCATTATAATGGCGAAAATGCGCGGTTTCTTAAGGACTTTAATCATTACCTTCCCTCTTGCTCCTGGTTTAATAAATAAAGCTTACCGGTTTCGGGATCCCGGTAAACGGCCCCCATTTTTTCATAACTTGTGCCGTCCATCAAGTTCAGGGCGTTATCCGTAATATTCTCAATATCCTGGTTAATTTCTTCTTTGTGGGAAAAATCAATTTTGACCGCGCTTAATTGAATATTCCAATTCAGGATCAGGGCCACCATCAGGCCGCAGGCAAACACCAGCATCGCGTCCACCAAATTAAACGCGCCCTCTATCGGATTGAGCGGATCCACCCTGCGTAGGCCGGCGCGGCCGGCGCGCCGGCGCAATAATTTTTTACGCATCCGCGCCGGCCCCCTTTAACCGCTTTTTCTCATCCAAATCCAAATCCAAGGCCAGGGCCAGCGCCAATGCCGTATCTCCGGCGCTCCCCAGGGCTGCCGCTTCTTCAGGGTGTACTTTTTCCAGGATGGTTTCCATAATGCTCTCAAGCTGGGAAATATAATGGCTGTACCAGCGCCTGCGGATAATCACCAGCACATAGCCGATTCCGGCGCAGGCAAGTCCGCAGGTGGTGGCGTCAAAGGCAATGGTCAAGGATTTGGAAAGAGCGGCCACGTCTCCCTGGGCCAGGGCCTGAAGCCCCGGACCCAGGGGAACGAGCGTGCCCACCAAGCCGAGCATGGGCCCCACTTTGCAGATCATCTCCGGCAATTCCAGACTCTTTAAATAGCGGTTTTCCTCATCGGCCAGCAAACGTTCCGCCAGCGCCACCAAAAGGGCTTTGGGCATAGCTCTGTTTTGCAGCAACTCGGTTAACGCGTGCCGCTGGCTTTTGAGCAAACCGCTGCCGTCAATCAGCTCTCCGGCGTTTTCAATATCCTGTCTGTTAATCTCCTTAAGCAACCTTGGTATATCGGCGACAAATCTGCGTCGTTCCACAATGCATTCCGTTATAAAACCGCCAAGCTTGGCAACCGTCACAATCATCAGCGCGGTAATCAGGATGATCACCGGCGCCAGAAGGCTTTGTCCAATGGTATGCATCGCTTCTTCAAGTGTGGCTACTAAAATCATGTTGTTCCTCCAAATTTAGTTATTAATGATCATTTTACTTAATACTCTTCCGGTAGTTCCAATAGCGCCTGCCGGCGGTAAACAGCAAAATACCGGCTGTCAGAATAATGATCACCGTGGTAAGAAAAGGATTTTGACGAATGGTTTCCATAACATTATCGATCCTGAACCAGGCCGGCTTTTCCGGCATTTCGGGGGGCTGCGAGCCCTCGCCCTCCCGGCCCCCGCCGCCGGCATCCCTGCCGGAGGACGGTTCTTCATTTTGTTCCGGGCTGACGTCGGTCTGTTCTGCCGTCCCCACTTCGTTGGAGGACTGCTGCTCTATTGCCGGCGTCAATACCCTTATGGTTCCCTCAACGCCGGAACTGCCGGCTCCGTCAACGACGTTGCCGCCGGTCCCTTCGCCGACGCCGATCCCACCGCCTTCGCCGCTCCCGCTGCCGACGCCGCTCCCGTCGCCCTCGCCGCTCCCGCTGCCGTCGCCGATCCCTTCGCCGTCGCCTGGACCTTCGCCGTCGCCGTTCTCGCCGCCCTTGCCGGGATCGTTATTGTCATCGTCATCTTCATCTTCGTCGATCGGCTCTTCAAGTTTTTTCACAAAAGTCGCTGATGCCACAATATCCGCCTGTTGGATGACAATGCTGCGGGATGAGGTGGAATAATCTACCCCGTTGACGGTAAGCGACTCAAATTCATAATCTGCGTCTGCTTGAGCCGAGATCGACACTGTTGATCCTTGCTCGGCATAATGAGTATTACGGCCGTTGACCGTAACGGCCCCGCCCTCGGATTGCTCGGCCCGGGCGAGGTAAATGAGCGGATGCTGCGCGTCGGCAAAATGCGGATACTGATCCTGGCCAAGTTTCTGGCCCCAAATTCCGTCACGCGCCTGCCCGCCGTTGTCCAGCAGGTAGGCCACCTCGCCGCCGGCGAACTGTGCCGGGGTTTTGGCCTGATTGGGATCCGCCGCCGCGCTCATAACGCTGAAACCAAACATCATGTTCTCCTGGCCGCTCTCCGGGCCGGAACAGTAGAAGCTCCGCAGGATTTGCAGGCTCTGCCCGCCGTTCCCGACCAAAGCGGAAATACTTGGTGCTGACGGGCTGCCGTTTTCATCGACCTCGTAACTGAAGCAACTGGTTATAAATATAGTTACGGATTCATTGGAAGATTCCACAGATCCGGCAATGCCGCCGGCATTTCCACCCGTTGCGGTTATTGGGGCGAGGTTGTAACTGTATCGGACGTTTGACCGGGCGTATCCCACAATGCCGCCGGCATAGTCCGCGCCGGTCACCGCTCCCGAATTGCCGCATTGTTGGACAATACTGTTAGTCGAAGTCCAGCCGGCAATGCCACCGGTATAGTTTGTGCCGGTCACCGCTCCCGAGTTGCTGCATTGTTGGACGATACTGTTATTCGAAGTCTGACCGGCGATGCCGCCGGTATAGTTTGCGCCGGTCACCACTCCCGAGTTGCTGCATTGTTGGACGATACTGTCACTCGAAGTCTGACCGGCGATGCCGCCGGCGTGCTCTTTCGTTGCGGATACGTCCCCGCTGTTGTTGCAGTCCTGAATCACGCCGCCGGTTAACGCGCCGGCAATTCCGCCGACCAGATAGTTCCCGGTAACAGCGCCTTCGTTGTCGCATCTATTCGCCGGGCCGGAGCCGGTGATTCCGCCCACATATGACCAAAGAGGAGCGGAAACTTCCCCTTCGTTCGTGCAGCCGACTATCAGTCCATCGCTTCTTACGCCGGCAATGCCGCCGATATAGCTTAGTGTTGTTTCACTTTTTCTATCGTCCAGTCCGGTAACAGTTCCGGAGTTATGGCAGCCGGTAATATTATTTACGGTAACACCGGCAATGCCGCCGACATGTGCGTATGCCCCTTCAACCGCTCCGGAATTGGTGCAGTTTTCAAGGACCGCGCCTGTGCCGGAAGTATAGCCAACGATGCCGCCGGTATTGCTGTAGAAATATACATTGCTGCCTTCGGAATGTTTAAGAAACACTCCGCTGCCCTCAACCGGGCCGGTATTTTCGCAACCGGTGATCGTGCCGTTGTAATTATAGCCGGCAATGCCGCCCACGTTGGCAACTCCTGATACTGTCGCGGATGAGAAGCAGTCTTCAATCAGCCCCTGATTGTAGCCGGCAATGCCGCCCACCAGGTACCGGCCCGCCACGGTTCCCTCCACGTTAAGGTTTCTTACTTCCGCGCCGGCGCCCAGGCAGGCGAACAGGCTCTGGGAAATACTTGAAGAGCCGTTGCTGATATCCAGCGTCACGGTATGCCCGTCCCCGTCGAATATGCCGTTAAAAGGCGCCCGGAGCGTGATGGTGAGGTTTTTTTCATCAACCACAGCGTCGCCAATGGGCGCGTCAATGGTCACGTCGCTCGTCAGTTTAAAGTATTTGCCGGCAAAATCATCTCCCTGCCTGACCAGATCGGCCAGACGCTCCAGGGAACCATCGTCCGCCGCAAGCTCAATGGCGTCGAAGGGGGATGTCCCTGCCCCGCCCGGGAAGTCCCTCCACCGGGCATAGAGCGTAAAGTCCTGGTTCCCCGCCCTGTCTGCGCCGAAGTTCCAGGGGAATTTGCCGTCCCGGTCCCTTGCCCACCCGGCAAAGTAGTGTTCCCCGTCTCCCGCGGGAGCGTCCGGTTCGGTCACCAAACCGCCGACGGCGACTTCCTGGACCGGCGGTGCCGTCCCCGGCACGCCGTTGAGGTTAAAGGTCACATACACATTGCCCACGGCTTTCCACTTGGCGTACAGGGTAAAGTTCCTGACCACCAAGGTATCAAAGTCATAGGGGGTATTTAAAGCCTCGTCCGTGCACCAGCCCTGGAAGGCGTAGCCGTCTTTAACCGGCGCGGCGGGCGGGGATACTTTTTCCAAAGCCTGCACGGGTACGGCAACGAAACCAACGTCTCCGTCCCAGGCGCCGCCTTTGCCGTCAAAGGTCACGGTAAACTCCTGGTCCAACGGGACGGGTATTAAGTCAAACCGCACCGTTACGCCGACGTCGGTCACGGGCATGGTGAAAACGTAGTCGGCGCTGTCCGGAGTATGCGTTACCTCCGCTTTGCCGCCGTTCTCCTTGCCGGCCGCCACCAAAACCACCGCATAGCCTTCCTCCGGCTCGGCGGTCACCGTTACCGAAGCACCGGCGTTGCTGTAGGCCTTGTCCAGGACTGCCGTCCCATGGTCAAATCCCGGCTGAAGCGGCTGAAGCGAAACCCGGAAAACTGCGTTGCCGCCGTCGGCAGCGGCCGGAACGGGATAGCCGTCCGGCCCCTGGCTCCAGGCGGGATGCCATTTGCCCGCTAGATCTTTGTTCATCCCGTAGGCCAACGAACCATTGCCTAATGCCTCCGCCGTCGCCGGCTTAACCCAGCCTTTGTCCAGGAGATCGCCATCCAGGACGTACACGTTGGTCAGGGTATTGCCGGTAAAATTGTTGTTGCCCCTTTGGGCCACTGCCGCGCCGGTTGTACCGCCGCCCGTCACCAGACCCACAGAAAATGAGCTGTATAACGGGGAATTGTAATCAAGTGTTCCCGCTAGTCCCCCGCCGAAGCCGCCGGCCTTAACAGTAACCGGTCCCAGGTTGGAGCAGTAGCCCACTTCGGTATAGCGGGTGATGCCCACAATACCGCCAACGTTTGCGGCCCCCTGGCTCCCCTGGACGCTTCCCCGGTTGACATTGTACTCCAGAACCGCTTTGTCATTTGAACCGGCTCCCGCGGACCTTCCGGCTATACCGCCGGCGGCGCTGGAGCCTGTAACCGCGCCGCTGTTCTTACAGCGTCGCAGTTCCTCGCCGGTAAACCAGCCGGCGATGCCGCCGGCGAAGCTGCCGGAGACCGGCGCCGTATTGGCGCAGCCGCTGATCCCGGCGTCGGTCCCCGTACTGCCGGCGATACCGCCTGCGTCTACTCCCGTCACCGCCGCGCCTTCGTTGGCGCAATCCTCAATTTTACCGTCGAGGTGGCCCGCCAGGGCCCCGGCGCCGTAACTGGAACCGCCGGCAACGCTGCCGCCCTCAACAGTCAGGTTTTTCAATGTCCCGTCCCTGTCTACATAGCCGAACAGTCCCCGGTAGCCGCCGCCCGGGTTGACGGTAAGGTTGCGCACCGCGTGCCCGGCGCCGTCGAAGGTGCCGGCAAAGGGGGTGCCGGCCGCCTGGCCGATGGGTGTCCAGACGATACCGTCCAGGTCCAAATTGTTTGTGAGGGTGATGGTCTGGTCCTCAAAATTTACCTTATTGTGGTCAGGTCCCGTCCCGTTGACCAGCCTGGCCAGTCCGGCCAGTTGCTCTATGGTCCCAATTTCATACGGTCCCGTTGGGCCGGCGTACCACGCGTAGTCGGGGATCACGCCGTTCCACCGGGCGTACAGGGTGAAGCTGCCGGTGACTTCCCCGCCGAATACAAAGGGCTCATCGTCTAATTGGACGCCGCCGCCGGGCAGTTCCCGGCCCGTATACCAATCATAGAATTCAAAGTCTTCGAGCAGGGGTTCGGCAGTCGGCCTTTCCGTCCGGGGGACGGTCGTGGCGGTATAGGTGTATTGCTGGGTGAGGAAGATCCGGTCCTCGCCGGCGGAGCCGTCGTTGCGGTCATAGGTGACGGTATAGGTGGCAAAATCCCACTTGGCGTAAAGGGTCAAGTCTCCGGCAACCGGAGTGTCGAAGTCAAAAGGCTCTTCCGTGGCGTACCTTTCCAGGTACCAGCCTGTCAGGGTGTAGCCGGTCCGCAAAGGCGCGGCCGGCACGGCCAGCCCTCCGGCCGGGACTTTTTGGGTTACCTTGCCCCCCGTGCCGTCGTTGAAATCAAAGGTCACCGTCCAGTCGCCCTCCTCCGCTGGCGCTTCCCAGTAGAGAACGGGGTAGCTGCCGTTTATGCCGCCGGGGTCCGGGACGTAGGAAGAGCCTAGGGCCGCCGCGAAGCCGGCGTCTTGCATTTCCGCGGTCGTCATGGCCTCGGCGGTGACAGAACTTGGGCTATTGCCGACGCTTTTCGGGCAGAGCTCCCCGTTATAGAAGTTGCTGTAGCCGGTTAGCTTGCCTGATGCAGTTCCGATCAAGGCGCCGATCAATGGAGAGGCGACACCTGCAGTCTTTAGCTCGGCGGCGCTGTAATTGCCGGAGAAAATGACGGTTTCTGCGCTTTGGCCCGAAATTGCGCACTGGCCCAGGATGCCGCCCAGCCTGGCCGTTGAACTGCCGCCGGTGTAGTTAATATCGCCCCGGTTGTAGTTGTAGCTGACGGTCAGGTAGACGCCGTCCTTAGGTAAGGTGGCATCAGCGCCATTGACAATTCCGGCTATTCCGCCTCCGTTAAAACCTGCGGAAGTGCTTGTACAGGTGATGCCGCCGCGGTTGTAATTATCCGTAACGGTTGTTTTAAACCGCGTATCGCCCTGGTATATCCGGCCGGCAATACCGCCCGGGAAGCTGATTTCGAGATTAATGTCTCCTTCGTTGCCGCACCGGGTAATCACTGTCTTTGTCCTGGCATCACCGACAATACCGCCGCCATATTCAGCCTTGCCCGCAAGGGCGCCGTAATTCAGGCAGGCTTCCACCCGGGAGCCGTTTTTATCAATCCCGATTTCACCACCCTCCGCCAGCCCGATAATGCCGCCGATAGCCGATTGCGCGCTGCTTCCGCTATTGCTGTTATTTGTTATTGAACCCGTGTTTAGGGAGTTCCTGACCACCGCTCCGGAGCTGTGAGCGGCGATGCCGCCGACGATGCTGTTATTAATGGAAACGGAAAGAGAGACAGCGCCGTTGTTGACGCAGGAATCAATTAGTCCCGCGCTGTACCCCGCGATGCCGCCCGCTCTTTGAGGGGAGGCGGCTTGAGGAGTGTCGGAGTGAACGGTAATTTCGCCCTGATTGATGCAATTGACAATGACGCCGCCCTCCTGCCGGCCGGCGATGCCGGCGGCGCCGTTTGCCGAAACGCCGGACGCCGCTTTGGCGGTCACCTTGACTTCGTTGGTCACTCCGTCAATCAGGCCGCCTTTCATCAGGGCCGCGATCCCCGCCACATAGGCCCGGCCGGTAACTTCGCCTGCCACGGTGAGGTTCTTGATGACGGCGGAATCGCCCACGGCGCCGAACAGCCCCTGGTAATCCGCCCCCGGGTTATTGATGGATAAGCCGCTAATGGTAAAGCTGTTTCCGTCAAAGGCGCCGTTAAAGGGCGCGGTTACGGTCCCCGCCGGGGTCCAGCCGGTCTGCCTCAGGTCGATATCGTTCGACAGCCGCACCGTTTGCCCGGCAAAGACGTTTCCTTCGTTGACCAGTTGGGCAAAGCCGAAGAGCTGCTCCCTGGTTTCCAGCGCAAACTCTTCCGCCAGCGGATTAAACCAGGATTTATCCGCTATGTTTTCCCGCCAACTGCCGTACAGGAGCAGCTTCTTAACCCCGCCGCCCATGTCGGTCAGCATAGCCTCGCTGATCCTGGTGGCGGCAAAGTCCCAGGCCGGCCCGGTGCACGCGGAATCCAAATGCCAATAGACCCGCATGTACTCTTTAACCGGCGGGTTTGGCTCTATTGACGGGTCGCTGGAAGGATCCGGCAGCGGGGCGCCGATTGTTACCGCAGGCGCCGTCGTTACATGGGACGTCTCGTCGTTCCAGTGAAAGACGGCCTCGTACTGTGAACCCCACCGGGCGTAAAGGGTAAAGTCGCTGCGCACCGGCTGCCCGAATGGATAGGGCAAATCGGTGTTTAGCTGGTACCATCCTAAAAATCCGTGTCCTTCCCATTCAGGCTCAGCCGGCTCCGGCAGCGGGTCCGGGTAGGTTACGGCAACGGGCAGATTTGGTGTTGCGCCGTCCTGATAGTCAAAGATGACTGTAAACGTTTGACCGGGCAGGGCGTCTTTCACCAGGGTGTATTCAATGGACACATTGCCCGGCGGCATGGTGAATTGATTATTTTCGTCAATAACCACGCCGGACGGGCTGACGCTTTCCACTTGCAGGATATAGTCTTCGCCCGGGTTTAACTCCAAGGTCAATGCAACCGTGCTTCCCGCCGCCGCGTACGCGCTTGGGGTGCAAACCACCCGGCCCGGGGCGTCTGCTTCATTAACGAAGTCCCGGTTCTTCAGCTCAACAACCTTGTAGATCCCGGGGCGGGCCGCGTCCACGAATACCGGCGCCGTGAATTCGCCGCCATCGAACGTGGTTTCTCCCAGGCTCCATACGCCACTGTGCTCCGCTGTGCCCCGCATGTTCAGCAGCCAGGCCACCTCGCCGCTGCCGAAGGCGGCCTCCTTTTTCTTATCTTCTGTTCCCGTTGCTGTTTCCGTCCCGGCGTCGTCAATCAGGTAATAACAATTGCTGAGGGCGCCGGCGGTGGTTCCCCTGATCGGATTGGTCATATTGTGAAGGTTGTAGCAATGGGAAATCACCACATTACTCTGTGATCCGCCAACGATGCCGCCGAGACTGGCAGCGGTTCCGCCGCTGACGGCTCCGGCGTTATAACAGTCTGAAACGCTGATGGCGGCGTTTTGCAGATATCCCACAATGCCTCCGGTCCTTACATTTGAGGCAGCGCTTCCGGTAACGCTGCCCGTATTATAGCATTGCTCAATGAAACCTTCCGATTGCTTATAACCGGCGATGCCGCCCAGGTATGATGCTCCCGCAATCGCTCCCGTGTTGGAGCAGCCGGTAAGGTTTCCATCGATCCTGCCGGCAATGCCGCCGCGATAAGTGTAGTTTCCGGTTACGTCTCCCGCGTTGGAGCAGTTTGCGGCCGTTGTTTGAACATAGGCTTGTCCCACGATTCCGCCGGCATAAGTGCTGTTTCCGGTTATGTCTCCCTCATTGGAGCAGTTTGTGAACGTTGCTATATTTGCGGTATAGCCCGCGATGCCGCCGGTATATTGGTTTCCGGTTACGGCTCCCTCGTTGGAGCAGTTTGTGAACGTTATTGTACTTGAGGCCAGGCCCAAGATGCCGCCGGTATTATTACCGGTTCCGGTTACGGTTCCCTTGTTGGAGCAGTCCGTGATCGTTGTTATATTGTTCGTACTGCCCACGATGCCGCCGGTATTAATATTGGCGCCGGTCACGGCCGCCGCGTTGGAGCAGTTTGATATGGTCGTGTAAACGGCATGTCCCGCGATGCCGCCGACAAAATCTTTTCCTGTTACCGTTCCGCCGCCGATGGCCAGGTCCTTGATCACGCCGCTGTTTATATAGCCGAACAGGCCCGCGTAATCGTTATCCGGCCGGTTGACCGTCAGGTTGGTGATGGTATGCCCGCCGCCGTCGAAGGTCCCCTGGAATGAATGCGCTTCCGAATCGCCGATGGGTGTCCAATCCGCCCCGGTCAGGTCGACGTCCCCGGCTAAGGTGATGGTCCGGCCGCTGAAATTTACCGGCGCGCCGGCAATTTCACCGTTGACCAGTTTGGCCAGGTAGACCAGGTCCGCCGCCGCCCCGACGGTAAATGACTCCGCGTACGGGTTGTCCAGGTACCAGCTTTTGCCGTCGGAACCCTCCGCCAGCCGGTAGTCGATTTGCACGTTGCTTGCCGGCATGGTGAACTGGTTGTCGCTGTTGATGGTCACGCTTGCCGGGACGATGCTTTCCGCATTTATGATATAACCTTTTTGCCCTTCATTAAATTCTATCTGCAGGGTGACTGCACCGCCCGGGGTCATATATTCTCCCGGGGCGCAGACCACCGTGCCCGGGGCCCCCACGGGTTCAAGGTTGGTCAGGATGACTTTGTAAATTGCTGGGTGCCCTTCGTCGCATGGTACCGGCGCTTTGGCCAGGCCGGGGTTCCAGTCCGCGGTCATTTCCCCCAGGCCCCATAGCCCGCTGTGCTCCGCTGTGCCCCCCATGTTCAGCAGCCAGGACACCGCGCCGCTGTTGAAGGCGGCCGCGTGCTTCGCGCTGTCCGTTTCCGGGTCCGCGTCATCAACCAGGCTGTAGCTGTTGACGACGACAGAGCCGACAGGCTGTTCCGCAGCGCCGACGATCCCTCCGGCCTGGGTGCCGTTCGCCGTGACATATGCCGTACTGTAGCAATGACGGATTTCCGTGGTGCCGGCAGCGTAGCCGGCGATGCCGCCGGCGTAATTATTGCTGTGCACCGTGCCGCCGGCAATACCCAGGTTTTTAACCACGGCGTTATGCACGCAACCGAACAGGCCGGCGTAATCCGCCTCCGGCCGGTTGACCGCCAGGTTTTTAATCAAGTGTCCGGCGCCGTCGAAGGTCCCCCTGAATGAATATGCCGGCGAGTCGCCGATGGGCATCCAAAAATCCGCGCCGGGCAGGGTGATATCGCCTTCCAGGGCGATGGTTTTGCCGCTGAAGTCGTCTATTCCATGGTCTACCAATTCCGCCAGGTAAGCCAGTTCCGCGGCTGTCCCGATGGTAAAGTTATCCGCGTCCGGGTTTTGGTCATACCAGGCCCGGGGCGCCGGGCTCAATGTGTATTCAATAGTTACGTCCTTGGCCGGCATGATGAATTGATTATTTTCGTCAATAAACATATCCGGCCGGTCCGGAGTATGGCCGACTATCTCCAGGGTGCAGTCCTCCTGGCCTTCGCCGTCGTTTAATTCGACCCGCAGGGTCATTGCGGTCCCCGCCGGCGCGTAAGCGCTTCCGTCGCAGACCAGCCGGCCTGCGGAGCCGATCGGCGCCAGGTTGACCAGGGCGACCCCGTAGACAGGCCGGTGGGTTTCATCGCTGAACACCGGCGCTTTATTCAGTTCGGCGTTCCAGTCCGCGGTCATTTCCCCCAGGCCCCATACGCTGCCGTTCGCCGCCGTTCCGCCCGCCGTGTTCAGCAGCCAGGATGCCTCGCCGTTGTTGAAGAAGGCCGCTTCCTTGCCGATCCCCTGGTTTGCCGCTGTTTCCGGACCGCCGTCACCGGTCAGGTAATAACAATTGCCGAGCCGCCCGGGTGTGTTGTTGTTGTCTCCGATAAGCGGTTTGGTCATGCCGGGCAGGTTGTAAGCGTTGAAGATTTTAGTATCGTTTGTTCCTCTGCCGGCGATGCCGCCGGTATAGTTCGTTCCGGTAATGCTCCCAATATTATAGCAGTCGGTAATTTTATCTCCCGGGTCGCTTAAAGAAAAATAACCTACAATGCCGCCGGCTGCTCCGGTTCCGGAGACGCCGCCGGTATTCCGGCTTTGATTAATGGAACTAGTACGCAAATTGCCGGCAATCCCGCCGGCATCATTACCGGTTACCGGTCCGGCGTTATGGCTGCCGGTAATTGTGCTTGTGGTGCTATACCCGGCAATCCCTCCGCTATAATTCGTGCTGCTTACCGCGCCTGTGTTGGAACAGTCCGTAACTGTGACGCTATCCATGTTCGCGACGATTCCCCCGGAGTAACCGCTTCCCCCATTAGTTGTCGCCGTAACTGCCGCCGCGTTGGCGCAGCCGGTTATCGTGGCCTTGTCTTCCGGCGTGCTGGATATTCTGCCGGCTATTCCGCCGGCGCGGGCTTGCGGCGCGTCGACTGTTACGGGAGCGTTGTTGCCACAGTTCCGGATGGTTATTTCGTCTTGCGCTGCTCCGATGATGCCGCCGGCATAACCTGTTGCGGCGGCTAAAGTACCGGCCAGGGCTACGGAAGCGTTGTTGACGCAATTTTCTATCGTCGTCTCTCCCTTGGCAAATCCCGCCACGCCGCCTGCTCTAACGTATATTCCTCCCGTCACCGCGCCCTCGCTGATGGTCAGGTCCTTGATCACGGCGTCTTCTAAATAGCCGAACAGGCCCGCATTTTTTTCATTACTGCTAGTTCCCGCTTCCATGTTCACCGTCAGGTTTCCGACGGTGTGCCCGGCACCGTCAAAGGTCCCCTGGAATGAATTAGTCCCCGAGAGGCCGATGGGTGTCCAGTTATCCAGGCCCCAGAGGTCAAGGCTCCGGGTGAGGGTGATGGTCTTGCCGCTGAAATTTACCTTGTCGAAGCCGGGAACTAAGACCTCCCCGTTGACCAATTGGGCCAGGTAGACCAGGTCCCTGGCCGCGCCAATGAAAAATTCATTTGCGTCCTGGTTGTCCAGGTACCAGCTTTGGCCGTCGGAACCCTGCACCAGCCGGTAATCGATCTGCACATTGCTTTCCGGCATGTTAAAGTAGCCGCCGCCGTCAATGACGCTGAAGATTTCCAGGTCCGGCGGGCTGGTTTCCTCCACCTGCAGGTCATAATAGCTGTCGCCGCCGGGCTGGTTGATTTTCAGTTCAACCCTGGTCCCCGGAACTGCGTACCGGTTTTCGACGTAAGCGCTGCCCGGACCATCGCCCTGTTTTTCCAGCGTGATCCTGTAAACGGCCTGGGACGCGCCCGCGAACACCGGCGCCGTAAACTCGCTGCCTTCGAAAATTATTTCCCCCAGGCCCCATATGCCGCTGTGCTCCGCTGCGCCCCCCATGTTCAGCAGCCAGGATACCGCGCCGCTGTTGAATGAGGCTGCTTTTTTGGCATATACCGTTCCCGTTACCGTTTCATCTTCGCCGTCGCCGATCAGGTAATAGCAATTGCTGAGGGCGCCATCGGCGCCGCCTCTGATGGGGTTGTACAGTGGGGGCAGGTTGTAGCAATTGGCCGCCCCGCTGCCGGGGGCCATACCGCCGGCAATCCCCCCGGAGTTATCGCCTGTCGTCGCGGTAATGGCCGCCGTGTTGTAGCAGTTTTCAATGGTCGTGGTGCCGGCGGCGTAGCCCGTCACTCCGCCGGCGTAATTTACGCCCGTTACCGTGCCGCCGGCAATACCCAGGTTTTTGATCCCGGCGTTATCCACATAGCCGAACAGGCCGGCGTAATTCGCGTCCGTCCGGTTGACAGCCAGGTTTTTAATCAAGTGCCCGGCGCCGTCGAAGGTGCCCTGGAATGAATGCTCCGCCGAGTCGCCGATGGGCGTCCAATTGTCCACCCCGGCGAGGTCGATATCTCCGGTTAAGGAGATGGTTTTGCCGTGGAAGCTGTCCGTTCCGTCGTTGACTAGCTCCGCCAGATAACCCAGTTCCGCGCCCGACTGGATGACAAATTCCGTTGCCGACAGGTAGTCGTCATACCAGCCCTGCGCGTCCGGGATCACACGGCATTCAATTACCACATCGCGATCCGGCATGGTGAATTGATTACCCTCAATAATCAGGTCAACCGGAACCTGGCTGATTATCTCCAGGGTATATCTGCTTAGGCCCTGGACCGTCAACTCAACCTGACTGCCGGCGGCCACGTATGTGTCGCCTACGCCGGTCAAAACTCCCGGAGACCCCGGGGTCTCCTCCTGGGTTAACGTTAATTTGCAGATCGGGCCGTGGGCTTCATTGGCCAAAACCGGCCCCCGGTCAAGGGCTGCGCTTACGATCTCGCCATGGCCCCATACTGCGCGGTTCTCCGCCGTTCCGCCCGCCGTGTTCAGCAGCCAGGCCAGCTCGCCGTTGCTGAAGGCGGCCGCATATTTGGCGCTATCCGTTTCTGTTCCGCTGTCGCCGACCAGATAATAGCAATTGTCGGGGGTACTAGTAATATTCGTCCCTTTTATGGGATTGGTTATGGCCGGCACATTATAACAATTGGAGATAGTTACAGAAGCAAGTGACTCTACGTGGCCGCCGACAATTCCGCCAATACATGCTTGTAACTCATTACTTATCATTCCGGTGTTGTAGCAATCGCTGACGCTGACACCGTTGCCGGTAGGGCCGCCTAAAATACCCCCGATATTACTTGATGTATCGGATGTAGCTACACTGCCCGCGTTCCAGCTCCGGACAATGGAAACGTTTCCCGACGCCCAGCCGGCGATCCCCCCCGCGCGACCACCCGTTCCCGCGGAAATGGCCGCCGTGTTGTAACAGTTTTCTATGGTTGTGGCGCCGGTTGTGGCGCCGGCGGCGCAACCCGCCACGCCGGCGATGTAAGACCGGCCCGTTACCGTGCCGCCGTCAATACCTAGGTTCCGGATCACAGCGTCCTTTACATAACCGAACAAACCTGCGTAATTGTTACTCGGCCGGTTGACCGTCATGTTCTTCACCGCGTACCCGGCGCCGTCGAAAGTGCCCTGGAATGAATTTGCGTCCGAGAAGCCGATGGGCGTCCAATCTCCCGCTCCGCCGAGGTCGACGTCACCGGTTAAATAAACGATCTCTTCTTCGAAGGTTGTTATCCCTTCGTTGACCAGTTCCGCCACGTAGACCAGCTCCTGGACCGACGAGACGGGAAATGCACCGATTGCCGAATATTCGTCATACCAGTCCTGGGCGGAAGACGCCCCGGACATTAAAAACATGGTAAATTGCGGCAGCGCTCCCAATGCGTCGGTCTCTTCATACACATCATCAGCAACGCTATCTCCCGGCGTTTCCCCGTCCATATCCGGCGGAGGTCCATTTTCACTGCTGCCCGGCGGTAAATCTTCTCCTTCTTCGCCGGTCCCTTCGCCCGGCGGTTCCGGCGCCGGTCCATCTTCACCACCGCCCGGCGGCAAATCGTCCCCGCCCCCGCCGGATCCTTCATACACGTAGTCTCCAACGCTGTCTCCCGGCGTTCCCCCGTCGGTTGACTGCGCGTAACCCGTCAGGGGCGCCTGGCTGAAGATCAGCAAAAAGCACATTAAAAAACAGATGACACGCAGTCTGGCCCTCTTTTTTCTCATGAGGTTTCCTCCTTTCATGCTGATTGGTGCGATTAAAACCTCTAAATTGTTTTATGAGTGCTTTCTCCTTGGGCTTCATTCCCCGGCACACAAATTGGAACCACCCCTCCCCCGGTTTTGATGTCGTGAATTTCCACCGGCGTGTTATAAATGGCCGTAATCACGGATTCGCTGAGTATCTCCCTGGTATGGCCGAACAGGTCCGTTTTGCCGTTGCGCAGCACCAGCACCTTGTCGGAATAAAGCAGCACATGTTCCGGGTTATGCGTGGACAACAAAACCAGATAGCCTTCCCGGGCCAGGGTTTGAATTTGTTTCATGACCCGGATTTGGTTGCCGTAATCCAGGTTGGCCGTGGGCTCGTCCATGATCAGTATTTTCGACTGTTGGGCCAGAGCCCGGGCGATCAGCACCAGTTGCCGTTCACCGCCGCTCACTTCCGCGTAGCCCCGTCCGGCCAGATGGCTGACGCCCAGCCTGTGGATCATTTCTTCCGCCAGCCTGGTCTCCCGTTTTCCGGGGGTCTTAAACCGGCTCATATGCGCGTTTGTCCCCATCAGCACCGTTTGCAGCACCGTATAGTTAAAGGTGGGGGAATGGGCCTGAGGGATGTAGGCGATCTGCCGGGCCAGCTCCCGGACCGAAAAGTCTTTTAACGGCCGGCCGGTGACGCGGATTTCCCCCCGGTAGCCTTTAAGCAAACCCAGCATACAGCGGAAAAGCGTGGTTTTTCCCGCTCCGTTCTCGCCCAGGAGGCAGATAAAATCCCCCAGGCCGGCGCTGAACGTCACGCCTTTGAGCACGTCATGCCGGTGCTGATAGGCAAAATACAGTTCATTGACCTCGAAAATCACAACTGCCGCCTCCTGTCCATCAGTAAGATTAAATAAAACGGTACGCCGATAAAGCCTGTGAACACGCCCAGGGGCATGATCCGGTTGCCGGCGAGGGCGGCGTTGTCCAGCAGGAGTACGGCCATCCCGCCCACGATCATGGAGGCCGGAAGCAGTACCCGGTAATCCGGGCCCACCAGCTTGCGGACGAAATGGGGAATGACCAGCCCGACCCAGCCGATGATGCCGCATACGGCGACACAGGCCGCGGTGACCAGGGTAGCCGCCAGGATGGCCGAACCGCGCGCCAGTACAGGGTTGACGCCCATGCTCCTGGCCTCGTCCTCGCCGGCCGTCAGCAGGTTGATTTGCCAGCGCAGCAAAAAAAGCAG
Source organism: Bacillota bacterium (assembly GCA_023439185.1). GTDB lineage: Bacteria > Bacillota > Desulfotomaculia > Desulfotomaculales > Desulfallaceae > BRH-c8a. The sequence goes on along the minus strand of JAEXOR010000023.1, from coordinate 73,883 downwards.
CGTCAGGCCCGCTCCAACCGGAAGCACGATATATTTCAGTTCTTCTATGCCGAACCGGGGGTAAATCATACCCATCAGCCAGAAAGTAATGGCCGGCAACTGTTCGTCGTCAGGTGAAAAAAATTTCAGCGCCATAATCCCCGCGTGGAAAAGGGAACTGATCATTACCCCCGCCAGCAGCAGGATCAGGGTCTGGTTATCTCTGTCGGAGGCTAAGCTAATCAGGTAGACCACCAGCACGGCCAGCGAGCCGAAGGCAAACGCCGCGGTCAGGCTGGCGGCGCCGCCCCAATAGAAAAAGATCCCCAGCGCGCCGCCGAAGGCCGCTCCCGAAGAAGCGCCCAGCAGATCCGGCGAGACCAAGGGATTGCGGAAGATGCCCTGAAAAACCGCTCCCGCCGCGGCCAGGCTCGCCCCCACCAGTACGGCCCCCGTCGTGCGCGGCAAATAGCTGCCCAGAAGCGTCCCGCTGACCTGCTCCTCCCGGCTGAATTCCGAGATGAAGACAAACCGGCCGGCTTCGCTCCACCAGTCCGGGATCCCGCCCGTCAGCTTATGGAAAAGGACCGTGTAGGCTTCGCCGAAACCAATTGGAAAATGCCCCTTGGGGACGGAATAAACCCAGAGGATCGCCAGCAAAACGGACAAAACAAGCAGTATGGTCCCGGGTTTGATTGTTCCGGCCCACAGTTTGATTTTGGCAAGCACGGTATACCCTCCCCGCTGAATTTAAAGCTACATCCGGTAGCGCCGGCCCAGCAGTAAATAGAGGAAGAACGGCACGCCGATAAAGGCCGTCAGCATGCCCAGCGGCAATTCCTTCCCCCAATAACGGGCCAGGATATCCACCAGCATTAAAAAAACGCCGCCCATGAGCATGGAAGCCGGCAGCAGGATCCGGTAGTCGTATCCCACCAGCATGCGTGCGAAATGGGGAATGACCAGCCCGATCCAGCCAATCTTCCCGCAAACGGCGACGCCGGCCGCCGTCATCAGGGTGGCGGCCAGGATGGCCAGCACCCGCACCACACCAGTATCGACCCCCATGCTTTTGGATTCGTCTTCGCCCATAGTCAACAGATTAACCGGCCAGCGCAGGAAAAACAAAACGACAAAGCCGGCCAAAATAAACGGCGCCGCGTATGTAAGCATAGAAAACCGGATTCCCACCAGGCTGCCCATCAGCCAGAAGGTGATATCGGGCAAAGTGCTGTACCGGTCGACGGTCGCTTCGATATAGGTAAGGGCGGAATCAAAAAGAGCGCTGACCATGATGCCCGCCAGCAACAGCGTCAGGGCCGGGTTGGCCCTTGAGCGAAGGCTGACCGCGTAAGCCAGCGTGACGGCAATGAGCCCGAAAACAAAGGCGTTGGCCATAATGCCCAGGCTGGTCCAGCCCAGCGTAATGGCTACGGCGGCTCCGAAACCGGCGCCGGTGGTGGCGCCCAAAAAGTCCGGCGAGATTTTGGGGTTGCGGAAAATGCCCTGATACACCGCTCCCGCCGCGGAAAGGGCCGCGCCGATTAGCAAGCCGGCCAGCACGCGGGGCAGATGACTGTCGATAATAGTTCTTTCCAGAAAAAAATGAATGGTCTTGGGCGTATTAAACAACTGGTAACCGATATAACCCACAAGGCACTCTACCACTTCGGAAAAGTAAATCCGTTCATGTCCGACGGTAAGAGAAAATAAAAAGACCCAGATGCCGGTAACAAATAATAATACCATCACAATTTTGTTATGATGCTCTTTTAGAAAAACCCGCCTGCCGTTTACCGCGCTATGCCTATTCATCTTTAAAGCAATCCTCGCTGTCCTTGGAAATTTACCTCAACTTTCCGGATTTGCAAACGGCCGTTCGGTTTTTCCCCAAAAAAGCAAAAAAAGATTTTACCCCTTGGAATAAAGAGATGAAATCCTAAGTTGCTTATATAAACGTTATGTCTCTCTTTACCGAACGGAGGGTGCATGTTGCCGGCTACGACTGCCGGTCCTGCCGCCATGACTGTTCTGATGAAGCAGCGGCGCTTAAAAAGATATTAAAGATCATAACAGTATATTAAATAACTTAACCTATTTAGAACAACTAAATTAACATTATTAAAAAGTACTTAACTTTATATAACAGTAATGGTAGCCGAAAGCTTTGTCAATAAGAAATTTAGTAATTTTGGTTTTATGTACTATTTGCGGGAGGCGCGCTCCGCATGTCCCGGTAAACGGATGAAGGCCGCAACTCCTTGTCTGGCAAGGGCTGCGGCCTTTCTAACCGTTCGTTTAGTTATTAATTGATTTCTACGTCAGTCGTCTTGCGGGTCATCCCAAACGGGGTTAATAAACTCGGCGGTACTCAAAATGTCGTCGATTTGCTCCGGCAACAGTTCGTAATGGTAGAATAACTCGTAATAATCGTCTACAATAGTAGACATAGAATCATACGCCGGATAATATTCCGGGAACATGATGTGGGCCAGCCACTTGGCGCCCAGTACGCGGTTAACCGAAGGCGGGCGGCCGATCCAGTTGTACATGGCGTCGGGGACCTGGGCGTACTTGCCGTTTTCAACGGCGGAGATTTCTTCCCAGTCGGGATCGTCGGCTACATATTCGTAATAGCCGCCAGGGCCGAAGATAATGGCGTTCGGGTCCCAGCCCTGGACTTGTCCGATGGTGACCGGGGTGCGCCCCTGTCCGCTGGTAGATTCAATATCCGCCACGTTGATCCCACCGATAAAGGGAATAATGTCCTGGTGAATGGCTCCCGGGCCGCTGGTGCCGTTGGTCAGGAGGCCGTCCGGGCCTTCGCCGTAATAGATGCTCCTGGCCTCGGCCACGTTTTGGGAAATTGTCGCCCGCTGAGTTTGGATGTATCCCTTTGTGGCGGAGCAATAGTCCTCCAGATCAGAGATCTGGTTGCTGTCGTCGAGCAGGAAGGTGCCCAGTCGCTCGTAAACGCGGTCGTAATCGTAGACAGGGGCGCCCAGGTCGTCCGCTCGGATAAACACCACCGGGATGTTGGCTTGAGCCTGCAGTTCATCAAAGGCGTACGCCATTTCCGACACGCTGCCTTTGATTTGGCCGACGTCGACGATTACTTTCGCGCCGGAGGTCTTTACGGCATCGACGTTATATACGCCGGAACCGCCGTAGATTTGGCCCAAGATCGGAAGGCCCCACAGGCTTTGATTGATGTACGGCTTCTGGTCGTCCGTCAGGGCATTGGCCCAACCGGCCATTTTATTCGGATTCACCGAGTAGAGGACGTACTGGGCCATGGGGCCGGACGGGGCAAATTTGTCAATGGTATCGGGCAGGGAAACCGTCCTGCCCAGGTCGTCGGTGTAGTTGGCGGCAAGGGCCATACTTGGAATGGCCAACAACAGCATAGACAGAACAAATAGAGACAGTAATACCTTGCTTAGACCTTTTTTCATGCTTTAGCCTCCTTTTTTTTTTGGGTATTGCTGCGAAAAAACTTCTTTTTTCCTCCTCTCGTGCCAGATTTGCGGTTAAATCAACAAAGACCGCATAAAACTTGCTGTTCCATGGGTACATGAGACTGATTTAACCTTGATGTTTTAAAACAGCCCCGGCCGGGGGGTGTTAAAACCGCAACCGTTATGTTTTAAAAAGCATAGCAAAAGTACTACATTTTGGCAATATTAATATCAAAAATTTCCTGTAAAATTTATCTGCAAAAAACGTGTAAATTCGTCAATATCAAGCATTTTTCTACAAAAAAAGTGTTGACCGCAAAAAATTTACAGTCAACACCGGGAGATTTGTGTTTTAATATCGTGTTATTGCTTACGAAAAATATTAATATTTGAAGAGGCTGGGATTGATTACGGATACTTCAGCATTTGAAATAAGCTGTTCGGTAAAATTTTCCCATGCTAATGATTGTTGTTGTAAATATTCTTCAGGTGTTGTATCTTCCAGGGGAACTTCATTCATAACGCTGTCCCTTAATTTCACTGTTGTTAAACCTTTTGCGTATTCCTCCGGCGCGATATTTGACCAGAATTCTTGTTCCGTTACGCCGAGCCCGGCCAGGTAAGAATTCCATACATCTTTATTCATTGTCTGAAGCGCGGAATTCTCTGTATTGCTTAGGGCTTCGGCAAGCATGTCTTTTTGCCATTGCACATAATCGTCAATTTCTTGCGGCATTGGAAGGAGACCTCTTTTTCCAGCTTCGGCAATTATAGCTTTTTCCTTAATGACAGCCTTGACAACACTTTCTTCTGTGATGGTAAATGGTATTAGTTTGTTGCTTTCCTGCTTTTCAAGGAATGCTCTTTGTCTGATCAGGTCAGATGCTAAAACATTCTCTCCGTTAACCTCTGCAACCACTTCTTCTGGCATACTATATGCTATGCTAAGCTGCTCGGCGAATTTTTTTTCTATTGCGGGCCGCTTTTTTGCTTGCTCCGCCACCGCCCGGTGTTCTTCATCAGTCATTTGAATTAATTGCTCTTGCGCCTCACGAAATGCAGGCGGCGAATTTCGATTGATAGCAAAAGCTGTACCGCCAAGCAGTATCGCACTCACACCAAAAATTAATATAACCGGAATAATGCGCATATTCAAACCTCTTTAATTCATTTCGTCTTTCAGTTTCTTAATGTCTTCGGCGCCCAGACCGGTTATCTCAATAATTACATCTTCCGCCAGCCCTTTCTTCAAGGCGGCCCGGGCTGTTTCCAACGCTTTTTTGGTTTCGCCTTCCTTTATGCCCTCTTTAATACCTTCCTTTATGCCTTCTTTTATGCCTTCTTTTATGCCTTCCCTTATACCCTCGGCGCGGCCCTCCTCATGCCAACTGGTTCTTATCTGCATAATTTGGTCAACCTCCTTGTAATCCAGTTTACCCAGTTCACGGTTAAATTGTTCTTTTTCCGCTGGGTCTAATTTCAGGTAGGTCTCGAAAAAGCCGGTCAGCAGTTCCATCCGGGCCAGATTAAGTTGCATCCGGATCAGCATGCGCATGAATTCCAGCTTTACCTTGATTCTTTCTTCCGGCTGATAGCCCATTTTGCTTAACAGGGCGGCGGCCACCGGGTTGCCGCTGCGGATATATTCCCGCCAGTGCAGCTTCTTTAGCTCCAGCTTATAAAACCGGAAATCCAAGACTGCCAGGAAGGGGAACCCCAGCCCGAAGCTGTCCGGTTCATTCCGTACCCGGTCGTAGCTGAATACTGCCACAGGCAGTATCCGGCACCGGTATTTTTCATACAGCCGACTGAAGTAGATGAACATCCGTTCGTTGAATCTTTTCTGCTCGTATGCCTGGGGCTCAATATGCACCAGGATCAGACCGGGTTCATTTTTTAGCCGGGTCTCCGCCAATATGTCTACTGTATGCTTTTCTCCGGCTGTTATGTCGGTGAATATCTCTTGTTGGAGAAATTTGATCTGTTTCAGGTCGATGGATTGGGCGGCTTCAGGAAAGAAAAGCTCCATGAATTCGGCAAAAAATGTCTCCAGCAGTTCTTTAAACAGGCGGTCGTGGTCGATTGGGTTATGGTTCATCCAGCCGGCTCCTTTTCCCTTCTAAACTACAGTTTATCTTATGGATAACAAGGTTTCAAGGTGTTCGGTGCTCCCATTATACAATTAATTGAACTTTTATAGAGACACCGGGTTGGTATAGACCATACCGCTCAAGCCAATCTGGGGGCGGTAGATCTATATTAACTTGCTACTCCTCCCCGTGTCCCGTACCTCCAACCACCAGTTCCTTGATCCTCAGCGTGGGCTGGGCGTCGCTGACCGGCACTCCCTGGCCGTCCTTGCCGCAGGTGCCGATGGTGAAGCCCAGGTCGCTGCCCACCGCTTCCACTATGTTCAGCACTTCCGGGCCGTTGCCGGTGAGGGTGGCGCCGCGTACCATGGGGCCGACCTCGCCGGAGGTGATTAAAAACCCTTCGGCCACGTCGAAGACAAAATCTCCCGTGGTGGTGTTCACCTGGCCGCCGCCCATTTTGGTCACCAGCAAACCGTTGCCGGTTTCCCGGATGATTTTCTGCGGGTCTTCGGTGCCGGAAGCGATATAAGTGTTGCCCATGCGGGGAATCGGTTTATGCTGGTATGATTCCCGGCGGCCGTGTCCGTTGGGTTCCACGCCGTCCCGCCGGGCGGTGATGCGGTCGTACAGGAAACCTTTCAGGATGCCGTTTTCAATCAGCGTTACCTTGCGGGAAGGCACGCCCTCGTCGTCAAAGCTGTAAGAACCGTATTTATCCGGTATGGTGGCGTCGTCCACCACGGTGACGCATTTCGCGGCCACCTTTTGGCCCATCTTGCCGGCGTAAACCGACAGCCCCTTTTGCACCAGGTCGGCTTCCAGGCCGTGCCCGCAGGCCTCGTGCACCATGGTACCGCCGGCTTCGCCGGCCAGCACCACCGGCATTTTGCCCGCCGGGGCGGGTTTGGCCGCCAGCATTTGCACCGCCCGTTTGGCGGCAGCGGCGCCAAGTTCTTCGGGACGATTGTTTTCCAGCAGTTCAAACCCGCTATGGCTGCCCAGGGACTCAAGACCGGTCTGAATAATTTCCCCTTCGGCCGCGATGGCCTGGACCATCAGCCGGGTGCGGACCCTTTCGTCTTCCACGTAACCGCCCTTGCTGTCAGCCATAACAATGTTCTGCACCACGTCGCCGTAGACAACTATAACCTGCTTGATTTTGTCCCGGTCCACCGCCCGGGCGGCCTCGTCCGCGGCTTTCACGGCTTTGACCTTTTCATCCGCGGTCACCTTGTCCGGCATGCGTTTTATGTCGAAGGTGACTGTCGGCTCAAGCTTCCGCAGCTCGGTATTGATTTCACCTTTGGCCCCGGAAACGGCGTGGCTGACAATGCGAGCCGCCTCCAACAGGCCTTCCCGGCTGAGGTCGTTGGTGTATCCGTAGGCGGTGTTGTCGCCGGACAGCACCCTGATGCCGGCGCCGTTTTCAATTCCCGAATGGATGCGTTCAATTTTTCCGTCCTCGCAGCTGATGCCGGTGGCCCGTCGGTACTCGATAAAAATGTCGGCGTAATCGCCGCCCCTGGACATGGCCTGCTGCAGCACTGTCTGAATTAATGATTTTTCAATCATTGATATCCACCGTCCAATAACTTGATAGTTAATAATATTCTTCCCGGTAATATAATTTATACTTTTAGCCGGGATATCCTTGCCAAGTATAACCGGTTGTTAAATTTTTTCCGTGTATTTCATAATACAGTATTATAGAGTGCCGCCGGAAGGATAACCGCCTGGCGTTGGAGTATTATTAAGCACACAGAAAGTGTGAAGAGGTGAACGCAGATGTTAAAGGGTTATGAATACAGGGTATTGGAAAAGCTGTCCAGGCTGACGGAGAGGCGCAATGTGCTGGATACCACATTGTTTGATAAATACCAGGTTAAAAGGGGCCTGCGTGATAATGACGGCAAGGGTGTGCTGGTCGGTCTGACCGAAATCGGCGAGGTGCACGCTTACATCGTTGATGAAAACGATACTATTCCGGTGCCCGGCCGGTTGTTATACCGGGGTTACGATATTCAAGATCTGATCAACGGCTGCCTGAACGACGATCGTTTCGGATTTGAAGAGACCTGCTATTTACTGCTTTTCGGCAGTCTGCCCAGCAGAAATGAAATGAGTGATTTTAATCAGCTCCTGGGCGCTTACCGGGAACTGCCCGAGCATTTTGTGCGGGATATGATCCTGACCAGCCCCAGCAAGGACATTATGAACCAAATGGCCAGAAGTGTTCTGGCCCTGTACAGTTACGACGACCAGGCCGAAGATAATTCGATTAAAAACGTGCTGCAGCAATGCGTCAAGCTGATTGCCTGTTTTCCCACCATAGCCGTATACGGTTACCAGGCTTTCGCCCGCTATTACGCCAACCAAAGCTTGTTTATTCACAGCCCCCAGCTTGAACTGAGCACCGCGGAAAACATTCTGTACATGCTTAGGACTGACTGCAAATATACCAGGCTGGAGGCGCGGCTCCTGGATATGGCGTTGATCCTGCACGCCGAGCACGGCGGCGGCAACAACTCAACTTTTGTTACGCATGTTGTTACTTCTTCGGGTACGGACACCTATTCGTCCACGGCCGCTTCCCTGGGGTCCCTTAAAGGCCCCAAACACGGCGGGGCCAACCTGAAGGTTATTCAGATGTTTGATGATATGAAGCAAAAAGTGAAGGATTGGCAGGACGATGAGGAAATTGAAAATCACTTGCTGAAATTAGTTAACAAGCAAGCCTTTGACCACACAGGCCTTATTTACGGTATCGGCCACGCCGTTTACTCGATCTCTGACCCGAGGGCGGTAATATTTAAGGAGTATGTGGCCAAGCTGGCCGAGGAAAAGGGTATGCAGGATGAATTCAACCTGTATAACAAGGTTGAGGAAATCGCCCCCCGGGTGATCACCAAGGGACACCTGCTGAAACGCGGCGTCAGCGCCAATATTGACTTTTACTCCGGCTTTGTTTACCGGATGCTGGACATCCCGCCGGAATTGTACACCCCTCTCTTTGCCATTTCCAGGATTTCCGGCTGGAGCGCGCACCGGATCGAGGAAATTGTCAACGAGGGTAAAATTATCCGGCCTGCGTACAAGTGCGTGGCGCAAAGGCGGGAATATACTGCAATAAAAGAACGTTAACTTAAAGAGAAGTTCGAAAAGTCCACGATTGTGCTTCTTTTTGAACCTTAACTTGAAATATGAACATTTTTGCCGGGCCCGGGGGTATCCCCGGGCTCTTGCTGTGTATCTTTCCTGCCTGGCGCGGGCGGCAGTCCGAATGAAGACTGTTCGACCTCCTGTTCAGCCGGCCCGGGCTCCGGTTTTAGCGGCGGCTGGGGAACCATGGGATGAGGCGAGACCGGTAACGGTGCTTTAAAGAGGTCGTCCCGCCCGGTTTGCCAGGCCGGGATGATTTCCTGTTCCAGGTTAAGCTTTTCTCCGGGCGCCGGGCTGCTGTAAATGACCAACTCGCATACGGCGTCGACCCGGGCGTCGATCGGGCCGGCGGACGCGCCGGAACCGGCGGCCGGATCTGCACCGGATGGTTTGGTGGCAGTGAGCTTAAGGGAACGAATCTCCGTCAGGTTGGGCATCGTTTCAAGCTCGCCCAGCAACTGCGCCACGGAATTATAGCTGCCGCTAAAGCTTAGCTTTACAGGCAATTCAAGATAATGTTCAAGATTCAGGACCCCGCCTGGCTCCAGGTTGGTGATGGAGACATCCAGTTCCGCAGCTTTAAAACCCAACAGCAGCAGCGCTGAACCCTGCCGGAAATCGGCATCAAAATGGGACGGGGACTCCGCCTGTTCTGTTTCCGTTTGGCCGTGACGTAAAACAGCTTCGGCCTCCCGCAGCTTATCCTGTTTCTCCAATAATGTTTCCCTGGCGGAAGCGTAAGCCTCCAGTTGAGGTCTGAATACATATAAGTAAGAACCGGCCAGTAATACCACAGCCAGCAGCAATAGCAGCGCCTTTTCCCTTGGGCTAAGGTTTGGGAGCATTTATTCCACCCCCCGCAGACCGGCCTCAATATGAAAAGCCAATCCCGTTTCACCGCTGGTGGCGGTATTGACTTTAACCACATCAATGTTTTGAAAATACGGCATGGCGGCCAATTGGCCGACAAAAACTCCGATGGATGCCTGTGAATGTGAAATGCCTTGCAATACCAGTATGTTGGGGGGAGGCCCAGGTTGTTGTTGCTCCGGTTGCTGTTGTTCACTTGAACCTACAATGATGTCGGTCTGTTCCACTGTACCTTCTGAAACCGGCAGGATTCCGGGGGAGGCAAACCCGCCCCGGGGCAGATAATTTTCCCGGTATTCCGCGCTAATGCCGGTGAGCCACATATCCACAGGCATATTGAGGGCGATACCGGTCAGGATGGGGGTGATGGAGAAGCGGTTATCGCGCAAGGATTGCAGCACGGAGATTTGTTGTTCTCTTTTTTCTCTCTCCCGTCTTAGTTGCTCCATCCTGTTTAATTGTGGAGTCAGCAGTTCCAACTGCCGGTCGATATTATTTGTTTTTAATCGCAGTTGATTTAATTCAGCCAGGGTAAAGACATAAAACCCGCCAAGTACGGACGGAACCGATATAATCAGCAATAAAACAATCCAACGTTTAAGAGCGACGTTAATTTTCTTTTGTAGTTTGGAAGGCAACAGGTTGATCTCATACATCAGCGCCGGGCCTCCCGGAGGGCCAGACCGCAGACCAGCGCCATGGCGGGATCAAATGCCCCGGGCTTCAGGAAATCAAGGGCGGCCGGCCTGATTATCTGCGCCGGGATATTGAGAGCTTCGCTCATAAATACTTCAAAACCAGGCAATTTGCTTGTGCCGCCGATGAGAATGATCCCGGTTACGGGTTCCGCGTTATCCATGGAGTTATAAAAGTCCAGTGAACGGCGTAATTCTCTGATAATTTTACCCAGTCCATTCCGCAATGAAATATCCAATTTGATTGCGGTGGATCCGGCGCCGGGAATCTCTTTTTCGCTTAATATCCGGGCGTCATGCTCCAGCTTTTTTAAAGCCTGTTCAAAGTCAATCCCGTACGTCTCCGCTACCGACCGGGCCAGCAGGTAGCCGCCCACAGGCATGGTCCGTGTAAAAAGCAGCCGGTCACTACGGGCAAGCACCAGAATCGTCCTGGCTGCCCCCACATCAAATATAGCCGTCACGCCGGCGGCGGAGGAAATCTCATGCCGGTACAGCCGCCAAAGAGCGAGGGCAGGCAGATCAAGGACCGTTAGCGACAGTCCGCAGCGGCTTAGTAACGCGTGGTAGCTGTATATAATGTCCATGTGCGCTGCGGCGAAAAGCACGTCCACCAGGTTTTCATTGCCGTTTTGCCTGTTGCCCAGCTCAATATGCCGGACCAGCAGTTCCTCCGAAGGATGGGGCGCCACTTTTTCCGCGGCCGCCAAAACAGCCCGGTATAAATCACCGGATCGCATTTTCGGCAATTTAACGTGCCTTGTAATTATCAGCTCGCCGCCCAGGGCGGAAATAACCTCTGTTCCTGCCAGCCTGTGCTCCGACACCATGCGCTCCAGTATTCCGTCCGGCGCATATTCATCCGGCGGTTCTCCCGATTCGCTTTTCGGCATGGGATACCGGAACGAAGCCACTATAGCGGATTTATTCAGATCCAGATATGCAAATTTGATTTCTGCGGCGCCGATGTCCAGGGCCGCTGAGGTAAGTCTGCGGGGGAATACGGTCCTCCAAATTCTTTTTCCCTTTGCGGCCCAAGTTAATTTGTCGTCGAATTTTCCGTTGCTTTTAATTGACATATTGAACTCCTGCCTGCCGGCCTGTTTAAAAAACCTGATACGTCTCCCGCCAATTGACTATTTTCACTGCAGTTGGTATTGCATCATGGTACGGGATCCGCACATTATCGTCGTAAATGGTAAGCTTGCCGGAACCTGACTCTCCCGGCTGAGAAATAATCTTTTTCACACAGGCGGTCCCGTGTAAATCGATATTGCCCCCTACCTCAAGCCCGCAGGCCAGCAGGTTGGCATAAACAGTACAATTATTAAGTTTAATATCGCCCAGCGCAATCAGGGTCAGATCCCCTGTTGTTATATCGGGGTTATCTTCGGCTCCGGTCCGGGGCGTGAGATCGCCGGAAATCGTAATATCACCGGTGGCGAAAAAAACAGCGGAGCCGGTATAATCACCGGAGATGTCCACATCTCCGTCTATAAAGTAAAAACCTTCGTATACGGCCGACTCACCCGGAAGATTGGTAAAAACCGCATCCACGTAAAAGAGATGCTCATCTGATGCGGCTCGTTCCTCATAATGACGGCTATTTAGTTTGGGGAACGGCGGAATATAAGAATAGTTGCTGCGTTTTTCATGCGGATAATTGCCGGTAACGGTGCTGCTTGCGTAAACTATGCCGTTAACCTGTAAAGACTCTATAGCTTTGAGGGTGCCGTTAAGAAATAAATCTCCGTGCACAACTATCGTCATATATCCGGTGTTATCCAATAACAAGGGGGCTTCCGGTAAAATGCCCAGCCCGCGAAAATAATCAGCCGTGGTAAAAACAGCGGCATCAGCTTCTACTGTTTTTTTCGCCGCTGCCTTTCCGCTGTCATCCATACATTCGCCCACAGATCGCAGCAAAAGAGAAGTGCAATTGGAACGGGCTGCTTTTTGGGCTTGCACGTTAAAGCGGGCATTGCCGGGCAGGCTGCCGTTTAAAATGACGGAATAACCATTATCTGATAAGTTGGTATACCACGGCGGTCCGTCCGGCATTTCGGTAATTATTTTGGCCGTTGTCTTTTCAATGCCGGCGTCGGCAGCGTAAAGGGCCTGGATGAATCGCTGCTCGCCGATGATATTATCTTTGGTCTGGCGGGTGAGCAAAAGCAAAGAGCCGGCCAGTGCCAATAGCACGGAAACAGCCACAAGCACAAGCAAAAATGCCTGCCCGCTATTGTTGTCCCGGTCGGCAATTCTCATTCCGCAACTCCTTAATCCGCTTTTCTCAGCATCACGGTGGTGCTGATTAAGAGCTGACCGCTTTGGCCTTTCTCTCCGGCCAGAGTAATTGTGAGCAGCCTGGAGCCGGGTCCGCAGTCCTCGGGTTCGGCCGATATTTTATAGACGTAACGGGCCACAGGGTTATTGCCGGTGTTATTTACGGATCTGATTAACTGGTATGCCCGTTCCGCGTCTCCGCTGACGCTGCAGTGGTAGCCGATTTTATCCCCGTTGGACCTGGTGAAAGTCAGCTTACCGCCGGAGACCGGAGTGAACGAAACGATATTTTCCGCCTGTCGCAGCTCACGGGACAAACGGTTCATGCCGATGCGCAAGTTTTCCTCCACTTCAGCCTTATCCTGGACCCGGTGCCAAATCATCAGGCCGGACAAAAAGAAACCGTAAATCGCTGACAGTATGATAGACAGTAACAACAGTGCCACCATTGTCTCCAACAGGGTGAAACCGCTGTTTGGCGTTTTGCCGCTGCCGGTGGTACGCAGGTTCGGGTCACCTCCGGGCCCTGGCCCCGGTGATAATTACGCTGTTTATGCCGGCGGACTCAGATTTACTATAGGATACAGTCACAGTGATGATTTTTAAAACCGCCGGGTAGTCGGCGTCGCCGGCGACTTCCACACTGTAACTGTATTCCGCGTGCGGCTCCGGGAAGGCCGTGCCGGGCTGAATGTCCTCAATGTCCGGGAAGTCACGGCTCATTAGTTCTTCCAGTTTACCCTGGGCCAGTTGCAGGGCGGCCAGCTTTTTTTCGGCGCTTTCCACCTGGTTTTTGCAGACCAGCATGCCGCTGGAGATGGGCGCCGCACACAAAAGCAGGATTAAAAGCGCCACGATTACTTCAATCAGGGTCATGCCCCGCCGGTTAAAAATCAATTGGTTTCCTCCGCGGGTGGTTTATTTGTCGTCGTTATTACCGGGAGGTGTATCGCTTATCCGTGTGCGTCCGGTAATTGCCGCCACAATTACGTATTTATAATCCCTGGTTAAACTGTTGCGTAAAGAAATGTGTCCGCCTTTGGCAGGCATCCCCCGGGCTGAAAAATACATGATGTCGTTTTCATAATTTGTGTTTACCAGTTCTACCCATGCCGGAAGGGAAATCTTTTTTGTTCCCTCCGGACCGTAAATAATATAATAATTTCCAAAAATAGAAAAACTGATCTTGTAGCTGGACTCTTCCTTTATTAAAGATGCCTGACCCATGGTTCTAATTTCCTGTTGCAGTTGCAGGGCTGCCAGATGCAGGTTGTGGTTGCTCCAAGTCCTGCCGAGGCTGGGGATGGTCACTGCCGCCAGCAGGGCGATAATCAGCATCACGACGGTGAGTTCTATGAGGGTAAAACCCTGGCCGGGAAAAAACCTAATCCGAAACATGCCGGCCGCTTTTGGGGGGGCTGGATTTACTGGCGGTGATGTCATCTGAACTGTCCGCGACATCCGGTCCGGTGCTGCTGATTTTGTAATCTGCCCCGTTTTCTACGTTATAATTGTACGGTCTGCCCCATGGATCTGTTAAATTAGCCCAATCGATCCCGGCGTCTTTTAGGACCTTTGCAATGGAACCGGCTGCATCCGCGTTGCCATCTTTTATAGGTGGCGCGCCGGTTTCGGAAATATGTAAATCGATAACCGTTTTAATCGACGTTAGATCGGCTATGGCCGCTTTGATCCTGGCGTTTTCAGTTTGTTTGACGAACTGTGGGACGGTAACCGCGGCCAGTACCCCGACGATTACAACCACAACCACCAGTTCAATTAAAGTAAAGCCCCGGTTATCTGTAAACACGTTGGTTATTTTCATTTTGCCACAACCTTTTATATGATCAGTCAGTCAACCGAACCAATGATGCTGAACATGGGCATCAGTACAGACAGGATAATAAAACCCGCCACAATGCCCAGACCGATAATCAGCAAAGGTTCAATCATGGCCGAAAGTCTGGACGCGGCATCGTCGACTTCCCGGTCATAAAAATCAGCCAGCTTTTCCAGCATCAGATCAAGTTTACCCGTTTCCTCCCCCACAGCCATCATCCGGGTAACCATAGGCGGAAAAACCCTGCTTCTCTGAAGCGGACCGGCAATGCTTTGCCCTTCTCTGACGCATTTCGCAGCCTCTGTGACGGCTTGTTCCACCTGCGTTACTCCCACCACTTTGCCGACCACGTCAAAGGCCTGCAGCAGCGGCACACCTCCGGCCAGCAGGGTGCCCAGCATCCGGGTGAACCGTGATAAAACCATGCTTTTAAGCAAAACGCCGCATAACGGCAGCCGTAGCATTATGCCGTCAAACATAGTCCGTCCTTGCCTGGTGGAGAGCATCTGCTTGATTATTAAACCGGCAGCTACGATAACCAGGGCCATAACGTACCAGTAATCAAGGATCAGATTACTGCCGGAAATAACTATTTTTGTCGTTACCGGCAAATCCGCCTCGTATTCCGCAAGGATATTCACAAAGGAGGGTAAAACAAAAACAATCAAAACCACCAGGGCTGCGATAGCCGTAGCTACCACCATTGACGGATAAATCAGCGCGGTTTTAACTTTTTCCCGCAAAGTGTGTTCCCTTTCAAAGTGAAGGGCCAGCCTTTCCGTAACGCTTTCCAGTGCGCCGCTGCTTTCACCGGCTTCAATCATACTGACAAAGACGGGGGTGAATATCCGGGGATAACAACGGGCCGCATCCGCCAGCGACCGGCCCCTGCCCAGCATATCAGTCATGCCATTAATGGCTTCGGCAAGTTTTGTGTTTTCCGTTTGTTGAGCGCTTATATTCAAACACTGGATAATGGGCACTCCGCAACTGTACATCGTGGCAAACTGGCGGCAAAAAATCGCCAGATCCAGGGTGCTTACTTTACGCTCCCAAAGGTGGAATTTTTTTTCCCAAATAGGCTGACGGGCGGGTTTTATCTCCACCACAAACAGGCTTCTGTTCCGGAGCATGGCTGTTGCGGCAACGGTGTTGGCGGCCGAGATGCGGCCCCGGACAACTCTGCCTCGTTTGTTTCTGGCCCGGTAAAAGAAATCTTGGGCCATAATCACCCGCCTTTCCAAAGACAAAAAAATAAAGAGCCTAACCGCCTTTCGATGGGTTTGCCCTTTAAGCCTGCATCATGTTGTTATGTATAAACTCGAAATAACGGAGTTGTTAAACTGTCAGTTTCTCTTTGTATGGCAAATTATATTAGGATTAATGAAATATGTCAATATTTTTGCAAATTTCAGCAAAAAATTAAAAAATGGCTAATCATATGTTTTATTCGTCCATGGAATAAGCGACGCGCATTACTT
This sequence comes from Bacillota bacterium, assembly GCA_023439185.1. Lineage (GTDB taxonomy): Bacteria > Bacillota > Desulfotomaculia > Desulfotomaculales > Desulfallaceae > BRH-c8a. The sequence goes on along the minus strand of JAEXOR010000023.1, from coordinate 58,022 downwards.
CCCTGACGGTAGTCAGCCCTTTCCCGGCTTTGGCTATCCCGTCATGCTTCATGGTGATCATCCCGTCCTCCAGCGCCTTTTGCCGCAAAACACCTGTAGGTACGTTACCGGTGATCAAGCTGCGCATTTCCGGAGTCATAACCAATATCTCCTGAATGGGCATTCTGCCACGATACCCGGCCTGGCTGCACTTAATACAGCCTTTGCCCCGCAGCAGCTCAATTTTTTCGTGGGGACCGGCATCAATGAAACTTCGTTCAGGCGCACCGGGTTCCAATGGAAAGGCTTCCCGGCAATACGGGCAAATTTGGCGCACCAGGCGCTGGCCCACTATACAAAGCAGTGATGAGGCCAATAAAAAAGATTCGACCCCCATGTCCACCAGTCTGGTAATTGCTCCGGGGGCATCGTTGGTATGCAGGGTGGAAAGTACCAGATGCCCGGTAATTGCCGCCCGTACGGCAATTTCAGCAGTCTCCCGATCCCGGATTTCCCCCACCATGATGATGTCCGGGTCCTGGCGCAGCATAGCCCGCAGCCCCGTTGCGAAGGTAAGACCGGCTTTAACGTTTACCTGGGTCTGGCTGATACCCTCAATCATATATTCAACCGGTTCTTCAACGGTGATGATATTCTTTTCAATATCGTTTAAATAATCAAGGGCTGCGTACAGGGTGGTTGTTTTACCGCTTCCGGTGGGTCCGGTCAGCAGGATCAGCCCGTAATTGCTGCGCAATGCCTGCTTAAACTTATTCAGGTTCGGCTCCAGAAATCCGATTTGGTCCAGACTGAAATTGGATAACCGGGTTTTATCAAGGATCCTGATAACCACCTTTTCACCGTATATCGTCGGCAAAGTGGAAACTCGCAGGTCGATATTCCTGCGGCTGAACCTTAAATCGATCCGTCCGTCCTGGGGCATTCTTTTTTCCGCGATATCCATACCGGAGATTATTTTAATCCGGGATATCACCGCGGCTTTGATATGAAGCGGCAAATGCATAATTCCCCTGAGGAAACCGTCGATTCGGAAGCGAATGCGCACACCGCCGGCATAAGGTTCAATATGAATGTCACTGGCGTTCTCTTCTATGGCCTGGATGAAGAGCGAGTTAACCAGGCGGATAACCGGAGCTTCATTGGCCGGGCTGTCGTCTTCCAGGTGCATCGATTCTTCCGCGTTGATATCAAAACTGTTTTCATTGCTGCTGGCAATGAACTTTTCGTTTTCCGGAAATCTGTATTGTTCTTGGATCAATGCTTCAATTTCGTTTTTTTCCGCCGGTACCGGCTCGATATTCAGGCCGGTAAGCAAACGTAAATCATCCAGCGCCACTACGTTAAACGGGCTGGCCATAGCTACAAACAGGGTTTTTTCTTCTTGGCGCAGGGGAATTACTTTAAAAGTCCTGATGAAGTGTTCGGGCACCAGATGCAATGCTTCCGGGTCGCGGTCGGCAATGGAATAACGTGGCGGATCAAGGACGGAGGACAAAATTTCTTCAGTGATATAGCCAAGTTCAACCAGCACTTGGCCGAGCAGATCACCGGTCCTGGACTGCACTCTGATGGCTGCCCATAATTGTTCCCTGGTGATGATGCCCTGTTCGATCAGCTTTTCACCCAGCAGTTTATTCAGACTGATAACGGACATGCACATTCATCTCCGTTGGTTACCGCGAGGCTTCGATAGCCCTGGCGATGGAGTCTTCCGGGGTGTGGCGGTTAATGGTCGCCTGACCTGTTCCCGTGGGGAGAATAAAGGTTATTTCCCCGCCCCTGGTTTTCTTGTCTCCGTAAATCGCGGCAATAATGTCTCTGGCGGCCAGATCCGCAGGCACGGTGACGGGCAGCCCGGCCCTGGCCAGCAGGCGGATAATCCTTTCCTCTTCCGCTGCGGTCAGGAGCCCCATACTAACCGCCATCCGCACTGCTATGGCAGTACCGGACGCCACGGCCTCACCATGGGTATACCGCCCGTATCCGGCCAGGGACTCGATGGCGTGTCCCACCGTATGGCCCAGGTTCAAAATAGCCCTGGTTCCCTGTTCGGTCTCGTCCTCTTCCACAACCCGGGTCTTGTTGACGCAGGAGCGTTCGATAATATGGCCCATCGCCCCGGGCTCCAGTCGCAACACCTGTGCGATGTTTGCCTCCAGCCAGGCGAAGAAGCCGGCGTCCATGATAATACCGTATTTGATCACCTCGGCCAGACCGGAACGGACTTCCCGCGGGTCCAGCGTCAACAGGGTTTCGGTGTCCGCCAGCACCAATCCGGGCTGGTAAAAGGCGCCGATAATGTTCTTGCCCCGGGGATGGTTCACCGCCACCTTGCCGCCCACGCTGCTGTCCACCTGGGCCAGCAGTGTGGTGGGGATCTGGATGAAGGGTACGCCACGCATGTAGGTAGCGGCCACAAACCCGGCCAGGTCGCCGGTTACGCCCCCGCCCAGCGCCACCAGCGGGCAGCCGCGGTCCAGACCGGCTTCAAAGGCCCGGTCATAGAGCTGCGCAGCGCTGGGCAGTGTTTTATATTGTTCGCCGTCGGGTATTTCGGCCCGGTAAACCGTAAAGCCCGCCCTGGACAGGCTGCCGGCCGTTTTTTCCCCGTACAGTTTTCCCACCACCGGGTTGGTCACCAGCAGCACTTTTTTCTCCACCGGCAGCCGGGCGATCAGTTCCCCGGCCCGGTCCAGAATACCGCTGCCGATATAGATGGGGTAACTGCGCCGGCCCAGTCTTATCTGTACTTCTTTCATCACAGGTAGCCCTTTCCCTTAAGGTAATTGATTATTTCATTCAGTGACGCTTCGAAGGAGAGCAGGCCGGTATCAACGGTGAATTCCGCCACGTCGTAGATGCCTTCCCGTTCCCGCAGCAATTTATGTACGGTTTCTCTTACGTTGGTTTTTTTAAGCAGCGGGCGGTGCTTCTTGCGCTGCACCCGTTTGACGATGATCTCGGGATCGGTCCGCAGCCCGATGAGCACGCCGTTTTGGCTCAACAGGTCGACGTTTTCTTTGTTCAGCAGCATTCCGCCCCCGGTTGAGATCACCAGGCCTGATTTGCCCAGCAACCTTTTGGCCAGTAGGGTTTCCTCGGACCGGAACCTGATTATCCCGTGGCGGCGAAAGATCATCTGTACCGTCAGACCGGTGATTTTCTCAATGGCCAGATCGGTGTCGATAAACCGGTAACTCAGTCTTCGGGCCAGGGCGCGCCCCAGCGTCGACTTACCCGTGCCCATGAATCCCACCAGTACGATATTCTTTTTCATCAAAAACCTCTCACGGACTCGCGGTATTGGTCCAGCCGGACACGAATTTCGTCCATATTATCGCCGCCCAGCTTCTCCAGCAGCACTTCCGCCAGCATCCAGGCCGTTACCGCCTCGCCCACCACACAGGCGGCGGGAACCGCGCAGACGTCGGAGCGTTCCACCGAGGCTTCGAACTGCTCTTTGCTGTGCAGATCAACGCTGCGCAGGGGTTTGTAGAGGGTGGGGATGGGTTTCATGGCTGCCCGCAGCACCAGGGCTTCCCCGTTGGACATACCGCCCTCGATGCCGCCGGCGTTGTTTGTTCCCCTGTGGAATCCTTGATTTGGATCATAAAAAATTTCATCGTGCAGCGCCGAGCCCCGGGTGGACGCCGCGGCAAACCCGGCGCCCACTTCTACGCCTTTGATGGCCTGGATGCTCATCAGCGCCCCGGCCAAACGCCCATCCAGGGTGCGGTCCCGCTGGACGTAGCTGCCCAGTCCCGGGGGCAAGCCCCGAACCGCGATTTCAAATACTCCGCCCAGTGAGTCGCCCTCCGCCCGGGCCTGGTCTATTTCAGCTTTCATTGCTTCCGTGGCGACCGGGTCCGGGCAGTAAACCTCCGATAGTTCTGCGGCCCGGGCCAGTTCTTCATAATTTGTTTGCTCCGCCACAGTGAAAGGACCGGCTTTAACCGGGCCGATTTGCACCACGTAACCGGTAATCGATACGTCCAACTCTTCAAGCAGACGGCGGCCAACCGTGCCTGCCGCCACTCGCGCCGCGGTTTCCCGGGCGCTGGAGCGTTCCAGCACGTTGCGCATGTCCCGGTGACGGTATTTAAAAGCGCCGGTCAGATCGGCATGGCCGGGCCTGGGCCTGGTGACCACCCGCTCGTCTACGGCGGCGCCCGTGCCCGGGTCCATAATCCGGTTCCAGTTGGCCCAGTCCTTGTTTTCCACCGTCAGGGTTATCGGGTTGCCCATGGTGAGACCGCCCCGCACTCCGGAAGTGATGTGCGCCCGGTCCTGTTCTATTTTCATCCGGCCGCCCCGTCCGTAGCCTCCCTGGCGGCGGGCCAGCTGCCGGTCTATGTATTCCGCCGTCAGGGGCAGCCCGGCGGGAACGCCGTCCAGCACGGCGGTAAGTGAAGGGCCGTGGGATTCACCGGCCGTCAGGTAGCGCAGCAAAATTTTTTCTCCTCCTTGGGGTCAAACTATTAAATTCTATCCGCAGGCCTGTTCCAGCAATACCCGGCGCATGGTTTCCAGGGGCGCCTCAAGGCCCGTCCAGGCCGTAAAGGCCAATGCCCCCTGGTGCAGCAGCATGCCCAGTCCGTTGGCGGATTTGGCGCCGTTTTTTTCAGCCTGCAGCATAAAAGGGGTACGGGACGGATTATAGACCAGGTCGTAGGCCAACTGCCCCGGCCCGGGCAGGTCGTCCGGCAGGGGAAACGCGCCGTCGGGCTTGCCGGACATGCCCACCGGGGTGCAGTTAACCAGCAAAACGGCCCGGCGGGCGAAGCCGGAAAAATCCTGATCACTGTTTTCCCAGGGGAATACACGTACCGGTACACCGGTGGCCGAGGTTACGCCCGCGGCCAGTTTGCGCGCCCGCTCCCGGTCGCGGTTAACCAGGGCCAGTTCCCGGCAGCCCGCGCCGGCCAGCGACACCGCCACCGCCCGGGCCGAACCGCCGGCGCCCAACAGCAGGGCCGCGCCCCGGGACGGTTCAAAACCGAAAGTACCGCGCAGATCGTTGATAAAACCGGCGCCGTCGGTATTGTGTCCGGTCAGCCTGCCCTGCCAGTTGATGATGGTGTTTACCGCGCCGCAAAGCACCGCCTCCGTGGTTAAATCGTCCAGGTAAGGCATTACCGCTTCCTTATACGGTACCGTGACATTGACTCCCGTCAGGCCCAGCGCCCTGATGCCGTCCACCGCGGCCTCAATATGTCCGGGGTCCGGTGAAAAGGGCACATAAACGCTGTTCAGACCGGTTGCCTGAAAGGCGGCGTTTTGCATGGCCGGTGAAAAGCTGTGTTCCACCGGCCGGCCGATAATACCGTAAACCATGGTTTTTCCATTGATGCCGGTCATTTAATCCTCCAGGGTTCACCGACGTGATACTGCCCGTCCTCATGCGATACCAGGCGGTCTACCCGGCGCAACACCAGTTTTTCCAGCCGCCTGCTGATCATCCGGGTGCCCCAGAACTCGCCGCCCGGCATGGGCACCACCAGGATGGTAAACAGGCCCATCATGTTGCCGCCCAGAATGTCGGTGAAAATCTGATCCCCCACCACGGCGGTATCGGCGACGCCGGCGTTCAACCGACGCATACCGAGCCGGAAAGCCCTGCGCAGCGGCTTAACCGCCCTGACCACGCAGGGTATCTGAAGCGGTCCAGCCAGGTTGTTCACCCGGACATTACCGTTATTGGATACGATACACAGGTTGAAACCGCTTTGCCGGAGTTCCCGCAGCCACTGTTCCACCTCCGGAGGGAATTTGTTCCGGTCCCGGCGGACAATGGTATTATCCAGGTCAAGCAGCAGGTTGCGGATGCCCCGGGCGGTCAATTCATCAGCGTTAATTTCCGTCACCGAAGGGACATACATGTTGGGATACAGGATACGCAATATTTTTGGCTCCCTTAATTTGCTCAATTGCCGGCCATGTTTTGAGCCCGGATCAAATCGTCGGGGGTGTTGACGTTGAAAAAAACTTTTTCCCAATTCGTCCCGGCAGCTTTCAAGTCCTCTTCTTCCAGTTTTTTTACCTTTATTCCTTCTAAAATCATGCTTTCTATAACCCGGGCAATTTTATTGTGGCCCTTATTCAGGCTCATTTCAAAAAAATCCAGGCAGCTTTTTTTATAAAGCGCAAAAAGCGGTTCCACCACCCCGCGGTATCTGGGCACCACAATGTCGTAAGCCGGCGAATGATCGATTAAAAGCCGCGCCAGCCGGGTACTGACAAAGGGCGTGTCGCAGGCGGTTACCAGCGCCGCTTGATTGGACGCCTGCAGCAGCCCGGCATGAATACCGCTCAACGGACCCTGACCGGGGATTACATCCCGCACTACCCGGACTCCATATCCGGCATAAAGATCAGGTTTATTGGATATGATTATTATTTCGCCGGTTAAGGGTTTTAAAGCGGTGGTTATGATTTCAATAATCGTTCGGCCGCCTATTTTTAAAAAGGCCTTTTCCTTGCCCATACGGGTGTTTTTCCCGCCCGCCAGTATAATGCCGGACACTTTTTCATTGCAGTACAATTATGCCACACTCCAGTCCGCTGATTCGGCCTATTGAATGCTTCGCTTGAATGCTTCGCTGCCCGGAGGGGCAGAATAAAAAATAAAAAAGGGGGCGTTTATAAATGGAGCAAGTCAAGCTTTACACCACGCCGACATGACCGCACTGTCGCACGGTGAAAGAGTTTCTTTCCCGGAAAGGCGTACAATACCAGGAAATTAACGTGGCGGAAGACGCCGCGGCGCGCAACGAAATGGTTTCCCGCACCGGTAAAATGGCAGTGCCGATTGTAGCCACGGAAAATGAATTTGTGGTTGGTTTCGATCGGGAAAAACTAGAAAAAATGTTTCATTGAGTGTTTCTTAACGCGCAGGGTCAGGCTTTTACAGCCTGACCCTTACTGCCGGCGCACGGCCGGTTTGCTATATGCCTCAGCCGCCGCCCGGGGGTCCAAAGCCGGGCGGCGGAGTATCGCATCCGCGTCCGGAGGTGCGTACCTGACAGCCTGTAAACAGTTGTTCAATTTTTTTGCTGCTGCAGGCGGGGCAGGTCAGTTTTTCCTTGTCATTGATACTAACCATTACCGTGAACTTATTCCCGCATTCAGCACAGCGGAAATCATAGTTGGGCATTTCATTCACCTCGCTTTATGATCACCCTGCTATTATTATGGCGCCGTTGGGACAGGCAAATATGCATTCCTCGCATTCATCGCATTTATCGGCGTCCACCCGGGCCAGGTTGGCCTTTACGCTGATGGCGCCGTACCGGCACATTTGAGTGCACGCCCCGCAACCTATGCATAACGCTTTGACTACGCTGGCAGACATTTATAACCGCATCCTTTTCTGCTGCTGTATTAGCATGACATATAGTTATATATTAATATATGGATGCAGTTCCGGCAAGATTAATTTAATTCCGATCTTTTAAATAATTGAATAAAATTCAAAATAAACTGCAGTTCTTTTTCGCTGACGTTGCAGACCATACTTAGCACGGATTGCACGTTGGGGTGCATGAGCATTTCACGTAGTTCGGGATTCATCAAACTCAGCATCTGGTCCACCGCACCGGGTTCCATGATGAAATAGCATGGTGATACGCCGGTTACCTCAGAGAGCTTTTCCAGGGTTTTTAGAGACGGCTGCACCTTGCCGTGTTCTATTTGACCGATTAGCCCGGCGGTTACGCCGGCCATATTGGCCAGTTGGGCCTGGGTAAGCCCGTATTCCTCACGCAGTGCTTTCAGCTTGTGACCAAGGGAACCCTCGCTGCCCATGATTGAGGATACGGAAACATCCAGTCCGACGGCGATCCGCTTGAGAGTGCTGAGAGCCGGGTAAACGTTACCGCGCTCGATTTCACTTAAATAAGTAAGGGATATCCCGGCGCGCTGGGCCAGATCCTGGAGTGACTGATCCTTTTCCGTCCGCATCAGGCGTATTTTATCCCCCATGGAAAGCCCGGTATCGCTGATATCCCCCTTGATTATCTGTGTTTTTGGTACATTTAAAGCCATAGCCAATTTTTCAATGGTTTTCAGCGAAGGCCTTTTGGAACCCCGCTCAATTTCGCTCAAATAAGACAGGGAAAGGCTGGCCCGCTGGGCTAAATCGTGCAGCGTATAACCCCGTTCCTCACGCAGTGAGCGAATCTGTTCTCCCCGCACAATCATGCTTGACACTCCCGTCGCCATACAGTATTACATTTAATCCTACTATACTATTATTTGATAGTCAATCTGAGCGGAAGCATGCGGTTTTATTAACCTGAACTATTAATTGTCAAAAATTCTGGTTTAGGCAAGGATTTCATCGAGCGCACTTACTCCAGATGTTCATATTTTCGTAACTGCCGGAGATATGGCAGTTATTTATCAGCGTACCTCTATAACGGTAACCCAAACGGTGGAAAACCAGGTTCATTCCGTAAGATGAAGCCCGGGCCAGGCTGTACAGGCTGTTGATCCGCCTGGCCAGGCATTCGCGCTCCAATGCCGCGATCAGGTTGCTCATTAGGCCGCCTCCCCTGCTGTCCGGCAATGTGGCGCAATTGGTCAGTTCGGCATTGCCTTTGTCGATGTCGATTTCCGCGGTTGCGACACTGATGAGCCGGCCATCTTTTTTAACTGTCTTGAACAGTGCCGATTTGCCCATGGTTCCGGCCAGGTAGGCGGGCTGGTCAACCGGGCTGGGATAAGACGTAAAGGCACTTTTGAACAATCGGCCCAGTTCGGCGGCATCCTTGATTCCGGGAGTGTATAAGGCGCAGCCAACGGGAAGAGGCGGCGGCGCCTGGTGTCTTTGATATTGGATATCCCGCACCAGGGACACCATTATTCTCAGGTTTCCGCTTTTGCATCGCCGCGATACCGGATAAGAGGTTAAAAAACAGCCGTCCTCTCCCTTGAAAAAGCCTTCTACCCAACCTTCCGGGCAAAATCCGTGCTTCAGGTCAGACAGGTGTTTTCTGCGTACCGGAAAAATTATTTTCTCCAGCTGGTGTGCTGCCGCGGCTTGATTTACAAAATTCAGTAATTCCAGGGGATTGCGGTATGTATAGTCATTGACCCAGGCCCGTTTGCTGAACCGGTCGACGGTGATAGTGACGGTAAATTGGCGCTTTATCTCTTTAAGTAAACTATTATGCTCTATAGTAGCAAACAATAGGTCATCTCTCCCAATTGTTTAATGATTGATTAATTATATCAGATCTGGCGCGCCAAAGCCGGCATTTCCAGGGCCGCCTTTCGGCCTCCCATCATGCCGGCGGGTCCTGGTTGGTTACGCCCTTTTTTTTGTGTGCAGTCTTCACACCGGCACTCGACGCTTTCATAGACCGGTTCGGTATACGAGTATAGGTTGCCTTCGAAGTTGCGCAGGATCACTTTGCTGTCTGAACGGGATATTAAGTACTGTGGCATAACCGGTATTTTTCCTCCTCCGCCGGGCGCGTCGATAACGAAGGTGGGGATAGCAAATCCCGACGTGTGACCGCGCAGATTCTCCATAATTTCAATACCCTTGCCTACAGAGGTTCTAAAATGTCCGACTCCTTTGGACAGGTCGCACTGGTACAGGTAATAAGGGCGGACTCTGATGGAAACCAGTTGATGCAGCAGTTTTTTCATGATCTGGGGACAATCGTTAACCCCGCGCAGCAGCACCGTCTGATTGCCCAGGGGAATTCCGGCGTCCACAAGCCTGGCGCAGGCCATCGCCGACTCGGCGGTAATTTCATGATGGTGGTTGAAATGGGTGTTAATCCACAGCGGCTGATATTTTTTCAGCATGTCGCAAAGCTGCGGGGTAATCCGCATAGGCAGTACCACCGGCGTCCTGGTGCCGATACGGATGATCTCTACGTGCTTGATGCCGCGCAGGCGCCTGATGATGTACTCCAACCTTTCGTCTGTCAGAGTTAGCGGGTCGCCGCCTGAAATAAGCACATCCCGTATTCTGTTGTTGTTCTGGATGTAAGCAACAGCCCGGTCTATCTGCGCTTTGGGCAAGGGACGGTCGCTGACCCCGGCCATGCGCCTGCGTGTACAGTGGCGGCAATAAACTGAGCATTGGTCCGTTACCAGCATCAGCACCCGGTCCGGATAACGGTGGGTTATGCCCGGCACCGGAGAATCAACATCCTCATGCAGCGGATCGTTCATATCCGCCGCATTATTGTGCAGTTCTTTTAAATCTGGGATGGCTTGCTTTCTAATGGGGCAGTTTTTGTCTCCCGGATCCATGACACCGGCGTAATACGGTGTAACAGCCATACGGAAACGTTTTAAGCATTTTTCAATGTCCCGGGCTTCCTGGTCATTTAAGCGCATCACTTTTTGCAATGTTTCAGTATCAACGATCCGGTTACTAATCTGCCATTTCCAGTCATTCCATTGTTCCGTGGAAATATTATCGTAATACGAAAGCCTTTTAACCTTTTTTTGCATCTAAACCTCCCGGGAGTTTATTTTAATTTTAAAGACAACTTATTTTATATTAAAAAGTTGCATGTTGCAATTGGGAGGTATGGTCATATTTAACAATTTAATTATATAAGCCGACAATAAGCCGGCTTAAGCGGATGAATTGGATTATTACGCTTGATTACTGCCTTTATCGTCTGATTTAAATATAACATCCGGTCATTGCAGCAGCTTTTCCGCAATGGCACGGAATACCGGGGCCGCCGTTTCGCCGCCGCTTTGACCCCGCTCATTCAGCACCACAATCACATAACGGGGATTGTCCGACGGCGCATAGCCGGCAAACCAGGCGTTGACACTTTTCTCTGCACCGGCCACTTCAGCCGAACCTGTTTTGCCCGCGCTGCCCCAAACCGGGAGTTCAGCATTTTTTCCCACCCCTTCGGTGGTGGTTAAACGCATCAGTTCGCGCAGCTTAACGGCTGTTTCCGGCTGCAGCGCCCGGCGCGGTTTGGGACCTTCAATATATTCGGTAATCTGGTTTTTGTCATCGGATAAGCCCTTTACCAGGCGGGGAGTATAATACACTCCGTCGCCGGCGATGGTATTGATCATGGCCGCCAATTGTACCGGGGTTGCCAGCACCGGCCCCTGTCCGATACTACTGTTGGACAGGTTGAATGCTTCGCCTATTTGCGACAGATCCTGGCCGGTCTGTTTGGCCGGGTATCCGGTAATGGTTTGGTCTCCAAGGCCCAGTGCTTCGGCGTAAGCAATTATCTTATCCGCCCCCAGCGTCTCTCCCAGGCTGACAAAGGACGGGTTGCATGACTGGGCGAAGGCTTCCCGGAATGTAATGTTTCCGTGGCCCTGCTCGTACCAGCAGTGGATTGGTTCGGCATTAATACCGTCGCAGTGGAGCATCGTGTCGAATTCAACCAGCCCTGTTTCCAGGGCGGCGGCAGCCAGGACCACTTTAAAAACCGAACCCGGCTGATACAGCGCGATATTGCGGTCTATAAAAACGTTGCCGGCGGCTGAGGTAACGGTTTCCTCCATGTAGCGTGGGGCCGGGTTGTAGCAGGGGCGGCTGGCCATGGCCAGGATATCTTCGGAGCCGGCCCGCATTACCACCACGGCGCCGCTTTCCACATGCGTATCCATAATATCTTCCACCACCTGCTGCACATGAGCATCAATTGTTGTAACTACATTTCGGCGTGACGGGTCGCTGTTGGCCGTTTCCACCGTTACGCCCGTTCCCGGTAGAATTCTGCCCCGGGCGTCCATGGACAGGTAGGCCGTCTCTTTGGGCTGCTGTCCTTTGAGACGGGCTTCGTAAAAGTACTCCAGGCCGGATTTGCCCACCCAGTCCCCCAGGTCGTAATGTTTGCCGCTGGTGGAGCGCAGCTGATCAAGCTGCCCGACGCTGTCTATTTTACCCAGGTGACCGGTAACGTGTGCCGCCATAGGACTTGTGCCATAGCGGTGGGAAACAGGCAGCAGAAAAACACCCGGCAGGTTGGCTTGCCGCAGCTCCTGCAACTGGGCGGTTTTAAGGGGGGCGGTCAAACGGTAAGCCCCGTCAACTGCTTTATCCGTTAGTAAATCCGGATTTAGATTAAGAATGCGGGCCAGGGCTGCAGAATCCCGCTGCGGATCATCCATCAGTTGGGGAAATACTATCACACCGTTGGCGGCATAAGTTCTGGTGAGGGGTATTCCGGCGCGGTCGGTAATCTGCCCGCGGACGTATTCCTCCAGCAGCACTTCTTCCGAGTTCATCTGCCGGGCCTGGGTTGCCAGAGCGGCGCCCCGGTCAACCTGGACGCCATACAGTTGCCAGGCAATAGCTATAAAAGCCAGCAACAAAAGACAGCGTGACCATTCCAAGCGATGGTTTTTTAAACAAGGCAAATAAAAAAACCCCTTTACCAAATAACACTCTATAATCCGGGGGCTGGAAGATTACCCCTTATATAGAGTTGCCATTCGACAGGGGAGTTAAACTTGTATCCTCGTCATTGTGATTCGGCGCGGCGCAAAAGCGAGTATGCCGGCATTGGTTTTGGCCAGGGGAGATAGATAATCTGGCGCGGGTGTGGGGCCGCTTCTACGGGACATCCCTCTTCATCAAGAATTGTTTCAACCCGGAGTTGGTATGTATCCATACCGGGAGCAAGTATTTCCAGTGTCTGGCCCACGGCGAACCGGTTGCGCTGTTCCACCCGGAGCAGTTTCCGGTCCGGGTCGTAACTCAGTACGGCGCCTGCAAAGGTATAGTCGTGCCGGGATATGGAATCCACCGGGGAAGCTGTGCCGCAGGGTGCGCCGTTGATAAAACCGGTGGTGTAGTCCCGGTTGCTAACTTTGCCTATTTCCTCAAGCCACTCCGGTTGTATCGCGTACCTTTCCGGATCGGCCAGGTACGCGTCCACCGCCCGGCGGTACACCCCGGTAACTGTGGCCACGTAATGGATGCTCTTCACCCGGCCTTCTATTTTTAAAGCGGTCACTCCCGCTTCAATCAGGCCGGGCAGGTATCCGAGCAGGCACAAGTCCCGGGAACTCATGATGTAAGTGCCCTGGTTGTCCTCATGCACCGGGAAAAACTCACCGGGCCTTTTTTCCTCCACCAGACGGTATTTCCAGCGGCAGGACTGGGCGCAGTCTCCCTGGTTGGCGTCCCGGCCGGTCATATAGTTGCTCAGCAGGCAGCGTCCCGAGTAGGAAATGCACATGGCGCCGTGCACGAATACTTCCAGTTCCACACCGGTGCGCTTGCTGATAGTGGCTATTTCCTCCAGGCTTAATTCCCGGGCCGCGACAATCCGCGACGCGCCCAGGCTCTGCCAGGTTCGGGCGCTGCGCCAGTTGGTGGTGTTGGCCTGGGTGCTGATGTGCACACGGAGTTCGGGCGCGGTTTCCCGCACCAGCGCCAGCACGCCCGGGTCCGATACGATTACGGCGTCCACCCCGAGCCGGCTCAGAAAATCAATATAACCGGGCAGCGCTTCAAGATCCCGGTTCCGGGCGAAAATGTTCACGGTCACATAAACCTTTGCTCCGCGGCGGTGGGCAAAATCAACAGCCCGGGACAAGGCTTCCCGATCAAAGGAGGCGGCCGCCGTCCTTAACCCGAAGCTGGTACCGCCCAGGTAAACAGCGTCCGCCCCGTAGGCAACGGCATATTCAAGTTTTTCCGGGCTGCCCGCAGGCGCTACGATTTCCGGCTTCCTCAAAATTCCACCTCAAAAAGGTTGATATTTGCGGATGTTATTGTTATGCTCCTGCAGGGTGCGGGAGAAGGCGTGACTGCCGTCGGGTTTGGCCACGTAATAGAGAAAATCGTGTTCCTCCGGTTTAATCACCGCCTGCAGGGACGGCCAACCCGGGCAGGCTATGGGTCCGGGGGGCAGTCCGTTATGCTTGTATGTGTTGTAAGGCGAATCCACTTCCAGATCTTTATACAGCAATATTTCCCTGGGCTTGTCCAGTACATACTGGATAGTGGCGTCAATCTGCAGAGGCATGCCCATTTCCAAACGGTTGAAAATAACGCCGGCGATCCGGGCTCTTTCCCCGGCCACCCGGGCCTCCCGTTCAACCATGGAAGCGATGATTACAGCCTGGTGTAAGGTTAAGTCCCTGTCCGACGCCAGTTTAATATAGTTATGTTCATTAATTACCGAGTCGAATCTGTTCAGCATCATTTGCACCAGTTTTTCGGGACCGGTGGCGGGGGTTATATGATAGGTGTCTGGAAATAGGTATCCTTCCAGCCTTTTTTCGCCGGCCGGAATATCAGCCAGGTAGGGGTAATCCCATTGACTGTCTGTAAGCGTCAGGAAATCATCCTTGTTTGCAATGCCTTTCTGGGCCATTAGTTCGGCTACCTGGGCCACGGTAAAACCTTCGGGAACGGTTATTTTAATCGTATCGTCAGGCCCTTCAATCAAAAGCCCCGTTATTTCCGCCAGAGACATGGCCGGGTTTAATGGATAGTTCCCGGGCTTGAACTGACCGTCAATATCGTGGTACCTGGCGTAGAGACGAAAAGCCATGGCGTTGTGGATTAGACCTTCACTTTTCAGCAGGCTGGCAATATCAGCTGTGGATGAATTTTTGGGGATTACAATATTTACCTGCTTACCGGTCCTGGCCTGATCCACGGGCTTAAACAGCGAGCGAACTTCCAAGTACCCAATGGCCAGGGCAAAAAACAGAATTACAATAATTAATGGTCCGAAATTTAATCCGCGTCTTCTTTTTCTATTCATTCTCACCATCGCCGGCCCCAAGCTGCATCACGCTCCGGATGTCTTTATGTGCATGCCTTTAGTGCTTTGTTCGTGCTCAATATCGTCCGCATTTTCATTGGGCAATCCGCCGGGATTGTTTTTTCCCGTGCCTTCACCCTGCTGAATGTCAGGGCTGTTTTCCGACGGGTTTTCGACCGCCGGGCCGTCGGTCCCGTTAACCTCCGGAACAACGTCGATTGGTTGCTCTTCAGGCGGCTGAGTGTCATTTTCATCACTGTCCGCGGGTGCTTCCGGCAACCCGGGCGGCGGTTGAACTGTGACCGGCGGTTTAATAACCGTATCCAGGGGCACAATCACAGCCGGACGGGCCTCTCCCGTACCGATTGCGATAATCCTGCGTACCGGACTATATATGCTCGGGAGCAGAGTTTCCGATGTTTTTGCACCGTCTTTCCATACATAACGGACAGCAGCGGCTTTAAACCCATTGGTGCCTTCCTGTTTGACCGCTTTTTCCCCGGCGGCCAGGTTGGGATCATTCTCATAGACTACGCCGGGCGCAATTTTTTCCACTACCCAGCTCGACAATTCCACCCGGGGCGTTTTTTCAGTATTGCCGTATAGTTTCACGATCAGGTTATTTACTGTTACTTCTGATTTCATGTAGATATAAAAATCGGTGTTATTGGCGAATTTAAAATCCACTGCGCCGTACACCACCGTGGCATCGCGGCCGATGGGCACATAACTGACGGGCAGTGAGTGGTTGGTTCTTTCGACAATTTTCAGATTGGCCAATAATACCGCGTTATAAAGGGTTGACGACACCTGACAGACTCCGCCGCCCAAACCCGGTACCAATTCGTTGTTGATGATGACATTGGCGCTTTTATAGCCGGCCTCAGAACTTCTTGGTCCCACCACCCGGTTAAAAGAAAACTCGTCGCCCGGAGCGATTAATTGGCCATCCAGTGCAGCGGCGGCCACTTTAATGTTATAGGTGCGTCCCACCTGGCCGGCGTCAAATCTGGTGCTGTACTGGGCAATGAGGCCGTTAATCTCCATGGATTCTATATCCAGGGTGGTACGAAGCGGGGCCGCGAGTATCACCGGCAAAGTAACTCTTACAGGCTCTTCCCAGTCTCTGGCTATTTGATCGGTAATCTCCCGTTCAAGGGTTTCAAAATCAATATTGGTACCCATGCGACCGGGAACAACGGATATCCTGTCGTCTTCCAACACTTTGAAGCCGGCGTTTTCCGGTTCTGTGATTACGTTCCGCCAAGCCTGGTCCAATTTGCTTTCAAACTGTTGCCGGTCCAGTTGCAGGATTGGTTTGACCAGCAGTCCGTGATGTCTTACACGCTGACGTTCGGTCAACCGGTTAAAAACCGAGCCGTTGTTACCAACCTGCAAAGCTTTGGCTACCGATCCGTCGACATCCAGGGAATAACCGAGTTCACCGGCTGGAGCTTGCCAGGTTTCTTCTCCGTATGCTATATATACGGGCAAGGATTCCAAACTTACTCCCAGTTCCTGCAGTTTTATTTCTGCATTGCTCCGGGTAAGTCCTCCCAGGTCCAGTGGACCCATTTGTACTCCGGGCAAAATGCCTTCAAAGGCAAAGGAAACTCCAATCATGCCAAAGAAAGCGCCTGCCAGAAGTGAAAACAATAATGCTATACCCAGAGCCACCCGATACATGGCGTTCCCCCTATTGCATTATAAAAAATCGGTAGTGTTTTAAACAGGTCATGCACTTCCAATATGATAATTATGCGCAAAAAAACAAAAAAAGAAAAAAAGATAAAGCTGGCCGCAAAATAGTAAACGCCCAGCTTGTCATTTCGATATTGTCGTCAGTCGTCCTAGTCTTCTTCCACGAAAAAATCAAACTCTTCCATGCATTTATCTTTAACCTTTTCCCATTCCTCATCGTCAATCTCAACCATTATTTCATTACCTTCTTCATCGGTATCGAACCGCAGGATGAATGCTTCGCTTTCCAAATCTTCATCACCTTCATCGTACTCATCCTCGTCCGCCGGGGCCAGCAAAGCATATTTTTTGCCATCCACATCAAAAACGCCGAAAACAGCCACATCGTGTTCGGCGCCGTCTTCGTCAACGATGGTGATAATATCGTCCAGTTCGGGCATAAACCCACCTCTTTCCAAAAGTTACGGTTATTCTATCCAATAAAAAGTATGATGTCAAGAATTGTTATGCACCGTGGAATCCAGATAACCCTGCAGTATAATCGCAGCCGCCATTTTATCCACCACGCGGCGGCGTTTTTTGCGGCTTACATCGGCTTCAATCAATACCCGCTGGGCGGCCACGGTACTGAGCCTCTCATCCCATGTTTCCACCGGCAAGTCCAGCCGCTTATTAAGCAGTTTAGCATATTTCAGCGCCTTTTTAGCCTGGGGTCCATAGCTGCCGTCCATATTGCGCGGCAACCCGACAATGATTTTTTCTACCTCATATTTTTGCACCACGACGTTTATTTTATCCAGATCGGCGTCCACCTGGCCATTGCTCCGGATGCTTTCCAACCCCTGGGCCGTCCAGCCGAGCTGATCGCTGACCGCGACGCCGATATTCTTTTCGCCCAGGTCCAGTCCCAGTATGCGCATACTCTCTCCTTTTATCTTTGGTGCCAGATGTTGCACTTTATACTATATATTTTGCCAACAGCGGTCAGGGTGCACACCTTCCGCCAGAGCTAAGGAATAAAGTACTGAAAGTTGCGCGCTAATGGAACTGATTGAGCGCGACTTTCTTGTAAGTTGTAAAATGGTATTTCCTGGCACTGACTTTTAACACTTTTAACACTTTTAACTTTTAACACCTGGCACCAGAGGTTAGATTATTTTGATGCAGAAGTCGGGGCAGGCGGCGGCGCAGTAACTGCACAGGCGGCATAGTTTTTCGTCCGCCACGGCCCGGTTGTTTTCTATGCGCAGCGCGCCGGCGGTGCATCTTGCCGCGCATTGCCCGCAACCCCGGCACCAGTCTTCAATGTGTATCCGGCGCGGACTGCCGGCCAGGCCGGGTAAAAGGGCGGGGTCTGGCGTCTGTCCGGAAAAACGGGCGGCGTTGTATAGTATTTCTTCTTTTGACTGCATGCCCACCGCCACCGCGGCCAATTCCGGCAGGGACAGCACGAATTCCATGGCCCGGTCGGCTGCGGGGATCAGGTGTCCGCCGCCCAGGCACTTCATGCCGTAGATCGCTTTGCCCATGGCGCCGGCGAATGATATGGCCTCCAGCATTTCCCCAAGGTTGCCGTCCTGGATGCCGATGCCCTTCAGGTTGATGATGGGGTGGATGACCTCGATTTCCGGTATGGAGGCGGCGGCGCGCACCCCGGCCACGCAGTGGGTGGAGATGCCCACCGTCCGCACCAATCCCCGGGCACGGGCAGACACCAGGTAATCCAATGCTTCCTGGTGTCCTTTAATGGTGTAGTATGATTCCTGTTCGTGCAGTAGAAATATTTCAATATGGTCACGTTCCAGTGATTTAAGCGCGTGAAGAAGGCTTTTCTTCATTCCGTCCCGGGTATGGGCGTAAGACTTGGAGGCGATATTCACATCGGCGGGGCAGTTTTTCAGCGCTTCACGGATGTAAGGGTAGCAGTTGTAGCTTTCCGCGGTGTCGATGAAGTTTATCCCCATGTCTATTGCCAGACGAATCAGCCCGGCTCCTTCATCCAGGGGCAGGTTCCTCTGCAGCGGGCCGATGGTTAAGGCCCCGAAACAGAGCCTGGACACGGTAAGCCCTGTGCCGCCCAGTTTTCTGTATTGCAATGTCTGTTCCTTCAGCCGGTGGCCAGGTATTTCTTCACCAGTTCCTCCAGCAGCTCGTCCCGTTCCAGCTTACGGATCAAGCTTCTGGCGTTGTTATGGTTGGTGATATAGGCGGGATCGCCGGAAAGCAGATATCCGACAAGCTGGTTGATGGGATTATATCCTTTTTCTTTTAGTGCGTCGTATACTTCGAGCAGTATTTCCCTGGCCTTGTTTTCTTCCGCCTGGACCTTGAACATGACAGTGTTTTCGGAAATTTCCCTGGACATGAGAAATGCCTCCCTTAAGTAACCACCCCGGAACCTGTGTTCGATCGCAGGTTATATTTACTATTATAACCGCAAAAAGTCGTTATGAGAAGTAACCGGCTAATTATATCCGGCCTGGGCGGCCACCAGGGAGTAGACTTTTTCCAGCGCTTGCTCCATCCCCGAGGGGTCTTTGCCGCCGGCCTGGGCCATGTCCGGGCGGCCGCCCCCACCGCCGCCCACCAGCGGAGCTATTTCCTTCAGCAGTTTGCCGGCGTGCAGGCCGTTGCCCACCAGGTCCTTGCTTACCCCGGCCACCAGGTTGACTTTACCGCCCGCGGCCGAGGCCAGCACAATTACGCCGGAACCCATTTTGTCGCGCAGCAGGTCGACCATGGCCCGCAGACTGTCCATATCAGTGGCTTCGGCCCGGGCTGAAAGAACTTTAACCCCACCCACTTCACGGGCATTGTCGAGCACGCTCTGGACTTCGTAACGGGCCAGCCGGGCCCGCAGGGTTTCGCTCTCCCTTTCCGCTTCGCGCAGGGTCTGGGCCAGGTTTTCCACCCGGTGCGCCAGTTCATGGGGCGCCGCTTTTAGCACCCGGGCAATATTGTTCAGTTGTTCATCCCGGGAACGGTAATAATGCATGGTTCCCTCGCCGGTTACCGCCTCCACCCGGCGCAGCCCGGACCCCACGCTGCTTTCGCCCAGCAGTTTGAAAATACCCATTTCGGCGGTGGATTTGACGTGTGTTCCGCCGCACAGCTCCAGGCTGAAATCGCCCATTTTGATCAGGCGCACCCGGTCACCGTACTTTTCGTCGAACAGAGCCTCCGCCCCTATGATCCTGGCTTCGTCCAGGGTGGTCAGCACTGTCTCCACGGGCAGGTTATTTAAAATGGCCTCGTTCACCATTTGCTCCACTTGCTCCAGTTCATTCTGGCTGATGGATGCAAAATGGGTAAAGTCAAAGCGCAGCCGGTCTGGCGATACCAGTGAGCCCGCCTGGTGCACGTGCTCACCCAGTACCCGGCGCAAAGACTGATGCAGCAGGTGGGTGGCGGAATGGTTGCGGGCGATGTTCATACGCCGTTTTACATCCACCTGTACTTCCAATTCATCATTTAAGTTGATCACTCCGGCGGTTACTTTGCCCCGGTGCAGGTGCAGACCTTCCACCGGCTTGGTGACTTCCCCGATCACAACTTCTGTCCCGGAGGCCGTCATGACGGCGTGGTCGGCAAGCTGTCCGCCTGACTCGGCGTAGCACGGGGTGATATCCAGCACTATTTCGACTTCCTGGCCGGCCACGGCCCGGTCCACCTGTGCATCGCCCGCAAATATGGCCTTGATTTTGGAGCGGCTGGTGAGGGTGTCGTAACCGGTGAAAACTGTTTCCCCGGTTTGTTCCAGCACGGATTTCAACAACGCCGATTTTTCAGACAGGTACTCGGTTTCCTGCCTGGCGCTGCGGGCTCTTTCACGCTGCCGTTCCATGGCTTCGGCAAAGCCGGGCTCGTCCACGTCCAGGCCGCTTTCACCGGCTATTTCCATGGTCAGTTCCAGCGGAAATCCGTAGGTATCGTAAAGCCGAAAGGCCTTTTCCCCAGCAATAGAGGTTTTGCCCGCCTTTTTGGCTTCCATAATCAATTCGTTCAGTAATTCGGTGCCCTGGACCAGGGTTTCGCCAAACCTTTCTTCCTCGGTTTTGATAACCCTGGCAATCAGGTCCGCATTTTTGGTCAGTTCGGTGTAATAATCGCTCATTTTTTCAATTACCGCGCCGGCCACCCGGTAAAGGAACGGTTCTTCCACCCCCAGCACCCGGCCGAAACGCACAGCCCGTCTGAGCAGGCGGCGCAGCACATAGCCGCGCCCCTCGTTGGACGGCAGCGCGCCGTCGGAGATGGCAAAGCACAGCGCCCGCACGTGATCGGCAATCACCTTCAGGGCCAGGTCTATATCGGCGCCGGAGCCGTAAGACTTGCCGGTCAGACTCCCGGTAAAGTCCATGATGTCCCGCAGCAGGTCGGTGTCAAAGTTGGTTTTGGCATTTTGCAGTATTGACGCCACCCGTTCCAGGCCCATGCCGGTGTCGATGCCTTTGTTTTTTAAAGGACTGTAGTTACCTTCTTCGTCCCGGAAGAATTGAATGAATACCAGGTTCCAGATCTCCAGGTACCGGTCGCAGTCGCAGCCTACGGCGCAGTCAGGTGCACCGCAGCCTTTTTCCCGGCCCAGGTCATAGTAGATTTCGGAGCATGGCCCGCAGGGGCCAACGCCGATCTCCCAGAAGTTGGTGTCTTTGCCCATGCGCACGATGCGCTCGCTGGGGATGCCAACGTCCCGGTGCCAGATTTCAAAGGCTTCGTCATCATCCAGGTAGATGGTGATCCACAGCTTTTCGGGAACCAGGTTCAGCTCTTTGGTAACAAATTCCCAGGCCCAGGGAATGGCATCTTTTTTAAAATAATCACCAAAGGAAAAGTTGCCCAGCATTTCAAAAAAGGTGTGGTGCCTGGCGGTACGGCCCACAGAATCAATATCCGGGGTACGCAGGCATTTCTGGCAGGTTGTGGCCCTGGCCGTCTCGGGCTTGGCCGCCCCGGTGAAATACGGCTTAAATGGTACCATCCCGGCGGCTGTCCACAGAATGCTGGGATCGTTGTGCGGGATCAGTGAAAAACTGGGCATTATTTTATGTCCCCGTTGTTGAAAATAATTCAGGAACTTGGCTCTAATTTCCTTGCCTTGCAATTTAACTCCACCCCCAAAAGTGTGACCTGGTGATCCAAAAAAGAGCCTTTCTTCCCCTGACAGGGACGGAAAGGCTCCGCGGTACCACCCTGTTTAACAGCGGCCCTGCGGTCTGTGACAGGCCGTTGTCCGCCCTTTGGCATTAACTTTGCCGGGCGGCCCGGTTTATGTATGTAAATGCGCTATAATTATACAAAAATGATTTAATCCAGTCAAGCAGGGTTAGATCCGGGTTGTTTTGCACGTGTTTTTTATTAATTATATTCCGGCAGGATTTTGCGGATGGAGAAGTTGAAAATTGCCCGCAGGATGGCGGCCAGTGGCACGGACAGGATCAGCCCGGTAAGGCCGTAAAGCTGGGTGCCGGCCAGAAGCACCAGGATAACAAACAGTGGGTGCAGGCCCACCCGTTTGCCGATGATCCTGGGACTGATGACGGCGGATTCGATTTGCTGAATTAGCAGGTAGACGATGGCCACTTTAAGCACCATCCACTTGGAAATAAGTAAGGCCAGGGCAATGGCCGGAATGGCGCCAATCAGCGGGCCGAAATAAGGGATCAGGTTGGTCAGGCCGGCGAAGATGCCCAGCATTAGCGCAAATTCCATGTTTAAAGCAGTCATGGTCAGGGCGGTCATCAAGCCCACGATTAAGCTTACCAAAAGGTAACCGCGTACATAGCTGTCTAGAATTTTGCTTATTTCACTGCCCAGGGCCAGCATGTCCGACCTGTTTTGAGGCGGAATGAAGGAAACGGCGCGGCCGGTAAAAAACTCAATGTCTTTCAATATGTAAAACGCGAAAACCGGGGCCAGGATGATGTTGAAAACATATCCCGCCAACCCCAGGATGGTTTCCAATACCCGCTCGGCCTGCTGCACCAGTATATTTTCCAGCCAGCCGATCCGTTCGTCAATAACCCGGCGCAGCGCCTCGGGAATGCCCGCCCTGGCGTATTCTATCTGCAGTGATGCGGTGAATTCTTGTACCCGGGCGGCGTATCCGGGCGCCGTTTCAGCTACCCTGTATAACTGGGCAATAATATGGGGTATGCCGTAAAGCAGCAGACCGGCCACAATAAACGCCATGGCCGCGTAAACAATACAGATGGCTGATGTTCTGGAAACGCCCTTATGTTCCACCGCCCGTACCAAAGGATAACAAATGTAGGTTATGACCACGGCCAGGATCAGGGATAAAAAAATACCCCGCAGGAGGTAGATAAAATAAGTCATGAATACCGCCATCATGACCGCAAGAATGATCCAGTAATTCTTTTTTCTGCGCCACCAAGGCAAAAAAACCACCGCCCCAAATAAAAGAACGCCAAACTTGTAAAAAGTGAGGATGGCCATCCTCACTTTTTATAAGATCAGCTACCGTTTTTTGATTAATCCTTCCACTGTCCGGGTCACGCCTTTTAACATCTTATCAGCCGACCGGCGCGGGTGCATGCGCCTGACCCTATCCATGCCGGGTAACTCCGCCGGCTTACGATGCGGTTTCCTCATCATAGTCATAACAGCGGCCAGTACACTGCCGGCTATTACGCCCCGCCAAAAATTCCTGGTCAAAAACCTCACCTTCCCAAAGTACTATATTGGGGACATTCATCCGTTAGGGACATTCATCTGTTGGGGGCATTTCTCGAAGAGGTGTGTCCCCTTACCTTTAAAGCAAGCTTTCGTTAGCCGGGTCAAAAGAAACCAGGCTGCCGTCCTCGCCGACCTCGAAAATGTTGACCCCTTCTTTATTCAGTCTGTATTCGACGCAGCAATCCCAGCAGTAATATTGATCCACGCCCACCTTGCCGGTGGCTTTACCGCCGCATACCGGGCAATGCAACCTATCCGCCCCCTTGGAATTCTCATGCTCCCATTATGCCCAATTTTTTACCCGGTAATGCAATAGGCCGGACTTATTTAAATCCGGCCTCGTGTTTACTCTATGGTACCGCCGCCCAGGAGATATTCGCCCTGGTAAAATACCACGGCCTGGCCGGGGGTGACGGCCCGCTGCGGAGTATCGAAATCAACCCGGACCCGGCGTTCGTCCAGCGGGGTTAAGGTGGCCGGCGCGGGGGCTCCGTTATACCTGATTTTAGCTTCGACCCGGGTGGGGCCGGTGAGGCTTTCAACCAGTACCAGGTTCAGATCTGTCGCCGTCAGGCTGGTTTTGTTCAGCGCTTCTTCAGGTCCGACGATTACGGCGTTGCGCTCCGGATCTATAGCCACCACGTAGACCCTGGCCCCGGTGGCCAGCCCCAGGCCGCGGCGCTGGCCGACGGTATAATAGGCGATCCCCTCGTGACGGCCTATTTCATTGCCGTCCAGATTCAGAAACGGGCCGGGTTTGATCTGCCCGGCGGCGTTTTCCCGCAGAAAATTCCGGTAGTTGTCATCGGGCACAAAACATATTTCCTGGCTTTCGGGCTTTTCCGCCACTTTCAGGCCCCTTTGGGCCGCCATCCGCCGTACCTCGTCCTTGATGAATCTGCCCAGGGGCATCAGGGTGTGGGTAAGTTGCTCCTGGGTCATCGGATACAGGAAATAGGTTTGGTCCTTGTGCTTATCCCTGGCTTTCTTAAGAGTATGACGGCCGGTCTGCCTGTCGTGACCGATAATGGCATAATGCCCGGTGGCCAGATAATCCGCCTCCAGGGCCCTGGCTTTTTGCAGCAGGGCTTCGAATTTGATAACCCGGTTGCAGAGCACACATGGGTTAGGGGTGCGGCCCGAGACATACTGACGGCAGAAGTCATGCACCACAGTGCGCCGGAACAAATCGTGAAAGTTAAGCACGTAATAAGGGATGTCCAGTTTATCGGCGACGGCGCGGGCATCGTCCACAGCCGCCAGTGAGCAGCAACCTACGTAATCACCGTCCACTTCGGTTACGGAAGGGTCCCAGATCTGCATGGTGACCCCAATCACCCGGTAACCCTGCTCTAATAAAAGGGCGGCGGTGACAGAACTGTCAACGCCGCCACTCATGGCCACAACCACTGTTTTATTGCTGGAGTCCAAAATATCACCCGGTATCCTTTATTTTTGTTTTTCCTGGTAATCTTTGATTGCCGCGTGCAGCGCGTCGGCAGCCAGGTTGGAACAGTGCATTTTCTTGGGCGGCAGGCCGTCCAGCGCTTCCGCCACCGCCTTGTTGCTGAGCTGCAGGGCCTCTTCTATGGTTTTACCCTTGGCCATTTCGGTAACCATGCTGCTGGTGGCAATGGCCGCGCCACAGCCGAAGGTTTTAAATTTGATGTCTTTGATAACGTTATCTTCCACTTTCAGGTATATTTTCATAATATCGCCGCAGGTTGGGTTGCCCACCTGCCCCACTCCGCTGGCATCGGGGATTTCCCCTACGTTACGCGGATTTTCAAAGTGATCCATAACTTTTTCAGTATACATGTCCGCTTCCTCCCCATATTTTTAACGTAATGATAAAAAATATCCACCGGCTTCAGCAATCCTTTATTCGCCTAAAACATTATTTTATTCTGACTCCTGAATTCTGACTCCTGGTGCTATACCTGCCGGTGACAGGTGTCGCTGACCCTGCAGGCAACACAGTCGCTTTCCATGGCGAACTCGGTTTCCTGATCCAGGGGTGACATGGATCTCAGGCGTTCCACGATGGGTGGCATCACTTCCATGAACCTGTCCACATCCCCGGGCTTGTTGTCCCGCCCCAGGGTGATGCGGATGGAACCGTGAGCCAGTTCATGGGGTATACCCATGGCCAGCAACACGTGGGACGGTTCAAGGGAACCTGATGTACAGGCCGATCCGCTTGATGCCGCGAACCCTTTCATATCCAGGCTGAGCAGCATTGATTCGCCTTCAATGTACTCGAAAATAAAGCTGGCATGATTGGGCAGGCGCTTTTCAGGGTGACCGGTTAATATGGTATTGGGGATCTTGTCCAAGACCTCCTTAATCATTTTATCACGGATGCCCGTCAGATAAGCGGGTTCGTGGTCCAGATCCTGAACCGCCAGTTCGCAAGCTTTGCCCAGAGCCATGATCCCCGGCATGTTTTCGGTGCCCGCCCGGCGCAGCTTCTCCTGGGCTCCGCCGTGGAACAAGGATTGTCTCCAGCGGGTGCCTTTACGGATGTACAAGGCGCCTATTCCCTTGGGTCCGTAAATTTTATGTCCGCTGATGGTCAACAAATCCACCCCGAGTTCGTTGACGTCCACCGGAATTTTGCCCATGGACTGCACGGCATCGGTGTGGAATGTGATCCCCTTGCTTTTGGCCACGGCAGCCAGCTCTTTGATGGGTTGGATGGTGCCCATTTCATTGTTGGCGTGCATGATGGTGACCAGGATGGTTTTATCCGTAATGGCATTGGCCAGATCATCAACATCAACCATACCATACTTGTCTACCGGCAGGATGGTAATGGTAAAACCCTGTTTGCCAAGCGCCTTCACTGTATTAAGCACTGCATGGTGTTCCACGGCCGAGGTGATGATATGGTTGCCGCGGTTTTTGTTAATCATGGCTACGCCGTGGATGGCCATATTATTTGATTCAGTTCCGCCGCTGGTAAAAACAATTTCATTAGCCTGGGCGCCGATGGCCTGGGCTACTTTCTCCCGGGCTTCTTCAATGGCTTTTCTGGCCATCCTGCCGAAGTAGTGCATGCTGGTGGGGTTGCCGAAAACCTCGGTCAGGTATTTCTGCATCTCCTCCACAACTTCCGGACGTACCGGCGTGGTCGCGCTATGATCAAAGTATACTCTTTCCAAAGCAATGCTCCTCCTTTTGTTGTTCTAGCTGCTGATGTTTTTTTGTTGTTCACTGACTTGCGACGCGCTTCCCTGTTTTGCCTTGTCAGCGTCACGCAGCATATCCGCCAGACTGATGGAATCCATAAGCTCGGCCAACGAGTCCCTTACCCTGGCCCATACCGAACGGGTGATACAGTAGTCGGCCTGGTCGCATTCAGCGGGGTCAATTTCGCTGACGCAGTCCACCGGAGCAATCGGACCTTCCATGACCCGGATAATATCGCCAACGGTTATTTTTTCCGGAGCCCGGGCTAATATATATCCTCCCTGGGAACCCCGTACGCTTTTTACCAGTCCTGTTTTACGCAAGGTGGCAATTAACTGTTCCAGGTAGTTTTCCGATATGTTCTGCCTTTCCGCTACGGTTTTTAAAGGAACAGGTTCGTTTCCGTAATGTTGAGCCAGATCGAACATAGCCTTTAACCCATAATGTCCACGTGTGGACAACCTCAATAATCCCACCACCCCTCTTTAATCCGCACTAAATTACTAGGAATTAATTACATTGATATCTTAGCATTCCGATAGGTTATTGTCAATTAAGTCTTACTTAACTTTTTATTAACTTTTTCCCCGGTTGTTATCCTCTTTCCGGCTGCTCCAACGTTCCCAGAGGTGTTTTTCCCTTTCCTGTTCCGAAGGCCGGTAGAAGACCCTGCCTTTCATGTTATCCGGCAGGTACTGCTGGATAACCCAGTGGTTCGGATAATCATGGGGGTATTTATATCCGAAACCGTGGCCTAATTTCTTTTTGGCGCCGCTATAGCTCGTATCCCGCAGATGAGCCGGCACCGCGGTTATTTGTTCAACACGCACCGCTTCCAGAGCGGCTTCAATGCCCAGGTAGGCGGCGTTGCTCTTGGGCGCCAGGGCCATGTAAACCGCGGCTTCAGCCAGGATGATCCGGGCTTCGGGCATCCCGATGCGCTCCACCGCCTGGGCCGCGGCCGTGGCTATCACCAGAGCCTGGGGATCGGCCAGCCCGATGTCCTCGGCGGCCAGAATCATGATCCGCCGGGCCACGAAAACGGGATCATCGCCGGCATACAGAAGCCGGGCCAGCCAGTAAAGCACAGCCTGGGGGTCGGAGCCCCGCATGCTTTTGATGAATGCCGATATGACGTCGTAATGCTCGTCCGCCCGATCAAACTGAATAATCCGGTTTTGGCAGACGTTTTTAACCGCTTCCCTGGTAACCGGCCGGATTCCGTGATCCCCGGGTACAGTGGTCAGTACCGCCAGTTCCAGTACATTCAGAGCGGTTCTGGCATCGCCGTTGGCGAAACCGGTGATGTCGTTCAGTGCTCCGTCCTCTAAATCAACCCGGTATGTACCCAATCCATGTTCGGCGTCCGACAGGGCGCGCCTGAGCACTCTGCCCAGGGCATCCTCCGATAGCGGCTCCAGCCGGTAAAGAAGCGAACGAGACAGCAGGGGCCGGTTGACCGCGAACATGGGGTTTTCGGTGGTGGAACCCACCAGCACAACAGTTCCGTCTTCGACAAAGGGCAGCAGCGCGTCCTGCTGCGCCTTGTTGAAACGGTGGATTTCATCGATAAACAATACCGTTCGCCGGCCGTACATGGCCAGCCGGTCCCCGGCCTGTTCCACTACCCTGCGGATATCCGCCACTCCCGCCATTACGGCGTTGATTTTTTCAAAGTGAGCGCTGGTCAGGTTGGCAATAATGTGCGCCAGGGTGGTTTTGCCGGTGCCGGGCGGTCCAAAAAGGATCAGTGACTGCAGGCCGTCGCTTGTAATTAACTCCCTAAGCGGCCGCCCCGGTCCAACCAAACCGGATTGTTCTTCAAACTCATCCAGTGTACGCGGTCTCATTCGGACGGCCAGAGGTGCTGTTTTATGTTTATTTTTTTCCGCCGCCTGCCGGAACATGTCTTCCAAATTGGTCACCACCCGCAAATCATGAAGTGAGTGTTCGAATCTCATAAAGAAAGGCACGCACTAAAATAGTTCCTTAGCCGCGCGCC
This sequence comes from Bacillota bacterium, assembly GCA_023439185.1. Classification (GTDB taxonomy): domain Bacteria; phylum Bacillota; class Desulfotomaculia; order Desulfotomaculales; family Desulfallaceae; genus BRH-c8a. The sequence continues at coordinate 29,699 of JAEXOR010000023.1, read as the reverse complement.
ATCGATTCAATATGAATATTTGATCATCTCTAATGGGAAAAGTGTATATCACTGTTCATTAAACCGGTAGTAAATAAAATTAAGTCCGCATTATGCTATATACTTGTCTATAGCCGCCTGCAGTTCCTTTTTGGTTCTGAATCCCACTATTCTTTCCACTTCCTGGCCGCCTTTAAATACTATCAGTGTGGGAATGCTGACAACACCGAAATTTGATGGTATGGTTTTATTTTCATCCACGTTTAGCTTGGCCACCGCAACTCTGCCTTCATAGTCTTTGGCTACCTCTTCCACCACGGGAGCAATCATTTTGCATGGTCCGCACCACTCAGCCCAAAAATCAACCAGTACCGGTGTGGTGGCATTTGCAATAAATTGCTGAAAGTTTGATTCGCCGAGAATATTTACGTTTTCGCCGGCCACAATACCCTCTCCTTTCAACGTGATTTATGTTATCGCATGTTACTTCCTTACTTTCCAAGGATAGCATATCCACATTTTATATAATATCTGCATAGAGAAAAAATGTCAATTCATATTGTTGAAAACGCCCAGTAATAAGATTTTATCCACTACATAACCGGCCATGTACAGGCCCGCCACCGGAGGAACGAAAGATATGCTGCCCGGAACCGGGCGTTCCTCAAAATCGGTATTTGTCACTATTGGCCTGGCTGTGGAGTAAACTACCGGAATATGTTCGCTTACGCCGGCGGCCCGCAATTTTTTACGCATTGTCCGGGCCAGTGGACATACCTTGGTATTCCAGATGCTTTCCACCTTAAATGAGGTCGGGTCAAGCTTGTTTCCGGCGCCCATGGCCGAAATGACCGGTATTTGCCGGTTTACGCAATAAACCAGCAGCGCCGTTTTGTTTTCAATATCGTCTATGGCGTCAACCACGAAATCAAGCTGCCCCCCCAGCAATTCCGCCGCTGCTTCCGACGTGAATTTCCGCTGCCGGGTTTCCAGCTTCAGGTGGGGGTTGATACCCTGCAGTCGTTCGGCCATCACCGTTGTTTTGGGCTTTTCCACGGTATTGGTCAGGGCGTGCAGCTGGCGGTTGATGTTGGATACCGATACGGTATCGTGGTCCACCAGGAGCAGGGAACCAATGCCGGCCCGGGCCAGCGCCTCGGCGGTAAAGGAGCCCACGCCGCCCAGGCCGATTACGGCCACTTTACCGGCTGCCAGTTTGGCCAACCCTTCCCGGCCGATTAACAATTCGGTTCGTTCAAATATGGAGGTCATGACAGATGCCATTCCTTATTTCTTTTCCTTGATCACCGGCTTGATATGCAGCTCTTTAAGCTGCCGGTCGTCCACCCCGCCCGGGGCCATGGTCATTAAATCGGTGGCGCTCTGGGTCTTGGGGAACGCCATCACGTCCCGGATTGTTTTGCGGCCCGTCAGCAGCATCACCAACCTGTCCAGTCCGAAAGCGATGCCGCCGTGGGGCGGGGTGCCGTATTCAAAAGCTTCCAGCATGAAGCCGAATCTCTCAACAGCCTCATCATAGGAGATGCCGATGGTTTGAAACATCTTTTCCTGGATGTTCCGGCGGTGAATTCTGATGCTGCCGCCGCCGATTTCGGTGCCGTTGAGCACCATGTCGTAAGCCTGGGCCCGCACCCGGCCGGGATCGCTGTCCAGGAGCGGCAGGTCTTCTTCGCTGGGCGCCGTGAACGGGTGGTGCATGGCTACCCAGCGTTTCTCTTCCCCGTCGTATTCCAGCAGCGGGAAGTCGGTGACCCATAGGAAGTTGAACCGGTCTTTGGGAATCAGATCCAGCTTTTCGGCCAGGTGCAGCCGGAGCGCTCCCAGCGCCGCGGCCACAACGCCGGGGTTGTCCGCAACAAAAAGCAGCAGGTCGCCTGACCGGGCTTCGAACCGATCCAGGATGGTCGCTATCTCCCGGTCGTTAAAAAACTTGGCGATGGCCGACTTGACCCCGTCACCGTTAACAATCATGTAAGCCAGGCCTTTGGCCTGATAAACAGCCGCAAATTTAGTCAGTTCGTCGATATCCTTGCGGCTCATTCCGCCGCAGCCCCGGGCGTTGATGCCCCGCACCTGTCCGCCGGAAGCGGCGGCCGAAGCAAACACTTTAAAGCCGCAGTTCGACGCCACATCGGTAATATCGGTGATTTCCATGCCGAACCTGGTATCAGGCTTGTCCGAACCGAACCGGTCCATTGCTTCCCGGTAGGAAAGACGCTGGAAAGGAACGGGCACTTCCAGGCCGATGGTCTCCTTCAGCAGCCGGGCAACCATCTGTTCCATCAGCGGCAGTACGTCCTCCACGTTAATAAAGGACATTTCAATGTCCACCTGGGTGAATTCCGGCTGGCGATCGGCCCTCAGATCCTCGTCCCGGAAACAGCGGGCCACCTGATAGTACCTGTCCATTCCGGCCACCATCAGAATTTGTTTGAATAACTGGGGCGACTGGGGCAGGGCGTAAAAGCGGCCGGGATTGATGCGGCTGGGCACCAGGTAATCCCTGGCCCCTTCCGGGGTACTGCGGGTTAAAATGGGCGTTTCGATTTCCAGGAACCCGTGCTGATCCAGGAACTCGCGCATGGAGTTGACAGCCCGGTGCCGCAGCATAATGGAACGCTGCATTTCAGGGCGGCGCAGGTCCAGGTAACGGTAACGCAGACGCAGATTTTCATCCACCTCCACACCGTCTTCGATATAAAAGGGCGGGGTTTTGGCCCGGTTGAGGATCCGCATTTCATCGGCGTATACTTCTATTTCACCGGTGGGCAGGTTGGGGTTGGCGGTACCCTCCGGGCGCATGGAAACTTGGCCGGTAACCGCCAAAACGTATTCGCTGCGCACCTCGCCCGCCTTGACGAATGATTCCCGGCTCAGCTCCGGGCTGATGACCACCTGGATGATCCCGGTGCGGTCGCGCAGATCGATGAAAACCAGTCCGCCGTGGTCCCGGCGGGTGTTTACCCAGCCGGTGATGGTAACTGTCTGCCCGTTGTTGGCGGTGTTTAATTCCCCGCAATAATGAGTGCGTTTTAATCCCGACATGGATTCGGACATTTGATTAAACCTCCTGTCTGCCTTTGCCGCCCAATCCCCGGGTTAGTTCGGACACTACGTCGGGTAGGGCAACCTCTTGCTGTTCGCCGGCCGTCATGTCCCGCAGCACAACCCGGCCTTGCCGCAGCTCTTCGTCACCGATGATTACGGTGTAACGGGCGCCGGTTTTACCGGCGTACTTCATCTGCGCTTTCAGGCTGCGGCCCTGGTAATCCATGTCCGCCGACAAACCGGCGGCGCGAATTGACGCCAGCAGTTTAAAGCCTTCCCGTGACGCAGTGTCGCCGGTAACGGCTAAAAAGACCTCGGGTACCGGTTTTAGACCGGGGGTGAAACCCCTTTTATCCAGGGACAGAATAATCCTTTCCAATCCCAGGGCGAAGCCGATGCCCGGCGCCGGAGCGCCGCCCACGGCCTCGATCAGGCCGTTATACCTGCCGCCGGCTCCAATGGAGCTCTGGGCGCCGATATCCGAGGCCATTATTTCAAAGGCGGTATGGGTATAATAATCCAGGCCCCTGACCAGGCGGTTGTTCAATTTATAGGGTACTCCCAGGTCGTCCATGTACCGCTGCACCAGTTCAAAATGGGCCCGGCAGTCCTCGCAAAGGCAGTCCACGGTGGTGGGAGCGTTTACGGAAATTTCGGCGCACCGTTCGGACTTGCAATCCAGCAGCCGGAGCGGATTTTTCCGGTACCTGTTCTGGCAATTGGGGCACAGTTCGTCATGGAACGGCGCAAAGAATTTAAGCAGGCTTTCCCGCATCATGGGCCGGCATTTGGGGCAACCCACGCTGTTGACATGTAGTTCCAGACCGGTGAGACCCAGGCGGCGGTAAAAATCCATGGCCATCGCCATTACCTCGGCGTCGGCGGCCGGGTGGTTGGTGCCGAACAGTTCCACCCCGAACTGGTGGAATTGCCTGAAGCGCCCGGCCTGGGGGCGATCGTACCTGAACATGGGCCCGATATAATAAAGCTTGACGGGCTGCGGCCCGGCGTAAAGGCTGTTTTCCAGGTAAGCGCGCACCACCGCGGCGGTATTCTCCGGCCGCAGGGTGATGCTGCGTTCGCCCCGGTCCCGGAAGGTGTACATTTCTTTTTCCACTATATCGGTGTCCTCGCCCACGCCCCGGATAAACAACTCGGTATGCTCAAAAATAGGGGTGCGCACTTCCCGGTAGCCGTACTCCTTAGCTACTTTCGCCGCGATGGCTTCAATATACTGCCACTTTTCCACCTGGCCGGGAAGGATATCCGCTGTGCCGCGGGGCCGTGTAGTAAGCATTTACAGGGTTCCTCCATTTCCTATCCATTGCAAGAGAGGCGCGCCCATTCAGTTCCCTAAAGCGCTCGCTTTTCAGTACTTTATTCCTTAATACCGGGCATATATATGTCCGGTATAATTTCCTAAAGTACAACAGAAAACTCCCGCTACCATTTTCCGGTACGGGAGAGCAGACTTTGCGCGCCTGCGCATATACCTGAACCCAATTTTATGTAATCTTGGCCTGTTTGTCAACATGCTTAATGGCGCCCGAAGGCGCCATTGTCGGTTGTTATCCTTTGGCGTTTTTAAAGGTCTGGCAACAGGTTTCATCATTGGTGTTAGCCGGCGTCGCCGTCAACTGATCCAATTTTGCGTTTGGCGAAAACCCGCCATCGGCGTCATTTTGGATTACTATTTGCTGGGCGCTGCAAAGATTGGAGCCTTGCCAGTATTTGCATGTGTTTACCGTGCAGTTTACATCAGGCATTTAAAATCCCTCCTCATAGTATTGTGAATTTAGTATTGCACCAAAATGGGCGGGGACATTCAAATTTCTTAGTTAAAATGCAGTACAATAAATACGCTATTACTGGATTCCACGTGAGTAGAAAAAATTGTTAGGTTTTAAAAGTGAATAAGCTCTCTGCCAGCTATGTTTTTTAAACCTCTATATCATTTACCGTTCCTATAAACAGCGGCAGGTTCGATGCGCAGTCAATGAGCATGTACACGAAGGGGCGATCGAGAATAACGGATTTAATCGGCTCAACAGGCATACCTGTAAGCTTCATTTCAACAGCGGTCGCGGCGCCGGCTCGGGTGCCTTTTTCGCCCACGGCGATATATGTTTTGTGCAGGACGCGGCTGATATAGGTATTGCCGATCTCCGAGGTCGCGAGTCCCGTAAAATCAGCGAGATCCGGGTCGAACGCTTCAATCATTCCCATAGACTCAAGGATATTTTTCATTTCAACGGAATACTCACTCTCAAACTTGGGGATCGCCGTTTCCACCTGCATGTTTTGCGCGTTTTCTATGACGTTCATAAGCCCGTTGCCGGTAAGTGATGAAATATAGTCTTCTATAGCAACGCCCTCGTTGGGCAGAAGAGCGGCAAAGGCGTATTTTTTGCCGGCGTAATACTTGATGAAACCGGTGGCGCTGCCGTCTTCAAGATACATATCATCGGTCCCACGCATCATCTCGACGTCACGTTTTTCGCCAGAACCGGAGGTAAAAGAACCGCCGCGCACCTGGCTTTCATTATAGATCTCCTCCCACTCGGCGTCGAAGGCGAGAGCGTTAACAAGATACATCACCGCATCTGCGGGTATTTTGTCGAGTATGTCCTTGATCATGCCGTCCGTTTTATCGTCGATCCAACCGTTGATTTCCTTCAGCGTAGCTTCGTCAAAGGCGGCCTTGTAAACCGACGCGCCGTAATAGTCCGCGTTTAACTGCAAAAATTTCTGATTTACCGAAAGCCTGTCGTCGTCCCTGAACCATATGGAGTTGGCTAGGCTGAGCCTGTATTTGTCTCCGGCGGGCAGGCTTTTCATATAGGCGCTTAGATACTCGTTGATCTCCCCTACGGAAAGCCCGAAAATGTTCTCCATCTGCGCCAGCGTCTCACCCCCGGCGCCGTTTGCCGTCATGGCGAGGGCGCTCAGCACGGAAACCGGTGATATCAGCGTGTTTCCGCTGTCTGATAAGCCGCCTTGAAATAACCGGACGGCAAAGTCCGTGATCGCCTCGTCTTTGTCGGGGGATGAAACCGATTCGGCACTAAACTCACCGGGCTTGATATTTTCCATCAGGTCCTCAGCCTTAGCGGACGTTCCGCATCCCGCAAGGGAAAACAGCGCCGTGAGAGTAAGCGCAAAGGTCAATATTCCCGCAATAAATCGTCTTTTCACGTATTACACACCCCTTTCATACGGGTTAGACGACCAGAGCGGCTGTTTGTTCCGCTTTTGAAATTTGCTTTTCGTGCGATACTGCAGAGCAGCTTCGTTACCTGGGCCGGGCTTGACATCTTATATCCTGAAAAGGTATGTTAGGCAAAAGGAGGGCCTTATATGCAAACTGTGACAGGTTTAATAATGTGAATAATATCCGCAAAACCGTTGTTGGTGTGATGGGAGGCGGAGCGACGGCGGCGCCGGAGGACTGCCGGCTGGCGCACAGCCTGGGAAAGCTAATTGCCGGGGAAGGCTGGGTGCTGCTAAACGGCGGCAGGCCCGCCGGCATCATGGAGGCTTCGGCCAGGGGGGCCCGGGAAAATGGCGGCTTTACTGTGGGCATACTGCCCGGGATCAGCGTCGGCCAGGCATCCCAATATATTGACATTGTTATTGCCACAGGCATGGGGGACGCCCGGAATTATATCAATATACTGAGCAGCGACATAATAGTGGCATTGCCCGGAGGGCCGGGAACCATATCCGAAATTGCCCTGAGCCTGAAAAACGGCAAAAAGGTGATATTGCTTCAATTCGACACCGGAATACTGTTCGATAAGTACCGGGACTCCGAACAACTGCTAACCGCCGGAAGTCCGGAAGAGGCGATCGTGATAATTAAAAAAGAATTGCTTTTAGAGTGAATATCTCTTTAATAGCGCCATAACTAGCTAAAAATGAGGTGAACAATCAATGATTACTATGGAACTGGTGGAACGGATCAATTACCTGGCGCGCAAGCAGCGTTACGAAGGATTGTCCGAAGAGGAAAAGGAAGAACAGCAAAAATTACGCCGGCAGTACCTGGACGCCATCAAAAAGCAGGTGGTCGACGCCCTGGAAGGCGCCGGCCATACCAGAAAAGATCAGTTTATCACCCGGGACAAACACAGCCACGGGTGCGGGTGCGACTGCTGCAAGCCTCATGAACATTAAGAGTGAGTCAGGGGGAGAATGAGTCAAAGAACCGTTCCCTATAAAAAGGGGTTGTGTCTTTTTTCGGAGCCGATGGTGGTAGACGGACCATGCCCCGGGTAAGCCCTGGCGTCGTCTGGAAAGATCATCAGCCTGGTCTTAATGGAGTTGATCAATTGTTCGTGGCTGCCGCCGGGAAAATCCGAACGTCCCACCGAGCCGGCGAAAAGGGTGTCCCCGGTGATGATGTTTTTGTCGTCCAGCTTGAGGCAAATGCCGCCAACGGTGTGCCCCGGGGTATGGATCACTTCAACGGTCAGGCTGCCGATTTGGATTTTATCTCCGTCCTCAAGGAGCCTGTCTGCTTCTTTTAGTTTCACGTTCTCCCCCATAAACATGGACAGGTTTTGCGACGGGTTAACCAGCATCCCGGCGTCGGCCTTATGGATCAACACTTCGGCTCCGGTGGCTCTCTGTACTGCGTTCAGACCGCCGATATGGTCCACATGTCCGTGGGTAAGGATTATATATTTGCACTGCAGCCCCATTTGTTCCAGACGTTTTACAATGCGGGCGCCCTCCGCACCGGGGTCGACCACCGCCGCCTCTTTGGTTTGTTCATCTCCGATTATGTAGCAGTTGGACTCAATGGGGCCTACCGCAAACCCTTCAAAGATCATCTTGTAACCTCCCGTATCTTGTACTTTTGAAATTACCTAAATTTAATTAAAAATTTTTCCTGCTGTCAAGCATCAAAGTTACCGGACCGTCGTTCATTATTTCCACCAGCATGTGTTCCTGGAAGTATCCGGTGATTACATCAATTCCGGCGCCGCCTGTTTCCCGGACAAAAAGCTCGTATAATTCCTGCGCCGGTTCAGGACGCGCTGCGTCGGTGAAAGCGGGCCTTCTACCTTTCCGGCAATCGCCGTACAGGGTAAACTGCGAGACAACCAGTAACTGACCGCCGTTTTCCAGCAGGGACAGGTTCATTTTACCCTCCCGATCCTCGAAAATACGCAAATGCAATATTTTATCCGCCAGGTAACGGGCGTCGTCTTCACCATCCTCATGACCCACCCCCAGAAGAACCACCAGACCCGGACCGATATCGCGCCGTTCTCTTCCCGGCGCGCTCACTGCCGCCGCAGTCACCCTTTGCACCACAGCTCTCAATGTATTAACCTCATTTTTATCTTATTATTCCTGACCGTTGCAGTTCTTCTTGAAGCAGTTGACGGTCCTCTGTTCACATAGGAGCAGTTTCGTCTTTTATCATTTGACTATATACAATAACCAGTAGAATAACACATCTCCGGGAGAGCACTGAAATCAGTATTCTGCTATTCCTGCCGTGCAAGCAGGCTGAATACTACGATCAATAACATTTTGAACTGTTTAACAGCAAACAACGCATGAGGAATTCCCGCCGGCATGACAATTGTTTCGCCTTCTTTCAGGGTGAACTTTTCTTCTCCGATCGTAATCTCAGCCTCGCCGTCAAGCAAATAGACCATCGCGTCCCCACCCGAAGAATGGGAACTGATTTCTTCTCCTTCCGCAAACGCAAATAAGGTAATGCTTAGCGGTTTACCCTGAGCCAGGGTTCTGCTCACCACCTGGCCTTCGGCATACTCAACTAAAGCTTTCATCTCAAGTACTTTGGAAAATTCAATATTCTTAATGAAATGTTGGGTCATTTTTACATCCTCCTATTTTTCAATACATATCCTTTGCCGGTAAACACTTTTCTTATTTTTGCCATACTGATGTTTTTTAATGCCGCTCTTTTGTTTAGGAATTGCAAATGGTAAAGTTAATGCGATACTCTTTTATTACTCCTGCCCGTGAAAGTTCTTTTTGCTGCTGTTGCCGGTTCTTTGCACATTATAAACGTCCTTGACCCGGCTCAACCTGTTAACCAGGTAATCCAGGTGTTCCATGTCCTTTACCTCCAGGATCATTTCCACCACCGCGGAATGGTCCTTGCGTCCCCGGGCGCTCACCCAGGGGGCGCTCATTCTCATCTCGGTCAGGATGGCCATGACGTCGCTCAATAAACCGGCCCGGTCGGTCGATTCAATCTCCAGCCTGACCTGGAACGGAGAATGAAAGTCTTTATCCCAGGCCACTTCCACCAGCCGGTCCGGGTCGTTGAGAAGCGCGCCTACATTATGGCAATCTTCCCGGTGGATGGACACGCCCTTGCCCCGGGTTACATAACCCACTATTTCGTCACCGGGCACCGGATTGCAACAGTGGGCCAGCTTAATCAGCAGGTTGTCGACCCCCCGCACCCGGATACCCTGGGTGGGTTTGCCCCAGGACGGCTTGGTCCGTGTCTCCTGCAGCAGGTCCTGCAGACGCTCCCCTTCCAGTTCCTTTTTAGCCTCCCGGGCCAGTTCTTCCCGCAGTCTGTTCACCAGGCTGGAGGCGGATACGGTGCCGTCACCCACGGCGGCGTAAATGTCTTCCAGGCCGGCAAGGTTCATTTTCCGGCCGTAATCCAGCAGTCTTTCGCTTTTAATGGTATCCTGTTCCAGGGCTTGTTTCTTTATTTCCCGTTCCAGCGATTCACGGCCCCGGACGATATTTTCATCCCGCTGTTCCTTTTTAAACCACTGCCTGATCCTGTTCTTGGCCTGGGGGGTTTTAACGATTTTCAGCCAGTCGCGGCCTGGCCCGTGGCTTTGCTTGGAGGTCAGCACCTCTACTATATCGCCGTTTTTGAGCTGATAGTCCAAAGTGACTATTTTGCCGTTCACCTTGGCCCCGATACACCGGTGTCCCACCTGGGTGTGAACCCGGTAAGCAAAGTCAAGGGGGGTTGAACCGGCAGGCAGCTCCATTACGTCCCCCCGGGGCGTAAACACGAAAACCACGTCGGAGAAAATGTCTATTTTCAGTGTCTCCATGAACTCGCCGGCGTCTTTTACTTCCTTCTGCCAGTCCAGCAGTTGTCTGAGCCAGCTTAGTTTACGGTCGATTTCGCCCCCCCGGCCCCCTTCCTTGTAGCGCCAGTGGGCGGCAATGCCGTATTCCGATGTCCGGTGCATCTCCCGGGTGCGAATCTGAATTTCCAGGGGGTCGCCTTGAGGCCCGATGACTGTGGTGTGCAGTGATTGATAAAGGTTGGACTTGGGCATGGCGATATAGTCTTTGAACCGGCCGGGCAGAGGCACCCAAATGGTGTGGGCGGTACCCAGGACGGCGTAGCAGTCCCGTACCGTTTCCACCAGTACCCTGACCGCCATCACATCGTATATTTCATGAAACTCAAGCTGCTGCTGCTGCATTTTCTGAAAAATGCTGTACAGGTGTTTGGGGCGGCCCTGAAGCTCGGCGCTGATATGCACTTCAGCCAGTTTCTCACGCAATGTGGCGATGGTGGTGCGGATGTATTCCTCCCTCTTATCCCTGGTCCGGGCCACCAGCTCCGACAGCTCGTAAAATTTATCCGGATTGGTGTAACGAAAAGCCAGGTCTTCCATTTCCCACTTCAGCCGGTAAATGCCCAGCCGGTGGGCCAGGGGGGCGAATATTTCCAGGGTTTCCAGGGCTATCTCCCTTTGTTTGGGCACCTGGTGGTACTGTAGAGTACGCATGTTGTGCAGGCGGTCGGCCAGCTTGATTAAAACCACCCGGATATCCCTGGCCATGGCCAGGAACATTTTGCGCAGGTTTTCCGCCTGCCGCTCCATTTTGGAGCGGAATTCCAGACGGCTCAGCTTGGTAACGCCGTCCACCAGGATGGCCACATCCACCCCGAAGTTTTTTTGGATGTCTTCCAGGGAAACCCCGGTGTCTTCCACCGTATCGTGCAGCAGCCCGGCCACCAGTGTGTCCAGGTCCAATTCCAGGTCGGCCAGGATCAAGGCCACTGCCACCGGGTGCATGATATACGGATCGCCGGAAATACGTTTTTGTCCGGCGTGGAACAGATCGGCGAAATTATAAGCCTTTCTTAGCAAGTCAAGGTCGGCGTCGGGGTTGTAATGAATAACCTTTTGGACCAGGTCGTCCAGGGGCAGGTAGTTACTCCCCGCAAGACCCCTCGCCGGATTTAACCCAGTCCAGCCACTCTGTTTTAATTCCCCTTGTCCAGGTAAAGGCATTTGACTCATTTAGATCCCTTCTCCGCCCGCCGGCCGGTAAAAGTTTATACTTAAGCATATCCTCTTCCCAGTGATATTGCAACAAATCCAAGTCCTTGAAAATAGCGGCGGCCACCGCGGGCAAAACGACTGACGACAGAGCAAGACCCGGCCGGCGCATCCGGTTGGTCATCTCTCCGGCCGCGCACGAGCCCTCTCCTTCCCGCGCCAGCGACCGCAGTATGGTATAGAATTCCGCCAGCGTCTCCCTTTCCGGGGCCAGCTCAGCCATGTAAATTTGGTTTCTCCGCCAATCATCCGGACTGTACACTGCCTGAACAGCCACTTCCGTGCCATTTTGTCCGTAGGCTGAAAGAACGTTCAGCCAATCTTCCCTGGCGGCAGGGGGCCGGACCATGATGATCCGGTCAAATGAAACACCGGTTATATTTTCGGCCGGTTTACCGGCCCGGCAAGCATATGTAGTGATTAAAAGCTTTGCGATACCGTTATATATTCTATGCAGTTCTTTTTCCAGGCGGTCCTCGTCCATAAAGCCGTTGGCGTATGATACGAGCCCGGCAAAGCGGGTGTGATGTTCAAAATATCTGGCCAATTGTACGGTATGCCGGGCGCTGTTAACCAGCAGCAGGGTGCATTTTGCAGAGGGTTCCAGCCTGTTCAGCAGGCCGGCGTCCGGCACGCCCGGCGGGACTGGCCCGGGATGCGTTTGAACCGCTGCCCCGGCTGTCCCCGTTATTTTAATAAGCCCCAGTGGGCCGGGTATGGGATAGCGGTTGCGCAACAGGTAATCCCTCAGCCGGAGCAGCATGGTTTCAGGGATGAAAACCAACTCTCCGGCCTGGTGAAAACACTGTTCATCGTCGGAATGATCATCCGGGTTTTCTGTCAATGTTTCACCCTGCAAATCGTTAACTTTGATCTGCAGATAACTGCGGCCCTGCCAGTCGTTGATCGTGGGGGTGAAAGCAACGCTGACCTCCCGGGCGGCGGCCAGTTCGTCCGCGTATTTGCCCAGATTAAAGCCGATACCGTCAATATTGGCCTTGTTTTCGCCCAGTTTGATTTTCAGGTGGGCTTCATTTTTGCCCACCCCCCTGCACTGGAGCACCCTGGCTCCGGGGGTGGCCAGTACCGGACAGGGGTTTCCGTGCCCGTATGGTTTCAACATCTCTATTTCGTCCACCAGTTCGCGGGTTATTTCCTGCAGCGACACCAGGGCGTCCAGTTCCAGAGTGCCGGGCCGGCTTCCGTTTTCAGGCACTCCGGCGGCATATTCATTGATTAGTTCTCTGAACCGGTCAATCTGTACGGTTTTAATTGATAAACCGGCGGCCATGGCATGACCGCCGTGTTCAAGAAGACAGCTTGAGCAGTATTCCAAGGCCGCCATCAGGTCGAAACCTTCGACGCTTCTGGCGGAACCTTTGCCCAGCTCGCCCTCACAGGCCAGCAGCAGGACCGGTTTGTGATAACGCTCTACTAATCGCGAAGCCACAATGCCGATCACGCCGGGGTGCCATTGGGTTGAGGACAGGACCAGTACCCGGCCCGCGGAAAGGGACGGGTCTCCGTCCAGCAAGCCCAGAGCCTCCGCCATAGCCATATTTTCGAGTTCCTGCCTGGTTTGATTATTTTTGACCAGTTCCGCGGCCAGTTCCGCGGCCGAGGTATCGTCCTCGCTAAGCAGCAGGCCGACCGCGGCGCCGGCGTCGCCCAGACGTCCGGCGGCGTTGAGGCGTGGGGCCAGGATATAACCGACTTCCCTGGTACCCGGGGTTTCAGTTTTTAGACCGGATATCGAATAGAGGGCTTTCAAACCCGGATTTTCAAACCGGGCCAGCTTGGCCAGCCCGTGTTTAACCAGGATCCTGTTTTCACCTTGCAGCGGCACTATATCGGCTACTGTCCCCAGGCATACCAGATCCAGGTATTCGTCCGGTTCAACGAAACAGGCTTGTTTCTCCAGCAGGGCTCGGGCAAATTTATAGGCCACGCCCACGCCGGCCAGTTCCCGAAAAGGGTAGGCGCAATCATGCCGCTTGGGATTTATTACCGCCGCGGCCGGCGGTAACCCGGCGGGCGGCTCGTGGTGGTCGGTAATGATTATTTCGGGCCCGCCCAGGGCCATGGTCTCACGCACTTCAGCGGCGTTACCGATACCGCAGTCCACCGTGATGACCAGTCCCACTCCGTTATCACGGGCCCGCATCAGCACTTCGGTGTGCAATCCGTAACCCTGTTCAAGGCGATGGGGAATATAATAATCAACATCACCGCCCAGGCGGCGCAGAACGGTCACCAACAGGGTGGTGCCGGTTACCCCGTCGGCGTCGTAATCACCGTAAACCAATATTTTTTCCCCTGTGTCCAGGGCCCGGGCGGCCAACTCCACCCCCCGGTCCATATCACGCATCAACATGGGCGGATGCAGGTCGGAAAGAGAAGCGTTTAAAAATTCTTTGGCCGCGTCGGCGGTAAAAATCCCTCTGTTTATCAGAAACTGGGCCATCAGTGGAGAGACGCCCAGCTTGCGAGACAATATAAACTGCATTGTCGGGTCTGAAGTCTTGACCCGCCATATTTTGTGATTGATCATTATTCCTCCGTTTTTATTAAGTCACCCGGACCAAGTCTTCTTTATTATAATTGACGGTTTAGTTAATGGCAATGAATACCGGACCATATATACGCATGAGGAAAAAGCGCCCCCGCATAATGCTAGGGCGCTTTTTACCGTCCAAGGCGCACACTTGATAAGGGTAGCGGTTACTACCCTTATCAGTTTATAAACCGTTAACTTACAGGCTTATGGATTTATTGCTCCTCCTGGAGGACTCCCAGTCAACCTTGGTCACGCCATGGGTGACAATGAGGTATTTTTCTTTAACCCGGTCCACAAACTTATTCCCCTTTTTGCCCAGATAGCGGCGGACCCGGCCCATTTTGGAGCAGTACCGCAAAGCTGCTAGGGTGTAAAATTCACCAACCACCTCGTGTTCCTGCCATTTTTTAATGGCTTCGGCCAATTCTAAAACGCGAATCCCCATCAGATTTTCAACGGCGAAATCCTGAAGCTCTTCTTCATCAAAGATGGCAACCCATCTGTTATTTGATGTACGCACGTATTTAACAGAAAACTTATCCAGCTTATCAAAGTTTGTCATTGTAAACTCCCCCTTTTTTAATTTAATAGTTTTTTATAGTTATTTTTTTGTAAATAAGAACAAGATTTACTATCACATTTATTGCTATTTATTGCTTTTATTTTTATAAGTTTCGATTGGATTAAGTACTTTGAGGGGGTCATAAAGGATATATTTAAAATAAAAATAATAAAAATTTGTTAATAATTTTGTCATACTTTGACAAAATTTGACGATTAAAATTTTAGCAGTTAATTTTTATTTTTATGATCCAGATTAATTTTTGCTGCGGAAATAGGAACCCGGTTTACAGCTGTCGAAGTTTACCAGGTATCTGTTTCATTAATCTGGAGGGTTTATCAAATGCTGACCATAGTACATAGCATAGCTGTTAACGGCTTGGAAGGGCAGTTGGTGCGGGTGGAAGTCGACGCCTCTAGTGGGTTACCCGGGTTTGATATAGTAGGTTTACCCGATCCGGCTGTACGTGAAGCCAAAGACAGGGTACGGGCCGCGTTGAAAAACGCCGGTTTTGATTTCCCGGCCCGGCGGATTACTGTTAACCTGGCGCCCGCCGATTTAAAAAAGGAAGGTCCGGTTTACGATTTGCCCATATCCCTGGGCATTCTGTCATCAACCGAACAAATCGACCCGGTATTGCTGCAGGGATATATCTTTTTGGGCGAGTTGTCCCTTAACGGTTCCATCAGGGGGGTTAACGGTTTACTGACCAGAGTGGCGTCGATGCCCGGAGAGGGTTTCCTTAAGGTGATGGCGCCCGCCGAGAACGCTGATGAAGCCGCGCTGGTAGACGGCATTGAGGTATACCCGGTGCTGGATTTGCTGCAATTGGTGAAACACTTGACTGGTGAAGCAGCCATTGTACCGCACGTGACGGATAATGAAAAATACTGGTTAAGAGGCGACGGAGCGCCTGATATGGCCGAGGTGCGGGGGCAGGCGGCGGCCAAACGGGGGCTTGAGGTGGCCGCCGCCGGAGGCCATAACCTGATTATGCTGGGAGCGCCGGGATCGGGCAAAACAATGCTGGCCCGCCGTCTGCCCGGCATACTGCCGGATATGCTGCCGGAGGAAGCGCTGGAAGTTACCAAACTGTACAGTTTGGCCGGACTGCTTCCCCCCGGAAGGCCGTTAATCACAGAAAGACCCTTTCGCTCACCGCACCATACGGTTTCCACATCCGCCCTGGTCGGAGGCGGCAGGTTTCCCCGTCCCGGTGAAATAAGCCTGGCCCACCGGGGGGTACTGTTTCTTGACGAAATGGCGGAATTCAGGCGGGACGCCCTGGAGGCGCTGCGCCAACCTCTGGAAGACGGCATGGTTACCGTATCCCGGGTTCATTCCACGGTTACATTTCCCGCCGGAATTATGCTGGTAGCCTCGATGAACCCGTGTCCGTGCGGCTTTTTGGGCGACCCCGAGCGGGAATGCGGCTGTACGCCGCTGCAGGTGCAGCGCTATCTGCAAAGGCTTTCCGGGCCGATGCTGGACCGCATTGATCTGCATATAGATGTACCCCGGCTGGCCTATGATGAACTGCAGCAAAGCACGCCCGGGGAAAGTTCGGAAACGATACGCCGGCGGGTCCAGCAGGCCAGGCAGATTCAAACGGCGCGGTTTGGCGCCCCTGTCTGTAACGCTGCAATGACCCCGGCCCAGATTAAAAAGTTTTGCCCCTTGGACAAAGACGCCTCAAGCCTGCTGCGTTCGGCCTTCGACCGGCTGCAGCTAAGCGCCCGTGCCCATAACAAAATAATTAAGGTCGCCCGCACCCTGGCGGACCTGGCTGAATCTGAACACATTCGGATGGAGCATGTGGCCGAAGCGATCCAATATCGCAGTATGGAGAGAAAGTACTGGGGATAGGTTAAAAAATTTTGTTTGTGGAATTGATACTGTCAGGGAGTGATATTAAATTGAGTTACGTACCCATTCTGTTGGTGCAGCAAATTAATCCAGAGGATATGCAGAGCTTTGATGTTACGGAAACTAGTGTTGTCGCCATAGCGGTTTACGCTAACCAGGCCGGTGTGCCGCTTACCGTGACCACCCGGAGGTTGTTTGACGGAGAAAAGCCGTTTTACTTCCCCACCGAAATTACCGAGGGCGCTGCGAAAACCAGGATCGTGTACCGGCACACCCTGGCCCAGTGGCGTGAACTCCTGGAACCCCTGATACTGGCGTCGGCTCCCGAAGCTCTAAAACAATTGATGATCCCGATGTATCTTTACCTTAAAGACAAGTATCCCGACATTTTTTCCGTCCTTGAATATGATCGGACATATGACCCGGCGCAATTTGCCGAAATACTCCCGATCAAGTAAAGTGGGTCAGGCCTGTCTTAACTATACTAACTTCAATATCATTATATTAGGTTTCTATGGTTAATATAGTTACGACAGGCCTGACCCCGTTAGTTTACCCGATAGGTGCGGTTTTGGGTGCGGTGCCCTTTTTTACCTGTTGGTAATACGCGTAGGTCATGGGCATGCCTTCACCGAGCACCTCGGCGCCGGTCAATTCCCCGATAAATATGGTATGGGTTCCGGCGTCCGCTTCCGAAACCACCCGGGCTTCCATCCACGCCAGGGTGCTTTGGGTTACATACGGCAATCCTCCGGGAGTGTTTTGATGCTCAATGGTGGCCAGTTTATCCACATCGCGGCCGCTTTTGAAGCCAAAATGTCCCACCAGCGACAATGGCGCCTCCTGGGAGAGCACCGAGACGGCGAAAACACCGCTCGCCTTGATAAATTCATGGGTCAGGTTTTGCTTGTTAATGCTGACAGCTATGGTTGGGGGCGCGCTGGAAATCTGAAATACCGTGTTGGCCGTCTGGCCGTTCACTTTGTCCCCGCTTTTCGATGTTACAATGTAAAGCCCGTAAGTAATGTTATACAACGCTTTTGTGTTCATGGTCGGCACCTCTTCCCCGGTTATTTTTCGAATACCCTCTTTAAGCAGGTATTTCCATTATTATAGCCATTGAACATTATGTCAAGTATTGATTGAATCTTTTAAATTGTTTGACTTTTACAAATATTTATGTTAGATTCTAGGCAATATACTGGTTGAACCAGTGGACCATTATACAAATAGTCAGGTGATTAATTATCATGCTGCAAAAAATCAAAAAAAAGAACCTTTATGAAGAGATTGCCCGGCAAATAATGAAACTCATTTCCGAAGGTCATTTCAAACCCGGCCAGCAAATACCCGGAGAACGTGAACTGGCCGCCGAGCTGGGCGTGAATAGGGGTTCGCTGCGCGAAGCTTTGCGGGTGCTGGAAATGATGCGCATAGTGGAAAAAAGAATTGGTGACGGAGTATACGTGAGAGATACCATTCGGGATGCCAGCCTGGAGGCGCTGGTTTTTCGTTTCCTGGCTGAAGACGGACTGGACAGGGATTCTTTAGAGGGCGTCAGCGAGGCCATTGTAATCGTGGAGTCCAATATGGCCCGGCTGGCGGCGGCACGAGCTCAAAAAGATGACCTGGATCGCCTGCGGTTATTGATTGTGGAAATGGAATTACATATAGATAATCCCGGAAGGTTCACCGAATTGGACCGAAATTTTCACCTGTTGATTGGTGAACTGGGCAAAAGCCCGGTACTTTATTCCGTGGCTTACACCATGTGGATTATCATGAGCAGGTATGCGGACGCACTGCACAGAGAACCGGAACGCCGGGCCAGATGTCTGAATGGACATCATCTAATCGCCGCAGCACTGGCTGCCGGTGACGGTGAAAACGCCTGCCGGGAAATGGAGCGCCATCTGAAAGGGGCTGTGAGAGCTCTGGTTACCGGAACGTCCGCACCGGCGCCTGCGGTTAATGTGTAAAATAAAAAAAAGGAGTGAAGTCGGTGGGAAAAAAAGCAACACCCGGGGGTGCACCGCCCTGGGCGGCTCAGTATGACCGGGAAGTATCACTTAACCTTGATTATCCACGGGTCCCTCTGTATGAGCTGTTCCGGAAAACAGTCAGGGATCACTCTGATAAGCAGGCCCTTTCTTTCTTCGGTCGCGGGGCTACGTACGGGCAACTGGGTGAATACGTGGAACGGATGGCCGCGGGGCTTGCGGCCGCCGGTATAGCGCCGGGTGACCGGGTGGCTCTTTTGCTGCCCAACTGCCCCCAGTATGTGATTAGTTACTACGCTCTGCTGCGCAACGGCGCCGTAGTGGTGCCTTTAAATCCACTGAACACCGAATCGGAATTGCTGCATATTGTTCAGGACGGCGGCATACGGGCCGCCATCGGCCTGGACTTGCTGGCCGGCAGGCTGGAATCCGTGCGCGACAAGTGTCGCGCCGCCGGCGAGTCCGGGCTGCTGGAATATACCTTCTATACCTCGCTGCGTGAATTTATGCCGCCGTTATTAAAGCTGCTTTATCCATTAAAGCAAAAACTTTCCCCCGAAGCCAGCAGCCGGATTAAAAACGCGGGAAGCTTTAATTCTTTATTGAACCAGCCCGCAGATAAAAAATTGGTGGAGCACAAGCCCGATATTTATCGTGACCTGGCGGTATTGATTTACACCGGGGGCACAACCGGCAAGCCCAAGGGAGTAATGCTTTCGCAATACTCGCTGATCGTCAACGCCAGCCATTGCGGCTGCTGGGTGCATATAGGCCCGCAGGACAGTCTGCTGGCGGTGCTGCCGATCTTTCACGGATTTGGCATGAGCGTATGTATGAACGCCACCATTATACATGGCGCGACGGTTATCCTGCTGCCCAGGTATAGCCCCATTGACGTTCTGAAAGCCGTGCACCGGTACCGGCCAACCATTTTCGCAGGCGTGCCGACCATGTTTGTCGGTTTGATTAATCACCCGGAACTGGCCAGGTATAACCTTTCTTCCCTGCGCGGAGTCTTTTCCGGCGCCGCAGCACTGGCTCCCGAAGTGAAACAGCGGTTTGAGGAGCTTACCGGCGGTCGCCTGCTGGAAGGTTACGGTTTAACAGAGGCGGTCACCGCGAAAAGCGCGAACCCCTACCGCGGCCAAAACAAAACCGGCAGCATCGGCATCCCCTTTCCCGATACCATCATGCGCATTGCAGACGAAAAAGAGCCCGCCAGAGAGCTGCCGCCAGGTGAAATAGGTGAATTGCTGCTTCAAAGTCCGGATATGATGCTGGGCTATTACAACCGGCCGGAAGAAACAGCGGGCGCCATCAAGGATGGTTGGCTGTATACCGGCGATCTGGGCTATATGGATGGGGAAGGTTATTTTTTTATAGTGGATCGCAAAAAGGACCTGATTATCACCGGTGGTTTCAATGTTTACCCCAGGGAGGTCGAAGACGTGCTGTACTCTTATCCGGCGGTGCAGGAGGCCTGTGTTATAGGGGTGCCGGATGATTTCAGGGTCGAGGCGGTCAAGGCCTTTGTTACTTTAAAAGACGGCCAATCAGCCACCCCCGGGGATATCATCAATTACTGCAAACAACATCTGACCCCTTATAAGGTGCCGCGCCAGGTTGAAATTTGCGCTGATCTGCCTAAGACAGCCATCGGCAAAGTGCTGAAAAGGGCCTTGCGCGAAATGGAGTCTGCCGGTGGAGGTATTAAGAATGATTAACGCCGGAGCTGAAAACAGCGGCGCTGATGATATGCTGGCCCTGTTATTGGAAGAAGCGGCACTAAACGGTTCGCGTTGCGGCGAAAGATACCCTGAAAAACGGTTTTTCGGATATTTTTGCAGTTACTGGCCGGAAGAAGTGGTGCTGGCGGCGGGTTTTGAGCCCCTGCGACTGCTGCCGCAGTCGGTTCAAGCCGTTCCCGGCGCGTTGACCGCTTTTTGCTGTTCACTTTCCCGGGGCTGCCTGGCTACAGCCGAAAGGGGAGGCTATAACCATCTGGCCGGCGCCGGTTTTGCCCATACCTGTGATACAATGCAATGTCTGGGCGGCATCTGGCATGATGTCGCAGGCCCTGATAATACGCTGCAGTTTGTTCCCCCGGTGACCATGGACGCTCCCGGGGCCGGTCTCTATTATCGCGTTGAATTTGAAGCATTGATCAATAAAATGAGCCTGAGCGCGGGGCGTAAAATCAAGCCCGATGCCCTGCAAAACGCCATCGCAATATGCCGGCATACCCGTCGCCTGGCAGCCGGGTTGGACAGTCTGCGGCCTTTTCTCCCTTCCCCCCTGGTTGCCGCGTTACTCAGGGCAGGCCAGGTAATGCCCAGGGATAAATACAACAACGCCTTAGAGCAGGCGCTTCCCGCAATTAAAGAGAAAGCGGATCATTCCTGGACCGGGCGCCGGGTGCTAATCAGCGGGGCCGTGCTGGAAAACGACAGCCTGTACAATATGCTGGAGGAACTGGGCGGCCGGGTTGTCGCCGATGATACCTGCACCGGTTTCCGGCATTTCCACGAGACCGGGGAAGCTGCCGTTCCGGGAGACCCCTTGCAGGCGCTGGTCAACCGCTATGCTTCGCTCCCGCCCTGCCCCTGCCGCAGCCGCGGCGTCAACTACCGGGTTTCGTACCTGGCGGATTTGGCCCGGGAACGTAAAGCCCGGGGGGCCGTGCTGGTGATCCGCAAATACTGCGAACCACACGCCTGGGACGCTGTGCCGGTGGTTGAAGCACTGAAAAAGGCCGGCCTCAGGACGATGGTGCTGGAGCTTGAGGGGGCCGACGCCGGCGGCCAGGAACGCACCAGACTACAGGCCTTTTTAGAAAGTATTGAATAAAGGAGAGATCAACTTGCCCCAGGAACGTCGTTATCGGCCCCTGGCCAGCACCAGGCATTTGGAAAAGACAATGACCCGCTACTACGCCATGACGCAGTACCACAAGTTCTGGGGGCGTCCGCTGAAAAGGCCCCTGGCGTGGGTGACCAGCGGCGCGCCGGTGGAATTGCTTCGCGCTTTTAAAATTCATCCGGTGTATCCGGAGAACTACGGCGCCATCTGCGGTACCAGGAAGGTTTCCGCCAGGTTATGCGAGGTTGCTGAAGCCGCTGGCTTTTCCCAGGATCTGTGTTCATACGCCCGTTCGCACATCGGTTCCATCCTGCGGCCCGATCTGGCGCCCATGTCCGGCCTGCCCCGCCCGGATCTTCTGGTCACCTGCAATAATATCTGCGGAACCGTGCTCAAGTGGTATGAAGCACTGGCCCGGATATTCAATGTGCCTCTATTGCAGTTGGATACGCCTTACCTGCCCGGCCCGGTAACCAGCCATGCCGTTGCATATGTACAGGAACAATTAAAAGGAATGGCCGCTGATCTGGAGAAAATCACCGGGCGCCGTTTCAGCCGCCGGGAACTGGAACAAAGCCTTAATTACAGCAAAGAAGCCATCGCCCTGTGGCGGGAAATCCGGGAGCTGTGCCGGGCCGAACCGTCACCGCTCAACGCACCGGACCTGTTTATTCATATGGCGCCCATCGTGGTGCTCAGAGGAACCGCCCAACCGGTGCGATACTACCGCCGCCTGCGGGATGAAGTCAGCCGGAGGGTCGCCGGCGGCCTGAGCGCCGTGGAAGGAGAAAAAATACGCCTGGTATGGGACAACATCGCCATCTGGTACCGGATCTTTGGCTTTTTTAAAGATTTTTCGAAAGCGGGGGCGTGTTTTGTCACCGACACTTACAGCGGCGGCTGGGTGGTGGAATTGTCACCCGGCGATCCCTTGGAGAGTCTGGCCGTCACTTACACCGGTGTATTCCTCAATCGCTCGCCCGAGTTCAGGGCTGAACAAATGATCCAACTAATCAAAGATTACAAAGCGCATGGGTTTGTGATGCACTCCAACCGCTCCTGCAAACCCTATTCACTGGTGCAGGAAGTCATCCGGCGCCGGGTTACGCGGGCCGCCGGAGTACCCGGATTAATGGTGGAAGCGGACATGGCGGACCACCGGGTATTCGCGGAAGAGCCGGTCAGGAACCGTGTCCAGGCGTTTCTGGA
This sequence comes from Bacillota bacterium, assembly GCA_023439185.1. GTDB lineage: Bacteria > Bacillota > Desulfotomaculia > Desulfotomaculales > Desulfallaceae > BRH-c8a. The sequence continues at coordinate 7,280 of JAEXOR010000023.1, read as the reverse complement.
AACGTTGGAGGCTTAGATAAAATAATTTACCGGAGGTTTCCGCCGTGGGTAAATATTATTTAGGAGTGGATATTGGCTCCCTGACCACCAAAGTGGTTTTAGTGGATGAAAATTGCGCAATATTAGGCAGGGCTACCGGGCGCACCGGGTACGGAGGCCGGGAGGTGGCGGCCGGGCTGGCAGCCGGCTTATTGCAAACGTATGGTTTAACTGAAACTGATATCGGCGCCACGGTGGCTACGGGATACGGCCGGGTTACCTTCCCAGCCGATCGGGAAATGTCGGAAATAACGTGCCAGGCCAGGGGCATAGCCCACATCTTCCGGACTGCGGAAACAGTTATCGATATCGGCGGTCAGGACAGTAAAGTAATCAGGCTGTTGCCCGGCGGTAAAGTGGCTGATTTTGCGATGAACGATAAGTGCGCCGCCGGTACCGGCCGTTTTTTGGAAGTTATGGCCGGCGCTCTGGAAGTGGATGTAAAAGACCTGGGCGCTCTTGCCGCCCAGGCTGAAAATAATTGCACCATATCCTCCATCTGTACGGTATTCGCCGAATCAGAGGTGGTATCCCATATTGCCGCCGGCCGTACCAAGCCCGACATTGTGGCAGGCGTCTGTTCATCGGTGGCGGTCCGGGTATCGGCTTTGTCCGCCCGGACCGGCCTGGCGCCCGATATTGTATTCACCGGAGGCGTAGCCCGCAATTCCGGGGTGGTCAACGCATTGGCCGGTCAATTGGGCTGCCGTCTGCTGATCCCGGATGAACCGGAGATTACCGCTGCCTTGGGAGCCGCTATCTTTGCCCATAGCCTGTAGACCGCAAAGATAAACCCCGCGTTTATCGCGGGGTTAAGATTTTATTTCAGCGCAAGCGTCTCTGGTAAATTTTCCGAGGCCCGGGCAGCTTTCTCCCCAGTAGAAGCTACACAGGCTGCATTCGACGCAAATCTGTTCGCTATAGCTAACCTGCGGCGGCATTTCAATACCCCCTAATATTTTCTTGACCTTATATTAGGCCATGCCGGGCCGCTGTTCAACAGGTTGCGCCTGAAAAGGCAAATATAGGTGTTTAACGGGCGAATGAAATATTAAAATGCATTTTCGATGTGGGTAATTTCCTCGCCGGCCGACCAATCCACCGCCACCACGTCAAACCGGATAAACAAGCGTTCCTGTGGGTGACGGGCCAGGTAGAAACCCGCCAACTTACGCAGTTTGTTAATTTTGGCCCGGTTGACGCTTTCCTGGGCCAGGCCGTATTCGCGACGGCTCCTGGTGCGCACCTCCACGAACACCAGGTAATCGCCGTCCCTGGCGATGATATCTATTTCACCCATCCGGCACTTGAAATTGCGTTTAATAATCTTAAAGCCCTTATCTATCAGATGACGGACGGCCAGGTTTTCTCCCTTAATGCCCAGATTCCGCTTTTCCCCGGCCAAGACGCATAATCCTCCTTGCTATTTTAAAGCTGGGATATTCTCCTGGCGCCTTTTTTGGAAATTAAAGCTTTAATCGCATTATTCAGTCCGTCAATGGTCAGGTCAAACATGGGAAACACCTGCTGCAGCAGGCTGATGGTATAGGCCCCTTCATCGGTTTGCCAGCGTACTTTGGGGATGGGATTCAACCAGGCGCTGTATTCAAAATGCTCCGCCAGCCGGCGCATCCAGTTGATGCCCGGTTCTTCGCTTTCAGACCACCAGTCGATGGCGCCAAAGGGCCTTAACAGCTCGCTGGGCGCCATGCTGGCGTCACCCACTATGACCAGACGGTAATCCGAACCGTAACGGCGTAAAAATTCAAAGGTCTCAATAGCGTTACTGCGCCTGCACATGGGGTCCGGGTATATAACTTCATAGAGACAGTTGTGAAAGAAATAAAACTGCAGGTCGCGGAAATGGGTGGACTTGTTGGCGGCGTTAAACAGCCTGCTGCACAACTGATGGTATATGTTCATTGATCCGCCGGAATCCATCAACACCAGCAGCTTGACCCTGTTTTTCCTGCTCCTGGCCCATACCAATTCCAGCCTGCCGGCGTTGCGCCCGGTGGCGTCAACGGTGGCGTCAAGGTCCAGAACGTCCTTTTCTCCGTCCACCGCCGTGCTGAGCAGGCGCAGCTTGCGCAGGGCCAGTTCAAACTGCCGGGTGGTCAATGCCTCGTCGGTTCTGAAATCACGGTAATTCCTCTCGGCGGCCACTTTAACCGCCGACCTGTTCACCGACTGTCCGCCGATGCGCACTCCCGCCGGGTGGTAACCGGAATGACCGAAGGGAGACCTGCCGCCGGTGCCAATCCATTTCGAACCGCCGTGATGCTCGGCGTCCTGCTTTTCAAGCCGGTCCGCCAGTTGCCGGCGCAGTTCATCCAGGTCCCAGTCCATTTGCGGGGTTTTTTGAGACGGGTCCATTTTAAGCGGAGGCAGTGAGTTTTCCAGCCATTTCAGCACCTGGTCAGTAACCTGGGGCGGCGTCTCCACACCGGCAAAATATTTCAGAAAGGCGCGGTCAAAGGCGTCATATTGACTTTCGGATTTAATCAGTACTGAACGGGCCAGATAATAGAAGCCGGTGAGGCTGTCCAGGGCCAGCCCCAGTTCCAGCGCCTGCATCAGGGTCAACCACTCGGTGATGGTGACCTTGACGCCCTCCCGCCGTAATGTATAGTAGAAATCCGTAAACAATGCTTACACCCGCCTGAATCCCGTTTTGCCGGGCAGATCCGACACATTGCTGTACCGGTGTTTTAATAAATTCATATCCTGGTCTTTCTTCAACAGTACCCCGGGCAGCGGCAGTTCCTTGACTATTCTTTCCGGTTCAATCCCGCCCAGGGCCAGTGCCTGGACCCAATCCAAGAGCTCGCTGGTGCTGGGTCTTTTTTGCAGCCCGGGCAGTTCCCTGATTTTATAAAAAGCCATAATGGCGCTATCCACCAGCTTTTGTTCCAGATCCGGATGGTGCACTTTGATAATCTGGCGCATGGTTTCCTCGCCGGGGAAAGCGATATAGTGAAAAATGCAGCGCCGTAAAAAAGCGTCCGGCAGTTCTTTTTCAGCGTTGCTGGTGATGATCACGATGGGCCGCTGCCGCGCTTTGATCGTTTCTCCGGTTTCAGGGATATTGAATTCCATTTGGTCCAGTTCCCAGAGCAGGTCGTTGGGGAACTCAATGTCGGCTTTGTCGACTTCGTCAATCAGCAATACCATCTTATCGTCGGACGAAAAGGCCTCCCCCATCTTGCCGAGCTTGATATAGCGGCCGATGTCCCGCACGTCGCCCTCACCGAACTGACTATCGTAAAGACGCTGTACCGTATCGTAAACATAAAGGCCGTCCTGGGCTTTGGTGGTGGACTTGATGTTCCAGATAATCAGCCTTTTGTTCAGGTTTTCGGCAATGCTTTGGGCCAGCATTGTCTTGCCGGTCCCGGGTTCGCCTTTGATCAACAGCGGTCTGTTTAAGGCCACCGAAACGTTGACGGCGTTAAGCAGTTCCAGGGACGCTATATATTTGGCCGAGCCCTGGTATGAATTGGACTGTTCCATAATCTACCTCCCATAATGCGATTATTGTCGTTGCTATGCCTAATTATAGCACGAATTTTTAGAAAGTGCTGATCCAACACTTCAATTCTTCTATAAAAGCCAAGTGGTGGTACCTTACATACGGTTATTCACATATTTATTAATAGCCATATCGAAGGTGAAAATATCGCAGCCCGATACCTTGTGATAAGCAATCAAAAGACAATCCACAAAGTCAAACGGGTGAAAACGCCCCATTGATGATAACATCCTTTGCTTTGGCAGCCATTTCTGCGTTGTCATTCAAGAGATATCTTAAGATTACATTGGCGTCAATCAGAACCATGTTTTTCAACCATCGCCCTTGCGAAAGCGTCTTTTTCATATTTTATTGATTCAGGGTTGGCATATTTGGCTGCAATGCCCAAAGCACTGCCTCTGCCGGCTCTTGGCACAAAGGGCATTCCGTTTTCTTCAAGGCTTTGCCTGGCAAATATTCTGACGGCTTCAGCAAAGCTTGTTCCTAAACTACGGTACAATTTTTCTACTTTATCTTTTAATTCCGCATCAATACGAACTTGAAGTGTTGCTTCTTTTCTCATGCCGCACCTCCGCAGTTATTATTAAAATAACTATATAATATTGTATTACAATTGTACTACATCGTTCGAGAATTGTAAATGAAATTCTTTGAAGAAGCCGAGAGAATACCGGAGTGACAGCGAGGCAGACAGCAAAATTTGCTGTCTGCCTCGCTAAACTACCAACAGTTTACATTACGTCTCTATTAACGGACGTATAAACGTTGTCTTAATGCAGGAAGAACGAGTGGGCGGCGTTGTTTACCACCTGGGACAGCGGTCCGGGGTAAACGCCGATGACCAGGGTCACGATCAAAAGAGAGGCTACTTCTAACCATTATTCTATTTGTTAAAAAATGTTATACTGATCATGGAAGCAAATGGGTGGTATAATAACAGAAAGGGGTGCAGGTCGGGGGTCATATCGGGAGGCTTTAGCAAAGAGGCCTTCTTCAGCATTACTATGAGTTGTACAAAATCTTCTTTATTTGTTCTTTTAACTCCGGTAGATCGTTCGCGCAAGTATCCCAGATTTCATCAAGGTCCACACCGAAATATTCATGAATTAATATATCCCGAATCCCTGCCATCGACTTCCAGGGCACATCTGGATAAGCAGTTCTTGTTGGGCCGGATAAATTTTTCGTTGCTTCGCCAATAATTTCAAAACGCCTGATTATTGCATCTTGTATTTGTGGATTATCAAGGAATTGTTCCATGGTGATATTCTGTATGTATTTTTCAATCAGTTCAATACTTTCCATAATATGTCTTAAAAAGATAGTATCATCTTTTTCCATCAAAGGATATCCTTCTTATCTTTTAAGATGACATCTCTTAATAAAGGGGACAATGCTTTTTCGGTAACCACATCCACGTCCCGTTTTAGCGCTTCCTGTAATTCATTTTTCAATTGGGCTCTAATAAATAAAGATTTTTTGGTATTGGGGGAGTACTGAATTAATAAATCTATATCGCTTTTTTTGTTTTGCTCACCTCTGGCATAAGAGCCAAAAACGGCTGCTTTTTCAATTCCATAACGTTTCAGTATGGGAACAACCTTTTGTTTAACTTGACTAAAGCGCATACTATCACCCCTCTGACATAATTATACACCAAAAACAGCCGCATAACCATGGAAAATGGTCATCCGGCTGTTTTGCCTCCAGTATATTGCCCGCCGTTACTTGGCCGGAGGCGTAGCAGTTCTCCACCAGCCCCGACAGGACAAAGCCCACAAAGCCTCCCGCCGTGCCAAGGGGGCATCTTTGGTTGCGGCTTTAATTATATAGCTATTTTCCTAAAAATTTATATATAAATAATGTAGATTATTTTGTCTTCTCCAGTATAATATATTTATAAAAGAGTAAACATAATGGGAGAGATAATTATGAAAGCCGGAAACGTAATGACTGTAAATGATGGTATCCTTAGCCTGATCGGACGTTTGGTTTCAGTATCCGATTTCAGCAAGGGCAAAACAGCAAAAATATTTGAAGACATCAAGAACAACCGAAGTGAATATATTGTCCTGAAAAATAATCAGCCTGCGGCGGTTTTGCTTTCCCTTGAAAAATACTCGGATATTGTTACTAAGGCTAAAAAAATGGAGAGCTTATTGGAACGCATAGAAGAAATGCGCCTGTTAAAAGAAGCTCAGAAAATATCTGAGGGATATACGCCCTATAAAGCTGATTCCTTTCAGGATGTCTTATCCGAGCTTGGAATCAGCCAAAAAGAAATCGACGAACTTGAAGATACTGTGGTTATTGAGTAATGTGGATCCCAAAGATATCTAAAGAAGCTAAAAAGGCTTTGAAAAGCTATGATAGAACATTACAAAAGCAAATGTATTATGAACATTCTCATAGTATCGGATCGTGACGATAATTACCGTTATGAGATGGCTGCCCGGCTTTATGAAAAATTTGGCGATAAAGTATTTAACGATATTTTTGAGCAGTTATAAACCGGAAAAACGGTTCCAAGGACTTGATCCTGGAACCGTTTTTCGCCTTCGGCATATTATTTGCCGTTACGGTTTACCGCGTGATGGTGATCCGCTTTGTGGCCGGGTCGTAGTCCACCGTCGCGCTTAAGGTTTCAGCGACGAAGCGCAGCGGCACAAATACCTTGCCCGGCGGCAGCGACGCCGGGGCGGAATCGGTGGCTTGGGCCGCGCCGTTCACCAGGACGGCGGGGGAACCGATGGTCAGTACCAATTCCACGGCGCCGTCTTTAATAACCACTTGTTTTTTATCGGCCAGCCAGGAAACTTGGGCGCCCAGGGCTTCGCTGACAAACCGGATGGGCACTAATGTTCGGTTGGCGGCGGTATCTACATAGGGCGCGGCGTCCAGGGTATAGGCTCCGCCGTTTATTTCAGCCGCAGTGCCGCCGATGGTAAGCCGGATCACTTTCTGCGCCGCTAACTGGTCTTTGCGCATTACGGTGTACAGGCTGAAGGTATCCGTGTACATGGTGAATGTTTTGGTGGCCGGGTCGTATTTACCGCCGAGGTTTACCGGTACGATATTGCCCTGGCCGTCTTTTTCCAGCCGTACGCCGGTCAGTTGACCGATTTGTTCCTGGGTTAAGTCCCCCAGGTGGGACAGGTCGATGGTGATGGCCACAGGGGCGCCGAATTTTTCGATCCTTTGGCCTGCGCCCGAACCAGTTTGCACCAGGGCGGCCAGGTCGAAGATCTTGCCGCCGATTTCAAACAGGCCGGTGCTTTGTCCCGCCGGTATTTGGGTCAGGATCTCTTCCTTTTCCGTCCCGGTTATTTCCCTGGCCCCTATTTCCACCAGAGCCTGGCCGGTTACCAGGGGCACGGTTAAAGCGCCGGGGGCAAAGTTTAAACTCAGCCCGGCGGTTTCCACCGTAAAGGTGGTTTCGTGCTCTGCCAGCCTGGCAATAACGGAGGCGGATATTTGCGCGGCGTTGTTGTCGGCGGCCAGGGGCAGCAGGGCCCGGCCTTCTTTAATCAGGGCCTGGTCCAGGGCTTTGTCCGCCGCAGTTTGGGCCACGTCGCTGATGAAGGAGGTCCGGGTAACCCCGCCGCCTCCGCCGGAGGAGGAGCCGCCAATGGCTGTGAAGTTGGCCGTAACAACGGTTGCGTTGCGGGCACCATGAAGGTGGTACTGGCTGAATTGGTGTCGCCGAAGG
>JAEXOR010000013.1 GCA_023439185.1 Bacillota bacterium | reverse complement strand
GTCCGGTATCGCCGGTAGGTCCAGTCGGTCCAGTATCACCGGTTGCTCCTGTAGGCCCGGTCGGCCCGATATCACCAGTAGCCCCTGTAGGTCCAGTCGGCCCAGTATCGCCGGTTGCTCCTGTAGGTCCAGTTGGTCCAGTATCACCGGTTGCCCCTGTAGGTCCGGTCGGCCCAGTATCACCGGTTGCTCCTGTAGGTCCAGTCGGTCCAGTGTCGCCAGTAGCCCCTGTAGGTCCAGTCGGCCCAGTATTGCCGGTATCGCCGGTATCGCCGGTAGGTCCAGTCGGTCCAGTATCACCCGTAGCCCCGGCGGGCCCGGTCGGTCCAGTATCACCCGTGGCTCCGGCAGGTCCAGTTGGCCCCTTCGGGCCATGTGGTCCTTTCGGGCCAGTTGGCCCAGTCGGACAGACACCAGAGGTGCTAAACAGTATGATCAGTTGCGGTCTTTTATCTGTCTTATGGCTGTTTGAGCTTGAAAATATTACAAGTGATTGCCTGTCTTCTTTCCCAGTCAGGGCAATGCCGAAATTGGGAATTGATTTATTTATCCAGCCTCTCACCAATGCAGTTATATCCGTTTCAACAAAGCGGCCAACTTGGTTACGCTTGACATCAAACATACTCCTTGTGGGAACAAACCTGGGTGCTGTGTTCCATGTCACATTTGCAGCAGAAAAAAAGGAGGTAACTCTGTTTACAGTTATAATGCTTTTATCTTTTGGAATAACATCATCCACATGCAGTCTTAAGGTGGCGCTAATCAACTTGCTGCCGGGGGGCAATTTAGGTGTATCAAACGTTATAAAGCTTCTGTAGATATTGTCATTACAGTACCCGTGCTCCGAACCGGCGTAAAGAAGTTTATTGGTGGAAAAATTAGTGTCTGGGCGTAATTTAAATACATACGTGTCACCGGTCGGCATCAATATTATTTTGGACAAAATGACCATCCTTTCAAAGACTTAAATTCCCATATCTAACAGATTATGCTACACAGTATATTGCGAAGCTTTGAATTTTGTTACTGGATGTGAGCATTTAAAGGATATGCAAAATAAAAACCCCCCCAAAGAAACTGCAAATTGGGGAGGTTTGGTTTTACAGGTTTTTGCATTTTGCGGCCGGGTTCTTATAATGTACCCTTTAACAGCGGTTTTTCAGTGGCCCAGTACAGGTAGAAGCCGTCGTACACCTTTACGTCGGCGTAGCCCAGCAGTTCCTTGAGCACGAAATATACATGGGAAGCCCTGCTTGCGTTATTGGAATACACAATAACTCTTTTGTCCGGGGTGATGTTCTGTGCGGCAAAAATTTTCTCCAAGTCGTTTACTGTCTTAAATGTTTGATCCTCTTTGATTAATTGATCCCAGGGGATATTTACCGCACCGGGGATATGGCCCCGGCCGCTGAATTCCTCCGCGGAACGGGCGTCAATGATGACATTTTCTTCGGGCTTCCCCAGGGCGGCGGCCACATCGATGGTTTCAATGATCGCCCTTTCCGTTAATTGCTCGGCGGATAAATTGAATTTACCCAGGTAAGGTTTTCTTTCCCTGCCTCCCGCGGTTTCATAGCCGTTGGCCAGCCACTGGTCAATTCCGCCGTCCAGTATTTGCACTTTCAGGCCGTACATGTTCAGGAAAAACCACAGGCGGGCATGGGAGTAATTGTCACTGTAAACAACGATATGATCGGCGCTGTTCACCCCATACTCCCGGATGGTCAGGCTGAGTAGCTTGGGGGAGGTAAATCTGCCCCGCCGGTTGGGGTCTGAAAGGGACTTGGTGTTAAAGCAGATCGCCCCCGGTATATGACCCTGTTCATAAATATCCCTTGGCCGGGTGTCAATAACGGTTAAGTCCGGCATGCCAAGCGACGCCCGCAACTGTTCGGCGCTGATTAAGCTTTCCGGATGAGCGTAAGGTTTAATCACTTCGGTTTTCTCAGCGGCAGTGTCGATATCTGCCTCCGCAATCTCCCCGGTCCGGCTGCATCCCGTGAGCATCAATATAAACAAGATTATACCGAGACCAAGAAATAAAACGCTTTTCGGTTTCAATAAATCAATAACCTCCTCTTTAGTCATATGTCGATGGCAAACTAGAATATTATATGAACATAACTGCTCAGTTGTGATTGGTCTTCATGTTTTAGTCATACCGCCGCAAAATCAATAAAAGGGGAGAAAAGATGAACAGGTGCATCAGGTTATTTTTGGTGGTTTTTTTCGGGCTGTTTATTTGCGTTCCCGCGGCGGCCCAGCCTTTGAACGATATTCAAGGGCATTGGGCCGAAGGCCACATTAAACAATTGTCGTCAGCTTCGGTGCTCGGCGGCTACCCCGACGGGAGCTTCCGGCCCGACGATCCCATGACGCGGGAGGAATTTGTCAGTTGCCTGGTCCGGGTGATGCAAATTCCCGTCACCGGTCCGGTGCTGTCCTCTTACCGGGATATCGGCAGCGATGCCTGGTCGTATCCCGTTATTGAAACCGCGGTGATGGCTGGAATTCTGATGCCCGGTGAATCGATTAACGGTTTGTTTCGGCCGCAGGAGCCGGTTTCCCGGGCGGAAGCGGCGCGCATGATTGTCCGGGCGCTTAAAATTCCTGTTCAGTCCACGGTTGCCGGTTATGATGACGGGGTAAATATTCCGGCTGCTTACCGCGGTTATATCAGGGCGACCAAAGACCATAACCTGATGTCCGGTTATCCCGACGGAACATTCCGGCCCTGGCACCCTGTAACCAGGGCTGAAGCAACGGTGATCCTGCTGCGCATGTTTTATGAAGCCGGTAAGGGCAAGGGCATGGTGACCATATGTTACGACCATGGCAGCGCCTCGGTTTATAAAAACGCTTACCCGCTGCACCTGCAATACAATTATCCCGGTGTTAATTTCGTAATTCCGGCGCATGTGGGAGCCAGGGAGATGGTCAATTTGGAACAGCTTAAGGAAATGGAGGCGCACGGCTGGGAAACCGGCTCTCACTCCAAAAACCATCTTCATTTCAAGGATTTAAGGGATCGCGAGATCAGGGATCAGTTGGAGCAGCCGAAGGAATGGCTGAGACAGAACGGGCTTGGTTATGCCAGTTTCGCTTACCCTTTTTGGTTTGATACCGATCCTTATCCGGTGGTAAGCGAGTATCACGATGCGGCGGTGACATGCTTCGGCAAAGTGATTAACCTGCTCCCGGCCAACAGGTATAAATTGGAAAGGTTCATGTATGACGCCGGACTTAATGATAACTCAGTGCTTGATTTACTTGATGAAACCGCGGTTAAAGGCGGCTGGCTGATTTTGTACACCCATTCGGTGACCGAGGGTAACCAGGCGGCGGAGAACCATGGCATCAACCAGCAAAGACTGCAGTTATTATTCGAGGAAATTAAAAAACGCGGTTTAAAGGTGGTTACTGTCAGCGAGGGGATCAACTACGCCTGTTATGAACATTAAACCGCTGTATGTAACCTGATACGGGAGTTTGCTGAAAAGAGAACCGCACCGGTTGGCGGCATTACCGGTGCGGTTCTCTGCGTTGGTGGTCGCCGGCGAACCCGCCGGCGTTATCCCGGGTGGAACACTTGCACGGAATGCTACATAAAATAACAGAACTGGCAAGTCATACATTCACTGGGGAAGGTGCCAATGTCGAAAACCGAACAGGCGGGGCAGATTAATAAAACTTCTATCACCCTTGCCCGCCATGGAGGTATTGTAATTACCGGTTCTTTGCTCAGCAGCGTGGTGCGGTTTCTGACCCAGGTGATTTTGGGCCGGGTTTTGGGAGCGGAAAAATACGGTTTATACGCACTGGGGTTCAGTCTTTTTTCCATTGCCGGTCAGATTGTCCAGCTTGGCCTGGCTGATGGCGTCATCAAATACGGAACGGTGTATAAAGCGGAAAACGACTATTACAGGTTAAAAGGGCTGTTGCGGTTGTCCGTCGTTTGTGTGACGGTGGCTGCCGTAATAGCCGCCATGGTTATTTTTTTTGCGGCGCCACATTATGCGGCAAATTTTTTTCAGCATGAAGAGCTGGTTTTGGTTTTTCGGTGTTTTGCCCTCGCTCTGCCCTTCTTTGCCCTGAGTATGCTTTCCGCCGCTTCCGCCCGGGCTACGCAAAACATCATGGACTATACATTGATCCAGTATATTTTTCACCCTTTTATATATTTTGTCTTTATCGGCGCCGTTTTTTGGCTGGGGTTCAGTATGGGTTACGCGCTTGGCTCCTTTGTTGTTGCCTGGATACTGGTTTTTATATTCAGTGTTGCATCGCTTTTGAGAAGCAGTCCGGTATACCGGCCGGAAGTTGAGCCAATTATTGAAATCAGGCAGTGGTTCGGATTTGTAATCCCCGTCTTTTTGGCTAAATGGCTGCCGATGTTAATCAATAATGTTGACAAGGTGATCCTGGGCAAGCTGGTCCTGGCCGGCGACCTGGGCGTTTATAACGCCGGAAGCAAGATTGCCGTGCAGGTATTGCTGTTCATGCAGGCGTTCAACTTGATCTTTGCACCGGTTATAGCCGCCCATTTCCATGAAGGTAAGCTTGAGGAATTAAACGCTCTTTTTAAGACGGTTACCTACTGGATTATTGCCTTAACCATGCCCTTTGTACTTTGGATCATTTTAAACGCCGAATTAGTCATGGGCCTGTTTGGAGCTGAATTCACAAGCGGTAAAAACATTTTGATTTTTTGCTGCCTGGCCCAGTTTATCAGTGTGTGCACGGGACCCTTGGAGTATTTGTTAATTATGTGCAGACAGAATCTGCATTTAATCAATAACCTGATCCTGGCATTGATCAATATCGGCTGCAATATCGTATTGATTGAAAAATACGGTGTCATGGGCGCTGTACTGACATTGGGGATCACCATGCTCCTTTATAACCTGATCCGGTTGGTGCAGGTATATGTCCTTTACAGACTTTTCCCCTATAACAAAAAGTTTTTAAAAGTATTTATAATTGCCGCTGTTGTTTCTGTTTTCGGCGCCTTTACAAATAAGCTGCTGCCCGGCGGATTTTTAAGCGGGGCGGCATCTTTTATCGCGGTGACGGGGGGATTTTATTTCTTATTAAATTTATGGGGTTTGGACGAGGAAGACCGGGCAGTGGTTAAGCTGGTCAAAAGAAAGGTTGGTGGAATTTTTATGCGTGACACTTCATCATGACGATAACTGCCGGGAAAATGGTTTTAACGCCATAAAAAACCTCTTGCAGCTTCGGAGGTAAACGGGAGATGCTTACTCAATGTGGTCCTGGCTGAGCTTTGGCTTGATTGCCATCACCTGCTTATTATGTTTAATCTGTGTGGCGAAGCTGGAACGGAAGAAAAAATCCGCCGGAAAATGGACATTATTGATGTGCTGTTTCATAGTCGTAACACTGGCGGTGCTGTTTAACAATTCCTTTACTGATACTGAGACGCGGGAATATTCGTATCAGTTTAAAAACCCTGATATTGTGTTAAAGGAATTGAAACCCCAGGAAGTGATCGAGCAGGAGCCGGAAACAGTTCCGGAGCGGCCTGATGAAAGCGGCGTGTTGAAAAGGGTTAATCCCAAAAAAGCAATGGTTATTGTCAATAATTTGCATATCCGTGATGCCGCCGATATCAATGCTCCGTTGCAGGGCACTGTGATATACGGCCAAATTGTAACGATATTGGAACACCCGGTTGATTCCGACTGGGTAAAGGTCGATACCGGGAGCGGTATAACCGGCTGGGTAACCAAAGAATACCTTAATCCTTTACTGGAAGAACCAGGCGGTCAAGAACCGGAAATTAAACTTGGGGGGTAACTTCATGAGGGCTAAGGAAGTTGCTGGAGCATTCAGCGAGGTCAAGTGGTCTTTGTTTTTGGTTCCCATACTGGCCATGGTTATCAGCGCCGTCGTCAGTATGTATGTTATTCAGCCGGTATACCGGGCGGCTACAACACTGATGGTCTTTAAACAACCGGAATATGCCGTGTCTTATGAAGTGAGGATGGGCACCATCACCTTAAATCAAAGGCTGGTCAAAACATACCGGGAACTGGCCCAGAGCAATCTGATCTACGAAGAAGTAATCAAACAGAACCATCTTAAAATGAATGTGGATGAGCTGAGGGGCATTATCAGTGTGGATTCCCTCGGCGATACCGAGTTTTTGCGCATTACGGCGGAATGTCCCAATCCCACGCTGGCGGCCATGCTGGCTAATGAAACAGCCAGGGTGCTGCTGGAAAAGGTAGCTGAAATCATGGTTCTGGACAATATTCAGGTGATTGACGCCGCTTCACCGCCGCAAAACCCGGTGCGGCCCAACCACATGATCAACATATTGATGGCGGGTGTATCCGGATTGCTGCTGGTAATGGGCGTGGCACTGTTAAGAGCGTCCGTCCGGTCCGGGGATGAAGAATTTCACCACCCGGCAAATATAAGCCCCCGGAATGCCGGAGCCCGGAACATGACGTCCCAGTTGGAGGCGGAACAAAGGGCTGGCGGGCAAGACGCGCCCGGCGGCGAACAGAAAGAGCATCAATAGTATAAAAAAGACGTTGGGGCCGGCCAAGTAACTAATTATTTTGAAGGGGTGGGCTGCTTGAGGTGCCTAGTTACCGGTGGAGCCGGTTTTATCGGCGCCAATCTGGTTCATAACCTGGTCAGGGAACAGCATCAAGTGCGTGTTTTGGATAATTTTTCAACAGGCCGGTTTGAAAATATCGCGCCGGTGATTAAAAAAATAGACCTTGTTGTCGGTGACTTGTGTAACGAAAGAGATGTGCGCGGGGCGGTGCGGGACATGGAGATCATTTTTCACCAGGCCGCCCTGCCTTCCGTGCCCCGGTCGGTGGCGGACCCGTTCAGCACCAACCGGATAAATATTGAGGGTACATTAAACGTGATGCTGGCGGCCCGGGACAGCGGGGTCAAACGCGTGGTCTACGCGTCCTCGTCGTCGGTTTATGGCGGCAACAGGCGCTTACCCAAGGATGAATCCATGCAGCCCCGGCCCCTGTCTCCTTATGCCGTCTCCAAACTGGCCAAGGAGCTGTACGGGCGCGTCTTTTTCGAGCTTTACGGCCTGGAGACAGTGGGATTGAGGTATTTCAACGTATTTGGCCCGTATCAGGACCCCGGTTCAGAGTATGCCGCCGTGATACCTAAATTTATTACCGCCCTTTTGACCGGCAGTCCGCCCCTGGTGCACGGGGACGGGGAACAATCCCGGGACTTCACCTTTGTGGACGATGTGGTGAAAGCCAATCTGCTGGCCGCCGCCGCTCCGGCCGCCGCCGGCGAGGTGTTCAATATCGCCTGCGGCCACCGGATTTCCCTGAATGAACTTTTACTGCTGCTGAAAAATATTACGGGCCGGAGTGTTGAAGCCCGGTATGCCCAGGACCGGCCCGGTGACGTTAAGCATTCCCTGGCTGATATTAAAAAAGCCGGGTCAATCCTGGGCTACCGGCCGGAATTCAGCCTGGAATCCGGGCTGCGCCGGACTGTGAAGTGGTTTGGCCAAAAAATATAGCATCCCAAAGGACGGGGGAGAAAACACCGAATTAGTTTTACTCCCCCGTCCTGCGGTTTTAATCGCTTGTCGTCTCCACCGGCTTTGCCAGTTCCAGCCACTGGTTAAGGGCGCCGTCGTAGTTTTTTACCACCGGGTAGCCCAATAACTCCTGCAACACAAACCAAACCAGCGCTGATTTAACTCCGTCGTCGCAATAAACAATAATGCCCTTGTCGGGGGTAATGCCTTTGCTCAGGGCGAGTTCCCTTAGTTCCAATGCCGGTTTAAACGTCATATCGGTATGCAGCACGTTCAGCCAATCCAGGTTTATGCTGCCGGGTATCCGCCGGGCAGCGTAATCCTCGCTGCTGCGGACGTCGACAATAACCCAGCCGGGATTATTAACAGCCGCTTCAACTTCGGCATGGGTGGCCAGCAGCAAGGATTCACTAATGTTATCGGGATTAAAGGCAAAGTTTTTAACCGGGTATTTCTTGGTTGCGGTACTGATTTCAAATCCCGCCTCCCGCCACTTTTCCAGCCCGCCGTCCAGTATGGCCGCGTTATGGTAACCATACATCTTGATGGCCCAGTACAACCGGGCCTGTAATCCGTCGTCGCCGTAAAGGATGATGCGGCTGTTGTTGCCGGCGCCGATTTTGCCCAGTAAATTCTGCAACTGCACCGGGGTGCCGATTTGCCCGGGATAGGCGGGATGGCAATAATCACTCAGCAGAACCGGTACCGCTCCGGGTATATGGCCCCCGGAGTAAACGGTGCGCATAATTTTCAGGTTTTTGCCCCTGGCATCAATAATGAAGGTTTGCGGGTCGGCAAGCAAATCATTTAACTCATGGACTGTAACCAGTGATTCAGGATGGGCGTAACCCGCCTTTTTTTCCTGGCCGGCCAGGTAATCCCGGGTTGCTTCGGTATGATCCCCGGTTTTTACCGGCAGGTGCATTTGTCCGCGCAAACTGTACTCCAGCAGTAATGTTGCGGCAATAAAAAAAACTACCAGGCCCACCACTCCGTACTGGAAAGGTTTTTTGCGGTTCGTAATTTTTTTCACCTCCTGTCTTAAGCCGGCCGGCCCGACGGTGACACGCATCGGTCCGGCCACCCCCTTTTTGCCGTTGTCCTGAAATAGTATATGTTTTTTCCATCCCGGAAGTGATGTGTTATACCGGCTTATATTCACGTTGCCGTCCGGCCTGACATATCATAAAGAAGATTTTACGCGGGTGGGATTTATGTGCGTTTAAAGTGTGAATTTTGAGATGCCTGAAGTAATCCATGTGACCACCATCGGCATAACCGCTTACCGGGCTTTGTTGGCCCAGTGCGGCCATTTCCGCCGGTGCGGCCTGGAAACGGGGTTTGTTTTCAGTCCGTCGCCCGAGGGGGAAATGCTGCGGCGGCTGGGCTACCCGGTGCGGGAGATTTACATTCCCAGGACGATCAACCCCTGGGCCGATGCAGGCGCAGTAATCAAGCTGCGCAATTATTTTCGGCAGGTCCGGCCCGCCATAGTGCACACGCACACTTCCAAGGCCGGCGTGGTGGGCCGGGTGGCGGCAAGGCTGGCCGGTGTGCCGCATGTGTTCCATACCGTGCACGGTTTTCCGTTCCATGAGGGCATGTCCGGGGGCAAACGCCTGGTTTACCGGCAGATTGAAAAATGGCTGAGCGGATATACTGACGTGATGCTATCGCAGAGCGCGGAGGATGTCCATACGGCTGCCGAAGCAGGGATCCGGCCCCGCCGGGGCGGCCTGGTACACATCGGAAACGGAATTAACCTGGCGGAATTCAGGCCTGATCGGTACCCGCCCGGCCGGATAGCGGCGATTAGGGCCAGCCTGGGCATAACCGGCGCCATGCCGGTGGTGGCGATGATCGGCCGCATAAACCGGGAAAAAGGGTACCACGATCTGGTGGAGGCGTTGCACCTGGTCAGGGAGTTGCCCTGGCAGGCCCTGTTTATCGGACCGGACGAAGGATTCCTGTCGACCCTGGTCAAGCAGATCGACGATTACCGTCTCCGGGAACGGGTTGCCATACTGGGTATGCGCGGCGATATCACTGATTTATTGGCTGCGTCTGATATCTGCGTGCTTCCTTCGTACCGTGAAGGACTGCCCCGCTCGTTGATTGAAGCCCAGGCCATGGCCCTGCCATGCCTGGCTACCGACATCAGGGGCTGCAGGGAAGTAATTGAGTCAGGCGTCACCGGGTTCCTGTTCCAGCCCGGCGATTATGTTTCGCTGGCCGGGTTACTGCGGCAATTGTTATCGGATGAGGGGCTGCGCCGCGGGATGGGGCGGGCGGGCCGTAAACGGGCGGAAAGACATTTTGACGAGTATGCGGTGGCTAAAAAGGTAATGGCCCTGTACGAGAAAACGCTGGGGCTGAAAACAAGTCCAATTCCGACTGCCTGAATAGTAACTACTTAGTTTAATAGTTAACGTGAAAAAGGTGAATTACAACTGCCATGAAAATAGGTCCGGCTGTGATTGCCATGTTTACGGTTACAGCGATGTGCATATTTGCGGCATCCTGTTCCTGGCCGTACTTGGCCGGTTTTTTGCTGGTAGACGAGGATTTGAAACAGTCCGACGTCATAGTGGCCCTGGGCGGTGGTTCGGAAAGAGCGGTTTACGCGGCCGAACTGTGCCTGGACGGCTGGGCGCCCGGAATTATCATGAGCGGATGCGGCTCCTCGGCCCGTGAGATGGCCCGGTTGGCGTCCGACAGAGGTGTGGACCCCCGGGACATTATTATTGAGGGCAAAGCGGAAAGCACCTACCAAAATGCCGTTTTCACGAAAGAAATTATGATAGCGGCAGGCTGCCGGTCCGCCATCGTAGTGACTTCTCCCTACCATACCAGGCGTACCAAGCTGGTTTTTAACCGGGTGTTTAAAGATACCGGCGTTAAATTGCTTTACAGCGCCGCGTCCGGTTCCGGTTTCAATCCCGATGGCCGCTGTTCCTCTCCCAATGACCGGCGGCTGGTATGCAGGGAATATATAAAACTGATCTATTACTGGCTCAGGTACTGGCATTAGCCGGTGACTGCGGTTGCGGCAGGCTGCCGGCGACAAATCTTAAT
The DNA here is from genome assembly GCA_023439185.1 of Bacillota bacterium. GTDB lineage: Bacteria > Bacillota > Desulfotomaculia > Desulfotomaculales > Desulfallaceae > BRH-c8a. The sequence goes on along the minus strand of JAEXOR010000013.1, from coordinate 1,820 downwards.
CTGGCGGTGGATACGAAGTTGGGTGATTTTCAAGTTCTTGAGCTGCGGGAACGGGAACAGTGGGCCGGAAAAATGGACCGGTTGAGAAACCCCGTTCCCGATATTCATTACCGGCCGGAGTATTGCGCATTGTTTCGCGATGCCGGGGAACCGATGCTTTTTGAGTACCGGGAAGGGCGCCACGCCATTTATTATCCGTATCTGCTCAGACCAATCAACCTGCTCCCCGGGCTCGGCGCGTCACCGGACCAGGGTCTGTACGACATAACCAGCCCGTACGGTTACGGCGGACCGCTGCCGGACGGCGCGCCCGGTGACAGCGTGTGGCGAAACTTTTACCGTTGCTTTGCGGAGTATTGCCGGGAGCAAAACGTCATTACCGAGTTTATCAGGTTCCACCCATTATTGGGCAACCACCGGCCGCTGTCGGGTGTTGTGCCGGTGGAGCGGGTTTCCTCGGTGGTGGTGCTTGATTTAAACCGGTCCGGGGAGGAAATATGGGCGGAATACGGGCGAAACAACCGTAAAAATATCAATAAAGCCCTGCGGGAAGGAGTAAGGGTGCTGATTGAGGAGACGCCGGAGCATTTTACGGATTTTATGCATGTTTACCGGCATACCCTGGAACGAAACCGGGCCGGTGCGTTTTATTACTTTAACCAGGATTTTTTCCAAAGCATACATTGCGAAATGCAGGGGCGGTATATTTACGCGCATGCCTATAAAGGCGACGATATTATCTCCAGCGAGCTGCTGCTTTTTAACGGCACTTACCTGCACTCGTATCTCGGGGGTACGCTGGAGCAGTATTTTTCTCTGCGGCCCAACAATTTGCTGAAACATGAAGCGGCGTTGTGGGCGCAAAGCAGAGGCATAAACTATTTTTTGCTGGGCGGCGGCCACAGCGACAATGATGGCATCTTTCGCTATAAACGCTCCTTTGCCCCCGGGGGAGTGCTTGATTTTTACGTGGGCAAACAGGTGCACAATAAGGTGCTGGCGGAAGAACTGGCCCGCCTGGTAAACGCTAATTCCCAAGGGGAAACAAAAGGTTATTTTCCTGCTTACCGGAGGTGTCAATAGTGGCCGTTACCAGGACCAATCAATTTATTAAAAGGTTATTTGACCTGGTTTGCAGCGTGCTGCTGCTTATGGTGCTGAGCCCGCTGTTTATCCTGATTGCCTTGGCGATAAAAATTACCTCCCCCGGGGAGGTCTTTTACCTGCAGCAGCGGCTGGGCCTGAACGGAGAAATATTCCGGATGTACAAATTCCGGAGCATGGTGCCCAACGCGGTGCATATTGGTTCCGGCATGTTTATGGAAAAGGACGACCCGCGGGTCACGCCGGTGGGGAAATTACTCCGTAAGACCAGCCTGGACGAATTGCCCCAACTGCTGAACATTGTACGGGGTGAAATGAGTCTGGTGGGACCGCGTCCGGCGCCCCTGCACCACCTGGACAAATATGACGCCACGCAAAGGAAAAGGCTGGCGGTTAAACCGGGTATCACCGGGTGGGCCCAGGTGAGGGGCCGGCTGGCCCTGTATTGGCCGGAACGGATCCAACTGGACGTCTGGTATGTGGAAAACTGTTCCTTTTGGCTTGATTTACGCATTCTGGCGGAAACAATCCCGGTGCTGATCCTGCACCGGGGCGGTACCGCCCAGGAGGACCGGAAGGAAGTGGATCCGTTTATGAAGATGTAGGAATGGGGACACACCTCTGCTTTGGGGTCATGTCTTATGGGTCGAGGAATGTCCCCAACGTATGAAAGGGGACACACCTGCTGAAGTTGGGGTATTTCTTTGGGGGCAGGA
>JAEXOR010000050.1 GCA_023439185.1 Bacillota bacterium | reverse complement strand
GCTCAGCCCCCGAAGCCGGGGGGCTGAGCTTATGCGAAGACCCCCGAAGCCGGCTTGCTTCAGGTTTTTATTTATCCGGTGCAATGAATGTCCCTGGTTGCGCCCGGTAAACAGCGTGTTGCTCTCCCGGGCGGACATGCCCACCCCGTCGTCCGTCACAACAAAAACAACGGCGCCGGAGGACTTGCCTGCGGTTATGGTGACAGTGCCGCCGTGCCTTTTTTTTAAAACCCCGTGTCTGACGGCGTTGTCTACCAGGGGCTGCAGGGTAAATGGGGGCATCAGGCAGTGTAGGCCCGTTTCAATATTCAGTACCACCTTTAGCCGGGGGGAAAACCTGGCCTTTTGTATGTTAACGTAGGCCAGGACATGCTCCAGTTCTTCCTCCAGCGCAATTAAAGGCGCCTTGTCCTCCAGGCTGTACCGGACATAAGCGCCGATTTCACCCGCCAGCGCGGCGGCCGCCCCGGGGTTCTTGCGGCACAGTGTGATTACGGCGTTCAGCGCGTTAAACAAAAAGTGCCGGGGTATCCTGTCTGCAAAGGAATCGTCTGTTCCGCTTCCCCGTCTCCGTCTTCGCCGGCGGTTCCCCTTGGAGGCCAAGACTGCTCTTTTTCTAAACATGGCATAATTCCCTTTAGATGGTCCCGGGGTTGCCGAGCACCCTGCGGACCGTCTCCACGATAGCCTTTGTTTTAAAGGGCTTGGTGATGTACAGATCCGCTTTTGCCGCCACCGCCTTCTTTCTGTCGGCTTCCTGGCCCTTGGCGGTGAGCAGCACGACGAATACGCCGGCCAGACCGGGCTCGTCCTTTACCGCCCGGCACACGTCATAGCCGTTCATTTCCGGCAGCATGACGTCCAGGAATACCAGGGCCGGCCTTTCCCGCCGGATCAGGTCCAGGGCTTCGGGGCCGTCGACGGCGTAAAACAGCCGGATTTCCACTTCTTCAAAGTCCTCCAGGATCTCCTGCAACAATATCCGGTTATTCAACTCGTCATCTACCAGCAAGATCTTGTTCATATCCGCAGCATGCCCCTCAGCTTTTTCGTATAATGCCTGCTCACCGGCACCTGCCCGGCTCCCTGCTTCAGCTTGATTATGTACGTGGCGTTGGACCACGGCTCTATTTTGTCCACAAAGTCCAGGTTGACCAGAAAGCCCTTATGGCATCTGAAAAAGCCTTTGTATCCTAGCCTTTCCTCCAGCTCGGCCAGTGAGCCGCCGCTTTCATAGACGCCGTTTACCGTATGGACCGTGACTTTTTTCTTTTCCACGGTGAAGTATAAAATGGCTTCAAGAGCCAGGAGCATAATGCTGTTTTCCTTCCACACGGCGATTTTGTCCGGCTCCCGCCCGGACAAATGCTCCTTAATCAGTGAGTTTACCGCCCGCCAGACCTTGTGGCCGCCCTGCACCCGCTTAACGATGCGGTCCACGGTTATCTTGAGTCTGGGTTCGGAAAAAGGCTTGACTACGTAATCCGCCGCGTCGATTTCAAAGGCTTGCAAAGCGTATTTTTCATAAACCGTGGTAAATACAATGTGGGTGTCAAACCCCATATTGATGATTTCCCGGGCGGCGGAAAACCCGTCCAGTCCGGGCATCCGGATGTCCAAAAAAACCAGCTCCGGCCTGATCTCCCTGATGCTTTCCAAGGCCTCCAGGGGATCCGTATACTTACCCGTCACCCGGATGGCGCCGCTTTTCGCCAGGACATGCTCCAGCGCGTCCAGGGACGGCATTTCATCATCAACCAATACGGCCCTCAGCATTTTATCACTTCTCCCGCCGCCCCGGCCCTTTTTCATTATCCGACATTTATATCTTATTTGCGACAAATATCCTTTGTCAACAGGCGTAGCGCGCGGATTTTCCGAAACGATCCCTTTACTTGCCGAAACAGCGATACTATAATTATTTTATCTTTACCAGGGGGAATCGCGGTGGGGGCTGTCAAAAAATGGCGGGCAAAACTGATGGGCATGATCATCGCGCTGACGGCGCTGGCACTTTTTTCCCCGTCTCTTGCGTTCCATACGTCACCGGCCCGGTCAGCCACGGCTTTCACCGGCGACCCGGTTGAGGCGGAACTGCCGGGGACTGTGAACTGCATGCTCCAGGACAGCAGCGGGTTTTTATGGTTCGGCACCCGTACCGGTCTTTACCGGTACGACGGCTACAGCCTGTGGCCTTACAGTCTTCCTTCCGGCCCGGCCAATAGATTTGCCGCCGGCTTTATCACTTCCCTTGCCGAGGATGACGCACAAAACATCTGGATTGGCACTTTTGGCGCGGGGCTGTACAAGCTTAACCCCCACACCGGAGAGGCAGTGCGTTTCAGTGGCGACGCCTCAACCTCCGGCGGCCCCGGCGATAATTTTATCCGGGCGATACGCCGGGACCAGCGGGGCAAGCTCTGGATAGGTACGCAAAATAAGGGACTTTATTGCCTGGACCCGGTTTCGGGTCATTTTACACACCAGGCGGGCCCCTATGAGAATACCGGTCATCCGGGGGGCGGGACCATCACCGCCATAGCCCGGGACAGGGCCGGCCTGTTATGGATTGGCACTGCCGGCGGGGGGATAAGCAAACTTGATCCCCGAAGGGGCGAATTCCTACCCTGGCAGGAGCGGCTCAGCATATCCGGCGGCGCGCCGGGCAATATTGCCGGCCTGTATGCCGACAAAACAGGCTTTCTATGGATTGTAACAGGAGACGGCAGGCTAAGCGGCCTGGACACGTCCTCGGGCCAATTTGTTTCCGCCGCATCTCCGGACCTGGCGGACTGCAAAGTGACGGCGGTTTGCGAGGACAATTCCGGGACCCTGTGGGTTGGCACTCAAGGCAATGGCGTCGGCACCTTTAATCGGGAGAGCGGAGAGTTTACAGCGCGCCGCGGAGGTTCTTATCCCAACGAAGCTCCAGGCAGCCACAGGGTGGTATCCCTTTTCGGGGACAATTCCGGCAACCTGTGGTTTGGGACCGAAGGAAACGGGATCGACAAGATCAATACGAACCTGAATTTCATATCCTATGGAAGCAGTGCCTATCCAGGCGGTCTCAGTTTCAGCGATGATGTCATTCTGTCAGTCTACAAGGACAGTTCCGGGATCCTCTGGCTGGGAACGGCCGACGGGGGTGTCAACAGGTTTGACCGGGTAAGTGGCCGGGTTACTTACTACAAGCACGATCCCGGCAACAGCCGCAGCATCAGCAGCAATTCCATCTGCGCTATTTATGAAGACAGCCGCGGGACCCTGTGGTTCGGCGCCATAGACGGGACCCTGAACAGGTTTGAGCCCGCCTCGGGCGGCTTCGTCCATTACCGGGTCAACAGCGTCGGACAGCTAAACAACGCTGACAACGGCATCGTGCGCATACATGAGGACGGCGACGGCCTGCTCTGGGCTTGCGCTGCCAGCGGGGGTCTGGTCAGGCTGGACCCGGACACGGGCCGGATGGAGCAATACGTCAGCAACCCGGCGGATCCCCGCAGCATCGGCAGCAATCATGTGCTGTCAATGGTTGAGGATCAGGGCGGCGTATTCTGGATCGGGACCGGGGAAGGCGGCCTGTATAAGATGGATTCCCCGTCGGAGACTTTTACCCGCTACGGCATCAATGAACAGGGTTCCACCAGCCAGACCTTTCACTACAATGTGAACTCCATGGTTAACGACGGCGGCGTCCTCTGGCTGGGCACGGACAGGGGGCTGTTCAAGTTTAACAAATACAACGGGAAGGCCTTCTTAATGGAAGGCCAGGGGCAAACCGCCCCCCTTGTTATCTTCGGCTTGCTCAAGGACCATAAGGAAAACCTGTGGCTGAGCACCCCCGACGGTTTAATCCGGTACAGCATCTCCGCCGGCGTCTTTAAAAAATATGACGCCGGCGGAGGACTGCGGAGCAACCAATATACCTTCGGTTCCTACTGCCAAAGCTCCGACGGGGAGATGTTCTTTGGCGGCACCAACGGTTTCAGTTCTTTTTATCCCGATCAGATCAGAGACAACATCCACAAGCCTCCGGTTGTCATCACGGACTTTAAGATATTCGACACGCCGGCAAAGATTGCCGGCGCCGGTGACATTTCATTAACCTATCAAGACAATTTTATCTCCTTTGAGTTTGCCGCTCTGGATTATGCGGAGCCTGAAAAAAATCAGTACGCCTACAAGCTGGAGGGATTCGACAGGGACTGGCACCATAACGGCTCCAGGCGCTATGCCAGCTACACAAATCTGGACGGCGGGGAATACGTGCTGCGGGTCAAGGCCTCCAATAACGACGGCCTGTGGAACGAGCAGGGTATGCAAATCAAAATTACCGTGGCGCCTCCCTTTTGGGAAACGCCCTTGTTTTATGCCCTTGTCTTGGCTTCCGCCTTTGCCGCCACCGCAGTGGTGATAAAAATCCGGACCAGAGCACTGGAATTAAGGAGCAGGGTCCTTGAACATCAGGTCATGGAAAGAACCCGGGCGTTAAACCTGGCCAATGAACAACTGCACCAGATTAACCAGGTAAAGAGCGATTTTTTGTCCATGGTGTCCCACGAAATCAGGACGCCGCTAAGCGCAATACTCGGTTTCACGGAGTTGATTGCCGCTAAAATTGAAAAAGCAATTTTGCCCCGCATTGATTTAAGGGATCAAAAGATTCGCAAGGCCACGGAAACCATCGACAGGGATCTAAACATTATTTTGTCCGAAGGGGATCGCCTGTCCGCGCTGGTTGATAACCTGCTGAACATATCAAAAATTGAGTCCGGCAAAATGGACCGGGCCAATGATGCTGTGGCTGTTCCGGAGATCATTGAACAATCCTTGCTGACTGCAAGACCGCTCATGGAAAAAGCCGGGCTTTCCCTCGTTGTGGAGGTGGAGGACGGTTTACCCGAAATTTTGGGGGATAAGGACATGCTGGCGCAGGTGTTGATCAACCTGATTGCCAATGCCGTGAAGCATACCCGGGAGGGACACATCAGGGTTGGCGCCGCCGTTGCGGCCACGGGCGGAGAGATCCTCTTTTCAGTGGCGGATACGGGCGCCGGCATTTCGGACGACCACCTGGACAAAATCTTTGACCGGTTTTACAAGGTGAAATCACATTTAGGAAAAAACAGCGGCAGCGGCGGCCTGGGTCTCGGTCTGTATATCTGCAAGCAGATCATCGAAAACCACGGCGGCAAAATTTGGGCGAAAAGCCGGCCGGGAAAAGGCAGTACGTTTTATTTTACCCTGCCTGCGCACCTGGAGTAATAAATCTCGTTTAACAATCAGTTTTGTTTGCTGTGAAACTTATCCTGCAGGTCCTACTTGGCCTGGTGGGTTAAAATCAATTAGAAAAGGTCCCGTGCCTTCGCCTTCATACTCAAGTACCACGGGTCAGTTGTCCCGCATTTCTATTTTCCTGGGCTTTAGCCTGGAACCGCACCGGTGATTCTCTTCTTATCTAATTAATCCCCTTCTTATCTAATTAATCCCCTTCTTATCTAATCATTAAAAAAATCTTTTCCTTAAAAGAAAAAATTTTTTTTGACTCAGGGTCCCGTTTTATTTGTTTAATTGCTAAAACGGCTATTTATCGTGCCAAATATATTGGCACAAAAATTGCGTTAATCTTCAAATAAGTTTCTCAAATTGAAGTGCAAAAGTACTCTGGCAAAAGTGGTCAAAGACATCAAAATAGAAGGGGGTTCGGGGATCTGCCATAAATTACTTCAGCGAATAAAGGATGGCCAATATTTGGTCCGGCACCAGGAAGGTGATAAACGTGTATAAGCAAGGTCTAATCTTAGTTGTTACCGGCAATGGCAAGGGCAAGACAACATCATCCATGGGTATGGCCGTTAGGGCCTTGGGACATGGGATTAAAGTAGCGGTAATTCAGTTCATGAAAGGGAGGCCCTATTACGGGGAATACAAACATCTCAGCCAGTTTGGCCACGACAAGATTCTTTTTAAGCAGGTGGGCAGGAATGAATTTGTAAACATGAATAATCCCGAACAAGTTGACAGGGATTTGGCTCGCCAGGGATGGGAACTGGCCCAGGAGTGTCTTCAGGGTGATTTCGGTTTGGTCATTTTGGATGAAATCAATGTTGCTTTGGATTATGGGCTGATTGAGGTGGATTCGGTAGTTGCAGCCCTCCGGTCCAAACATCCGCATGTGACTGTAATCCTGACCGGGCGCGGTGCCCCGCCGGCCATTCGGACACTGGCTGATACAATAAGCGTAATTGCTGAAGAGAAGCATCATTACGCCGCGGGGATTCAGGCTCAAGCAGGAATTGAGTTTTAAAGGAAGGTTGATACAAACAAATCCATGGGAGGTGAAAGAACTGTGAGCATATACTTGTTGGTAGACTTTGGAAGCACATATACCAAAATAATAGCCGTTGATTTGGAAAAAGAAATCATTCTAGGCCGGGCTCAGGCATATACGACAGTTGACACTGACATCACTATCGGATTAAATAACGCACTTGTAAATTTATTTAATACTTGTGAACTCAACGAGAAAGAAATTCAAGGGAAATACGCCAGCAGCAGTGCGGCTGGCGGTCTAAAAATGGCAGCTATAGGACTTGTCCCCGAACTGACGTTGGAGGCCGCACGTAGGGCTGCGTTAGGGGCAGGGGCCAAGGTTATATGTGCATATGGTTTCGAAATAAACGAGGAAATTATTCAGGAAATAGAAGCTGCAAAATGTGACATTGTTCTTTTAACTGGCGGAACGGACGGAGGAGATAAAAATGTAATTATTCATAATGCCAAGCAGCTTGCAAATTCCAATGTCAGTTGTCCAATATTAGTTGCCGGAAATAGGGTAGCTGCAAACGATATAAAGAGCATTCTCGAAAAAGGGGACAAGCAATTTTATACAGCTAAAAATGTTCTACCAAATCTAGAAACAGTGGAAGTAGAACCAGCACAAAAACTGATTCGCGATATTTTTATTGCTCACATTGTTAAGGCGAAAGGTTTGGAGAAAGCGCAAGATTATATTGGGAAGGCAATCATGCCGACGCCGAAGGCAACGTTGCAAGCGGCGGCGTTGTTGGCTGACGGGCATGGGGATGAACCTGGAATAGGCAGCTTGGTTATCGTAGAAATCGGCGGGGCGACAACGAACATTCATTCTGTTCTTGATTCACTGCCTGCAACACCACAAACGATACTTAAAGGCTTACCGGAATTGCGAATAAAAAGGACGGTAGAAGGTGATCTGGGAATAAGGTACAACGCGCCTACGATATACAATTTTGTAGGTGGGGATAAATTTCTGCACAAATGGTTAACGCTGAACCCTATGACAAATAAAGCAGAAATGGAAATAGATAAACACATTAGAAATCTGTCTGTTAATGTGGGGTATGTGCCCTCCACCAAAAGCGAGTTTGACCTGGATATTGCACTGGCCGAATGCGCCACTTCTATTGCAGTAGAGCGTCATGCAGGGACTATTCGCCAAGAGTATTCTGTAATGGGAGAAAAGGTGATGGTGCAAAATGGGAAAAACTTGCTTGAAACAAAAAATATCATCGGGACTGGTGGCATATTTAAATACGGCTTGCATCCGGAAAGGATTTTACGAGCGGCGCTATACAATCCGGAAACTCCATGGAGCTTAAAGCCCGAAAATCCAAAAGCGTATATAGATTATGATTATGTGCTTTACGGCATCGGATTATTAGCTGAAGACTTCCCGGTTCAGGCCTTAAGAATTGCCAAAAAATATCTCAAAGCAGCAATAATGGGACGGGGGATGAATCATGACGCTTGAACGAAAAATTGTAGAGTATATTTGCCGCACTAACTACGACGAAATTCCGCCAAAGGTTATAAAGGTAATCAAAAACCAGGTGCTGGGCATAATCGGGACGACAGTTGCCGGGGCTTCGGCAGAGGGATGTGAGACCCTTTTGAAATGGTCACGTGGTCTTGGAGGTAAAGAAGAGTCAACCATACTAATTCACGGAGGTAAAGTTCCCGCTCAGCAGGCAGCCTTTGTAAATGGTGTAATGGCCAGGGCCCTTGATTTTTGTGACGCCCTCGCCCCAGGCGCTCACATAGGAGCAGCCATCGTACCGGCCGCATTGGCTGCGGCCGAGTTGGCGGGAGGGTGCAGCGGTAAAGACTTCCTGACTGCCATTACCGTTGGAACTGAGGTGGCTGTAAGGCTTAATCTAGGAGAGTCTGAGTACGACGGCTTTGATCCAACGGGTGTATGTGTGGTTTTTGCTGCGACAGCGGCGGCTGCGAAAATACTCCGGCTTTCCGAAGAGGAAACATGGAACGCCTTGGCTCTGGCATTTAACAAATGCGGGGGCAGCTTCCAGAGCAATGTGGACGGGTCTCTTGCAGTAAGGGTAATCGAAGGGTGGGTGGCGGAAAGCGGCATTCTATGCGCCCGTTTAACCAAGCAGGGCATCACGGGACCGACAAATTTCCTCGAAGGGGTGTATGGCTATTTACACCTCTTCGGCAGGGATCGAGTTTCTGCGGAAACCGTAGCATCAGGGCTAGGGGAGACATACCAGGTTGAGAGGTTGGTATTCAAGAAATACCCGAGCTGCGGGCTAACCCAGGGAAGTACTGACGTAATACTGAGTTTAATGAAAGAAGAATGTTTTGGGCCCGATGATGTCGATCATGTTTACATTACGGTCCCCCCTTATACTTATAGACTGGTCGGCCATCCTTTTCAGGTTGGAAGCAATCCAAAGGTCAATGCACAGTTCAGTATCCGGTATTGTGTAGCTAGTGCTCTGATAAGAAAAGAATCAAAGTTGGCCCATTTTGAAGAGCCTGCCATCAGGGATGCCGGGGTCTTGAAGCTTGTGGAAAAGGTCACCGTAATTTCAGAACCCTCCTTGGAAGAACGGGGCCACACGCCTTTAGACATGCGGGTTGTGATGAAGGATGGAAGAGAATATCTCAGGAAAATGGATGTGCCCCCCGGTTTCCCGGATAACCCCCTTACCGATGAGGAACACCGTGAGCGATTCCAGGGTTGCATAGAATTCGCCCAAAAGCCTTTCCCCGAGATAAGAATAAATGGCATTTTGGAGCTTTTGGATAACTTGGAAGAGGTGGACGATATACGGATTCTCATCCCAATGCTCCTATTGAAGTAGCTCAAATGGGATGAAATGGGGTGGTAACGTGCCAAGGTGGGATGAAGAAATTGATGTGGGTGTAGTTGGATCGGGCTTTGCCGGGTTGTCAGGGGCAGCCGAGGCAGCCGGACTGGGTGCCAAGGTCGTTATTTTCGAAAAAATGCCTAGCTACGGAGGCAATTCCATCATTTCCGGCGGCGGTTATTGCTCTTGGGACAGTAAGCTCAAACTTCGGCAAAAGTTTAATTTGGGTGATGACTCGTGGCAGCAGCACTGGGAGGATACGCTCAAGGGCGGGGATTATTTTAACATTTCCGAGTTGGTCCAAGTGATGGTGCAGGCAGCGCCGGAGGGACTGAACTGGCTCATTGATGCCGGAGCGAAGATGAGGGAGACACTTCCGCATATAGGGGGCCATTCTACTCACCGTAGTCACTTAGAAGCTGAGGCCAGAGGCCGTGGGTTTACGGAACCACTGAAGAATCTGGCCTTAAGCAGAGGAGCAGAAATTCGTTTGAAAACGCAAGTTACCCACATCTGGCGCGAGGGTACGGATGGTCCTGTATTAGGAGTTGAAACGACATCAGGTGAAGAAAAGAAGAACGTCAAGGTGAACAGGGCGCTAATCCTGGCGTCCGGAGGGTTTAGCAGAGATGTACGGATGCGGATGGACTTTAATCCGAGTTTGGTGCCGGAGTATAACTGTACAAATCAGCGGGGCGCCACCGGTGAAATTATTCGATCTGCAAGGGCAGTGGGGGCTGATGCGCTCCACCTGGAATTCATTCAACTCTATCCCTGTGCAGAACCTAAAAAGGGGATCATTGATTCATTTGCCCTTGTTCCTTACTCGGGGACCGGTTTTGGGTTATTGTATGTAAACAAGTTGGGCAATAGATTTGTCAATGAACTTGACCGCCGTGACATCGTGGCCAATGCCCAGATAAAATCAGGTGTGAAACCAACTTACGCTATTCTTAACTTGAAGGTGTTCGAAAAACTTGCTACTCCCGAGGATGAGATTCGCAAAGGCCTGGCCGGAAAACGGATAGTTATGGCCGATTCCATATCAGAGCTGGCCCAAAATTTAGGCATTCCCGGAGATTCCCTGCAAGGAACGGTTGCAAAACATAACCAGTATATCAGGGATGGGAAGGACCCCGAATTCAACAAACCGATGACCAAGAGTATGGTTCCTTTAGTGGAAGGGCCGTTCTGCGCTATTGCCCAGTGGCCGTCGGTTCATCACTGTTCGGGAGGGCTAAGGATAGATACAAAGGCTCGGGTGATTGATATCTGGGGCAGGCCGATTCCAAAGTTGTATGCAGCCGGAGAAGTTTGCGGCGGAATCCACGGTTCAAACCGGCTGGCCGGAAATGCAATTCCCGAGTGCATAGTATTTGGCCGTATAGCAGGGAGCAATGCTGCGAAGGAACCTGTAGCAGAAAATAGTGCGATGTACCACTTAAAATCTAAAAAAGTTAGGAGAAAAAGCTAATGACAGTGCAAATTAGAAATAAAAGATTATCCGACGAACAATTCTTCAAGATCCGCAATGAAGAAGTACTTCCGATGTGGGAAACCGGAAAAGGGGTAGAAAACCTTAACGAGTGTATAGCAGCCGCTAAAGAGCTATCTGAAGGAAAAAGCTATGCCCTCAGGCTTGAGGAGGCAAAACGAAATGGGACTCATACGTATGAACCCATGTTTGGTCAGGCGCTTACGGAGTATATGATTGAAGGCCTCACCTATGTGGAAGAGGAATCGGATATGCTGCCCCGCGGGGCGTGGACAATTTTCTCTGATTCATATACCCGGAAATTAGATTTTAAAAAAGCAGCGGCTGGAATTGAGGCAAGTAGAAAAGAAGGCAAGACAATGCTCAATGGTTGGCCCATCGTCAACTTTGGCGTTGAGGAGGCGCGCAAAATCAGAAAAGCGACCCGGTGCCCTTTATACTTTAATTCTACGGACGAAGATGGGCGTTTAGCCTCGGAGATTGCCCTGGCAGCGGGATGGAGTGCCTGCAATGTGCGTTCTCTCCAGGAAGTCATTGCCCATTGCAAGGACATCCCACTGGAAGAAGAGATAAGAATCAATCAATATGAGGCCAGGTTGGCGGGAATATATACGGAAAACGGTGTTCCGATAATGCCACAGAACCCCAGCAACCTTACTGGATATGATAGCGCGGGGTTTCGGTCCTTTGTCTGTGTCTCGGAATCTTTGCTGGCCGCCGAGCAGGGTGTTAGATACCAGAATCTTTTGCATGGGTTAAACATGAATATGATTCAGGATACAGCGATGATCCGGGTAACCGAAAGGCTTTGTTATGAATACTGCGAGCGCTTTGGTTATAAAGACATGGTTTTTGTTACGGGAGCTTTTTCATTCTTGGGTGCCTGGCCGCCGCGGATTGAGGAAGCCAATGCCATGATTGCCTGGAATGCCATCATCCCGATTATGGGCGGTGTTACTGATATTATTTTAAAATGTCAAGATGAGGCCTTTGCAACTCCCACCAAGGAAGGTATGGCCAAGTCCGTCCGATTGGCAAGGCACTTACTTACCTTAATGGGAACCCAAAAAATAGCGGACAATGAAAAATTAAGGCTGGAAGAACAAATGATTGAGATGGAAGTTAGGGCATTGATGGAAAAGTGCCTGGAAGCCGGTGACGGAGATATTGCTGTTGGCTTATGCAAAGGTGTTGAGGCCGGTTGGGTAGATACGATGGTTACTCCCTGGAAATACAACAAAGGAAAGGTCGTCGTCATGCGCGATGCGGAAAACGCAGTAAGGTATTATAATTTCGGAAACGTCCCTCTACCAAAGGAAGTGAAGGAATATCACGAAGAGAAACTTGGGGAGAGGTCCAAGAAAGAAGGCAAAGAATTGAGCTTTGACATGGTTGTCAGTGATTTACAATTTGCATCAAGATTACCTTAGGATTAATTACATCTAAGTAATGTTCAAATTAAAATAAAGCATACGAGGAGGAAAAATAATGGTTAGACCGGTTAATAAAAGCGTTGTAATCGGCACGATTGGTTCAGATGCACATATGATTGGTGGTTGGGTACTTAAAAAAGCCTTTGAGGATGCGGGGTTCACTGTTGCCTTTCTTGGGGCGGTCGTACCTCAACAGGATTTTATCAATGCCGCTATTGAAATTGATGCAGATGCAATTCTTGTTTCGTCAATGTACGGCATGGGGCTTCTGGATTGCGAAGGGTTGCGGGAAAAATGCATCGAGGCCGGACTGAAAGATATTATCCTTTATGTGGGTGGAACGGTTGCTGCCCCGCTGGACCTTGAACGGAACTGGCCGGAAATCGAAAGACGATTTCATAATATTGGTTTTAACCGGGCATTCCGGAATACTTGCACAGCACAAGATGCAGTGCAGGCGTTAAAGGATGATTTAAGTATTTAAATATCGGTTACCTGCGATGGTATTCCGACTTTTTAAATTAGTTAAAACGTATAGGAGGCGGCGTGTTGGAAAAAAAGTTCGATTGCCTGGTCTGTAATTCATTTAATTGTGATCATCGGGATAAAAGTTTTCCAAAATATTGCTTAACTACAGCCACAGATAGGACTGAATTGGAGACTGTGGAAGAGTTATATCGCAATGACCGGGAAGACTCCTTGCTGGCCCGCTCATCTGCGGAGATTGAAGGCGCCTATTACGGCAAGTTAACCAGGGTGGAAGAAATAATAGTTTTTGCCAAAAAAATTGGAGCTAAAAAAATAGGTATCGCAACATGTTTAGGTTTAGTAAATGAATCTAAACTTTTTGCCCAAGTAATTAAGGCCAAGGGCCTGCAAAGTTTTGGTGTTGTTTGTAAAGTAAGTTCAACTGACAAAACGTTAATCGGGATTCCCGAAGCATTAAAAGTACATCCAGGCAGTTTTGAAGCGATGTGTAATCCCATCTTACAAGCAAAAATTATGGAAAAAGAAGAAACCGATTTAAATGTACTTGTCGGTCTGTGTGTAGGACATGATTCATTATTTATTAAGTATTCCCATGCACCGGTGACAGTTCTGCTTACTAAAGACCGTGTACTGGCACATAATCCTGCTGCGGCACTTTACACAAGCTCTTTCTATTATAAAAGGCTGCTTCAACAAGGAGATATTTAGGGGGGTGATGTATCCTGGTGCTGGACCAAATATGGGTCGTCATCCTTTCTTATGAAAAATGTTTTCCTTATGAGAAAAAATATTTTTTAACTTAGACCCATTTTATTTATTTGAGTCGTAAAAATGGTTATTTGCCATACAAAATATAGTGGTACAATAATTGCTTTAAAATTCATATAATTCAAAGCACATAAAATATTCCGGTAAAAGATTTCAGACATCAAAAAAGGAGGGGACCCAGAGAACTGCTGGAAATCGCCTTAGTCCGAAAGGGGCGCAAATAAAAAACATGGGAGGTTACAAACAGCAATTAAGGGAGGGGGGATTATTAAGAGTAAATGCTGATAAGCATGAAAGGAATACCAATCAATTTTAATATGGTGGTTAAAGATTTGCAATTTGCTTCTATAATATTTAACCTGAAAGTCTAAAGTGCCCCTGATGATTAATTCTTATTGTTATGTATAGAGATGATTATGTGTTAGCGGCTGTATATTGCAATTGCCTTTAATTTTACTGATTTAAAATCTATAGAGATAGGTGGTCTTAATATTGTTAAAAATACGAAGGAATACCGGCATAGCTATTTTGGTTTCCTCAATTTTGTTATCGGGAATGCTGTTGGCAGGTTGCGGCGGGTCAAATGAAGATAAGGCAAAAGAATCCAAGACACAGAAGCCGATAGAATTAAAACTGGTGCATTTCTGGCCCAGTACCCACGCCATGGAGACGGACAAGGTGCAGGGTTATATTGAGGCGGTAAAAGAAGCCACAGGCGGGCAGGTGGTAATCACCAGTTATCCTGCGGAAACGCTGCTCAAATCGGTTGAAACCTATGATGGAGTGGTTAACGGTGTGGCCGATATTGGTATAAGCTGTGTTGCCTATACCAAAGGTAAATTTCCCGTAATGGAAGTCTGCGAAGCGCCGGGTATTACTTATAATAACGCTAGGGTGGCAGGCAAGGTGGCTATGGGGATATTACAGAAAATGAACCCCAAAGAGTTTCAAGACACCAAGGTGATGATGTTGTTCAGTACCGGAAGCGCTGATTTGTTGACCAAGGCACCGTGCGAAAATCTAGATGATTTAAAGGGTTTGGAAATAAGAAGCACTGGTCAGGGAACTGAGACTTTAAAGAAACTTGGGGCGACACCGGTGTCTATGCCCCAGACAGAAGTATACGATGCTCTTTCCAAGGGAGTTGTTAAAGGCAATCTGGCCCCGATAGAAACCCTTAAAGGATTCAAATTTGCCGACGTGGTTAATTATGTAACAAAAACCCCTTTCCTTTCCAACAACACGTTCTTTATGGTGATGAACCTTGATAAATGGAACTCGCTGCCTGGGGAACTGCAGCAGGCTATTGAGGAAGTTAACAAGCAATATTTTGATGAGGAAATGGCTGGCGCGTTGGATGAGCAAAATGAAGAAGCGGTGAAATGGGTAAAAGAAAACTATGACCTTAAAATTACAACATTATCTGAAGCGGAAACCGCGAAATGGATAGAAATGATCAAACCACTCCAGGACGATTACGTAAACAAGGTAAATCAAAGAGGGCTAGCCGGACAAGAGATTCTGGATTTGGCCAAGGAGTTGGCTGAAAAATATAACCAGGAAAATTAACTAACCGGTTCACTGCTCAATAAAAAACAGACGACTTTTAAAGAGTTATATGTCAGAGAAAAGAGGGTAATTGTACCGGTTAAGCCACGGGGGTAACGGAAAGCGGAGCCCTTAAAGGCTTAACCGGGTAGCAACCGGGGTTTCAAGTCATAGTTGATTTTATGCTCCATTTAAGAATCATCAGGAGGAAGCATATGAAAATAATAGGTATAGTTAATATCAGCAAGGCGTTTAATGCATTTGCCTGTTGGGTCATTGTGGCCGCTATGGCTTTAATGATTGTAAACATAATAGCGCGGATTTTCGGCCGACCGATTGATGGTGTTTACGAGTGGGTTGGTTTTATGATCGCCTTAGCATCCGGTTTCTCTTTAGCTTACTGTGGACTCCAAAACGGTCATATCAGCATTGATTTGCTGATAAATAGGTTCTCACGGAAAACCCGCATTGTAATTGATACAATTACTAATTTTTTAGTGTTATTATTTTTGCTATTAATATTTTATCAGCTCTTACTATACGCATATAGCTATTGGGAAAGCGGCCAGGTTTCCCCGACCACGTTGACTCCCATTTATCCCATTATTTTTGGTGTTGCGTTAGGAATTTTGGTTTTTTCCCTTGTGATAGCAGTTAAGTTGGTACAATGTTTTCGGAAGGAGGTTGGGGAATGAGTCCACTGGCGGCTGGCTTAGTCGGAATAATCATATTTATCATTTTTATAGCTTTGCGAATGCCGATAGCTGTTGCAATGGGATTAACCGGTTTTATTGGATTCAGCTATCTGAATTCGTTTGAGTCAGCAATGAGAATGGTGGTGCAGGACGTTTTTTCGACTTTTAACTCTTATACACTCAGTGTTATCCCTCTATTTATCTGGATGGGCTTCCTGGCGTATTACTCGGGGGTAGGTAAACAGTTTTTTTCATTTGCTTATAAGCTATGCGGGCATTTGCCGGGGGGATTGGCCATTGCCAGCCAGCTGGCATGCGGCGTTTTCGGCGCCGTGTGCGGTTCAAGCACCGCCACGGCGGCTACAATAGGTACCATTGCCATACCGGAGATGCGCAAATATAAATATAGCGACTCTCTTTCTACCGCCAGTGTTGCCGCCGGTGGCGCTCTGGGGGTACTGATTCCGCCCAGCGTAATTTTTGTTATATACGGTATAGCAACTGAGCAGGCCATCGGCAAGCTTTTTATGGCCGGAATTTTACCGGGTTTGCTGCTAATGCTGCTTTACATGCTGGCAATCTGGGTGATTACTACGCGCAACCCCGCACTGGGGCCGGCAGGAGCTAAAGCCAGCCGGAAAGAAGTATTCTCTTCTCTTAAACAAGGTCTGCCGGAAATAATGATCGTATTCTTAATATCCATTGGTGGTCTTTTCGCAGGATTGTTTACCCCGTCTGAGGCGGCTGCTGTTGGTGCGTTCGGTATGCTGATGGTTACCCTGATCAGGGGGCTGCTTTCCTGGAAGGGCTTCAACGAGTCACTCATTGATACAACCAAAACCACGGCGATGATTATGTTCCTGATAGCCGGGGCGGTTATTTTCGGCCGTTTTATCGCCATCAGTCGTATTCCTTTTGAACTCGCCACTTGGGCCGGTTCACTGCCGCTGCCGCCATTCATGGTAATAGCCATTATAGTTCTCATTTACCTGGTGCTTGGCTGTTTTATAGATGCGCTTGCTCTTATCTTGCTCACCACCCCAATTTTTTACCCGGTGGCGGTAAGCCTTGGTTATGATCCCATATGGTTCGGAGTGGTCATTGTCCTGGTGGTGGCTATGGGCATCATCACGCCGCCTGTGGGCATGAATATTTTTATTATTAAAGGTATAGCCCCAGATATTCCTATTGAGGTTATGTTCCGGGGGATTATGCCTTTCTTGGTGGCAATAATAATTTGTATTGTCATGTTAATGGTTTTTCCACAGATAGTATTGTTCTTGCCTAATATTTTAAGCAATTAGATTCATAATTGATAAATAAAAGATCCATGATTAAATAAGCCGTCTCTTGCTTAAATTTTATTGCATGAGACGGCTTTACTGCTTTTATTGTCATTTTTCTGTATATATAATTATATTACCGCCCATCGTCAGTGGCGATGACTCCCTTTTTCCGCTAATCTGCATGGGTGATTGCACTATGGGTACAAAGTTTTTTCATAAATGTTAGGGGGATATATCATGTTTGCTGAGATTTTACTAATTTCACCAAATAAAGAAGTGACCCAACTGGTTGAAGAAATACAGAATGAGCTAGATATCTATATAACTGTAATTGAAAATTCATTTTGGGACGCGGTTCGCGAAGTTCAGGAAATTGTATCAAGAAAACCTGACTGTATCAGAGTATTTGCCAGTGGAGGAGCTAGTCTGACGCTTTTGCAGCAGCATTTTCCTTCCGGGCATTTTGTGGATACTTATCCGACTGAGTACGACATTGTCCTTGCGCTGGACAAAGCCAAGACAATCAAAAAAGAGTTAGGACTAATTCTTTCAGCATCCAAGAATCTGGATGTAATTGAAAAGCTCAGTTCAATTCTTGGTCTTAAGGTGAAGGTCTATGTGTATAATAATTGGCAGGATGTAGAAGTCGGTACTGCTCAAGCCCTCCAGGATGGATGTGAAGTGATACTGGGTATAGGCGACAAAATTGCTAATTTAGTGAAACAAGCAGGATTGCAGTTCATTCCTGTTATGATTGGCGAAGGCACGCTTAGAAATGCGCTTGAATGGGCTAAGAATATTGTAGAAGCTGAGAAACGGGAAAAGTTGACTGCTGAGCAGATGAATGCAATTTCGATGTATGCGCATGAAGGGATTGTTATGATTAACGAGGACAAGATCGTTACGGTTTGCAACCCGGTAGCTTATAAGATGTTGGGGTTGACTGAAGGAGATATAGTCGGCCGTTCATTAAATGATTTTAATGATGGGCTCAATTTAGTTGACATAGTTGGAGATTTTGAGAAAAAGCTGGGTTATATTCATCAGGGACCGAATGTTAGCGTATTAGTTAATAAGTTTCCAATTGTTGGCGAGAATAGTTCGAGGGGCGTATTATTAACTCTAATTGACATCACCAAAAGACATGAAGAAAATAAAACCGTTAAAAGTAAATATACTAAGGGACTGATAGCAAGGCATTGTTTTGATGATATTGTCCATGTAAACAGCGGGATGTCATCCGTTGTCACAAGCGCGAAAAAGTATGCCAATACCGACTGTACTGTATTAATTCGTGGAGAAAGTGGTACTGGAAAGGAAGTACTTGCGCAAAGTATTCACAATGGGCATAGTGAAAGGTGGAACGGGCCGTTTGTTGCTGTAAACTGTGCTACTTTAGATGATCAATTGTCAAAAAGCGAACTTTTTGGTTATTCTGAAGGTTCTTTTACCGGTGCATCTAAAGGCGGAAAACCTGGGCTTTTTGAATTTGCCCATGGCGGTACGTTATTTTTAGATGAAATAGGGAAAATGAAATTAGACCAGCAGAGTCACATTTTGCGGGTCTTACAGGAGAAAGAGGTTCGTCCGATAGGAAGTAATCGGGTAGTCCCTGTGGATGTCCGCGTGATTGCCTCATCCAATGAAGACTTGGAGGATTTAGTCAAAAGAGGCCACTTTAGAGAGGACTTGTATTTCCGTTTAAACATGTTGGATTTATTTATACCTCCGTTGCGAGAGAGAAGAGAGGATATTCCCGTTCAGGCTGTTTTTTTCTTGAAAAAGTTTTCTAAAAAGTATGGCAAATCAATTTACACATTGCCAACATCTCTTCTCGACAAGCTTTCGAATATGGATTGGCCTGGTAACACTAGGCAGTTAGAATTTTTTATGGAAAAATGTGTTGTTTTGGCTGATAATGAGGGTGATGCATCTAAAATCCTCACAAATCTAATTGAAGAGGCATTTGCGAAAAATATGTTTTTAGTGAAAAACGGAAGTACTCCTGGCGAGGACCAAATCAGTATAAAAGTTGGTACGTTATCGGAAATGAATACTGAAATTGTCCGTAAGATTAGTTCTGCCGCGGCTAACCTCACAGCCAGTGAATTATCGTTGAGACTCGGGATTAGTGCTCCCACACTCCGTAGATATTTAAAGCAAAATTAATGGATTATTAGATACTGTGCCTGCAGCAGTTTCAGGACTGGTATAAGAATCTATAAACATGTCTTATCACTTCCGTACACAGGTAACCATTAAACACCAGTGGGTTTCCGGTAGTGGCGGTTCAGCTCGGAAGCGTAGCTGGCTCCCACTGTAGCGACATTTTGCCCAAGCCATTCACTAAAGTGCGTCTTTCCCAGGGGTGGCGCCTCTGAAACCAGAAGGTTGGCCATCAAACCATCCACCTCATCTTTAGTCAATACCACATCCTTAACAGCATTACCGACTATTTTGGAGAGCGATAACGCCAAACCAGGTTTCACATGGATAATCCTCGCTTTACTGCCCACCTTATCGCGAATTAGCCGCACCAGTTCATTAAACGTAAATGTTTCCGGGCCGGCGGCATCTATAATAATGTTCTGATCATTTTCAGTCGCATTAACGACCAATTCAGCCATATCTTCCACAAACACCGGCTGAAGTTTGTAATCACCCGAGCCGGGAACTGCAAATATAGAGAAATGTCTGAGGAGCCAGGCGATATTGTTAATAAGGATATCTTCTTTGCCGAAGATTACTGTCGGCCGGATAATGGCGTATGACATTCCGGAATTTACAACAGCCTCTTCAAGAAGTCCTTTACCTTTGAAATAGGGGAGGGGTGAGCTCCCGGAAGCATTTGTAATGCTGACATGCACAAATCTGCGGATGCCGGCGTCTTTAGCCGCTTTTATGAGAGTCCGGGTGTTGGCCACCGCCCTGTCATACGTTTCCTTACCGTATGCAAACCGTACCCAGTAGGTATTGATAAATGTCGTGGCTCCCTGTAAACTCCTGGTTAATTCGCCGGGGTTATTGAAATTAAAAGGGGCAATGTGTATACGAGCGCCAAATGGATTCTGGCGGTTTGGGCTGCCGGTAAGGGTTTTGACTCTTTTCCCTCTGGATAGAAGCAGGCGTGTAATGTATTTGCCGGTGTAACCCAAAGCCCCTGTTATCACATACTGTTCCGCAGTATCCATTGGATTTATCCATTCCTTTCAAACATGCTATTTTAACCATTTTATCATAATTTAGTATTTAATAAAGTAAGAGGGGTTTGTCGCCCCCTCCTACACGATAGGTAGTTTGGAAGTTTCTATATTCATAGTTATTGACGCATGCCACTATATACAGTACTATCAAGTTGAGGTACATACGATGGGTAAATTAGAAAAGCTCTTGCAGAAAATCAAAAATAATCCCAAACAGGTCAAATTTGAGGAACTGGACAAAATATTGACCAGGACGGGCTTTGAAAAAAGACAACCAAGGGGTGGTTCAAGTCATTATTTTTATACTAAAGGTGCTTTAAGGATATCCGTTCCTTACCGCAACCGTATATATTAACCACATATGTTGTGGCTGCAATAAAACTTCTCGAAAAGGTGAATGAAGATGACTAAAAAAGATCTTGAATATTACATTAACTTACCTTATAGAGTATTGCTCTATCCTGCCGAGGAAGGTGGGTATGCCGTCGAAATCCCGGAATTGCCCGGATGCCTTAGCCAGGGGCAGACATTGGAAGAGGCATATGAAATGATCCAGGATGCGAAAAAAGGCTGGATTGATCTTGCTTTACAAAATGGAGAAACAATTCCTGAGCCGGCCAGAACAGAAGAGTATTCCGGCAAGTTTAATATCCGTATGCCAAAATCCCTTCACCGCACTTTAGCGGCAAAAGCCAAAGAGGAAAAAGTCAGCCTCAATCAATATATCAACTACCAATTGGCTCGCAGTGTCGGACACAAGAATACTTAACAATCTAAGAATTATGGGCCTAAAGGTCTTACCACTTCTGCCGATTTACTAATGCGAAGGAGTGGGTAAGATGGGGCGGGGATACGCCACAGGCATTGGTTCCGGTGTGCGTTTGACACCAAAGTAATCTTCTGGAAATTATATCATCTTAATGATATAATAAAAATGTATTGAATTGTACAAGACGAGAGGATGTAGGGTGTATGAGTGCCATAAAAACTGGTTATGTAATCACCACAGATACTGCATCTTTAAGTACGATAAAATGCGACGAGATCTGGTTGATTACCAGAGGCGGCAAGGATATTCCCAATACTATCCGGGTTAGAGGTTTGGCGCCAAGTGAAACACTATTCAATAAATATTTGAATGAATGGCGCGAACGAGATCCTGAATTGTGGTGGCCTTTATACGAAAAACAATTTAGCATTGAGCTTGAAGCTGAAGAAAAACTAATCCACTTAAGAAAATTATGGAAATTAGTTAAGCAAGGCAAAGTAATAGCTTTAGCTTGCTTTTGTAAAGATAGCCGTTATTGTCACCGTACAATTATTGCACATTACTTAAACCAAGCAGGTGTTTACGTGGAAGAGGTAAGTGAAAATAGTGATGCAGGTCCCATTTATAAACAATTAACACTTAGCTTTGAGGCAGGCGAAAATTAATGCAAATACATACTATAGGTTTCTCAAAAAAATCTTTAAAAGACTTTATTCATCGCTTAAAGGCCAACAAGATAAAAAAAATAATTGATGTTAGATTAAATAATACTTCTCAGCTTGCAGGTTTTGCAAAGAAAGAAGATCTACAATATATTTTAGAGTTAGTGGGAATAAGGTACGAACATTGCCCAGAGTTGGCGCCAACTGAAGAAATATTAAAAAATTATAAGCATAAAAAAATCAGTTGGGTGGACTATGAAAAATTATTTAAAGAGATTTTACAAAAACGTCAACCTAGCTCAATTATCATTCAAAGTCCAGAAGGAAATATATGTTTTTTATGTTCGGAAGATAAACCGTATAATTGCCATAGAAAATTGGTAGCAGAATATTTTCAATGCAAAGTTGACAATATCACTATAAAACATTTATAGGGGGGCTAAACATAGAAATTGTGCTCCTGGCAATTACACATATGGCTAACGGTTATTGTTTTGCAGGCATGACATTGGACGGTTACTGGATCAGACCTGTTTTGCCCAATAAGCAGCAATGGAAATTTCTTACGTATAACAATGGTGAATACATAGATATTGGTGACGTAATTCAGATAAATGGTAAACCAAGGCCTGACCCTCCTCATACTGAAGATGTAGAAGTTCAATCATTTAAAAGAATAAGACGCATGTCTCATGTTGAATTAATTAATTTCTTAACTAAAAATGCTGAAAATAATGTTCAACTATTCCATACTTTAAATCGGAATAACCGGTCGTTATGTGTTGTTCAAGCTGAAAATTTTAGAAAAGTATATACGGAAGAAGATCCCAGACGAACGAGGATTGCTTTTAAATTACCGGATAGCAATTACGAATACATTAATGATACAAGTAAACCGGGTTACCCATGTGTATGTTTACATTGGAGAGCCATACAAGGAAAGGGCTTAGCTTTACCGGCTTCATTTGATCGGATGTTTATTGCTATTGGGTTGGCAAGGGGATTTATCAGCGCCAGCGGACAACGGATAGAACCGGCTCCTATGATTATATCTGTAATTACCAATCCCAAATTACCGGGTGATATCAATTATAATGACCCATAAAGCAGAAATATGGAACAAAAAGACACTGACGTTTTCGTCAATGTCATAAACGCAACCATTTCATACGGTTTTAGTGATTTTTAACAAGCACAATCCTTCGCATTTCTGATATGAGGGTTTGTGCTTCTATTTAGTTTATGAAAAGAGACCGGAGAGCCAGGTGTTGAAGCGCAGTTCGCCCGCCGGGCGCAAGCCGAATTCGGCGCCGGCGTCCAAAATGGCGTGCACCATGCTTTGGGCGTAACCCCGGGAGCAGGTGAGCAGCAGCCCGCCGTTGAATCCGGGGCCTCTTTCCATGACGACCATCTGGCAGGGGACGTGGGCAAAGGGCCCCTGCAGCAGGAAAGGCGTTTGTTTGCCGGGGTCCGTCAGGTCCAGGGCGGTCAGCTTTTCAGCGATGGCCAGGGTATGGGGGCCGAACAACGCCAAAAACACCGTGGCCTCGGTCACGTCGGTGTACCCCGGCTCGTCCGGCAGGACGGGTGCGCCGGCCGCCAGGTGCCAGAGGGCGCACTGGGTGCCGTTCATGCGGTTGATCAGCACGCCCCGGTCAAAGGCGCAAGCGCCGGCCGGCGCCGGAATATCCAGCTCCAGCGGTTTGCGGGCGTCCAGATGCCTATCCTGCAGGTCCCACTTGGCCTGGTGGGTTAAATCCACCAGAAAGGGTCCCGCGCCTTCGTCTTCATACTCCAGTACCAAGGGCCAGTTGTCCCGCATTTCTATTTTCCTGGCTTCAGCCTGGAACCGCACCGGTGATTCTTTTCTTATCTCCGTCATGTTTGTGCACCTCACATTTTCATCCGGTCGCCCCGGGGGTCGTAAAACGGCATGGGCGTTACCCGGGCGTACAGCAGTTTGCCTTTGCATTCATCTTCGAAAATTCCCAGCCGGGTGCCTTCGGCGGCCAGTCCGGCGTCCACCAGAGCCATGCCCACCGATTCATTCAGGGAAAAGCTCCGGCGGGCGGTGCACACGTAACCGCGGATGCGCTGGTCGACGATAATCGAGCCGTCTTTGGGCGGGCGCTGGGGATCCTCCATCTTGAATCCCACCAGCCGGAACCGGTCCGGATCGTTTTCCGCCTGGCGCAAGGCCACGGCGCCTACCGTCTTGGCCTCCGGTTTATGGCGATCCCACAGGAAGCCCAGGCCCAAGTCCAGCAGGTTGGTGCGCTGCTCCGACTCCTGGCCCAGGATGATGTGGCATTTTTCCATGCGCAGCACGTTTTGGGCCTCCACGCCGAAGCTGGCGATGCCGAACTCCCGGCCGGCTTCCGCAATAATGTTCCACAGGGCCGGCATATAAGAGGTGGGCGCGTGCAGCTCGTAGGACAGTTCCCCCACAAACCCCAGCCGCATGGCCCGCACCGGGATCGCCTTTAAGATGGTGAACTCCCGGTAAGCGCTGAAGGGGAAAGCTTCGTTGGAGACGTCCGCGTCGGTGGTTTTGGCCAGCACTTTACGCGCGTTGGGGCCGGAAATATTGATTACGCCCATGGCGTCGGTCAGGTTAACCAGGTGGTAATCCCAGCCGTCGTAACGGGTGTGGAAACGGAACCACTCCGCGGTCTCACCGGCCCGGGCGGTGGAAGCGGTGAAGTAATAGTCATTTTCTGCCAGCTTGACTACCACGCCGTCGTCGATGACGCAACCGTCGTCGTTGCACATGGCCGAGTATTTAACCCGCCCGGCGGCTATTTTGGCCATGTTGCTCACATAGACCCGCTGCAGGGCTTTAAGGGCGTCCGGACCATGAATGCGGAATTTGCCCAGGGTGGAGGCGTCCAGTATGCCGACGTTGTTGCGCACGTTGAGGATTTCCTCGCGGCAGCTGAAGTCCTCGGAAAAGTAGCGGGCCCGCCGCCACACGCCCATGCGCCGGAATACGCCGCCGGCTTCTTTTTGCAGGTTGTGCAGCGGCGTTCGTTTGCACATATCATGGCTGGCCCCGGCGTAGGTGGCGATGAAAGTTGGTACTAGGGGCGGCCGCACCGTCGTGGGTACCGGTTTGGCGCCGCCATGCTTCTGCAATTCGGACACCAGCAGGGGCAGGTTGTGGCCCGGAATGCCGCCCTGGCCCGGGCCGGTGCCGGTTCCGGTAAAGCGTTTAATCAGCTCGGGCACGTCAAAGCCCATCTTCAGGGCCTGTTTGATATGCTTCACGGTGGCGTCTTCGTCAAAACAGATAAAACTCTTGCGGCCCTCCACCGGGGCGCATGCCAGCGTGACGCCGCGCCCGGGACCGGGCAGCGCCTTAAGTTGATCAGCGGTTTCAGTAACGGCTTTAGCGGTGTCCGCGCCGCAGTCCGCCGCCGCCTTCAGTCCGGCCAGCCGGCCGGAAAACTCGATGGCCAGAGCGTCGGAAAGGCCGGTCATGCGTCCGGCCATATGGGTTTTGGCCGGGAGATCCACCGGCAGGAAATAACCGGTATGCGCGTCATATTGCAGTTTGGCCTGGGCCAGGGTCAGCGGACCGGTAAGCGGTGTGAAGCCGGACGAGGCCACCAAAAGGTCGCAGTCGAGCCGGCGCTTCTCGCGCCCGTCGACGGCGCCGAGGGTAACTTTGTTCACCTGTTTGGAACCATGGGCTTCACAGGCCACCCAGCCGCTCAGCACCGGGATATTGCGTTCCGCCAGGGCCTGCAGCAGCCGGGGGTCCTGCCCGCCGGTACGGATATCGGCCACGCACTCAATCTTTACGCCCAGGTCGCTCAAGTCTGCCGCAGCCTCCAGGCCCAGATCGTGTCCGACGCTGAATACCGCCCGGTTGCCCGGCAGCAGTCCGTAAGTGCGGGTCAGCCGGTGGGCGCAGCCTGCCTGCATGACGCCCGGGCGCTCATTGTTTTCAAACACCAGTGGTCTTTCAATGCAGCCGGTGGCCGCCACCACGCTTTCGGCGCGGATTTCAATGTAACGTTCGTCAAAGCTGTCGGAATCGCCGCCCACCTGGAAGGCGGTGAGCAGGTTATTGTTGTAGGAGCCTACCACCGCCGCGTGTTTGAATACCCGGATGTTGGCCGCGGCTTCCACCGCCTCGGCCAACTGGCGCGCCCGCTGGTAAAGCGCCTTTTCTCTGTCGTAGGCGCTCACCCGGTAATCGAAGCAGCCGCCCAGCCAGGGCCGGGCTTCCAGCAGCACCACCCGCAGGCCGCTTTCCGCCGCCGCCAGGGCTGCCGTCATGCCGGCCGCGCCGCCGCCGATCACACAGACGTCGGCCCGGGGATAAATTTCATCATAACACCCCGTCATTTTAAAATCCGGCGCGATTTTGCCCAGCCCGGCGGCGGCTCGCACCTGTTTCATGGCCATGGGCCATACCCAGGCCGGCTTGTGCAGGGTGCGGTAATAAAAACCGGCCGGCATCAACCAATCCAGTTTATCCATAAAGGCCATGCGATCGGACTCGGCCGAGCCCTTGACGTTCTGCTCTTCAACTTGCATCCCGTTTTTCAACAGGGTGTTTTCAGTGCGCACGTTGGGAATGCCGTCCACCTGCATGCAGGTATTGCTGCACTCGCCGTCCAGGCTGTACAGTCCCCGGGGGCGGTGATATTTCAAGCTGCGGCCAAAGATCCGCACGCCGCTGGCATAGAGTGCCGTGGCAATTGTATCGCCGGCCACACCCTGGTAGGTTTGACCTTTATAATGAAAGGTTCTGGTTTCCGAGGGGTCGATCCGCAACGTGGGCAACTTGGTGAGCCTGTTCATGGTTTTGCCTCCGGTTCTTCCACTTCAAGGTTGGTCAAAGTGTCGCGATATATGGTAAACCAGGCGCCGCAGCCGCTCTTGTGGCACCACCACTCCTTTTGAATGCCGGCCACGCAGTTGTTCATGTGCACGTAGTCGCACCAGTCCCGGGGGGTCAATCCTTCCTCCGCGGGCCGCGGCCCCTTGTCTTCACCGCCGTACCGGAATTCGTAGCCATTGCGTTTGCCGCAAACGGGGCAGGTAATCGTCAGTGCCATGGCTGAGAACCTCCTTTGACTTTAGACTGTCTTTAATTGTCCGCAGAGTAACTGACCAGGGCGGCGGTTTCACCCATCAACCGGTGCTGCTCAAAACGGCGCAGGGCAAAGGGCCTGAGCATCTTCGGGCACTTGCCTTTGGCCAGGAATTTGGCCATGTAGCGGCCTGTCGCCGTACAGGATTTAAAGCCAAAGTATCCCCAGCCGCAATTCATGTAGAAACCTTCAATCTGATCGTTACCGTCCATGATGGGGGCCATGTCCGGCGTCATATCGGCCAGCCCGGCCCAGTGGCGCATGAACTTGACGCCCCGCAGGAATGGCAGAAAGTCGGATAAAGACTCGGCCTGGTGCTTGATATAGTGCGCCGTGGTCAGGGTATTATAGTTGGGCCAGGGGTCCATGTGCGCCCCGGTGGCGATTTCTCCCTTTAAGGTCTGGTTGGCGTAGGCGTGGTACATGCCGGATGAAACCACGTGGTTAAGCACCGGCTTAAGCGGCTGGGTGACCATGGCCTGGATGTTCAGTACGCTGATGGGCAGCCGCAGGCCCAGCATTTTGTTGATTATCCCCGCCGAATAGCCGCCGGCGGATACCAGCACCCGTGGGGTATTGATACGGCCGCGGCCGGTTTCCACCCCGGTGATTTTGCCTTTTGCCGTGTGGATCGCCATGGCTTCGGTTTGCTGATGAATATGTACCCCATATTTGGCCGCTCCTTTGGCCAGACCCCACACCACCGCGTCGTGCCGGACCACGCCGCCGGGCGGGTGGAACATGGCCCCGTGGATGGGATAGGTGATGTCCGGTGCAATGTTAATCGCCGGTTCCAGTTCCTTAAGCTCTTTGGCGTCCAGCAAATGGCTTTCGACCCCGTGAAACTGGGCCGTGCAGACATTCATGCGGGCCGCGTTCATGGCCGCCTCGCTGTGCATTAAATTCAAATTGCCGCAGTTGTTGAACATCAAGTTATAGTCCAGCTCTTTGGTGAGCACCGGCCACAACTCCAAAGCCTCTTTATATAAAGGCACGTTCTCCTGGGTTCGCTGGTTGGCGCGTACGATGGCGGTGTTGCGGCCGGCGCCGCCAAAGCCGATATAGCGTTTTTCGATGATGGCGATGTTGCTCATGCCGTGGTCCCGGGCCAGAAAATACGCGGTGGCCAAACCGTGCAGCCCGCCGCCGATAATCACGGCGTCGTAGCTGGATTTGAGCGGGGGCTTGTTTCCCCACAGGGGCTTAAATTTGCCTGACATAGCGTCCACCTGTCTTTTTTAGATAATTTGCTTCTATAAATAAATACAAAAATAAACATAAAACGCCTTTTGCGGGGTTTCCCCGTCAAAAGGCGCCTTCGCCGTTGTGATACAACTGTGTACCATTGCGTTGTGGTATTGTTTAGCAGCCGAAATCATTTAACATATAGCAACTATATCCTTGTATAGCTTTATATTAGCACGGTAAATTAGC
This sequence comes from Bacillota bacterium, assembly GCA_023439185.1. GTDB lineage: Bacteria > Bacillota > Desulfotomaculia > Desulfotomaculales > Desulfallaceae > BRH-c8a. The sequence goes on along the minus strand of JAEXOR010000050.1, from coordinate 92,435 downwards.
TTAGTCAACTACAAAATGAAAAACATTTTGTCATGTTGGTATACATATGTTATGTTAGTTATTGGCTGGTGCGGATCGTGCTCCGTTCAGCGCTCCAATGAGCAAAATGCCCGTTATAATCAGGCACCCTCCGGACCATTGCTGCCAGCCCGCATCTTCTCCCAATATGATGACAGAAAGAATTAAAGATGTAAAGGGCATCATGCCGGAAAATGCCGCGGCGGTTTGGGCGGTGCTTCTTTTTATACCCGCGTACCAGCAGATAAAGGCCAGCGCCGTGACGAACACGCCGTACCAGACCAATGCCAGCCACTGTTTGTTTTCCAGCGCCAAGAGCAACCAAACCGGTTTCTCGAATTGCGCTGGTATCAAGCACAGGAGTAAGGCTATGGCTGATACCAGCACTGTCTGGACAACCGGGTTTATTGGTTGTTTGCGGTGGGATGCCGTTTTAAGGCTGTTCAGACGGGAAAAAATATTAAACAGCGATTCACTGACCGCGGCGCAGAGCACCAGCAGATTGCCCAGGAAATGTTCCATGGCAAATTCGCTCCCCGGCAGCAATATCCCCTGCAGCAGCAGGATGCCTCCAATGGTACTGAGGATGCCCGCCAGACTCCGGGGGGTGAACGGTTCTTTTAGCACGACCCCGGCGAGAAGAGCCGTGACGGCGGGTGTGGCGCCGGTAAGGACGCCGGCCTCTCCGGCGCTGGTGCGCAGCAGACCGTGCAGAAGGAACAGGCGAAACAAAAAGATTCCGAACAGTGCCTGGAGGAACAGCATCAGCCAGTCCTCCGGACCAAGACGCCGGATGACTTCCATCAGTTTATAGCCGCAAAGGGGCAACAAACAAAGAATTGCAAAAAACAGGCTGACGGCGGTAATGGTGAATACACCCAATTGACCGGTTACGAAGCGGGCTGCGATAACGGAAGTTCCCGCCAGGGTAAAGGCGCAGAATAAGTATAGCGATCCCTTGAGATGTCGTATCTGAATGTTCTCCACCGGCAAACCCCTTTATAATTTAATGGCATTGTTTGGATAGCCGTGCTACAATCATACTTGACACACTGGTCTGGTGACAGAGCCAGTTAAGCGTGATCTTTACAGATCCAGTTGGAGGGTTTATTGTGTTGGGCATAAAGTTGCAGCGGCAAGGGGAAGTGTCATTAAAACGCCAGATTTACCTGGCCTTGCGGGAACAAATAACCGGCGGGCGGATTAAGGCGGGTGAAGCATTGCCCTCTACCCGTGAACTGGCCAATCAACTGGACGTATCCCGCAATACGGTTTGTGAGGCATATGAAATGCTGGCCGCCGAGGTTTTCGTCATCAGCAGCCAGGGTTCTCCCACCCGGGTTGCCGACGGATTGTGTATTGAAAAAACAGCGGATTTCCATTTTACCGGGGAGCCGTCCCGGAGCCCTCAGCCCATCCGGGCCGATTTCCGTACCGGCCGGCCGGATTTGAGACATTTCCCCCGTTTGCAATGGTATCAATTAATACGCAGGACTTATGAAGAGATGCCTTTGGAGCAGTTCGGTTATACAGGGCCGGAAGGGCTGCCTTGGCTGCGTGAGGAAATTGCGGCCTGGCTTTTTAGAAGCAAGGGGCCGGTAATCGACCCCCGGGATATTTTCATTACGGCGGGCGCAACCCACGGGCTGCACCTGATCGCCGAATTGCTGGTTCAGGACGGAAAAGAAATCCTCATTGAAGACCCCTGTCATATCGGGATGCTGCGGGTACTGCGGAGTAAGAGGTGCACCGTACATCCCGTGCCTGTGGACGAGCGGGGGATGCAGGTTGAATACCTGGCCGGCAAACGCGCCGGCGCGGTGTATGTGACGCCCTCCCATCAATATCCCCTGGGAGGCATTCTTCCGGCCGGCCGCCGGGGAATTTTGCTGCTGCATGAATATATGGAAAACGCGTCCGGTTAGTAGCGTTTGCTCAGAGCGAAAAAACTGCCCACATAACCGGTCATGCCGGCCAGCATCTCAATGATGGTCCTGGTTGAAACCTGGCCTTCAACGATCAATTCCTTGGTGTAGAACCAAAAAACGGCGCCCAGTATAAAATAGAAACCGAAGTTTACCGCCCGGTAGGTTATAAGCTGCAGCCGCTCGTCCAGCTTCCCGCCGCTTCTTTTAATTCGCAAGGTCTTAAATACCAGGGCCAGGGTCAGCACCGCCAGGAGCCCCAGTGATTTGCTCCACGTTTCCAGGGTGCCGCCGTAAACAATATTCCCGGCTAAAACGATCATGATCAGGGAGCCAATAAACAAATAGTTGGTAATGATCAGCTCTTTGACAAAGGATTTATTCATCAACTATCTCTCCTTCCGGCCCGGAAAAAATAAATACGTTTTCGATGGTGCTTCCGAAACATTTGGCCAGCTTATAAGCCAAAATCAACGAGGGATTATAACGGCCCGATTCTATGGAAATAATCGTCTGCCGGGAAACGCCCATTTTTTTGGCAAGCTGCTCCTGGGTCATCTTATACCTTTCTCTGAATTCCTTAACCCTGTTTTCCAAATAACCATCACCACCCAATGTAAAGTTAGCTTAACGTTAAGTTTATTTTACATTGGGGACAAGCCTTTGTCAAGTTCGTTTTACATTTAATGCGAAAGAAAATTACAAAAGAGTGAAGCCCGGCTTTTTGTGCCGGGCCTCAAAAACAGTTGCTTTAGAAACTCATATCAGTAAATAAACCAGATCGTCTTCGATAAATGGATATTTATCAATAAATTTTTGTTTAGGTAATTTTTTTATAGGAAATGTTTTTCTCATTAGTTCATAATCCTTACTTATAGAGTAGTTTTTTTTCTCATCGGCAAGGACAACTAAAACTTCTGTTTCGCCGTTGCCAGGTAATCTTTCAATAAATTTTTTTATTTTAATAGAGTAGTCATTATTAATTTGTTCTGGAATATCCTGTTGATCAAAATTAAACATTATAAAGTTTCTTCTTCTGAATAACTGACAAGCACACTTTTCATGTGATATTTCATAATAATGCATATTAACCCGAGGATTAACTTCAAAATTAGTTACATCTTTTACTTCGAGAGACTGATCAAGATTAAACTTTTCGTTTTCTGCTTTATAGGTAGAACAAATACCTAGAAAATAGCACATTATTATTTGCCGCCTTTCTAAATTTTGTAAGAGGTTGCCGTTTGTGCAACCTCTTACATTTAATTAATATTATATCACATTAATGGTAATTACCGCCATAGAACGAATGTCCATTGATCCGATAATAATCATGATAGTGAGGTAAATTAAGTGGGTAAGTGCTGGTATTATGAGCAGCGTCATGAACTGCGGTACCTGTGGCGCTCGCTTTAGATGCAATAATAAGAGCTAAAGACTGACTCCGGCTCCATACATCTTGTCCAGATCTTAATCTAGAAATAGCTTGAGCTTCTGTAAGTGGACTTTGAATGCAGATGCCACCGCCTAGCCCATTATAACGCCATGCTGAAAAGTGATTGTAAGATCGGTTGTTTTTTTGAGTTTTAGCTTGAGCGATACTGCTTGAAGCATTAGTTCCACATTTACTTGCAACACCGCCACTAATTTGTGATACAACATAGCTTTCCTTCGAAATAATGCTATCTGTGTGGGTACATAAGAAGTAAACACCGAGACATAGAGCAAGAAAATCTCCAACAGGTAGAGGACCGTCGGCTGCTATAAGTGTTCCTAATATAGCACATTGCTGAGCAATTTGAGTCTCGGTCTTATAGACCCCTATATCAGTTAAAGCAGCAACAGCTTGGCTTGTAGACACACCCTGGGTAGAAACATTATCTTGATCAACTAATTCTCCATTTTCATCAAGGATAATTTGCTCCAGTATGCTTATATCAACGGTAAGTTTACCATCTTTAATATATCCTTCTTCTTCATAGTAGTCGTAGTATTTTTGTGCTAGGTTATCAATTCTTTTGAGCTGTTTTTCCACGTCAAGCTCTTTTACTGTATCTTGTGCCGCAAATGCTACAACGTTAACGCCTAGCAGTGTAACCAACAAAAGGCAACAAAGAAAAATTGAGAGTATTTTCTTAGTTTTAATAATCATTTATAACCCTCCATTTTTTTAATTAATTGTTATTATTTAATTAAATCTGTTCGCTGTCCTATTTTTTGGAACATACTGTTTTAATTAAAAAAATTACTGTATGATTAGTCTATATTATTATTATACCGTCATTTTCACCTCCCAAATTTTACTGCTACGTCCTACCTGAAAAACATAAATCACTATAAGACGAATGAAAATGATTTTAGGTTCAAAAAAATCCCAAAAAAGTTTTTAAAATTTTTTAATGGGATTTTGAACCTGATCCTGTTTTGAAACGTCTTATGTTAGCGTTTTTAATTTGGAAAGGGGGAAGTGTGGCATGAAGAAAGGGTTTTGGAGATTTGTTTTGTTGGTGTTGATGATTGTTTTTCTAGCGGCAACCGGCGTTGCATATGCCGGGCAGCCTGATTTAAAGATGCCGCTGCCGGAGCAAAGTAAAGCGTACAAGGAAATTGGAATTGAGTCTTTGCAGTACCTACGAGACTGGAATTGCAGTCTCACTCTTAGCGGAGGCGGCAATATTAACCTAACCGGTTACACCCGGGCATATCAAAATGTGGACTATATAATGGTTAAGCTATATCTACAGCGTTGGAACGGCAGCACTTGGGTCGACTTGGGAGGTTGGCCCTTTGAGAAATATAATGCCTCTAAGGCTGAAGGACTGAAGGGTTTGAATGTGTTACAGGGATACTATTACAGGATTAGGGCGGAGCATAGTTTGACTCATAATGGGACCACCGAATCTGCGAAGTCTTATTCCGATTCTTATTATGTGGAGTAGAATAATTAAAAACGGGGTACTCGGTGTGCCCCGTTTTATTCCATGGATTCGGCTATTTTAAGAGCTTCCTTTTTGGATACCTTACCATTCAGAGTAAACAATACACTGTTATTTATCCAGGTCATTCGAAGGCTCTCATCCTTAAATAAAAACAATTGGCCGGTGTTTTTACCCACCTTGATGTCCTCTGTGACAGCGTCTTCAATATCATACCCGTGTCCCTGCACATAGCCATTCGGAACATTTATCTCTTCAAGCACAATTTCATTTCCATTCGAGTTGTTATACAACAGGCTGATTTTTGCCAGGGGTTCTGCCATGGGCTGAAATTCAATATGGTCAAGGGTATAGCCGGCTGGAATATACCCGGGAACTAAAACCGGAAAAGGAGATATCTTTTTCATTTCTTCCAGGGAAATAATTTTTTCTTTCTCAAGAGGGAGTTCTGAAAAACCTTCCTCTGGTGGTGGCAATTGACCAGGCTCACTGTGCTTGTAACCGGTTCTGACATTCATTTGTGTGCCGCCGAGCAGGGTTTCTACCGAATAGAGTATTTTTTCTCCTATGGCCCGGGCATTTTCAGGAGTCGATACAGCAAAGGCAGTGGTTAAAACCATTATTATCCCGGCAGATGCAGCCAGCTTAAATAATAAAGATTTCTTTTTAGTTTTTTGTAAAGCTTTCTCCCGTTCCTGAAGCTTTTTTTCAAACTTTGCCCATGATTCTTCCAACGGGGGAGGGACAGCCGATTCAACCTCTTTCCGTATCGCTTCTTTGATTATTTGCTCAAGCTCTGAATCGGAATAATGTCTCATGATTATTTCGCCTCTTCCGGGTTAACTTTCACGGTATTTTGTTGCGGGATATCGATTTCAGACTCTAATACTTTTTTGAATTTCTGCTTGGCGTGAAAAAGGCGGGACTTTACAGTTCCCATCGGCAATCCCAGGGCTGTGCAAATTTCCTCGTAGGACATTTCTTTATAATATTTAAGATATAGTATTTGCCGGAACTCCGGTTGAAGGCTATTAATTTTTTGCTTAATCATTTCTTTATCCGCCTCTAAAAGAAAAAGGGTTTCCGGGGATGATAGCTGGCTATCCGAGTGAACACCCCGGATTTCCAAGCAAAGGATGTTTTTTGAACGACGGCGGATAATATCCCTGGCATTATTTGCAGCCATACGACATAGCCATGCCTCCAGTTTGGAAGGGTCTTTAAGCTGCTCTATTTTGTATTTAAGCTTAAGGAAGACATCATGGACAGTATCTTCGGCCAAGCCCGTGTCCTGGGTGATAAAATAAGCAGCTTGGAAAACAGGCCTGTAGAATAGCTCATAAACAATTTTAAGCGCCTGGACGTCACCGCTTTTTATCTTTGCCACAATGGTTTCTTTATTCAAAATGGAAACCCTCTCCCAATGATATTGACTGGCACATATTAACTTATAAGGCAATTATATAATATACCATCAAATGTTTTTAAATCAAATGTTCCAAAAAAAAATCGCCGGGGTGAACTCCCGGCGTAATTATCAGATGAATATGATCATATTTGCTAAAATCATGATCATATTAAATGAGATATGATTATATTTAAATGGCTACTCCACCAGGGACTGGGCCAGCGTTACTATCTCCTGTTCCCTGGCCGACAATTGTTCAGCGTTGCCCACCATGTTGCCGATCTCTTCGTCCACCATCCTGACTTTGTTATCAAGCTCATCGACCATATTGATGATTTTTTCGATATTGGCAATGGCCACCCGCTCGTTGTCGCGCACCGAGTCCACCGTGTTTTTGGTGTTGTCCGAGAGCTTGCGGACCTCCTCGGCCACCACCGCGAAACCGCGTCCGTGTTCCCCGGCCCGGGCGGCTTCTATTGACGCGTTGAGGGCCAGCAGGTTGGTCTGCTCGGCGATGCCGATGATGTCCTGCGATATGTTGGCGATGCCCAGCAGCTTGTCTTTTACTTCGTCAACTGTCTGCTTTAAAACATCGGCCATTTTTAAAACGGCGTCGGTTTGCATTTCCACGTTGTTGGCCCCGCGCACATTATCTTCATTGGCGGCCGCCAACTGACTCATGGAACTGATAATACCCGAAACCTTCTCCTTCAAACTCTCTCTGAGGGATTTTTCGTTGGCCATCATTTCCATGCCGGTGCGGTTGTAATTAATGCAGTTTTGATAATGGTTCACTTCATTGAATATGGCCTTGGCAAATTCTTTACAACTGCCGTACCCGCAGGAAAAACAATTGATGTTCCTGGAACTCTCGGTTTCCTTATACAGGTTTAAGAAAATTTGGTTAATTTCTCCCGGCGGAGGCTCCAGGTTTTTAATTTCCCTTGATCTGTCCTCATAATTTCTTACAAAGTCATCTAAGTTCAGTTCCCGGTTGAATTTTTCAAACAGCGTATAGGATTTTCGGCCCATAAATTTCTTTTTAGATTTTTCAGCTATCTTTTGCTGTTTTAAGGCGTTCATTTTGTAGTCAATTTCGTCCACCGGGATATTTTTTTCGGTGCCGGTGCCGAGATTGCAGCCGTTGATGCAGTTTAAAACATCAACTACCAAGGGAATGTTTTTGCCGTTATTGCCCCGGTTGCTGTATTCCTCAAGGTAATGATAGGCATGGGTGACCCCTTCGATTTGTTTAACCCAGGCTGGTCCCAGGTGGAATTCCACATTTTCCCGCAGTCCGCCCGGCCTGCTGAATACCAGTCCAAGGCCGCAGTCATCGTCGAAGTCCTTTTCAGTGTATGAGTCAAGGTTGATTCCTTTTTGCCGCAGGTATTGCTTCAGCTTTTTATAGGTGACGTTATATTTAATTAACCCGCCGGTATTCTTATCGCTGATTTCGTTTATTTTGGATATGCAGGGGGATAGAAAGGCCAGGCTGTCGGTTACTTTAAGGTATTTTTTGATATAAACGGCGGAACACATCATCGGGCTATGTATCGGGGCCAGGTATTTCATTATGTTGGTGTTGATTTTTTGCGCGTAATTGACAACGGGGGGGCAGGGTTGAGCGACCACCGACTTTAAACCCCGTTCCTCAATGGCCTTTAAATAAGCCCAGGTGGTAATGTCGGCGCCGAATGAAACGTCGTAAATCATATGCACGCCAAGGCTTTTTAAAAGACCGAATAACTTTTTGTAGTTGTCAAAATTTAACCTCAGTGCCGGCGCGGCTAAAACGGATATCCTTTGCCCGCTTTTTAAATCCTCAAAAAAAGCTTCGGTATCATCGTAGTAATCCCGGGCGTCGTGGTCGCATATATCTATGCAGTGCCCGCAGTTAATGCATCTGGCGGTATCAACTTTAATTTTGTTTTGGCCGTCTTTTAGGTAGGCAATGTTGGTAAACTCCACAGGGCATTCCAAGATACACTTATTGCAGCCGGCGCATTTTTCTTCTATGGTATGTACTACCCCTTTTGTTCTTTCCAACTTGTAACCTGACCCCCTAAAATTATCGTTAACCGGTTATATTTTTCAACATAATATATAATTTTCCTTTGTAAAAATTGGAATTATTATGTAATTTGTTGAAAAATCGCTCAAAAAATCGAAAAAAGTGTCAAAATTTAAACTTTTTCAATAATCTCAACAAGCCCCCGGGTGCCGTCCACCCGGATTTTTTGTCCATTTTGAATTTTACGCGTGGCATTATCCACCCCCACCACTGCTGGAATGCCATATTCCCGGGCCACCACCGCGCCATGGGTCATCAGGCCGCCCACTTCCGTCACCAACCCGGCCGCGAGGGGGAATAACGGCGTCCAGGCCGGATCGGTGTATGGTGCCACCAGGATATCCCCTTGTTCCATTTTAGCCTCTTCCAACTTCAGGACCACCCGGGCCCGACCTTCGACGATTCCCGCCGATACCGGACTCCCGGCCAGCGCGCCCGGCGGAACGTTGCCGCCGGGCTTGGGGGTAATGATTTCTCCCTCACCGGTGATGACCCGGGGAGGAGTAAGTCCGGCATCATGCCGGAACTTCTCCCGGCGCCTGATAATCACATTGCGGTCCAACTGCCGGGTGTCGATTACCGCTTTGATTTCCGCCAGGGACAGCCAAAAAATTTCTTCCCGGTGCCTGAGGATTTTGGCTGCAACAAGTTCATCGGCCTCCTGCAATAGGGCCTGTTTGCACAGATCCAAATTCTGCACAATATAATACTTTGGATGTTCCCTGATCCCGATTAATGAGCGGTGTACTTTAATCAACCGCCGCATGCGCCCGGCCTTGAAGGACCCCCGGGGCTTCTGCCGCAGGCGCTCCAGCAGCTTTTTGGCGGCTAGTTCGGCCTCTGCCTGGCCGGCCTGGAAATCAAGGCGGTGCTGTCCGGGCCTGATCCTGTGCATGTGACTCAAAATAGCAGGAACTAGTTGGGTCGGCACTTCACGCCACCGCGGCCGGGTTACGTCGATTTCTCCCGTCCCCCGCATCCCGTATCGGGCAAAGAAAGCCAGGAAAACGGGCAGCACGTCTTCTCCGCCGGGAACGGCCCGTAAGCCGTCCCAAAATGTTTCGTCTGCCGCCTGTTTCAGGTATTCAATCACCGCCGGATAATTGCGCACGACGTCGGCTGCGTCGCCCAGCGCCAATCCCATTTCAGTGGTCACATTGCCCGGCGGGGATTTGCCGATGCCGCCCAATTCGGTCGTGTCACCCAGCCACTTCAGGGACAGTCTCTCAATCAGCTTATAAGTGATAATCGCGGGGGCTAAATATGGGGCCGCCTTTGCAACAAACGCCGGCAGCAAGGCGGACAGTATTTCCTGAATCCGTGTTATTTTGTCCGCACCAGACACTTCTTGCAGCCTGGTCTTGTTTTCCTTGACTTTAGCGGCGATAAACCCGTTTATCTCATTAATGGCCCCGTAATTGTCACGGTACAAGATATTTTTGAGAATGGTAAAAGCGGTGGGAAAGACCTTTTTTACCAGGGCAAACTCCGCTTTTTTACCGGCTTGCCGCATCGCGGCCCGGAAATCTTCCCGCCGGATAAATTCCCGCACCGCCCGGCTGATGGTCTCGTCGATATTAAACAGCAGCCCGGGCAGCTGCTTGCCAACCTGAGGGTACATAAGCAGGGGAGCGATATCAAGGTACAACCTTCCGCCGGCTTCGCGCAGCCAACCGCTCTCTGCCCGCGGCGAACTTTTACCGGCGGGAGCCATGGTCCTGAGCACCGATATTCCCAGGGGCTTCATGGCTTCGGTCATCATCTGCGCATGACCGAGGGATATGAACAGATGGAGTTGGCCATCAGCGGTTACGGGAACGGGGTAGAGGGTAGTTATCGGCCGGCTCTGCACAATAAATAAATCGGAATGTCCCCAACTTGTGTTATCGGCGAAACACCACTCGATGTCCTGGGGAGAACCGAAGTGTTCTTCAATAACACGTCCCATCCGGGCCAGCCTGATGGCTTGCTCATCGGATAAGGCCGGGACTGTTTGCCTGTCGCCCGGGATTGCCGCTTGATATGTTCCGCCCTCGGGCCGGGCATAAATGGCGGTTTCTTTTTTGGCAATTTGTTTTTTGATCAACCTGCCGGATTTAATCTGGTACAAATCGGCGGAAACGATCCCTGACACCAGGGCTTCACCCAGGCCGAAACCGGCATCAATGGATACGATTTTCCGGTTGCCGGTCACCGGATTGGCGGTAAACATGATCCCCGATACATCGGGAAAGACCATTCGCTGCACCACCACGGCCAGCAATACCTGATCATGTTGAAAACCATTCCTTTGGCGGTAAACGATGGCCCGGTCGGTGAACAGGGAGGCCCAGCATTTTCTGATGCAATTGATGATGTTCTTTTCACCTTTAATATTCAAAAAGGTGTCTTGCTGCCCGGCGAAAGACGCCCCCGGCAAGTCTTCTGCCGTGGCGCTGGAGCGAATGGCATAGGCATGGTGGCTGCCGGTTTTGTGCCAGGTCCGGGTTATATCCTGTTGGATTGGAGCGGGAATGGCCAGGTTCTCAAGGTGAGTCCGGATGCGTTCTCCCGCTGTTTTAAGCTCTTCGGGTGCATCAATATTGATTAGCGATAAAGATTTAATCATAGCGGCAAAATCCTTGCTGGTGGCTGTGAAATCCGTATAGGCTTTGGTGGAAACACAAAAACCATCGGGCACGGCAATACCGGGAACCCGGCTTAATTCGCCCAGATTTGCTCCCTTTCCCCCCACGGCGGCCAGACTTGTTCTATCCACTTCGGAAAAGTAAAACACGTAATTGGACGGTATATTCATGCCGGTGTCCCCTTTCTTCGTACACAGTATGGGGTTTTTCATAGTTTAACCACACCGGTGCCCTGAATATTTGATTAAAAAAAGCCCCGGGCAGCGTTACGCTTTGCCGGGGTCTCCGGTATGCCCTTGTAACAAAAGGTTAAAAATGGTAAACTTAAATGCAACAAAAGCCGTATTGGAGTAGAATGAACGATGCAGTGCACCTTGATGATTAAGCGCACCCCCGTGGTGGAAATGAATATAGACGCTGATACTGCCTCCATCCTTAAGGTCACCAGGGTGATTCATCCGGAATACCTTCCTGTCGGCGTTAGTATTATCAATGGACTTCCGGACAGAAAAAGTCTGAACGAGTGGTGGCGGGGACGTTCCATTCCGGCCAGCCGTTCCGGTATCCGGGAAGCCCTTGGCATTATGAATCTATCCCGCACGGAACAACTGCTCACAAAATGTTATGGCCTGAGTCTTTCCGATCAGTATTGGATTAACCCCAAAACCAATCCCCTGGATTGGGACCGGATAAACTTTTTTCATCACCCCTTTTCGGATGATGTAGGCAACGCGCTTTTCGGGCAGGCTTCTCTGCATGGGAAGCTTAACTTGATATCGCCGTGCAACACTTCCGAAGGTTGGCTCCGAAAAAAGTGGAAAATTATTAATGGAAAACGCTGCCTGGTTAAAGCCGGAAGCAACCCGTTCCGGCAGGAACCCCTTAACGAAGCATTGGCGACTGCTTTGCACCGCCGTTTAAAACATGCTGCTTACGTGTCTTATAGCCTCGTTTGGGAAAATGAAATTTCCTACAGCATATGCGAGAATTTCGTTACGCCTGAGACGGAACTGGTCAGTGTTTATCGGATTATTAAAAGCAAAAAAAAGCGCAACCATCACTCATTGCATGAACATTTCCTGCTGTGCTGCGAACACCTCGGTATTCCGGGGATGAAAGAATTTCTGAATTACCTGCTGGTTTTTGACTTCCTTATTGCCAACACGGATCGCCATTGGGCAAACTTTGGCGCTGTTCGCAATGGGATACCCTGGCATGGATGGGACCGGCCCTTGTCTTTGACAGCGGCACAAGCCTTTGGCATGATCAGGTTTTAATGATGATTGATCTGGACGGCGATGTGGCAAGCCATCCGTTTAAACCGACCCATGCCCAGCAGGTTCTTTTGGCCGGCAACCTTGACTGGATTGATTTTTCCGCCCTCAGAGATATTAACGAGGAATTCCGGACTTTGCTTTCGGATTCCCCCTATATTGATGAACAGCGCACGGATGCTTTGTGCAAAGGTTTGAAAGGGCGTGTGCAGCAGCTTGAACAGCTTGCAACTAAATAGATCATTAAAATTTTCTTCCGTAAAAGGGCTGTTGCAGAACGAACCTGGTGTTCGAAGTGCAGCAGCCCTTTTTTATTGAACCTGGTTTTGCTGTGCAAATATTGTCGTAAAAAGAAGATAAATTTTCTTATAAAAATGTGAAACCAAAACCGCCTTTTAACAGTCTTATATTAAAAGGATGTTCATATCAAGATCTGTATATTTTTTCAAACACTTATATCTACTTTTCAAAGGGCCAGAAGCACTTTTCGGACATTGTGAGAAGGAAAATCAGGCTGGATTCAAGAACCGGAAGGTTAAACTGGCCTCTGGTCATGACGGTTGACGGGCAAAGGTGGTGGTTTAAATTAAGGCTAATAAAAAGTATGTCGTTGCCTCCTTATGTGCACTTAGTGGAATATCCGTAATATTAGGTAACGTACTAAAATCCATGGTTGATTATGCCCCGGCTGTAGGATGGTTATTGGGGTTTTTATTTATTACCTCAGCGCTTATTCTTGCCGTGATTCATAATGCCAAAACTAAAAAAAACAATATGATTAATAAATTTGAAATTGCCCCCAAGGATAAAACGGCTAAATATATGTCACATCCGATAACGATAATATTAGGGATAGTAACCATAGGGTTTTATTGGTTTTTCCCTTTTCTATTTTCGCCGCGTGGCTACCGGATATTATCTGATGCGATAATTATTCAAACTCCAGTTACTTCTTACAAGATTCCTAAAGGTGAAATTAAATCTATTGATCTAGTTAAATTTGCAAAACCCGGGGTTGGATTCACATGGTTGGGCGGGCATTTTGGCTATGCTGGTCAATTTAGTTTGCCTGACGGTAGTGCAGCAATAGTATATGCTACACGTTGGGACCATATGGTACGTATTACTACTATAAGTGGAGAACCTTATCTTTTATCTCCGGCGGAACCCGAGAGTTTTTTAGAAAGTGCAAAAAAAATAATTTTGCAAAATGATGATTAAGGAAGGGCTAAGAAAGGGGACAAACAAGGAGGAATTATATGCTTGGGTTAATTTTAAAGAGCTCATATTTAATCCTGAGCATTTTAATTATAGCCGGCTGTAATAATGAGTCCAAACCCCAAATTCAGGCAAATGCTGAAGTCATTTATTATAACAACCTTGAAGAGTATCTTGATTTTCGAAATCTGACAGAGCAATCAAGCAAATGGATAGACTCAAATGTATACAAAGAGCATTTTAAGCTTGTTATTGATTGGCAAGCAGAGGAAAACATTAAGTTAAATAACCCTTATATTATAATAATTCCCAAAGAAGATGCGATATGGAGTTCAATAAGTGCAAAATCCGGGGCCAAGGTTTTTATCGGCAGAAGTCCATCTTTTGAAAGTGTATTGAAAAGGGCAGAAAACCAGATTCCTTTTTCATCTGATGAACTGGAAAAAAGTAAAGTCATACATCCTCTAGATGCGGAGGTCTCTAATATAGAGCTTGAGTTTTTTATAAACGATGAAGCTAAAACTGATCAGTACGATATAATCCTGTTATTTGAACTGCCTTCCGGCATAGTAGTAAAAACAATACAGACTGGGTAAGAGTGCAGATTGGGGAGGGTGATATGAGTAAATATTGGGCGTATGCGATAGCGGCTGTGGTAATCCTGATGGGGCTTTCCGTGGTGGTTACGGAGTCAAAGTTGTTGGCGTATCTTCCCGCCAATTGGTGGATGAGGCTGCTGCGACAGTTGGGATGGATTTTGTTTGCCGCCGCCGGGATCTTGTCTTGGCGGTATTACCGGCTTACCAACGAGGCTTTTTTCAAACTGCTGGCCGTCTCATTTTTCATAATTACCGGCATGGCGTTATTGAATGTGCTGTCCGGGTTGATTTGGAACCGATTTATCGTGTCGGGCAAATTAGCTGTTCTGCAAGCGGTTCAGATGGTTATTGCTGTTCTGCAGCAGGCCGGCGCTTTCCTTTCCGCCTTCTTTTTAGTGCATGCCGTCGGTAATTATAAAGGCTATGAACAGCCGTTCAAAAGAGGGTTTTTACTTGCCCTGGTAGTGTACATTGTTTTATATGGTGTCTGGCAAGCCGGCACATTATTTGTGACGGAACATCCCCGTATCATTGATTATGTGTTTATGAGCACAGTATCCATTTTATTTACGGTTATCTATCTGATTGGTATCAAAGCGGCCCTTGGAATAATCAGGGTTACCGGCAGCCGGTTATTAAAATGGCTGACGGTGGCAATGTCGCTGCAAATCTTTGTATCCCTGGCCTGGATTTTCCCCTGGGTTCTTTTCCATGGAGATTTCGGCGCCATGCTTGCCGGTTTCTATAACTATACCATGACATTAATTTTAATCTTAATCCCGGTGCTTTATGTAACCGCCCTGGTGACCTGTGGAAAGGAATGTTATGATCATGCCGGTACCTGATGCAGCCTGCCGGTATACGGTTCCGGTTCCCGCGCCCCGGCGGCGGTCCGCTTTGCGCATGTGGACCGGACGGTTGTATTTCACCTGGCGGCGGTACCTGGCCTGGCAGGCCAACCATTCTTCATACGCCCGGACGATTGGCCCCAGCGATATGCCGTTTACGGTATTCCGGCACCGAACGCCCCTGCTGCGCCGGCTGCGCAACGTGGACATGTGGCTGCAGCATAACAAGATTGTCAACCTGAAAATTGCCGTGGCCCGGTTGAACGGAGTTGTCCTTAAACCCGGCGAGGTTTTTTCCTTCTGGCGGCTAGTAGGCAAACCCACCCGGCGCAAGGGGTACGTGGAAGGTATGGTCTTGTGCAACGGCTTTTTCCGGCCGGAAACCGGGGGCGGTTTGTGCCAGCTTTCCAACCTTATTTATTGGATGACCCTGCACACACCACTGACGGTGGTGGAAAGGTGGCGGCACAACTACGACGTATTCCCCGACTCGGGACGCTCCCAACCCTTTGGCAGCGGGGCCACGGTGGCATACAATTACGTTGACCTGCAAATACGCAACGATACTGCAGATCAATACCAGTTAAAAGTATTTGTGGGGGAGGAGTTTCTGCACGGCGCGTGGCTCAGTGACCGGGAGCCGGTTCTGGACTACCGGGTGTACGAGGCCGGACACCGCATTACCCATGAGCCCTGGGGCGGGTATGTACGTCACAACGTGCTGTGCCGCCAGGTACAGGTCAAGGACGGCGCCATTGCGGAAGATCAGTTTATTACGGAAAATCACGCCTTGATGATGTACGAGCCTATGCTGCCTGCGGGAATACCGGTTGATCAGCCGACCCGGCCTTCATTTATGGGAGGAAAACGGTCAAATACATAAAACTACTAAAAATTTGAAGAAGGAATAGAAGCGCTAGTTAATAGAAAAGGTGAAATTAGCTATGCCCGATTTTCGGCTTCCCATTACCAGGGCTGGTTGAGTGCTTGTTTTAAATATCAAGTTTGTAACGTTTAAGTTTTTTGTACAGTCCGGCCCTGGAAATGCCAAGCAGGACTGCCGCTTGGTTTTTATTGCCACTGCAGGTCTTTAGTGCTTCAATAATGGCTTCACGTTCAATTTCCTCGACTAACTGGTGCAGGCTGCCGCGATTTTTAAGCTCCCGGTATTTTTGGGCGCTAAGCAGATACAGGGGGAGGTGTTCCTTGTTTATCGTCTTTCCTTCAAGAATATTAAAAGCCCGTTCAACGATGTTCTCCAATTCACGGATATTGCCGGGCCAGCGGTGGTTGCGAAGAACAGCCAGGGCTTCCTGGTCTATTCCTGTAACCCGTAAACCGAATTGCTTGTTGAACCTTTCGATAAAATGCTGCAGTAAAAGCTCCAGATCTTCTATTCTATCCCGTAAAGGCGGGATATTCAGGGAAACCACATTAATCCGGTAATACAGGTCCCGGCGAAATTGGCCCTGGGCTACCATCTCTTCAAGGTTGCGGTTGGTGGCGGCAATAACTCTTACATTAACCCGCTTGGGCTTGGTGTCGCCAAGCCGTTCAATTTCTTTCTCCTGCAAAACACGGAGTATTTTGCTCTGCATTAAAAGCGGCATGTCACCTATTTCGTCCAGAAAAATAATTCCTTTGTGGGCCAACTCGAATTTACCGGCGTGACCGCCCTTTTGGGCGCCGGTAAAGGCCCCTTCTCTGTAGCCGAATAGCTCCGATTCCAACAGGTTTTCAGGGATCGCAGCGCAGTTAACTTTAACAAAAGGACCGTTTTTGCGCTCGCTTTCCGTGTAGATGGCGTGGGCAAAAAGCTCCTTGCCCGTACCGCTTTCTCCCCGGATCAATATTGTGGACTGGTTTTGGGTCACCCGCCTGGCGGTTTTCTTCAAGGCGACAAAAGCGGGATTTTTCCCGATAATTTGATCGAAGGTAAATTTGGAACGCTGGGCCCGTTTAAGTTCATCTTTGTAAAAATCAAGCTGGCTGCGCAAATTATCTATTTTCTCAGACAAGGCGTAAAGATCAGAGATGTTTTTAAAGACTACGGTCCCCAGGGCGCCGACTATTTTACCATTTTTCCTGATGGGCACTCTGTTGGCGATGATTTCATGGCCGTTTAAAGTTGTTACATAACCGTATTCCGATTGACCCGTTTCCATGGCCTGGGGAAAAATTGGATTATAAATCTTTTTCACGTGTTGTCCGATAATATCATCGACTTTTTTATTAAAAAAACTGGCAAACGCCTGGTTGGCCATGGTTATTATATAATCACGGTCAACCGCAATTATGCCGTCGCTGGATAACTCCAGGATATTGGTCAGCATTTCTTTTAATTCGGCGTTTTTTTCATTGATTGTTGTTAGTTCGTCGATAATGTTTTGTGTTTTGGTAACATCCTGAAAAACCGCAACCGCTCCCACGATCTTGCCGTTGATGACAATGGGGTTGCGGTTGGAGAGATAGGTGCCGTTTTTTAAAGCCAGCCGGGTATCTATCTGGGGTCGGCCGTTCTCCATTACTTCCAGCAAGCCGGTGGTGGGGAAAAAATCCTTAACATGTTTGCCGATAATTTCCCCGGAGGGCAAATCAAGGAATTTTCCCACCTGCCGGTTGCAGTAAATGATTATTCCGGAGCGGTTTACCGCCAGCACTGCGTTGCTGGTTGAATCAAAAATATTATGCAATTTGATGGGAGTATTTAATTCAACCATGTTTAATTAACCAGACCTTTTTATAGATATTAATTTCTAATAGATAGCTTATATTATTCGACAATTTAATAAAAAAACCTGTCGTAAGCATTTTAAGGGCTATCAAGTAAGATTGGCGGCAGCTTAAAGCAAATTCATTTTGCGGGCGGCGGCCCGCAGATCGGCGCGGAAATCGGGATGGGCCACGGAAATTAGCTCCACTGCCCGTTCCCGTGCTGTTTTGCCCCGCAGCTTGGCGACGCCGAATTCAGTGACAATGTGGTCCACATCGTTTTTAGAGCAGCTTACCACTGTCCCCTGCTTTAAAAACGGCACAATTTTAGAAATGGCTCCCTTTTTAGCTGTGGAGTGGAGCGCAATGAACCCTTTGCCGCCCGGGGAACGCAAACACCCCTGGGCGAAATCGGCTTGCCCGCCGGTGGCGCTGTATTGCCTGGGCCCAATTGTTTCCGAGGCGCACTGGCCGAGCAGGTCAACCTCCAAAGTGGCATTAATTGATATCATTTTATAGTTTTTGCCTATTACATAAGGATCATTGACATAGGAAACGGGATACATCTCCACCATTGGATTGTCGTTTAGAAAATTATACAGCCGCTGGGTGCCGGCCGCAAAACTGCCGATTATTTTGCCCGGATGGATGGTTTTTCTCCTGCCCGTAATCACGCCGCTTTCAATTAAATCCACCATTCCGTCGGTAATCATCTCTGTATGAATACCCAGGTCTTTTTTGTTTACCAGCGCATTGGCCACTGCGTTCGGCATGCCGCCAATGCCCAGTTGAATGGTGGAGCCGTCATCGATCTTTTCCGCTATATAGCCGCCGATAATATTATCCTCCTCGCTTAAAGGGGGAATGGGAATCTGCGTTATTGGAGCATTGTTCTCAACAACATAATCCACATCGGTAATGTGAATAAGGCTTTCCCCCCGCGTCCGGGGCATATTGGGGTTAACCTCCAATATTACTATTCCGGCTTCGGCGGCGGCAGTGGTGGTATAATCCACGGACAGCCCGAAACTGAAGAAGCCCAGTTCGTCCATGGGTGACACCGTGCCCATGAAAACATCCACCGGTACATATTCCTGAAACAGCCGGGGATATTCGTGAAAGTGGCCGGGCATAAAATCAGCCCAGCCCTCGTTCACAGCCCGCCGGTTGATGCCGCTGGTAAACCAGGATACGTGGCGGAAGCTGCCGGCCATCTCCGGACTGATATAGTCGGCTTGGGTAAGCGGCAGCATCTGATGCACCTTGACCTCTTTAAGCTCCTGGTGCCTTTGGGCCATAGCGGCAACCAGGGCGCCCGGCTCTCCGCATCCCAGGGGCAGCACCAGATTATCCCCGGATTTGATTGCCCTTACCGCTTCCCCGGCTGTGACAAGTTTTCTACTGTATAATTCCTTTATTTTACGTGGCACCTGGTAAAGAACCGTTTTACGGGCGGTAGACACATGGGCCAGTTCTTGGAAGAGTTTCACTGACATTTTAAATATTGCCTCCTATCAATAAGTTTTGAATTATTTGAAATAACAAGTATCGCAAAAGTTGTACCGAAATAAATATAAAGGACTGAATTTTCAAAAGACAGGCGTCGTACTTGGAAAATCAACGGAATTAAGTGTAGGGGATGATTGGGGATAGTGTAAACGTTGTAGACACTCAAAAGATTGATTGATCCTCTCCGGCAGGTTATTTAAATACTACAAGCCCAATGTCTACGGTGTATACGCTGTCAACCCGGTAGGCAGATTAAAACGGTTTGCCATGGTGTTGAATATTGACTAGTTATTTAGTATTTTAAATAAAATTGCTTAAATCACTAACAAAATATTGAATTCGGACCAGGGTGTGGTGAAAAATAAAGTTTTTTCGGAGTTGGTATAATATTTGCTTAACTTATTTTTTAAAAGGAGGAACAGGTTAATGATATTCAAACTGACCGAAGAACAGGAAATGATTCGTAAAACCGTGCGGGATTTTGCCGATAAAGAAGTTGCGCCCAAGGCGGGCCCGATGGATGAAATTGAGGAGTACGATTACAGTTTGTGGAAAAAAATGGCGGAGATGGGTCTCGCCGGTATTCCCTTTGCTGAAAAATATAACGGAGCGGGCATGGACAACGTGTGCTACGCCATAGCTGTGGAGGAACTGTCCAGGGTATGCGCCTCCAGCGGTGTACTGGTTTCGGCCCACACTTCGCTGGGCAGCTGGCCCATCTATCACTTTGGTACCGAGGAGCAGAAGCAAAAGTACCTGGCCCCGCTGGCCGGCGGCGAGAAGATTGGCGCCCTGGGACTCACTGAGCCCGCTGCCGGTTCCGACGCCGGTGCTGTAAAAACCACAGCCGTGCCGGATGGTGACGAATACGTGCTCAACGGCACCAAAATATTTATCACCAACGGCAGCGTGGCTGATATCTATGTGGTTATTGCCAGTACGGACAAGTCCAAAGGACACAAGGGCACGGCGGCTTTTATCGTGGAGAAGGGCACACCGGGCTTCGGTTTTGGTAAAAAAGAGCATAAGATGGGCATCCGGGCCTCGGCAACCTACGAGCTGGTTTTTGAAAACTGCCGCATCCCCAAAGAAAACTTGCTTGGCTCCGACGGCAGTGGATTTAAGATCGCACTGATGACCCTGGACGGCGGCCGGATCGGCATAGCCGCACAGGCGCTGGGAATAGCCCAGGGCGCATTTGAGGAAGCGGTTAAATACAGCAAAATCCGCGAACAGTTCGGTAAACCGATTAGTTCCTTTCAGGGCCTGCAGTGGATGATGGCCGACATGGCCACCCGCATAGACGCGGCCAGGCTGCTGGTTTACCGGGCGGCCTATCTTAAAGACAATAAACTGCCTTATAGCAAAGAATCGGCCATGGCCAAGCTATATGCCTCCGAATGCGCCATGTGGGTTACCACCAAGGCAGTGCAAATTCTGGGCGGGTACGGTTACACCAGGGAATACCCGGTAGAGCGGATGATGCGCGATGCTAAGATCACCGAGATTTACGAAGGCACCAGCGAAGTGCAGCGCATCGTTATCGCGGCTAACATCTTGAAATAGACTGCCATGCCGCTAACATGATACAATTTATTCGACCAAGCCCGGGTTTTATATCCGGGCTTTTTTCCCGGAATGGTGATTAATTACAACTAACTGCCTGAATAGTGTATTATGGTTACAGGAGACTGCTGCCGCAGCCGTTTTAAAAAATTAAGGAAGGTGGTGTAGCCTGGTTAGTTGTTAGATAGTTCAAAAACCAGGCATATCGTGAATAAAAGAATTCATGCCATGTATTTTAGCCCGACGGGCACTACCAAAAAAATAGTATCAGGAATAGTCAACGGTATTTCTGAAAGTATTGATGAGGAAAAAGTTGTAACCAATATTGATTTTACATTGCCGGCAGCCAGGCAGAACGCGATTTCGTTTACAGCAGAGGATATTGTTGTTTTTGGTGTTCCTGTCTATGCGGGAAGAGTTCCCAATGTATTGCTGAAATATTTGAAATCTATTGCAGGCAACGGTGCGCTGGCCGTTTCCGTGGTTGTTTATGGAAACCGCAATTATGATGATGCTGCAATTGAATTAAAAGATATTCTTGAGTTAAATGGTTTTAAAGTTATTGCTGGTGGTGCTTTTATAGGAGAACATTCATTTTCCAAAACTCTGGCCCAAAACAGACCTGATGGAAAAGATATGGCTATAGCAGTTGATTTTGCCGGTAAAATATATGAAAAAATCAGACAAAATAACGTTCAATCATCTGTATTGGTGCCGGGAAACAAGCCTTACAGGCAATATTATATGCCCAGAAATGAAAATGGTGATCCGGTCGATATTAGAAAGGTTACCCCCAAAACAAATAGCAATTGTGTTGATTGCAAACTTTGTGTAAACGTTTGTCCAATGGGTTCCATTGATTATGGGGATGTTTCCAAATTAAATGGAATTTGTATTAAATGTGGCGCCTGTATTAAAAAATGTCCTAGCCAAGCCAAGTATTTTGATGATCTAGGCTATTTAAATCATAAACACGAGCTTGAGGTGAATTTTGCCAATAGACGGGAGCCGGAATTATTTCTTAATGCATAAAAATGTAAAACCAAAGGAGTTGATGATTATGGCCGATACGACAAATATAAGCATCCGCTTGGACGTTGAGCTTAAAAAACAGGCTGAACAGCTTTTTTCAGAGCTCGGAATGAATATGACGACGGCCTTCAATATTTTTTTGCGTCAGGCTGTGCGTCAGCAACGCATCCCTTTTGACGTCGCTCTTGATACCCCGAACGCGGAAACACTGGCGGCGTTAGAGGAAGTTAAACGGATGAAAAAAGACCCTACTCTCGGTAAGACCTATACAGACGTTGACGAGATGATGAAGGAGTTACAGACTTAAAACGTGTTCAGAAACGGGGATACAATCTTGAACCTCTGACAGTGATTATTAAAAAACTTGCGAGTGGCGAGTCATTAGACGCTGCAAATCACGATCATTCGCTTAGCGGAAGCTTTGCCGGGTGTCGGGAGTGTCATATTACTCCTGACTGGTTGCTTGTCTACGAGATTTCGGCCGGTGAGTTGATCTTATATCTTACCCGCACTGGCACACACAGCGATTTGTTCGGTTAAAACCGGAAGTCCCACCGTAGATGGGATTTATTTTTTGTCTATTTTAAATGAAGGCTTCGGATAACGTTAAGCTTTTCCGGAGCCTTTGCTATTGGACAAACCAATGAGGCTAGGGCAAGCAATTCCTGCGTGATATTGAACTCGTACATTGACGATTTGCGCTATCAGGTCATAGCGAGGCTCACCTTTGCCTTGCTGCGTGAATATTGTCGTAAAAAGCAGATAATTTTTGCATAAAAATGTGAAACAAAATCATTTTTCAACAGTCTTATATTTAAGAGGTGTTCATAACAGGATGGATAAAATTTTTCAAACGCTCAAATCCACTTTTCAAACGGCCAAAAGCACTTTTCAGACAATCCGAAAAGGAATACCGGCTTTATTCAAGAACCGGGAGGTAAGCATCTTGGACAAAATGTCGCTATTTTCCCTGCTTTTGGTTTCACTGCCGGAAGCACTGCTGGTGACCCTGCTGGGGTTCCAACTGGCAACGAGAACTATTTTTCATAAACTGCACACCACTTCAAAAATGGTTTTGGGCCATAATTGTGGTTAATTTTAACAAGCTTTTGCATGCCTGTTGGATGCGATGATGATCGTTTTTTTCGGGAAGGGGTTAAATAATGAAAATAGTATTATCTTTATTAATATTATTATTGTTATCGTTAACAGTAGGTTGTGCGTCATTAGATGACCCTAAAAATGACACTTTCAGTGATGAAAATAAAGAGAGTGCTGAACATCAACTATCAAAGTCAATAGATATAAAACGTTCTAAGTTAATGTTGGAGGATTTTAGTAAGCACATGAATGATGAAGGTTTTATTATTTCTGGAAAGCAAGATGAAAAGGTAGAAATGATAAGTAGTAAAGATGGGAATAAGGCTATTCATATATTGAAAAATATCTATCATAATAATGATTATATTTATTTCGATTTAATTTTTGACTCAGCATCCCTCAATGAGCAAGGAGAGATAGAACTTCAATATGATGTAAAAAATGTATATTCAGTTGCTCGCATTAATAGCGAAAACCTTTCACAGATTCGTAATGCAATCGGCTATTCTTCATATCAAATAACAGATTCAGGTAAAGATGCTTGGATTGGTTTTCTTTTTAAAAAAAGGACAAGCAATATGGAAATTGAGATCCCTTTATCAATTGATTTAAATCAAGATTATTCCGCTTATATAATACTAACATTACCGCCTTATTAACGATTTGGCCGTCCAGCTTTACTTAAAGTGAATGGCATTCAAAAATACAATGGCATAAATGCTCTGCAGGGGTCTGTTCTGCCACTCTTTGATCAACGGCAGATCCTTTTAGGCCCTCCAGGTATCAGTAAGTCTCATTTGTCAGTGGCTCTGGGGCTGAAGGCCATCCAAAGAAAGTACCGGGTACTTTTCACCTCGGCTGCCGCTCTGATTGCTTCTTTGAATAAGGCATATGCCGAGAACCGCCTAGAGGAGAAAATCAAATTCTACTGCGTTCCTAAACTATTGATAATTGATGAAATCGGTTATGTTCCGGTTGATGTCCACGGCGCGCATCTCTTATTCCAGTTGATCTCCAGGAGGTACGAGCGAGGGTCCATCATTTTGACCAGCAACCGCGGGTTTGGGCAATGGGGTGAAATCTTTGGTGACACGATTATTGCAACTGCCATCCTGGATCGTTTGCTGCACCATAGCACCGTTATTAACATTAAGGGTGAATCCTACCGGTAAAAGAAAAGCAGCGCGCCGGATTAATCAGAAAACCACTGGATACATCTTTAGCTGATGGAGGTGATCTGTCACCCGCTCTCTCAGAGGTTTTTTTAATCTACGAGGGGGTCAAAATTCAAGTGCCGTTGACAAACGGTCTCATTATTATTTCAACTAAATCACTATAATGTCGGTCTTAACAAGGAGAGATGACTTATCCTTATGCTTTATTTCTGTAAAAAAAACAATATCTTAGCACCCGTTTTCTTATTTGTAGTTGCAATCACAATCGCTTTAATTGGAGGTTGTCAATCGTCATCGACGACGAATCCTGTTCAACCTGAAACTGTACTAAAAAACTTCTTGGATTCTTTAATAGAGATGGATACACAAAAAGCCGCAAGTTTTGTCGTTGATCGTAGATTCTCCAATAAAGAAGAACAGTTAGAGTTTTATGAAGAAGATTTGCAGCAAACTAAATACTTAAGCTATCAAGTTGAAGATATTAAGAAATCTGGCGATGAAAAAGTTTATATAGATGCCGCATTAATTTGTGAGGAATTTGGAAAAACAAAGGACTCAAATCACACTTTCCGTTTAATTCTGGTAGATAGGCAATGGAAGGTAGCTTTTCCTTCAGATGAGACAATTGAGCATTTGTTTCAAGGTGGTGGGGAGGGTACTATTACATTCGGTGAGCCTGAAATGAACAATCAAAAATCTTTAAATACTAGTGATAAAGAGTAATTTAGCTCATTGATAAAGGAAGACCTTGAATATGGGTTGTTATATAATAGTATCTGCTTTGGGGTCCTCTTTGGTTGGGGGAGATATTAATTGTTTTTGTATTGGTTAGGATACGTCCCGCTGGTAATTGGGATTACATTATTTTTAAGTTTTTTGCTGAGGTTCCTATGGAATACTACAATGCCGGAAGTATTTAATTTAAATACTATAACTTTTGGGCAGGCTTTTAGAATATTGCTGATATCTTGCATATTGTTTGGTGGGCCTATTATGTATAAATAGGGCTTGCTGAACTTCTTTCGTTGGCATTGCCCAAATGATCGCCCTTGCTAATGCGGAGCGGTCATTTTTTGCTTTTAACCTAAAGTTTCTTTGAAATACTTGCCGGCCTCAAAAAAAGTTTTCACCGCACCGTACCGCAATAGATTTTCCACCAGTTCATGGCAATACCGGGCCAGCGCCGAATCATCCATTTTTATCAGCGCCTGTTTCAGGTACTCAACTGCCTCCTGATGCCGCCTGCTCAAAAACAGCCCTGTAAAGAGATTGTTTGGTAAGAAAGGATATATTATATTCTATGTAAGAAAATCATACTGGAGTGTGTTGTAAATGAGTAACCATTATATTGCCCGGTTAACCACCAAGGACAGGTAACAGTGCCTCTGGAATTAAGGAAATCTTTGAATATTAAAGAAGGCGGTTATATCCTTTTTGAGAAAAAAGGTTCCCAAGTGGAAATAAAAAAAATGATACCAGCAAATGATTTTGATGATTTTGCCAAACCGATCAGAGAGAGACTTCAAAAAGAGGGCATAACCCCCCAGGACGTTGAGAAAGCAATCAAGTGGGCACGGAGTGTAAAAAATAAATGAGGATAACCACCGATACCAATGTACTTATTTCGGCCCTGGGATGGGACGAGCCGGAAGTCGCTGTAACCGAAAGGAGTTGATGATTATGGGCGATACTTTATGCGGCAACAGAAAAATACACAAACCTCTGATCTTCGGAGGCTTTGTTATTATTGGCGGAAGTGTGTGAGAATCGAACTCACCTGGAACGGAATCGCCACCCCGCAACTGGTTTTGAAGTGCACTATTTGGAGCCAAAGGATTCATGCAAATCTTTGAGCAGCTTATCCGTGTCATGGAAAGGTTCAGAAATGACGTTTGCTTTTTCTGATTGAAGTATATCGTTCATCTCAAAATAATCAACTCCCAGCATCTCAGCGCACTGTCTAATGGTCATCCGGCCTTCGCGATAAGCCTGGATAGCCTCTTTTTTATAGATTTCGCGCAATGCAACAGAAACTAATTGTTGCAGCGCTGATGAACGATCAAGGTACTCTTTGGAAGCGTAAGCATCCAACTTTTTTAAAAGCACCGGATCAAATTCCGTGTTTATTTTTATTCTTTTTCCCATTGTTTTTTAGCCTCCAGATAAAACATAGCGGTTTTCTCATCAAGGCGATTATGATTAACCAGACTTTCAAGGGCCGATTTTAGACCGTTATAATTCAGGTAATAAAGCAGGAACTCCGGTGAATTATATGTTTTAAGGCTGATGTCAAGAGCCTTGTTACGCAGCCTTCTGTCGTCAGTCAATAAAATGGCTTCGTGCTGAAAGGCCAAAGATAAAACCTTATCATCCACCTGCGATATTCCTCTTGTTTGAAGACAGGTTGATACTGTTATCGTTGCTACTAAAGGGGGTTCTGGCAAAAAGACCTCCCGGTTGATAATAAACGCATCTGCATACCCCCGGTGCAATCCTATCTCAACAACTTCTTTGTAGACTTCATTCGGGCATAACACAAGTCCTGGTAACAGCTTAATAAATTGGAGAGCGTTAATCTTCGACAATGAGATCAGAAATGACGAGTCAGCTATGTATTCAGGCAATGCTTTCACCAACTCATAATTACGTGATTAAACAGATTATACCATATCCTGTAATTAGAAACAACGACAGAGGTCAGGGCAACCCATTGTCAATTTTGCTTTGCTGCGTGAATATTGTCGTAAAAAGCAGATAATTTTTGCATGAAAATGTGAAACCAAAACCGTTTTTCAGCAGTCTTATATTAAAAGGATGTTTTTGTGCCAAAATAGCGTACCAGTTTGATGAACAAGTAATTTCTTATATAATTAGCATAGCTGAGTTTGATAATTATATGAGGTAGCAACTAAGGAGAGAATAGTTAAAAATGAATAATTTCAGTATGTATCTATTTGCACTTCTTAAAGTTTTAATACCGGCTATTATTCTATTTTGTATTATAAAAACAGCAATAAAGTATGCATTGCAAGAATTTGATAAACATAAAAAATAGTGGTTAAAGTTAAATTAAATTATGATTTTTTTTAGCTAAGCTTGCATTTATAAACTGCCGACCATTTGTGTTACGGGTAGTTGCATTCTCTGTGTACTGACACAGCAGAGTAACTATTAAGGACAGCGGTTGCGTTACAAGAAGTTTAAACGAATCGGGAGTCCGGAAAGCAACAAGCACGGAGGAGCAAGTCCTCCTCTGTGGACGACGGTGAATCCTGGGAAGCCTAAGTCTATGGTAAACCCGTGAGGGGCTGTCTGAAGTAGAAGCGGGAACGAAGAGGACCGTAGGCGGATGCGCAGGTCCAAATGCGAAAGCGTGGATCATGTACGGTCGGTAAGGTAGGCGACTGTGTGCAAAGAACGGGAAGCCTGTATCTGCTACCATAAAGCTGTCCGGGTATTGGAGGCCTGAAAGGTTATGGTGATGGGTATTTTCGAAAAGGCGGATGCGATGACCCCGTGATAACCCCATACCTGATCACTTGGGTGGCAACATATAAGGTTAAACTAAGATTGCTGCCACGAATGGAGCAGTCAGACGCCTTCAAAATACTAGAGTGCGGGAATGACCAATATAATCCAATGACCGTCCTTGCTAATGCGGAGCGGTCATTTTTTTGCTTTTAGCCTAAACAGGCTATTTGCTTTTCCCGAACAGCTTGGCGTAAAGGTACATATTCCTAAAATTCCTCCGCATAGTGGGCGAAGACAAGCGGTAGGCGTCCAGCACCTCGTCGAAGAACCTGTCGGCATCTTCCCGGTTGCCGGTTTCTTTGAAATATTTGCCGGCCTCAAAAAAAGTTTTCACCGCGCCGTACCGCAATAAATTTTCCACCAGTTCACCGGAATACTCATGCCTAAGAAGGTAAAGGTAGGGGTAACCGTGGGCTATTTTGGGGTTCAACCGGATTGCTTCATTGAATTGTTCCAGGCTTTCTTCCCGTTGGCCCAGATGAAAATAGGTCGCGCCCAGGTAGTACCGGGCCAGCGCCGAATCGTCCATTTTAACCAGCAAATAATGCCGCCGCATTTAATTATGATTAGCGTTGCCCAAGCGGCATCTTCCTATTTCATCAGGCTTACTCCCATACCCTTCGGGCTGCACAGTTTGGCGCAGGCAGCTATTTACATTCTCATCATTAAACTTGTCACCGGTATATCTTTACGCAGAAGCGCCGTTATCGCCCTACTTGGTCTTGTAATTTATGCGACGCTGGATGCCGCCATTATACCTCCGCTATTAAGTATTACCGGTTATTCCTTGCAGGACATTTTTGCCAGCGACCGCATCCGGATCATTGTCTTTCTGCCGCAAGCAGCGATTATTCTGTTGATTATCATCGTCTGCCGGCGGTATAATTTTCACTTACTTAATTATGACGCTGCAACAAAAGAACGGACTTCCGGAGACGATATCGGAATAAAGGCCAAAAAGACATTTTTAAGTTTATATGTACTGGTTTTATTTCCTGTACTGCTGCTGGCAATATTAAATCTGACTTTATTCTTTTCCCAAACAGGAGCCTTGGCTAATAGATACTTACATTTGATCACGGTCTCATTTAGTTTGATGCTTGTTGCCGTAACAGTGCTTTCAATTGGTGCGTTAAGAAGAATATCCGTTTTAAAAGAAAAAGAATTCGAGGCCCGTAAAGCCGGGGAAACCATTACCCAACTGGACAAGTTAATCAAGACCATTAGAAAGCAGCGCCATGACTACAACCACCATCTGCAGGCGGTTTACGGGCTCCTTGAGGTCGGTTCTTTTAATGAAGCCCGTGATTATGTGGAGCAGATGTTTTTAGAGATCACCAACCCGGCGGAAGTGGTTAAAACCGACAATCCCGGCATCAGCGCCATGCTTTTTGCCAAGGCGGGACAGGCTGAAGCCCGGGGTGTACCTTTCAGCATTCAGGTGGACTGTAGCCTGCAAGGTTTATCATTAAGCACCATGGAGGCCAACTCCCTGCTGGGCAACCTGCTGGACAACGCCATTGATGCAGTGGTCGCTTATGCAGGGGAACGCCGCTTGGTGAGGCTGGAGATTTCCCGGGAACCAGGGGAATATGTATTCACCGTGGCCAACACGGGCGACCCCATCCCTGCTGAAACGCGGGACCGAATGTACGAACCGCATTACAGTACCAAGGAAAACAACCGGGGCTTGGGTCTGACCATTGTAAAAGAGATCGTTGACAAATACTCGGGTCGGGTAACCATGGAACATACCGGCGACGAAACAATTTTTTCGGTATATATACCGGATTAAGGAGTCAAGAGGCTATGATTGATTTAAACAAACTGGCCGGTGCAGCCGCTTTACATATGGCGCAGGCTACCGGCCTGGAAGAGGACAAAGTGGACCAGTTGCGCTATGGCCTGGAAATAATTATGGGCATGCTAATTAAGGGAGCGGTACTTTTTACCCTGGCTTACCTGTTAAACATTGTATCCCAGGTAGCCTTGGCGCTGGCTGCCGCCGGCCTTTTTCGCCTGCTGAGCGGCGGCGGCCACTGTACCGGTTACTGGCGCTGCCTGGTCCTGGGGGTAACAATGTACCTGTTTATCGGCCTGGCGGCGGCAAACACAGCCGGCCTGACAACGCTGCACTTGCTTAAGATCATGGCCGGTATTGTTATCATTATGTCGGCTGCCTGCACCGTTAAATGGGCGCCTGGGGAAGTACCCTATCGCGTTCTGGACGGAAAGCGGGAAATAAACATGTTTAAAACCTTGTCCCTACTGTACCTGTTACTTTGGGCCGGGCTAATCATACACTTGGCAGATTGGGGAAACTGTTCCCTTATGCTGGCCGCTCTTTTAGCCCTGACCACGCAAACCATAAGCTTTACCCCGTGGGGTTACGGGTTGGTGGCCCGTGCCGACGGGTTTATGATTAAATTAACGGGCAAGGGGGGTGAAGACGATGCGTTTGCTGAAGAAATTGCTTTACACTCCTGTAATATTGACGGCCTTGATTATAGCAGGTATCGGCATTAAACCGGCCAGCTTTTTTACTGTATACCAGCCGGTGCCGCCGGTGAAAAAATAAGTTGACGGAAAGGTTTGTGGCAAATCATGTTATCGGTATTGATTGCCGAAGACGACCCGGCCATGCGCCATATACTCAAGAAGACACTGTCACAAATACCCGATGTGGAAGTGTTGGGAGAAGCCGGGGACGGCATAACGGCGTTGGAAATGATGAAAAAGCTGCATCCCCGGGTAGTCTTTATCGACATTGAATTGCCGGGAAAAAACGGTGTGGATCTGGCGCGGGAAATATGCGACATTAATCCCCGGACCATATTGATTTTTGCCACCGCTCACGATGACTACACCCATGAAGCTTTCGAAGTTTATGCTTTTGATTATCTGGTTAAACCATTTAAACTGGAGCGCATTAAAAGGACCATGGAAAGGATCAAACAACAGGATGCAAAAAGAACACCTGTTCCAACAAACCGCTTCGCTTCACCCGCAATTGGAAAAACAAGCTCCGTCAGATTTGTGATCAGGCAGAATGAAAAGCTGATCTTTATAAATATCCAAGACATTATTTTTATCACCACGGAAGAGGAGAAAACCATTATTATTACCAGAAAAGATAAACTTAGCATCACGGAAAGCCTGAACAGCATTGAGGCAAGGCTAATCGGCAGAACCTTTTTCCGTTCCCACCGGTCCTTTATTATAAACTTGAATATGATTAAGGAGATTTACCCCCGGGGCAGAAACGGCTATGAGATTAGTTTTACCGTCACAGAAAAAACGGCATTAATGGTTGCAAAGAGAGCCAGGGTACTGGAAAAAATGCTGGCAATGCCAGGCGGTTAGGGAAGGGCTGTAAAGGCGCCCTTCTTTTTTCGCAGTACCGTTTTATACAATAAAATTTCAAATGGCCAAAAGCAGGTTTCAGGCAAGGATATCCACTTTCTGGGCGAGGGTGGTTGACGTGTATTTTTATGGCAGGTAGAATGAATTCACAATTTAGAAGGCGCAGTGATGTTTAAATTTTAAGTGATAGAGTGATTAATTTAAAAAGAAAAAACTGTGCCTTTTTTTTATGACGCAGTTTTATTAATAATAATGATAGGGGTGAATAAGTATGTTAAATTGTTAATCCAAGACTCTCTCCAAAAGAAAGTAATAGTTATTCGGTAAGCAAGCTGGGTACAGACCTTGCAATTTTATGGCATGGGCCTATTCATAACCACTATTACAACAGTCATAAGATTAATTTAAAAAACTTAATCTGCGATATTTTAAAAAGTTAAAAAGGAGGCCTCTAGATGCGTAAGAGTAAAGTTATAATATTAGTGATAATTACACTATGCTTTTTTCTTAATACACCTGTTTATGCAATGAATGATATAAATACAACTTCAGAGGATATATTAAAGCAAATGGAAAAAGATATGAATGAAGCTGGAATAAAAAAAGACCTGAATTTTGATCCAAATTCAATCTCAATTCAGGATATTACAATAGATAGTGTTATTGATGTACCTATAGGTACTAACAAAACATTTTCTTGGGGTAATGCTGGTAACAGTGGTGAAGATGGTCAAGGATTTGGCACATATGGTATTGGATTTGGTTATGCTAATGAACCAGGTTGGGCTGATGCTGGTGTATACATGATGGCGGTAGGCGAAGCAGGTAGTTGGGCGTGGGTTGGTAATGAAATAAAGATTTCCGGATCAGGTTCGCGATCTGCAACTATTACATTCAAAGGGAATTGGAAGGCCCAATTACAAACATTACTGCCAACAAGGAATTCCACCGCTGCAGGGAAAGTTAGAGTATCTATTTATGACTTAAACACATATAGTGATATTGGTGGCAAAGCATTATTTGACAAAGTATTAACCGGTTATATGACCCCACAAACCGGAACAATAAATGATTCTATTACGGTAACACTTACTGCTGGTCGTAGTTATGCTCTACGGTTTGGTGTTTCAGCAGCAGTAGATTGCAATCATTATTTGGATCAGGCAGCAGCAAATCTTTGTGATGGAGACGTATGGGGTCAGTGGACACCAAAGCCAGGTGGCTTCGGTGTAAATTATAATCAAATTAATTTAAAATGGAACTAAAGATTGAAAATTTGACAAGACCTCATTGACAGTTTTCAAAAACTAACGAAGTTCTAGATAACGCGAGCAAGCAAACTAGCCCTTGCGCCTCCTGGTAGGAGGTTTCAAGGGTTTTGTTTAAGTTACAGGACATACAATACATCACTATGATGGGATTAAAACCCATTGTAAAAACAATTTCTTTTCTTCAGTTTCCGTCTAGAGTTTTATCGAAGATGACACTCATGTTTTATATACTTTATGCTTGATCCCACTGGGCTTTGCTGAATTGAAAATTGCTAGAAGCACATGAACGGCTACCGTTTCAGGAAAATGGCGGACAAGGCGAAATTCGCATTGCTCTTGCAGGAATGCGGATCGTTGCGGACAGCGGGGTATCCGGCAGAGAAAATAGCCGTATTGCTTGCGGCGCTTAAACGGTCATGCTGAGCTTCTCCGGTAAGCGCGTGTTTCTCGCTTGCGGTCAGACAGATATGCGGAAGAATATCAACGGACTCGCTGCCATTGTAGAAGGCAGCTTCAAACTTGACCCGTTTGACGGGGCGGTGTTTGTGTTCTGCAACAGGAGTCGGGATCGCGTTAAGATACTGGAATGGGACGGTGATGGATTCTGGCTGTATTTCAAGCGTCTGGAGAAAGGACATTTCGATGGCCGGCGTCTGGAGAGGAGCAGACCTTTACGCTTACGGACGAAAAGTTGTCCATCCTTTTAGGCGGGGCGAGAGTGGAATTGAAATTGAGACGGGAGGAACTGATTGGGAGGAGGATCACATAGCTAAAAACGACACAGAATACCAACCCAAAATCAGGATAAAAAATCCCCGCAAAGCCTTGAAAACTCTGGGTTTTTAAGGCTTTCTGTGCTATAATTAATGTATTGGTCCCAACTATCAATTGGTTGAACTCGGCGGTGCTTTCTTTGATGCTCCGACCGAAGACAGTGAATGTGGTCGGGGTAAGGAATAGACGCCGGTGCTAGTTGAGATATTGCTTTAACAAGCGTAGGCTATTCCGGATGTTAAAGAGATGCGATCACCAACCGCTCAAATTTAACGTCAAAGATAATCTAGAACATTTGAAATAGCTCACACGAATGATCTCCAACGCAAAAGCCTTTATTGGTGGTACGTTTCACGGTCTGCCTCCCAAGCATTTTCAGGCTTACTTAAACGAATTCTGTTTAGAACTAACCGTCGCCAGTTTGTGGGATAGTCGTTCACGTCTGTTAGTCGCTTGTGTATTAACCGATACGATTACTTATGGTGTTTTTACTGCATAATTATGCGCTGCGGGGCTAACCCAATACTCACATAAAAGTATGTTTTGAATGATTATTTAGACAGAAAATAGCCAGTATATTAAAAGCTTTAGCTTTTGAAAGCAAAAAACTTCAAAAACTGTTGCAAGCACCTTTTGTATCTAGCAGTTGCAGAAGTTGCTATTGACAATATAATCACCCACTTGAAATAAACTTTCTAAACGGGAGATGAGTTAAATGTCACCTAGGATATGTAATATTATTAATAACATATTAATAATATTGATGGTTTATGTAGTAAATATGATTTTCAGTAATTTATTTTTTATCCTTGAAATACCAGATGTCTATGCAAGATATTTATTGGTGCTTATATTTCTAATTATAGTGTTTTTATTAAGAAATAAGTATAGAGCTATTAGTGGCCTAATATTAATCTATATAATTATAACTTTGTTTTTTAGTATGATTAAAATCTTTTGATATTGGTGGATTTTAATATGACAACGGCTTGGTCACTAAAAATAATCTAAAAAGGGCTGCTGCACAACAAAACCCGGTGTTCGAAGTGCAGTAGCCCTTTTTTTGTAGCTATTTGCTTTTCCCGAACAGTTTGGTATAAAGATACATATTCCTGAAATTCCTCCGCATGGTGGGTGAGGACAAGCGGTAAGCGTCCAACACCTCGTCAAAGAACCTGTCGGCGTCTTCCCGGTTGCCGGTTTCTTTGAAATACTTGCCGGCCTCAAAGAAAGTTTTCACCGCACCGTACCGTAATAAATTTTCCACCAGTTCACTGGAATACTCGTGCCTAAGAAGGTAAAGGTAGGGGTAACCGTGGGCTATTTTGGGGTTCAACCGGATTGCTTCGTTTAGCTGCTCCAGGCTTTCTTCCCGCCGGCCCAGGTGAAAAAAGGCCGCGCCCAGGTAATACCGGGCCAGCGCCGAATCATCCATTTTAACCAGCGCCTGTTCCAAGTACTCAACCGCCTCTTGGTACCGTCCGCTCAAAAAACTGGCTTCGCCAAGTTCCAGTTGCGCATTGGCGTTATGTGGGTTAACCTGTATTTGACGCCGCAGTTCAACCATATTTCTCCTGTGCCGCAAAGGAGCCATAAAATCAGGCAGGATTCCGATAAAGCTGCGGTCGATGATCACATATATTATTATAATCACCAGCAGCGCCAGCAAGGGGTTGCGCAGCAGCAGGGAGAAAATCAAAAACAATCCGAAAGTTTTCAATGGTTACGCTCACCGTCCCCGATACTAATGTTTTCATGGCCGGACATAATAGCATTCAATAGGCCGGCGCCGGTTTCCTTCTATAATATTTAAAGAATTGGAGGTTCAAAAAATGAATCTGCCCACTCGAAATGAAATTCCCGCGGAGTATAAATGGCGGCTTGAAGACATCTACCCCTCGGATGAACTGTGGGAACAGGATTTCCGCCAGGTTGAAAAAATGATTGACGCGGTTGGGGCCTATAACGGCAGGCTGGGTGAATCGGCCCATACCATGCTGGAGGCTTTCCGGACCCAGGAACAGGTTGAACAAATTAATGAAAAGGTATACACCTACGCCCGGATGAGGCGGGATGAGGATAACGCCAACCCCGTCTACCAGGCGCTGAGCGATCGGTCGGAAAGCTTGAACACCAGGCTGCAGGCTGCCAACGCCTATTTTGTGCCCGAAATCCTGAGCCTGCCGGCGGAAACCCTGGAGCGCTTCCGGCGGGAGGAGCCGGGGCTGGAGCTTTACAAATTCGCCCTGGAGGAAATCTTACGGCAAAAACCGCACCGGCTGAGCGCCGCCGAAGAGCAGATCATCGCCCGGGCCGAGGAAGTAACCCAGGCCTCGGCCAACATCTTCAGGATGCTCAACAACGCGGACCTGACCTTCCCGTCCATTAAAAACGAGCAGGGCGAAGAGGTGCAGGTCACCCACGGGCGGTTCATTCAGTTTTTGGAAAGCGGCGACCGCCGGGTGCGCCGGGACGCCTTTCAGTCTCTGTACAGCTCGTACCGCAGTCTAATCAACACCTTGGCCGCCACCCTCGGCTCCAGTATCAAAAAAGACGTTTTTTACGCCCGGGTGCGCAAATACCCTTCCGCCCTGGAGGCGTCGCTTTTTGCCGACGATGTTCCGGCGCAGGTCTACGACAGCCTGGTGCAAACGGTGCGCCGCAACCTGGGCCAAATGCACCGCTACCTGGAGCTGCGCAAAAAACTGCTGGCGCTGGATGAACTGCACTTTTATGATTTATACACCCCGGTGGTTAAGGATGTAAAGTGGAACATCCCCTACGCCGGGGCGGTGGAATTAGTCAAGCAAGGCCTGGCCCCGTTGGGGGTTGACTATGTGGAAACCATGACCCGGGGACTGGACGGTGGCTGGGCGGATGTTTACGAGAACAAGGGCAAAACCAGCGGCGCGTATTCCTGGGGCCCCTACGGGGTGCACCCCTATATATTATTGAACTACCAGGACAATTTAAGCAATGTTTTTACCCTGGCCCATGAAATGGGGCACGCCATGCACTCGTTTTACGCATATGGCGCCCAGCCCTATACCTACGCCCACTACAAGATTTTCACCGCCGAGGTGGCCTCCACGGTCAACGAGCAACTGCTGATGGACTACCTGCTGAAAACCGTCACCGAGCGGGAAAAGAGATTGTATTTGCTGAACCATTACCTGGAGCAGTTCCGCGGCACCGTTTTCCGGCAGACCATGTTCGCCGAGTTTGAAAGGATCACCCATCAAAAGGCGGAAAACGGGGAAGCCCTCACTCCCAGCCTGCTTAATGAAACATACCGGCAGCTTAACGCCGACTATTACGGGCCGGGGATCGTTATCGACGAGGAAATTGAAATGGAATGGGCCAGGATACCGCATTTCTACTCGGCCTTTTACGTCTACAAATACGCCACCGGTTTTTCGGCGGCGGCGGCGCTGACCAAACAGATTATTGAACAGGGCGAGCCCGCCGTGAACCGCTACTTGAGCTTCCTCAAGAGTGGGGGCTCGGATTACCCGCTGAACCTGTTAAAGGCGGCCGGCGTGGATATGACCACGCCCCAGCCGGTGCAGGCGGGGCTGGATAAGTTTGCGGGGCTGCTGGGCGAAATAGAAGAGCTGCTGAGGTAACCTTATGGCGACGGCACCGGATTTAAACCAGGCCCTGACCAGGCACTTTCACTTTGCGCACTTCCGGCCGGGGCAAAAAGAAGTGATGGAAGCGTCCCTGGCCGGGGAGGACGTGCTGGCGGTGATGCCCACCGGTAGCGGCAAATCCCTTTGCTACCAGCTTCCGGCCTTGCTGCTGCCCGGCCTGACCCTGGTTATTTCACCCCTGGTGGCGCTGATGAAAGACCAGGTGGATAACCTGCATGAAAAGGATTTTTCCCAGGCCACCCTGCTGAACAGCCAGCTCAGGCCCGAGGAATATCGGCGGCGGATGCGCGGTATCCGCGAAGGCGAGTACAAAATCGTCTATATCGCCCCGGAGCGGCTGCGCAACAAATATTTCAACGAGTTAATCAAAGAACTGGCGGTGGACCTGCTGGTGGTGGACGAAGCCCACTGCGTTTCCCAATGGGGTCACGACTTCAGGCCGGACTACCTCTGGATTGAGACCTTCTATCAGCAGCTGGAGCAGCGGCCGCGCATTATGGCCCTTACCGCCACCGCCACGCCTTCGGTGCAGCGGGACATCCTGGAACAACTTGGGATTTCCGGCGCCAGAAAGATTGCGGCCAGCAGCGACCGGCCCAATCTTTACATCGCCGCCCGGCGGGTGGACGGGGAAAGGGAAAAGCAGTCGGCGCTGCGGGATTTCCTGGGTCGGCGCCAGGGCAGCGGGATTATTTACGCCGCCACCAGGAAAGAGAGCGAGGCGGTGGCCGCCTGGGTCAAGGATCTTTTGGGGATTCCCGCAGACTGCTACCACGCCGGTTTGACGCCGGGCCGGCGCGCCAGGGTCCAGGACGCCTTTATTAATGAAGAAATCAGCGTGGTGGCGGCCACCAACGCCTTCGGCATGGGCATCGACAAGGCCAATATCCGCTTTGTGGTCCACTACAGTCTGCCGGCCTCCCTGGAAGCTTACTACCAGGAAATCGGCCGGGCGGGCCGGGACGGGCTGCCGGCGGAGTGCCTGCTGCTGTATTCCCTGAAGGATAAAAGGCTGCAGGAATGGCTTATCGACAACGACGCCGTGACCCGGGAGGACCTGGCGGTTTTTTGGCGGGCCTGCGCCAGGAACGCCGGGGATGGCGGCTCGGCGGTGCCCCTGGCCGAGCTGGAGCGGGACGGGCTGGCGGATACCAAGCTGCGGCAGGTGATCAGCATCCTAGAGCGGTTGCAGGCCCTGCGGCTGACCGACCGGGACGAGGAACGCCTTTACCTGGAGCCGGGAATTCGCCCGGCGCCGGGGGCGGTGGACGAAGCCCTGCGGGAAGTGGAAAACCGGATTGGCCACCGCAAGGAAAAGCTCAATACCGTGGTTAACTGGGCCAATACCACCCAATGCAGGCGGACTGTGCTGCTGAACTATTTCGGCGAGGAGCCGGCGGGCGAAACCGTGTCCTGCTGCGACAACTGCCGGGCCGGCGCCTCGGGCGAGCTGGAATACTCCAAAGATCCGCTGGCGGTGCTGGCCTGTGTGGCCGAGCTGCGGCGCGGAGTGGGACGCAAGAAACTGTCGGACATCCTCCGGGGCGCCGCCACCGCCAATATGTCGGCCTTCGGGTATGACAGCCTGATTTACTACCGCAGCCTGGCGGGCAAAAGCGGCAAGACCATTTTGGCCATGATTGACCGCCTCCTGGCGGACGGCTTTTTGGCTTTGAGCGGCACGGAATATCCGGTGGTGGTTTTAACCCCTCTGGGGCGGAAGGCGCTAAAAAAAGGCGCTCCTTTGCCGGTGACGGCTAAAAAATACCCCGCCCGGTGACATAAATACTGTCTGTGTCACGGGATATGATAAAGGTATGAATACATATGTGCTTGATTTTCAGGAGATCGACAAAACAAAATTGATGGACGTGGGGGGCAAAGGCTTAAACCTGGGGGAATTGTCCGGGATCGAGGGCATCCGGGTGCCGGAAGGCTTTTGCGTCACCACCGGGGCTTATATAAAAACCATCGGGCACAACGAAGAGTTTAACACCCTGCTGGACGAACTGGCGCTACTGAAGGCGGACGACCGGGAAAAAATTGCCGCCGTTAGCGGGCAAATCCGCCGGGTTATTGAAGGGATGGGGATCCCCGGGGACATTAAGGCGGAAGTGGCCGGCCGTCTTGCCGGGCTTGGCCTGGAGCACGCCTATGCCGTGCGTTCCAGCGCCACCGCCGAGGATTTGCCCCTGGCCTCCTTTGCGGGCCAGCAGGAAACATATTTGAACATTAAAGGAAAGGACGCCGTGCTGCGGCATATCAGCAAGTGCTGGGCGTCGCTGTTCACCGACCGGGCGGTAGTCTACCGCATCCAGAACGGGTTCGACCACCGCAGGGTTTACCTGTCCGTGGTGGTTCAGCGGATGGTGTTTCCGGCCGCCGCGGGGATTATGTTCACGGCCGATCCCGTCACCGCCAACCGGAAGGTGCTGTCCATCGACGCCGGTTTCGGGCTCGGTGAGGCGCTGGTCTCCGGCCTGGTGAACGCCGACATCTACAAGGTGCGGGACGGCAGGATCGTCGACAAAAAGATAGCCGACAAAAAGCTGGCCATTTACGCCCTGGAGGAAGGCGGCACCGAGGAGCGGGAACTGGAACCCTGCTGGCGGAACATGCAGGTGCTAACGGACGAGCAGATTTTGCATCTCGAACGTATAGGCAGAAAGATCGAAACTCATTTCGGCAGCCCCCAGGACATCGAGTGGTGTATCAGCGGAGATAATCGGGGACATTCCTCCGACCCCAAAGACCGGCCCCAAAGAGAGGTGTGTCCCCATTCCTCTATGGGCCCCCATTCCATATACATCGTTCAGAGCCGGCCCATCACCACCCTGTTCCCCGTGCCGGAAAACGACGGGCGGACCCGGGTCTACATGTCCTTCGGCCACCAGCAAATGATGACCGACGCCATCA
Organism: Bacillota bacterium; assembly: GCA_023439185.1. Taxonomy (GTDB): domain Bacteria; phylum Bacillota; class Desulfotomaculia; order Desulfotomaculales; family Desulfallaceae; genus BRH-c8a. The sequence continues at coordinate 52,905 of JAEXOR010000050.1, read as the reverse complement.
GGCCCTTGGGGATGTCCTTCCTGCAGCTTCTGTCCGGTGATTATCCGTTGCGCAAAGCCGGGGGCAGGCTGTTCCTGGAACTGACGCACGACCTGGCCTCGCCCATCGGCCGGATGCTGGGAATCAGTACCATAGGCAAGAGCGACCCGCTAACAAAAAATGCCATTCAGACTCTGATAAAGCGGAAGGGGTTTATCAAATCGCTGCCCCGGGGCAAGAGGGCCATCAGCATGGGCAGAGAGGGCATGTCCTGGTCGCTTCCCCTTCACTCTTATCTGGTTTACCGCAAGAATGACCCGTCGTTCATTCAAGAACTCATTGCCGGCAACGAGGCGTCGCTGCAAGAACTGCGGCAGCGGATCGCCGGCTTATCCGGAGACGAACTATTTGCCTTTATTTTACGGGACTATGCCCGGTTTAGAAAAATGATCTATGATCCGCGAGGCTTTGGAGCGATTATGGTCGGGCTGCTTGCGGCGGCCTGGATCAACAGCAGAATGGAAAAATGGCTGGGTGAAAAGAGCGCGGCCGATGTGTTGACCCAATCCGTGCCCAACAATATCACCTCGGAAATGGGGCTGGCGCTGCTGGACGTATCCGACGTGGTCCGGCAATATCCGGCGGTGATGGAATATTTTCAGCACCCCAACGACGAGACCTTTTTCGGGGATCTGGCCGGACTGGAGGGCGGTGACGCCGTCAGCCGCGCGCTGCGGGAGTACCTCGAAAAATACGGCATGCGTTGCAACGGCGAGATCGATATCACCAGGACCCGCTGGAGCGAACAGCCCACCGCCCTGGTGCCGGTGATCCTCAGCAATATCAAGAATTTCGCACCCCATGCCCATAACGTCAAATTCCAGCAGGGGCGGCTGGAAGCCGAGGAGAAGGAGCGGGAGCTCTTAAGCCGCCTGGAGCAACTTAACGGCGGCCGTAAGAAGGCCCGCAAAACCAAGCGGATGATCAGCCTTTTGCGCAATTTTATCGGCTACCGTGAATACCCCAAGTATACCCTCATCCAGCGTTACTGGGTTTATAAGCAGGCCCTGCTGCGGGAGGCCGCCAAACTGGTGCAGAACGGGGTTATCCGGGAAAAGCATGACGTCTACTACCTGTCCTTCGGGGAACTCCGGGAGGCCGTGCGCACAAACCGGCTGGATTACAGCATTATCACCGGGCGCAAAGAGGAATACCAGGTTTATGAAAAACTTTCGCCGCCCCGGGTGCTGACCTCCGAGGGCGAGGGCATCTCCGGCGCTTTTAACACCGGCCGTATCCCCGAGGGCGCCCTGGCGGGCGTACCGGTTTCAGCCGGCGTAGTCGAAGGACGCGCCCGGGTAATATTGAGTATGGCGGACGCCGACATAGAGGAAGGCGATATTTTAGTCACCCCCTTCACCGACCCCAGTTGGACGCCGCTGTTCGTATCCGTCAAAGGCCTGGTGACGGAGGTGGGCGGGCTGATGACCCACGGCGCCGTCATCGCGCGGGAATACGGCCTGCCGGCGGTGGTAAGCGTGGAAAACGCCACCCGGCTGATTAAAGACGGGCAGCGGATCCGGGTGAACGGAACCGAAGGGTATGTGGAAATCGCTGAGACGGAAAGGTTAAATTGAATGGGGAGGGATTTTTAATGATTGATCCGCGCATTACCGTGCTGGCCAAAAATTTGGTCCGCTATTCCTGCGCGCTGCGGAGCGGGGAAAATATTTTAATAGAGAACACGGGCCTTGAGCCGCCGTTGGTGAAGGAACTGTTGAAGGAAATCTATCTGGCCGGCGGTTTGCCCTTTGTAACGTTAAAAGACAGCGCCGTGGAAAGGGCCTGGCTGCTGGGGGCCGGGGAAGAACAGGTCAAAGCGCGCGCCCGGTACGAGGCGGCCAGGATGAATGAAATGGACGCCTATATCGGCATCCGGTCCGGGGACAACAGCGCCGAGCTGTCGGACGTGCCCGAGGACAAAATGGACCTATACAACAAATATTTCTGGAAAGAAGTGCACGAAAAAATACGGGTGGCCAAAACCAAATGGGTGGTGCTGAGATACCCGTCGCCCTCCATGGCCCAGCAGGCCGGCGCCAGCACCGAAGTCTTCGAAGACTACTACTTCAACGTGTGCAACCTGGACTATGCCAAAATGTCCGCAGCCATGGACCCGCTGGTGGAATTGATGGAACGCGCTGACAGGGTTAAAATTACGGGTCCCGATACTGATTTGACATTCTCCATCAAGGGGCTCCCGGCCATCAAATGCGCGGGCAAAAGAAACATCCCGGACGGAGAGGTCTACTCCGCACCGGTTAAGGATTCGGTAAACGGATATATAACCTACAACACCCCGTCCCGGTACCAGGGGTTTGTTTACGAGCACATCCGGCTGGAGTTCCGCGCCGGAAAAATCGTCCGGGCCACGGCTAACGACAATGAGCGGATCAACAAGGTCCTGGACACCGACGAGGGGGCCAGGTACGTCGGCGAATTTGCCCTGGGCGTCAACCCCTACATAACCGCCCCCATGACGGACACCCTGTTTGACGAAAAAATTTCCGGCTCCTTCCACTTTACCCCGGGCAACGCCTACGACAGCTGCTTCAACGGCAACAAATCTGCTATCCACTGGGACCTGGTCTGCATCCAAGCCCTGGAATATGGCGGCGGGGAAATTTATTTTGACGATGCGCTGGTGAGGAAGGACGGGAGGTTTGTGATTAAGGAACTCGAGGGGCTGAATCCGGAGAATTTGAAGTGATTAATTGTTGTAAAATATTTTTTGACTCAATAAACCTGAGAGAGAAAGTAGTAGCTACTCATAATAGAGTGGCTTATTTTAGCTGGTAATGCAGGATTTGTTAAAATTATTGTCGAACAAGAAAAATATTATTTTCAATTAGCTTATAACCGTGGACTAAATGCGTTCGTAAGACATTTTGCGAGTACGCAGCTGAAAGATTATTTGGGAACACTCTTTTCCCAATGTTGAAACGCCGATTGCCGCAGCTCGTCCTGATATGAATGATATAAAACACGCGGAGTTATTTGGGAAAAAAGTAAATCAAAAACTACTGTCTATTGAATCAGTTAATGATGTTTCAGATATAACTGTGCCTGGCAACTACCCCTATAGGGAATTTAAAGCATGGGTTCTTGATTTATAGCAGTCAATGAGCAGTGTTCGCGATGTGGAGTTTGTGCACAGGGGTGTCCTGTTGGGTGCTATTGATTTAGAAAATAGTGCTTTGGTTGATCAGGAAAAATGCATCTTATGTTGCGCTTGCATAAAAAGTTGTCCTGAAAATGCCCGAACGGTGAAAACCGGTATTATTAAGGATCTTGCGTTACGTCTAAGTCAAATGTGTCAAAAGCGAAAGGAGCCCAGATTTTTCTTTTAGGTAGGCAGGAGCGAAGATATCTTCTTCGGTTCCAGGTTCTTTGCCGGGTAAGAATTTGGTTAAATTAAGTGAAACTATGTAGGATGTTATATGTAGAAGCTAATGTCTATAATGGGAAGTTAAGTCCGACGGCATAATCTGCTCTGCTATGGCAAAACGCCCTTGTGGGTTAAAGATAAGGATATCTGCAGATTTGAGAGCGTGAGATGTGTGAACGTAGTTAAAACTAAACACTTTATTACCTCATAATTTCAGATTGGAGATGAAACACGATGAGTTTGCCAGTATCAAAATATGGTGAGATTATTCCGAGAGATACTAGAAGCACCATATCAACACGTTATCGAACTGTGACACGGGCGATAAACCAGGAGTTTTGGAATAGCCAGAGCGAAACACAAAACAGCCTATATGTCGGCTCTTACGGACGAGGAACAGCTGTCGATACGAGCGACATCGATATACTGGTTGAGTTGCCGGAATACGAATACAACCGTTACGATTCCGCAAGAGGAAATGGGCAATCACGTCTATTGCAGGCGGTGCGAAGTGCTATACAAAACGTTTATCCACGAAGCGATATCAGGGCTGACGGTCAGGTGGTAAAAATCGCTTTCAGCAACGATATGCAGTTTGAGATACTCCCTGCGTTCAAAAATGTAAACTGGTTAGGGCAGTGGGATGGTACATACAGGTATCCTGATACGAATATGGGCGGTAACTGGCGCTCTACGAATCCAAAAGCGGAGCAAGAGGCTATGAAGCAGAAGAACATCAGCAGTAACGGCTTGCTCTACGATACCTGCAAGCATTTCAGGCGGGTCAGAGATGACCATTATAGCAGTTATCACCTGTCAGGCATCGTCATAGACAGCTTCGTTTATGCGGCAATGGGAAACTGGAGATGGACATCTAATGGTGAATTGTCCTCAACTGCACACGGCGATTATGAACGTGTTTTACTTAATTACCTAAATCAAAGGACAGATTTGTGGTCGACACTCTACTTGACCGCCCCCGGAAGCGGTCAGGAAATAGATACAAGTAGTAGTCTTGAATGTTTGAAAAAAGTTTTGAAATATATTGCTGAATGATAGAAAGTGGAGGAAATTTACAGTGCAAGGCTCCCAGTCACACAAAGATGACTTAAAAGTTCAAGTTCGAGAGGCGTATGGGCGATTAGTCTATACCTATACAACGCATTTAAAGCAGATAGATCAACTTACTAATAAAAATCAAAAAATCAAGTATTTGCAAATTGGACTTTCTGCTATTTCGACCGGTGGGTTTCTTGGCGCTGTGATTACCAATCAGATTATCATGACATGGATCGGTGGTATTGTGTCAGCCGCTCTACTCTCATTGAACTTGTTTTTCAAGGACTTCAATCTTGCTGATGATATTAAGAAACATCGCACAACAGCTGATGATCTTTGGATTGTTCGAGAGAGGTATATCTCCCTTCTTACTGATTTTGATGTGCTGAGTGAAGAAGCGATTATGCAGATAAGAGACGAACTGCAAGATCGCACGGCAGAAATTTATAGGGTGGCTCCTTCGACTAACTCTAAAAGCTATTCTGCTGCACAGAAAGCTCTCAAGAAAGATGAAGAACAGTTTTTTACAACATCAGAAATTGATAAAATGTTACCTGAACATTTGCGTGAAGGAAATATTCAGAATCAAAAGAGCGAAAATGTATCTTGAGTTTATAACTATTGCTATGTTTATTTAAATCTACCCCAAATTATTATTGCAATAACTTCCGGTCCACAATGTCGATTATTAGCCTAGCTATAGTTAAATGAAAAAATATAACCGTTTAGAGGTAGAAGATGAAAAAAGCTATTAACAAGATTATATATTTTGACAAAGAAACTATAAGAAATATATTGCAAGAACAAAATAAAGGGACAAAGACTACTCAAACTGGCCTAACCACCTCAACCGAAGCAAACGCCGAGGTAGGCGTAGAGGCAAAGGTTAAATTAAGCATACCCTTTTGGGATAGATTATCCTTTTTGTTCTCAGGAAAAATGAATGCCGCATTTATGATTAAGCGTGAAAGTGAAACAACAATTACATCAACGGAAATATCTGAATTCGAAGAACTCAAATTACATTTAACAGAGATAAAGGATACTCTTATAAATGATATTGAAAATTCTTCTACATTTTTTAGGGTCGCTGGTGGCTATTTGCGTATAGTGAAGGGAGGAGTCGAAGGGGTTGACACTAAAGAATTTAAAGCCGTAATGGATGGGTATGATGGGTATGATACTTATAAAGTAGATGCCTGTCGTTATGTCCGCTTCAATAATTCGGCTTTTGTTAGTAATTACAAACGTAATGATTTATTGACGACAAAGATGACTTTGTATTGTATTGAAGTTGGCAAATTTGATAGAGAAAAGTTTGATTTTATAAATCAATTATCAAAGATGGAAAATTTAATTTCAGGAGTTAATCAAAATAAATCGCTTGCAGATGCATATCCACCAAAACAAACCGAAACCGAATATAAACAAGCAACTTCTCAAACACTTCATATAGACGCTTCGGATGTAATTTTATATGACGTTGTATATGCCTGCATTACAACAGGAGAGAATAATTGAAGAGATGAGAATTTATAAGATAATAATCGGTTCAAAAGCCTTTTTTGAAGCTAATGTTAAATTATTAGAAGAAGCTCCGAATAAGCAACATAAAAATTTATTTATAGACAATTTTTTAGAGCTTGTAAGACTTTCAGATGAACGAAAACAAAGGGGTTATGCTTTTAAAGATACTGATAAAGCATTTGCAATGATAGTCAAAAATGATAACTATCATGGTATTGTAGAATCTGCACATGACAGATTGGGTTCTTTAATTGAAGAGCTAACAACAGACGATTCAATCATTTATATACATAATCCGCCAACGACATTAAATACATATCTTGATGGCCTATATAAACGTGGCAAGATTGAGCTATCGTGCGAAAAAGAGAACTATTCCATAAAGCGGGAACCTGACAAGTTTTCAAATAATATGAATAAAATTGCAAAAAAAATTTTTGGACAAAATGAAGCAATTATGGAAATAAGCAAAAGCATGTGGTATATGACAGCTGTGAATCGAAAGAAGCCATATGTCATTATGTTTTATGGTGGCAGTAGCTTGGGTAAATCTGAATTAGTCAGAGAAATTGCAGATACATTTTTTGATGGGAAATTTGTTGAAAAGCATTTATCTATGTTTAAAAATGATACTTATTCCTATTACTTTTTCGGAGATCGACCAAATCGAAGAAGTTTAGGATTTGACCTGATGGAGAGAGAATCAAACTTAATTTTCCTTGACGAGCTTGATAAATGCCCTGAATACTTTCTCTCTGCATTCTATACACTTTTTGATAACACCATTTTCAGTGATGCCACATACGAGTTAGATATATCAGGATTGTTAATTGTACTTACTTCCAATTACAGTAATTTAAACGAGATGAAAGATCGCTTGGGGCTTCCTATTTTTTATCGTATAGACAAGTTCGTACATTTCAACGACTTTAATGAGAAGACAATATATGATATAACCATGAGTGAAATTGCATCTCATGTCAAAGAGTGTGGGGACAGATTTACTGTTGATGAAGCATATAGTAGGGTAAGCCCCAGTATACAAGCGGCTGGCGAAAATGCTCGAACAATAAAAAATAAAGTCCAGGAAGTTATTGAAGATATGTTATTTGATGAAATTAGACAGAATGACTAATTTGCATACTTCCTGTTATTCATATTAGTAACATGATAACTTTGTTTTACTTGATATCCAGTTGATCACCATATGAGAAAGAGCGGTTTTGCATGGATAAGCCTGAACGAATCACCGAAGGTGTATATATCATTGGTGGTCCCAAAATAACCGATGAACGCGACTGTTGCATCTATCTCATAGGCGGCGGCACTGAACTGGCATTGGTGGATGCAGGGCTTGGGTATTCCGCCCGAGCTGTTTTAGAGAACACCGAAAAACTCGGTCTGGATAGTTCCCTATTGAAATATGTCATTGCCACCCATGGCCATATTGACCACATCGGTGGTTTGCATTATTTCCGGGAGCGGGGAGCGCAAGTGGTGTGCCACGAACTGGATCGCGACGCGGTTTCCGAAGGAAAGCCTGAACTGACTGCGGCGTGGTACTACAATGTCAAATAGACTCCCGTACCGGTGGATATTCTATTAAGCGGTGAAATGCAGGACATTGTCGTGGGAGACAAGGTTTTACACTGTCCGCATACTCCCGGCCATACGCCGTGGGAATCAGTCCTTATCTGGACGTTAATGGAACCAGAATTTTATTCGGCCAGGATATCCACGGGCCGTTTGACCCCTCCTGGGGGTCGGATATGGAACAATGGCGGGACTCCATGCGCGAGCTGATCAATTTGAATGCGGACATCCTTTGCGAGGGCCATTTCGGGATCTACAAACCGGCTGAAAAGGTCCGGAGTTACATAGAGCAATACCTGGATTATCATTCCTGATGAGATGCTACAAGAGCAACCCCGGTCTTCCGGACTAAGGAACAATTATATACCCCTGTTTAAGATCAATAAAACTTATTTATAATGATGGCAATAAATGTCTGGATATAAGGATTGAGACAAATTATATCGTGTATCAGGTTTATCTTGAAATGGAAAACACGATTTTAGGAGTAATTGAATTAAACCCATAAAAGAAGTGCTGGGCCGTCAGCCCGGCATCACTATTGCTGTTAATGATTGGAGAGAAATATGCCGATATATTCTGTTGGAAGGAATTCAGATTGCCTATGCGGATCTGGTAAAAAATACAAATATTGTTGTTTGCCACTTATCGGCAAACATAAAGATTACAGTTTAGCTACTAGAATTGAGTTTAATAAAGGTAATTATGAAGAAGCGTTAAAATTATGTCGTGCAGATTTGACAAATTATTTAATAAATGTTAAATCTCATACCGAGTTATTATTAATTACAAAATCTTATTTTGGACAAGAATTATTATCTATTGATATAAAAGCATTATCAGAAATAATTGATATGCTTATGATAATTATAAAATGTGGTAATCTTGAAGTAGATTTTCAAAATACCTTAAAAAGATTAAAGAAAATTTTTTACAACGAAAGATGGCATTTCAGATTAAACTACTATAAAGCTGCTTGGGAATACTTCATCAGGGATGATAGAGTGTCGGCAAAGGCTATACTAAAAACCATTAACTACAATGAGATCATGGATTTGGATTTTCTTGAAATGTATTATGATTTATTTGCAGATGAACTTTCTTTTTCACAAAACATTAAATTCCTTGAAAAGTTAATTTCAAAGGAAAACAAGTGTCCTAGCATAATCCACTATAAGGGTATTTTGGCTTTAACTTATTTTCTACTTGGTGATGCAGCTAAGGCAAGAGACATTCTCTTAGAATCGATTCGAATTGCAGAAAAAAATTTAACTCAATTCACTGACTTTTATGGATATTATCAGTTAGCTAGAGTATACTGGTTTGCTGGAAAATTATCAAAGTCTGCTACTTTACTAAACAAATCTATTGAGTACTTCCAAAAATCTAGTAAAGTTGATAGCCTAACCCAAAGCGGCTATGCTATGATATTTTCTCACATTGGTGATGTTTATTTTGATTTACAAGAATATGATCAAGCTTTGGAAAATTATTTTAAAAGTCAGAAATATATTGATATGCCTTTAACAAATATATTAATTGCACAAGTATACCTTGAGATGAAAGATTTTACTAACGCAGATAAATACCTTAGTAAGGTTATCTATGAAAGTTTAACTGAAGATAATAAGATCGATTATTTATTTAATCTATGCAGATTTGTTATAATTAAAAAAAATAATAAACAGGCTGAGTTTATTTATAATGAACTTAATAAATTAGAACTACACGATAAATATTTTAGCGATAGGCGCTATGAATTAATGAATAATCTTTTGGAGATATATAAGGATTTTTCATCTGAAGAGCTTATTGAGAAATCAAAAGCCAAATCTTTATTAAATATAATAAGTGAGTGCATTATGCTGCGCCCAAATTTCATGGGTGTTGGAATCGATATTAACAGTATTATTAAAAACATCATAAATAAAGATAAAAAATGACTTCATTATAACTTTGCAATTGCCCACTCCTCAGACATGGAACAATGGCGGAACTCCATGCGCAAGCTGATCAATTTAAATGCAGACATCCTTTGCGAAGGCCACTTCGGGATCTACAAACCGGCTGAAAAAGTCCGGAGTTATATCGAGCATTACCTGGAGCAGCATTCCTGACGTCGCGGGGATAAAAGTAAGCACGGCTCACATGTTCACGGTATAATGAAGACATGAAAAAAGTTATAACTATGTCCAGGCGTACTGACATGCGCTGGTTTGCGGATAAAATGATCCGGGTGCTGGCGGAGAAATACCCCCCGGAGCAGGTGCACACCGTTGTTTGCATCACCAAGTTCCCGGGTTGTATATATAACGAGCCCTATGCCGAGGTGCTGAAAAGATACGATCATATTTTTGCCCATGTAACCGTTACGGGATTAGGCGGCACTCCGCTGGAGCCGAACGTACCCGGCTGGCGGGAGTCAATTGAGGAACTGCCGGGATTGGTGGAATTTTTAGGTACACCGGAACGGATCCGGCTGCGGGTTGATCCCCTGGTGGCCATCAATAAAAACGGTAAGGTAATCAGCAATATACCTGTGGTGAAACAAATAATTGAACAGGCGGCGGAAATTGGCATCCGCTCTTTTACCACTTCGTTTATGGAAGAGTACCCCCGAGTGAAAAGCAGGTTGGCCCGGCAGGGCTGTGAAATTATCACCCTCAGTGATGAGCAAAGGGTAAGGGTGATCGTACGTCTGGACCAGGCGGCTCAAAAGCGGGGCGGGACGCTTTATACCTGCGCGGCGCCGGGTTTTGCCGGGTCAAAATGCATAGACGGAGCGCTGCTGCAGCAACTGCACCCCCGGCAGGAACCATGCAGCCTGGAAAAGGCCTCCGGCCAGCGCGAGCTGTGCGGCTGCACCAAAAGCATTGATATCGGCTGGTACAACATGCGTTGCCGATCCGGCTGTCTTTATTGCTATGCGGGGTAGGTGTGTGGGAAGATTGCGGCTTTAGAGGGGGTCATCCAATGGAAATACAATCATTAAAACTCGTTTATTTTTCGCCTACAGGAACAACAGAAACAATTATCCAAGGAATTGCCCGCAGGTTTAACCAGGACCATGTGGAAGAGGTAGATGTCACCAAACCTGAGGCAAGGAAAAAGCAACTGCAAGCATCAGAAAATGAGCTGCTTGTTGTCGGCGTGCCGGTATACGGCGGCAGGGTTCCGGTGGTGGCCATTGACTGGCTGCGTACGATTAAAGCCAACCGTACGCCTGCGGTATGCGTCGTCGTTTATGGTAATCGAGAATTTGATGACGCGCTGCTCGAACTTAAAGACACCTTGGTAGAATGCGATTGTGTGCCTATTGCCTGCGCCGCTTTTATTGGGGAACACTCCTTTTCCAGTGTTAAAATACCAATTGCCGCAGATCGTCCTGATATGGATGATATAAACCATGCGGAGTTATTTGGGGAAAAAGTCAATCAAAAACTATTGTCTGTTGAATCTGTCGATCATGTTTCAGAAATTACTGTGCCCGGCAGCTACCCCCACAGGGAATTTAAGTCCTGGGTCGTTGATTTTATAGCAGTCAATGAGCAGTGTTCGCTATGCGGAGTTTGCGCACAGGGGTGTCCTGCCGGCGCTATCGAATTAGAAAATAGTGTTTTGGTTGAACATAAAAAATGCATCTTATGCTGCGCTTGCATTAAAAATTGTCCCGAAAACGCCCTGACAGTGAAAACAGGTAAGATCAGGGATGTTGCCTTGCGTCTGAATCAAATGTGTCAGGAGCGAAAGGAGCCCGAATTTTTCTTTTAATTGGGCAGGAGCGAAGATATCTACTTTGGTTTCAGATTCATGAGTGGGAGTTGAAGATTGTACGCTACGATCTTCGAGAAAGATCTTCATGAACGAATCTGGGTTATTCCGGAATTATTGATTAAACTCAATCCGAGTGTTAAATTTGTATTATGGTAACAATATACAAATAAAGGCAAGGGGAATCTATATGAAAATTGAATCCCTGACTATAAAAAATTACAAAGTTTTTCGGGATATAACCGTTATGGATTTACCTAACATGGCGGTTTTTCTGGGCGCCAATGGTTCCGGGAAATCCACTTTGTTTGATGTTTTTGGTTTTTTGCACGATGCGCTGATTGATAATGTGAGGGCAGCCATTACCAAGCGCGGCAGTTATAAAGAAGTGGTTTCCAGAGGCGAAAAGGGGCCGATTGAGTTTGCCGTTAAATTTCGTCCCAAGCCCGGTGACCCGGCGGTTACCTATGAGTTAAAGATAGGCACTGATAATAAAGGAATGCCTGTTGTTAAGCGGGAGGTTCTAAAATATCGCCGTGGTCAAAATGGTCAGCCGTGGCATTTCCTGGATTTCTCTGAAGGCGCGGGGGTGGCTATTGTTAATGAAACGGATTATGGCCGGCCTGATGCTAAACCGATACGTGAAGAACAGAAACTGGATTCACCAGATATACTTGCTATTAAAGGATTGGGGCAGTTTCAGAAATTTCCTCAGATTGCCGCTTTTCGCCGTTTAATTGAAGGCTGGCATGTTATGGATTTTCATATTCAGGCGGCCAGGTCGAGTCAAGATGCCGGTTACAGCGAACATTTATCACCCACTGGAAAGAATCTGCCCCTTGTGGCAAAGTTCATGTATGAACACTATAATGAACGGTTTCAGGAAATATTGGCTAAAATGTCCCGGAGAGTGCCTGGTGTTAAAGATGTTCAGGCCACCGAGACTGCTGACGGAAGGATAGTATTGCGCTTTCAGGACGGTTCATTTAAGGATCCTTTTATTGCCCGCTATGTTTCCGACGGAACAATAAAAATGTTTGCTTACTTATTGCTTTTGCATGATCCGAATCCGCACCCTTTACTTTGCATAGAAGAGCCTGAAAATCAGTTGCATCCGGAACTTTTATACGAGTTGGCGGAGGAATTTAGAAGCTATAGCGAAAGGGGCTGTCAGGTATTCATATCTACCCATTCACCGGATTTCGTCAATGGCGTAGATATATCCGAACTGTTTTGGCTGACTAAACAAGAAGGCTTTAGCGTTATCCAGAGGGCTTCTGGGAATAAATTGGTAAAAGACCTTGTTGCGGAGGGGGATTTGCCCGGTTCGTTGTGGAAACAGGGATTCTTTGAAGGAGCCGGGCCACGATGAATAAGATCGTATTTATGTTGGAAGAGCCTTCTATGAAGGAATTGCTTGATATATTTCTGCCTAAACTGCTCCCGCAGGGAGTGTATTTTAAGACGGTACCCCATGAAGGAAAGCAAGATTTGGAAAAATCAATTACCCGTAAACTTCGCGCATGGAAAGAGCCGGGAGTGCGCTTTATTATTGTCAGGGATCAGGACGGTGGGGATTGTCACAGAATAAAAGACGAGTTGATTAGTATTTGTACACGGAGCGGCAGGGCGGACTCTGTGGTGCGAATCGTTTGCAATGAATTGGAATCATGGTTTCTTGGGGATTTGGTTGCAGTTGCCGCTGCTTATAATAAGCCTTCTATAATAAGGTTGCAAGGGAAAAGGAAATACCGTAACCCCGATAGTATCGCCAATGCGGCGGAGGAATTAAAAAAATTGATCCCGGAATACCAAAAGTTGCAAGGAGCCAGGTCAATTGCTCAGCATATTGATAGAGACAGAAATTTATCAAATAGCTTTCATGTTTTTTTAGAGGGAGTATTGCGTATAGCCGGTAGGTAGAGAGACATTAAATTGAAAAGGTTAAGTTGCAATTATAGCAGAAGAATGTTGAGCTTTAGACAAATTGATTGAAAATTTTCTCAATAGAATGTATGATACAATTATAACTCAAAGGGGCTGTTTCCTATGAAGCCAAAACTTGTTATTAACAAGGATTTTGAATGGTTCCAGAAAAACTTTGATGTACTTAAAAAGAAATATAGTAATCAATGGATTGCCATTGCCGATCAAAGTGTGGTAAGCAGTGGTGATATATTTATTGGTGCGCTTACATCCGCCCGTGATAAGGGTTACAAGCGACCCCTTGTTACTAAAGTTTCAGCAGAAGGGTGGGGGCAACGATGGGGATTTGCGGGATAAGGAAATGGCGCATTATTAAATGTGGTATAAGAAGAAAACATCAATAATAGGTGCTGGGCTATTAACCCGGCATTATTTATGCTTACCGGTTAATGATGTGTTAGGAGGGAATCATCATTCTATCATCAAGGTTAAGACAATTACCTTTTTTTTATGGCTGGGTGGTGCTTGGTTTTACCTTTTTGGGGCTTTTTGCGACCTTTGGGGTCCGGGCCTCCTTCGGCGCCTATGTGATCCCCTGGGAAGAGGAGTTCGCCATCAGCCGGACCACGGTGACCTTTATTTCCATGTTAAGTTTAATCACTTATGCCACCTTTCAACCTATTGCCGGAAAGCTGGGTGACAAATACGGCGCCAGGCTTGTTTTAGCGGTCAGTTTGTTGATGTCCGGGACAGCCCTTATATTAGCCAGTATGGCCGATCAGTTGTGGCAGGTGGCGATCCTGTACGGGATTGTGGCCTCCATCGGCATGGCCGGCAGTTCCAATGTGACGGCCAGCGCCATTGTGGCGCACTGGTTTGTTGAAAAAAGAGGCCTGGCCATGGGTATGGTGCTTTCGGGCATGGCGGCGGGGCAGCTTGTGATCACGCCGACGTCGCTTTTTTTAATTGCGCAGTATGACTGGCGGCTTTGTATGCTGGTTTTTAGTGTTATTATCGCGCTGGTTGTTCTGCCGATTTGTTATCTATTTGTACGGTCAAAACCCGCGGACATGGGTTTAAGGCCGTACGGGGTAACCGAGGAGGCCGCGGCGGCACAGGCCGCGGTTTCGTCCGGTAAGATAATTAACGGCGACTCGATTTTTGCCGTGATGAAGGAGCGGGCTTTCTGGCTGCTGGCCATACCGTATTTTATATGCGGGTTCACGGATGTGGGACTAATCGGCACTCATTTCATCCCCTTTGCCTCCGGGAAGGATTTTTCCGTGGTGGTCATCGGCACGGTCATGGCCATTATCGCCTCCTTTAATATTGTGGGCACCATTGGCACCGGGTACCTTTCCGACAAATTGGACAGCGGCAAACTGCTGGGCATGATTTATTGGATTCGCGGGGTTATGTTCATCCTGGTTTTAACCGCCGATAACCCGGTGCTTTTATATGTCTTTGCCGTGCTGTACGGAGCTACGGAGATGGCCTCCATCGCGCCCACCAGTACCATGTGCGCTTATTTGTTCAAACAGTATTCCATCGGCGCCGTTTTCGGTTTTGTGTCGGTGAGCCACCAGTTGGGCGCGGCCCTGGGTTCCTTTGTGCCCGGCGTGTTGTACGACCTTACCGGCTCTTATACCATGATATTTGTAGTCTCCATAGTCCTGCTGGCGGGAAGCGGGCTGGTGGTCAGGCAGGTTTCCGACAAAGAAAAATTCCAAAAAACAGGGGGCGCCGTTGCATAAAAGCTGTGCGTTTTAACAAAAGATAGAACAAAAAACAGGAGGTATCAGGGTGAAACGAGCCGCAGTTCTTGTTTTGGTTCTATCCACGTTAATTCTTTTCGGCTGCAATGCCCAAAAGAAGCCGGCCCCGCAACCGGAGGCCAAGTTGATTCCCCAGGAGTCCACCATTGGGTTCAGCCAGGTGGACCTTAGCGACACGCCTGCGTCCGTCCAGAAGGTGGCGGCCGCCATGGAGGGCAGGCAGATGTATGTCTGGGCCATGGACAATAACAACAGCTACATATTATTAAACCCCGACGACGACGGGGGGGCCGTTAAGGTAAACAAGGTAATCCAGAGGGTGCCCGTGCAGGATTTTCTCTGGCTGGACGTGTACCTGGATGAGGGGACTGTTGACGCGGAGGAGAAAAAGGACGACAAAAGCGCAGCCAAGATGATGGTCTTCAGATTGGAAGATACGGACAAGTCCATTAACGGGATCGGTTTTGAAGAGATGGAAGCGGAAGAGGAAGCAGAGGAGAAAGCGGAAGAGAACAAGACGCAGGCTGCGCCGTCACCGGCGGCCACACCGTCAACTCAGCCGGCTCCGGCTCCGTCCGTCAAGACTCCGCCTACTCAGCCGAAGCAAACTCCGGCTGCCCCCGAGGTAAAACAACCCCAGGAGCAAACGCCGGCGGAAAATAACGAAACAAGCGGACAGAATCAGCAGGAACCACTGGTAGTAGGTGATTAACACCATTGAATATAAAAGCACCCCTGAAAGCCGCCGGCCTTCAGGGGTGCTAAAATTTTATTTTATAAATAATTCAAAAAACAGTTGCACAAACAAAATATTGCATTTATAATACAATTACATTGGCGTATATTACAGTTATGCTGTAATTATTCCAGATCGGCCGGCCAAATTACAGGCACAGTGTACGGAGATTATACCAACAACCAAACGAGGACAGTCCAATGGCGGACACAGGCAAAGTGGCCTTTCGGAACGCAGTTTCCGTGAGGCCTTTTTTTACACTTAAGGGGGGATGATGCCAAGCTGTCTTACCAATTGAGCATTCAGTATGCTAAATAAGATTGAAATGGAGGTAAAAAAATGGCGCTGTCATTTTGCGATGTTGTTTTGGACACTTTGCCGGCCACCGAATCCCGGCTGGAGGTGCTGTTCAGGCAGGCGGGCGACGGCTTTCTGCAGGTGGAGTACGGCCGTGAGCAGCGGGCCAACCTGCAGGACTCATTTCGGATCCAGGTGATTAACGAGCTGATGCTGGCCAAAAACCTGCGGGGTTTGATTGAAACGGTCCCCGGCATCCGGACCAATTTGTTTCATTTCGACCCGGAAGTCCTTTCTCCGCAAAGTCTTATCGATACCATCAAGGAATCCGAAGAGTCGGTAAAGTCCATCGAGGATATCGTGGTGGAGTCACGGCTGATTCATCTGCCCATCGCCTTTGAGGACAGTGAAACCAAGAAAGCCGTGGAAAAGTACGTCAGGGAGGTCAGGCCGGACGCGCCCAACGTGATTAACGGTTACAATCTGGAGTACATAGCCCTGTGTAACGGTGTCACGGTGGACGAGGTTAAAAAACTGATTATGGGCACGGACTGGTATAACAGCGGCGGCGGCTTCTGGCCCGGCGGCGGGTTTTTCTGGCCCATGGACCCCCGGTGCGCCATTGTGGTGCCCAAGTACAATCCGCCCCGGACCTGGACCCCCGAGGGTACGGTGGGCATCGGCGGACCCTGCGTGTTCACCTACACCACCCCCACCGGCGGCGGCTACCAGGTGTTCGGCAGGACCATTCCCATCTTCCAGTTCAGCCAAAAGCATCCCCTGTTTAAAGACAGCCCGTTCCTGTACCGGTCTGCGGACCGCATCCGGTTCCACGAGGTTACGGAACAGGAAATCCTGCACATCTTCGAGCACGTGCATGAGCAAACCGACTATCAATACCAGATCGAGGAAGGCCGGATCTCGGTCAAGGAATATCTGGAGTTCTATAATTCCGAGGCAGTGCAGAGGGGCGCCCGGGAATTCCAGGCCAAGCAGAGGGAGGGCACTAAAAAGGCGCCCAGACTCTAATACTGTAAAGCTAATAACCGGATGGGAGGAAAAGATACATGTTAAAGGTAATCAACCCCGCAATCGAGGTTATCGTGGAAGATTGGCCGGGCCGCCTGGGTTACCTGGGCAAGGGTATGGCCCCTTCCGCCGCCATGGATAACGTCGCCCTGGGACTGGCCAACCTGCTGGTGGGCAATCCCCATGGCGAGGCGGGCATAGAAATTGCCGGCGGCTACTTTGAAGCGGAATTCGGCGCCGATGCGGTCATCGGCCTGGCCGGCACGGATATGCGGCCCACCGTCAACGGGCAGCCCGTGCCTATGTGGGAATCCGTCGCCGTATCCAAGGGAG
This sequence comes from Bacillota bacterium, assembly GCA_023439185.1. GTDB lineage: Bacteria > Bacillota > Desulfotomaculia > Desulfotomaculales > Desulfallaceae > BRH-c8a. Next base: position 35,432 of record JAEXOR010000050.1, on the reverse strand, counting down.
ACAAAATTAAATTCAGCCACTTCGGCGATTTTGGTTTCCGGACCTATATGGCCATGGCCGGAGGCGTGGACGTACCGGTTTACCTGGGCAGCAAATCCACCTGCATTTTCGGCGGTTACGGCGGTTACCAGGGCCGAAAGCTGCAGGCCGGCGACATAGTGGAGTTCGGCAAACCGGCTCAAAGCTTAAACAGCCTGGGGGGCAGGAAAATTAAGCCGGACGTGCTCCCGGAGTATGCGCGCGAATGGGTCTTAAGGGCTGTGCCCGGGCCGAACACCTGCCCCGACTACGTCACCGAGGAAGGAATGCAATACCTGTTTGACAACGCCTTTAAGATCCAGCACAGTTCCAACCGTTCCGCCTACCGGCTGCAGGAGCTTAAAGAAGGGTTCTTCGCCCGGGAGGACGGCGGCGTGGGCGGCAGTCACCCGTCCAACATCGTGGACCACGCCTACGCCATGCGCGGCGCCCTGAACATCTGCGGCAACACGCCGGTGCTGTTAATCGGGGACGGTCCCACCCTGGGCGGCTATATGTGCGTTTTATCAGTGATCAACGCGGATCTCTGGAAAGTGGGCCAGGGCACGCCCTCCCGCGACTTTATCAGGTTTGCCGCCTGCACCCAGGAGGAGGCCGTTGAGGCGCGCCGGGAGCAGCGGGCAATATTTGACGAAAAATCCTTAGCTTAATAGGAGTTCGAACACTCGCTTTATATATGCAGCTTAAATGCGTTTGGGAGGTAACCAGGTGGATATCAACGTCGATATGGGTGAAAGTTTTGGCCGCTACAACCTGGGCAACGACGGGGAAGTGATGAAGCATATCACTTCGGCCAACGTCGCCTGCGGGTTTCATGCCGGCGACCCGCTGGTGATGGATGAGACAGTGCGGCTGGCAAAAAAATACGGGGTCGCCGTGGGCGCTCATACCGGGCTGCCCGACAAGCAGGGGTTCGGGCGCCGGCGGATGGACATTACCCCGGAGGAATTAAAGTCGGATACTTTGTATCAACTGGGGGCGCTGGATGCTTTTTTGAAAATAAACCAAATGACCATGCAGCACGTGAAACCGCACGGCATCCTTTACCGCATGGTGGCGGAGGACGAAAGATATGCCGAAGCGTATCTGGACGCGGTGCACATGTATAACCCCGGTCTTTATATTTATGTCCAGAAAAACACGCTAATCTGGGAGCAAGGTCTGAAAAGGGGCCTTAAGGTGGCCGCTGAAGTTTTGGTGGACCTGAGTTACGACGACGACGGCAACTGGGTGCTGGAGCGCGAAAAGGAGCCCCGGTCGCCGGCGGTGGTCGCCGAACGGGCCGTAATGGTGGCCCGGGACGGGCGGATACCCACCGTCGGCGGGAAGCTGATCGACGCCGGGGCGGATACCATCTGCTGTCACGGGGATTCGCCCAATGCCGCTGAGGTGGTCAAAAAGATCAAAGAGGAATTTAAGCGGCTGGGCATTCCGCTGGTGCAGCCCGGTAATCAAAGCAATAACAATAAATAACCGGAGGAGGATTGTAAGATGGAAAAGACGGTCAACGCGCACATGCCGGGTCTGGTGGCCCGGGTGGTGGTCAACGAGGGCGACAAGGTTTCCCATGGGCAAGAAGTGGCCGTGATTAATTGCATGAAAAATGAGCTTTCCGTCCTTTCGCCTTATGACGGCACGGTTAAAAAGATCCTGGTGGCCGAGTGGGACGAGATGGAAGTGGAAAAACCGATGATTATCCTTGAATGCGAGTAGGTTAAAGATGATTAAAAGACTTTTAATCGCCAACCGGGGGGAAATTGTGCCCCGGATCATCAGAGCCTGCCGCGACCTGGGCATTGAAACGGTGGCTGTTTATTCCGAGGCCGACCAAAACGCCTCCTACCTGCGGCAGGCCGGTGCGGCCCGCCTGATCGGTCCGGCCAACCCCGTGAAAAGCTATCTTAACATAGAAGCAATCATTGCCGCGGCCAAAGATACCGGCGCCGACGCCGTGCACCCCGGGTACGGGTTTTTATCCGAGAACGCTGCCTTTGCCGAAGCTGTCACCGCAGCCGGGATGACTTGGGTGGGCCCTTCGCCGGCGGTGCTGAAAGCCGTTGAATCCAAGTGCTGCTGCCGGGAAACCGCCACCGGGGTTGACGTGCCGGTGGTGCCGGGCACGGTGCAACCGGTCCGGGACGCCGACGAGATCCGCCGGTTCGGTTTTCAGTATGGATTCCCCATTATCCTCAAGCTGGACAAGGGCGGCGGCGGTAAAGGCATTGAGGTGATCAGTACCCACGGCCAGGGGCAGGTGGCCCGGGCCTACGAGAAACTGTCCCGCATCGGCCAGCTGGCCTTTGCTTCCCCCGACTGTTATATCGAGGTTAAGGTGAACAAACCGCGGCATATCGAAATTCAGTTTATCGCGGATGACTACGGTAATGTGGTCTGCCTGGGCGAGCGGGAATGCTCCATCCAGCGGCGCTACCAGAAAATTATCGAGGAATCCCCGTCGGCGGCGGTGACCGAAGCCGACCGGGAGAAGCTATACCGGTACACCAAAAGTCTGATCCGGGCGATGGGCTACCAGGGGGCCGGCACCGTGGAATATTTGAGGTCCGGCGACGGAAAGTATTATTTTATGGAGATCAACGCCCGGCTGCAGGTGGAGCACCCGGTGACGGAATTCGTTACCGGACTGGACATCGTGAAAACCCAGTTGGAGATTGCCGCCGGACAAAAGCTCGGGCTGGCCCAGGAGGATGTGCGGCTTAACGGGCACGCCGTCGAAGTGCGGGTTTACGCCGAGGACCCGGTGACCTTCTTCCCGTCGCCGGGGACGGTCAGCAAACTGCGGTTGCCGGAAGCAGACCCGCGATATCTCCGGATCGATCATGCTCTGGAGGCGGGCTGCGCGGTGCCGCCCTATTACGATCCGCTCCTGGCCAAAGTAATTACCTGGGGCGGTTCCCGCCGGGAGTCAGTTCAGCGGCTGAAGGACGCCCTGTCCGGCCTGGTGATTGAAGGGGTTAAAACAACCATCCCCGCCAACCTGGATATCATCGGCAGTCCCGAATTCCTGGCCGGAATTTTTAATACCTCTTTTATTGAGGAAAGGCAAAAAAAACAGGATTGAGGTGTTTTTAATGAAAACACGCATACCGGTTGAAATCGTAGTGCCGGTGCTGGCGGCCATATCCTGCCTGGTTACCATACCGCAGATTGGGCTGCCGGTTTGGGCTTTGTTTATCGCCTGGGCCTGGTACTTCGCCCTGGGGGCCACCCCGGCGGTGTTTAAAATGGTCTACCCTCCGGCCATTGCTGGCGCCATCCTGGCGGCGGCCTGCATCTGGCTCATCGGCGCTTTTATGGGCTTCATGGCCCTGATGCCCGCGATGATGCTGGCGGTTTTGATTTCGGTATTTTTGCTGATGCTGGTGCTGAGGATACCGGCCACCAGCTGCGGACTGGCGGCCTTTAACGGGTACTCCTGCGTATTCGCCACTTACTACGGAGGGTTTTTCAGCAAATCCGGTGCCGCCGAAACGGATATCCTGATTGCCCTGGCTTTCAGTGTCATCGCCAACCTGCTGGGACCGGTGTTTGGTTACCTGAGCATTTACTTTACCTTTCCCGGCGCCGGAGAGAAGAAAAGTGAAGATGCCAGCATGTAGAAGGAAAATGCAAGAAAATGTCGTATTACTGAGTATAGTTGCCGCATAAGAAACTTTAAAGGTTGATGTTTATAAAATGCTTGGTAATACGATTCGTAAAGTAAGAAAGAACAAAAAGCTGAAGTTAAAAGAGCTGGCGGATAAAACCGGGCTTTCCATCAGTTACCTGAGCCAGGTTGAGCTTGGCAAAATCGAGCCTTCTTTAACCGCGCTGCGTAAAATCAGCAAAGCTCTGGACAGGCCGGTGTTTTCCTTTCTGCTGCAGGAAAATGATTTCCGGGAGAACGTGATCAGAAAGAATGAGCGTAAAACCTTCAAGGCTTCGGAAACGGCCATCAGCTTGCAGCTATTGACCCCCGATGTCAGCGGACAACTGGAAATGATCTACTGGGAAGTGGAGGCGGGCGAGTACAGCGCTCCCGAGCTGTTATCCCATATCGGCGAGGAATGCACCTTCGTCATTTCGGGCCAGGCCAGCTTTGAGTTTGAAAACGGCTCCGTGCTGCTGGAAACCGGGGACAGCATTTATATTCCCCAAAAGGTGGCGCACCGGACGTATAATCCCGGCCCGGATCTGTATGTGGCGGTAACCGCCATTACGCCGCCTTCATTCTGATATGTAATCACAAAAGCACCCCTGTAGGCCGACGGCCTGCAGGGGTGCTTTTAGATTGCTCCGGCAGAATAGATATTTATGCTTAGACCTTGAATCTGGCCAGGGCTTTCTGCAGATCAGTGGCAATATTGGCCAGGTCCTGGGCGGAGCCGGATACCTGCTGCACGGTGGAAGCGATTTGCTCGCTGGCGGCGGTAAGCTGCTGGGTGCCGTCGTTGGCCTGTTTGGCACCGGTGGTGATGTCCTCCATCATTAACATGTTTTTTTCCACCGCTTCGATGATTTGCTGCAGTGAAGCCCCGGCGTTGCCGGCAACCTGCACGCCTTCGCTTACCTCTTTATTGCCGAGTTTCATCGCGCTGATGGCTTCTTCAACACTGTCCTGAATTTCCTTGATTAACCCGGTAATTTCATTGGCGGCGCCCGCCGACTGTTCGGCCAGTTTGCGCACTTCCTCCGCCACTACCGCAAACCCGCGGCCGTGGTCCCCGGCCCGGGCCGCCTCAATGGCGGCGTTTAAAGCCAGGAGGTTGGTTTGATCCGCGATGTTGGTAATGGCGTTGATAATATCGCCGATTTTGTTGGATTGCTCACCCAGGTTTTGGATGCTATTGGCCATGTTCTGGGTACTGGTGGCGATGAAGCTGATTTTATCCACGGTTTCCTTGACGGCCTGGTCGCCCTTCTCGGCTACCTGGCGCATCTGTTCGGATTCCATGGCCGCGGCTTCCGCGTTTTCCGCTCCCTGAGCCGAGGTGGCCGCCACCTCGTTGGTGGTGCTGGCTATTTCCTCAATGGTCGCGCTTACCTCTTCGCTGGAGGCGGCCAGGTCCTGGCTGTGGGCAACCAGTTGTTCGGCGTTTTTCCGGACGTCTCCGATCATGGTTTTTAAATTTTCCACCATCTTGCCGAAGGAAGCGTTCAGGACGCCGATTTCATCATTGCTTCTGCGGGCATCTATGCGGTGGGTTAAGTCTCCGGCCGCCACCGCTTCGGCGACTTTGCTGAGGCGGACAATGGGCTTGGCTATAAAACCGGCAATCAGCAGGGCCGCTATCACCATGACGATCATGGCCACAATAATCACCGACACATTGGCGCTGCGAATGGCGCTTAAGGGCGACATAATCTCAGCCACGTCGGCGGTCTGGGCCACCGACCAGCCGGTTAGTTCCACCGGGGCGTAGGCCATTATCTTCTCCACGCCTTGGTAGGTATAAGTCCCATGCCCCGTTTCTTTTTCCCTCATCAGTTCGAAAAGGTGTTTCAACCGGTCGTCGCCCGTTTCCAAAATGGTATTATTGCCTAAATACTCGTCATTGTGGTGGGCGATGGTGGTCATATCCGTATTCTGGATTAGCCCGTACCCGTAGCCGTTTAACCGCATCCCCTCGGCCAGCTCCTGCAGGTAAGCCAGCGATATCATAACTCCGGTTACGCCGGTGGGCGTGGACGAGCCGTCCTTATATGTCGGAGCCGCCACCGTAATAATTTGGTTGCCGGTTACTCTGCTGACCACAGGGCCATAAATAACAAATTCCTCTCCCTGAATAGATTTTTGAAAATATTCCCGGTCGCCGGTTTGAACAACACTTTCTGTTAATGCGGGGTAAGTATTGCCCTGTTTGTCGGCTGCGAAAGCATCTTCATAATCAGGATGGTTTCCAAGTATCTGTTTTAAAACCGGGCGACAGCGTTCGGGCTCCGCGCTCTGAATATCCGGGATTGCCGCCATGGTCTTAACTTCGCTGACAATACCATCCAGCCATTCATTTACCATTGCGGCGTTATATTCCGCATTACTCACCGCCGTGCCGGTCAGTTGGTCTTCAAGGATGCCCGACGCCTTGTCGTAGTTAATGTAAGATACGGTACCAAGTGCGACAGCTGTAACAATTACAATGATGAACATTAATTTGATCCTTAGACTGTTCAAAACCCCTAACTCCTCCCCTTTAATGTGCTGTTAAAAAAACATGCGTTTTGAATATCTTTCTTTCTACCTCCTTTGCCTTTTAAAAAATACAAAAAACGGCCAAACACACAGGCCGCTGTCACCAAATAAACTTACTATTCAAGCGGCCTGGCAACCATAGCGTAAGCTTTAGGTCCATGGCTTTGCGCCCCGTTCTTTCGAGCGGTTTGCCCGGTTTTTTAAATATTTTTACCAAACCCTGGAGTTAAATCTTGCTATATTTTACCTTAATTGTTTTAAAAAATCTATCTAATTTTGACGAAAAACGTCATTTTTTTATTCGGTTGCGCCGGGGGTCCCGCTGTGGTAACATTCAGAAAGATATGTGAGGCGATAAGTGGATGGAACGTGACAAACGTGATATTGGAATGCGGGACGGAAAAATCGGCAGCCTGCTCTGGAAGTTTTCCTTACCTGCTATTATCGGCATGCTGGTGCACGCGCTGTATAATATTGTAGACAGAATTTTTGTCGGCCGCGGGGTCGGCGATATTGCCATAGCCGCCATAACGGTGGCGTTTCCCATTATGCTGGTTATGATCGGCGTTTCAATACTAATCGGCATTGGGACCACGGCTTTGATTTCTTTGCGCCTGGGGGAACAAAAGAAAGAAGAAGCCGAAACAGTAACCGGCAACGGCATAGCGATGATGATTATCCTGCCGCTGTTCTTAACCGCCGGCTATTTGTTTTTTGCCGAGCCGGTTTTAAGGATATTCGGCGCCAGTGATGAAGTTTTACCCTACGCCATCGATTTTACCCATATTATCATGCTCGGTTCGGTATTCGGTTCCATCAGCATGGGGATGAACAACTTTATCAGGGCCGAGGGCAATCCCACCTACGCCATGATGACGCAAATCACCGGCGCGGTTATTAATGTGATTTTAAACTATATCTTTATCTTTAAACTGGGGCTGGGGATAAAAGGCTCGGCGCTGGCCACGATATCCGGTCAGGGTGTTTCGGCGTTTCTGGTGCTGTATTATTACCTGTCGGGCCGCAGCTTGATTCAGATCAGGCCGGCAAGCTTCAGACTGCGGCTGCCCATCCTGATCAGCATTGTTTCCATCGGTTTTGCTCCCTTTGCCATGCAGATTGCCAACAGTGTTCAACAGACGCTTTTAAACAACGCCCTGGTGGCCTACGGCGGGGACATGGCTCTTGCCGCCCTGGGGATTATGATGAGTATATCCACTTTGCTGTTTATGCCTTTGATCGGTATCAGCCAGGGCGTCCAGCCGCTGATTGGCTATAACTACGGAGCCAGGCAATTTGACCGGGTCAGGGAGGCCCTGCGCAAGGCGGTGATCGCCGGTACCTGCGTTTGTTTGGTTTTTTACCTGGTTATTCATCTCTGGCCGGAGCAAATTGTGGGTCTGTTCAGCAAGGATAATTACGCCCTTACGCAGATGACCTCCCGGGCCATGCTGGTTCTTTTCGCCATGCTGCCGGTGCTGGCGTTTCAAATTTTATGTTCCACCTATTTTCAGGCGGTGGGTAAGCCTATCCAGTCCACCATCCTGAGCCTGTCCAGACAGGTGCTGCTGTTTATCCCGCTGCTTTTGATTCTGCCGCGTTTTTGGGGTATTGACGGCATCTGGAGAACGGCGCCCATTGCCGACGGCCTGTCGGTGATTCTGACGGGGATTATTATTTATCTGGAAATGAAAAAACTGCCTCGACGGGCGGTGGGTAATGTTTGACGGGGGTAATGCAGAATGGCGGAACCGAAACTGTGGACCAAGGATTTTGTAATTATTAGCGCGGCAAATTTTTTTCTGGCTTTAACCTTTTTATTGTTAATGAGCAATATGGCGGTATATGCCATTGAGGAATTCAACGCTTCGCCAGGCAAGGCCGGAATGGCTTCCGGTATATTTATTGTCGGTACGCTGACTTTCCGTCTTTTCGCGGGGCGGTATATAGAAAGGATCGGACGCAAAAGGATGCTTTTCAGCGGGCTGGTTTTATTTTTGCTGGCTTCGCTGTTGTACTTCGTGGTGGTGGAGAACCTGGACCTGCTGCTGTTGGTCCGGTTTGTTCACGGAGCGGCTTTTGGCGCCGCCGCCACCGCAATGGCGACTATAGTAATGAGTATTATCCCGCGGGCGCGGTTGGGGGAAGGTACCAGTTATTTTACCATGAGCGCCACCCTGGCCATGGCCATTGGTCCGTTTTTGGGTATTTTGGTAAGTCAGCAGGCTAATTATACGATGATGTTTGTGGTTTGCGCCTTTTTTGCCACGATCAGTTTGCTGATCTCGTTATTTTCTTATATCCCGGAAGTAAAGTTTAACCGGGAACAGCTTGAAGCAATGAAAAGTTTAAAATTCAGTAATTTTTTGGAAATCAAAGCCATCCCCATTGCAATTATTATATTCATCGTCGGTTTCGCCTTTTCCGGCATCCTGTCTTTTTTAACGTCATACGCCAGAGAAATAGGTTTAATCGAGACGGCCAGTTTCTTCTTTATTGTCTTTGCCTCGTTTATCCTTATTTCCAGGCCGTTCACCGGCCGGTTATATGATCACCGGGGGGCTAATTGGGTGATTTATCCGGCGCTGATTATTTTCGCGCTGGGTTTGCTGTTTCTCAGCCGGGTCCATTTCGGATACACGCTTTTACTGGCGGGCGCCGTCAGCGGTCTTGGGTATGGGACCCTGACATCCTGCAGCCAGGCCGTTGCCGTACGGGAATCGCCCCAGCACCGTGTCGGACTGGCTACGGCAACCTTTTTTATCGGCCTGGACGGGGGAGTGGGGATTGGACCTTTATTGCTGGGGTACATCATCCCCGTGGTAAGTTTCCGCGGCCTGTATCTGACGCTGGCCGCTGCGATATTTGCGAGCATATTTCTATATTACATCCTGCACGGCAGGAAGGACTCGTCCCGGAAACAGTATCCCGCCGCCGGCTTTAGAGCTTAAGCAGCTCTTCGGAAAGACCGGCCAGGTCTTCAGCCATGGATTCAATTTTCTGCATGCTGGCGGTAATTTCTTCGGTGGACGCCGCCTGTTCCTCGGAAACCGCGGATATTTCGTGGGTCTGGGTGGTGAATCCCAGCATGGTTTCCTGGATGTGCTTCAACTTACCGCCGATTTCCTGCACCGAATTATGTGTTTTGGCGGCCAGCTTGCGTATTTCTCCGGCCACCACGTTGAAGCCGCGCCCGTGTTCGCCGGCCCGGGCCGCTTCAATGGCCGCGTTAAGGCCCAGCAGGTGAGTTTGATCGGATACTTCTTTAATCAGGGCGATCACGGTATCCATTTCCCTGATGTCCTTCTCAATGCCGGTGGTATTTTCGGCCAGTTCCTGCGCGGTGGCGGCCAGTTGTTCCGAGGAGCTCATCAGGCCGCTGCTGACCGTGGCGATGTTTTCCATGGATTTGCTCAGTTCCTCCGCCATTACGCTGACCTTTTCCTGAACATCAATGGGCTTGATGATGGTCAGAACGCCAAGCAGCCGGTCGTCGTCGCCACGCACGGGGATGCCCATCCCGACATACGGATCGCCCAGCACTTCCTTGGGCACCCGTTTTGTTAACGTTTGACCGGATTTGATAACGGCTTCGGTTATGGTGCCTGTCTTGATTGGATCACCGGCCTTAACCGGTAAATTTAATTTACCGTTGGCGTTATACAGGAATTTTTCCAGGTCGGTAACGCCAAGGCCGCAATCCTCGCCGATCATTTGACGCAAGTACGGGAGCAGTTGGACAATCATCTGCAAGTTGTTTAATTCGCTCACGGGATCACCTCTGGTATAAATAGTGTAATATTTTTGATGCTATTCGACATAGTGCCATATTTACCCTCTTAACGACGCTAAATTTTGAATGTTTTTTCATTTTTGCCGGCAATCAGTTAAAAAATTCTGAATATAATATAGCCCGGGTAAAAGGAAAATTGAATTAAAAGCCGAAATAATTATAAACACTATTTGAACCGCTTATTTTTGCCCGAGCGGCACGGGACGGCTTTCAATGGGTTCCCCCCCACAGATGAAGCCTCCCGGCCCCTCGGGTTTTTCTATTAATATATCTTTTATTTATCGGTTGATTTAACATATAATAAAGTATAATAACGTAAAAAGGAGCTGGAACCGGTTGATCGACACCAGGAAGATAATTGAATCCATAGCGGAGATTGTGATTAATATTACAGTTGTGTTTCGAGCCCATAACAGCGAATTGGTCGCCAAAATCAAGCGGGACAGCCTGTTGCTGGAACAGAAAATTAAGGAGAGCCGCGATCAGGAACGGGCCGGGTTTATTGAAAACGCCCGGCAGGATCTGGATAAGCTGGCGGCGGCGGTGGAAAATAAAGTAACCGCCGGGATATTGTTCAGTGAAACGGCGGTTAAGGAACTGGATTATCTGTTTACCGGGCTGATCGATTACACTGTGCACGTGCATGATTATGTGCTGACCGGGAATAAGGTTTTACAACAGCACGTTGTGACGGAAGCCGGGAAGTATGCCCAGTTTGCCCGGGATGCCGCCACCAAGCACGAGGAAAGGCTGATCCAGGGTATCTGCCGGTCCAGGTCTTCCGCGATTTATCTGGACATGCTGAGCGGTATCAGCGGCATATTTTACAACCTCTCCCGCATCGCGGAGTAAAACACAAGGGGCGGTGGCGCATTTGTCAATTTTCTTTTTTGCACGCTAACTGCAGCAATTCTCTTTTGTTGGCCACCGACATTTTGGAGTAGATACTTCGGGTGTGTGATTTTATGGTATTTTTGCTGATATTTAGCCTGTTAGCGATGGTTTCATTGGTGTAGCCCTGAAGTAATAACCCGGCCACCTCCATTTCACGTTGAGTCAGCAAATGATCGGCGTCAGGCAGATTTATCATCAGTGACAGGCTGCCGGTAAGCCCGGCGGCCTGTTCCTCCGTCCGCAATCCGGCTGTGTGCAACTGGATTTTGTGGATAAAATCCTTTTCAATACTGTTATTCAGCCAGTGGACAATTAAAAAACAGATAAAAACAATGAAAATGGCATAAGTTGAGGCCATCAGATAATAATTGTCTACATTCTCCACGATGAAAATTCCCAATATGCCACCGCATACCATCGCGGATAAATTGCTTAGAAAAGCTAAACTGCAAATTTTCAACGGACGCCCGTAAACCGAGGCAATCTCGCCAAAAAGCGTCCACAGGAACAGATGCAGCATGGCCCAGCCGGCCTGAAGCAAGGTTTCCGTAAGGAAATACATAGTCATTGTCTCTTCCAGCATGCCGAAAAAAAGATATGCCAGTCCCAAAAAGGAAGTTCCCAAATATACCGGTAACATCTTGGGTAGCTTATGGCCCCGGAGGTACAAAAAAAACAAAGTTAGGATATAAGGCGCCATGCCGTAATACTGTGACATATGGCCGAACATCGCGTCAAAGGACGGGTAAATAACGTGAAAAGTGAGACCTCCGTTAAGCTTGACCGCAAACAAAAAAATACAGACTATAAAGATCAAGCGGGTGGGAAAAGGCGCTGATTCCAGGGGAATTTGAATGGGATTGGCAATTTCCATGCGTAGCAAAGTCCAAAGGCTTAGTAACAGCAGCGAGGTTAGTATTAACAACACCGCAGTGGAAGAGAGATAAGGCAATGACAGTTTGAAAAAATAGTAAATAACATTGCCGGTAATAATAACCAGCGCCATTATTTTCATTTTATCCGGTACCGGAATTTGCCGTGTATAATAGATGCTCCAATAGATGATATAAGTGACGCTGCAAACACCCATAACGCTTAAAACCGGGAACCACCAATAAGTATTCACCAGGAAGATTATCAGTGTGCCAGCCAAACAAACCAGTAGACAACCGATCATCACAATCCTTTTATACTCTTCCCGGGTAGTGAAAACAGAAAACGAAAACACTGTCAGAAAAAGGGCGGGAACTATAGTGTAGGTCAAGCTAAAGGGTCCGGCGGATAAATCCCTGGCTGCGGCGGCTGCCAGCAATACCGGTCCGTTATAAGGAAAGGACAACAGCCAACCCAGGAAGATTCCGTAAGATAACACAATCCAACCAGAACCATTTTTCATTGCAATCCTCCATAATAACAAACCATCCGCTATAATTTTATTTCTTCTCGTACGATTCAACAATTTCCTGCCCCTGAGCTGCCATCAACCCGTAAGGGTGATCCCTGGATTTCCCGGCAATTGCGCACTGATAATATATAAATCACCCCGCAGGGGTGATGTTTTTTTCGACACTGAAATTATAATTTTATTGAAATAAATAAGGAGGAGGATTATTAAACAGTATGGCTAGACTGACGAAAATTGCTTTTTTGGCCGCCTTTTTATTTGTACTGGCGCCAGTGCTGCAACAGGCGGCGGACGCTTCGGAAAGCGGTGTGTATTCCTTTGGACAGAATTGGTACGGCCAGTTGGGACACGGTGATACGGACAGCGGACTGAAAAGCTATACTCCCGCCAGGATCGCGGGCCTGGAGGGTTCGCCCAGGGCAGTTGCCGCGGGGAACGGTCATTCCCTGGTAATTTTAGAAAACGGCGATGTTTTTTCCTTTGGGTCTAATACTGTTGGGCAGTTGGGACACGGTGATACCAAAGACAGACACACTCCAAGCAGAATTAACGGTCTTGGACCCGCCAAAGCGGCGGCGGCATACAATCATTCAATAATTCTGCTTGAAAACGGTGATGTTTACACTTTTGGGCAAAATCACAGCGGACAATTGGGACACGGCGATACCAAAGACAGAAACACTCCGACTAAAATTAACGGTCTTGGACCGGCCAAAGCGGTGGCGGCGGGATATAATTTTTCCCTGGTAGTTCTTGAGAACGGTGATGTTTACTCCTTTGGAGCCAATTTATACGGCCAATTGGGACATGGCGAATTAGCGGACAGGCATACTCCAACCAAAATCGGCGGCCTAAACAACGCAAAAGCGGTGGCGGCGTCGACTGCTCATTCATTGGTACTGCTGGAAAACGGCGATGTTTATTCTTTTGGACTGAATAACCGGGGACAACTGGGGCATGGCGATACCGACAGCAAGTCCGTTCCGGTCAGAATCAACGGCCTTGGGCCGGTAAAGGCCGTTGCGGCGGCAGGTTACGACTATTTGAGAACGTGGCATTCCCTGGCGCTGGCGGAAAACGGTGCTGTTTATTCCTGGGGAGGGAACGCCTTAGGACAATTGGGGCACGGGGATACCAGCGACAGATCCGCACCGGCCAGGATTAACGGCCTTGGGCCCGCCAAAGCAGTTTCATCATCAGGCATACATTCACTGATACTATTGGAAGACGGCAGTGTTCTATCCTTTGGAAGTAACAACTACGGACAGTTGGGACATGGCGACGTCCAAGACAGATCAATTCCGGTTAAGATCAACGGCCTTGAATCAGCCAGGGCGGTATCAGCCTCAGGTCTCCATTCTTTGGTTATATCAGGCACAATGGTGACAGAGGAGGAGCACTCTCAGATCTTAATCCACCCGATCCAGCCGGCCCAGCCGGCACAAGAGCCGGTGTCGGAACCCGAACCGGCCTCCGGTGCAATGTGTGCCGCGCTGGATCAAATGAGGTTCAATAATGAGGAAATACTGCAACAGCAGCAAATTGTCCAAATGCCCGGGTACCAGCAATCGGCGGATATCCAAATCACCGGCGCCGGACTGAGGATGCAGGGCGGCTTCTGGACCAACGGATTGGACTCCGTTACCGGATTAAGCGACGGAAACGGTATTATCACCAACACCAAATATATCATTGCAAACAATACTACGTTTTACACCCGCTTCAAGGTGGACGGCGCCGGCCGGTATATGGCGGTGTTGCTTGCTCCGTATGGTATCTCAGCCGGAACCTACTATAACACCAATCATTCTTGGGCCGGCGGCCTGTTAATTCCGGAAGACACCTGGCTTTATCAGCGCCTGACGTACAACAGTGACGGCAGTTGGAGCAATGTTCTGGCAGAGGAAAACTACGATAATCAGGGCGGCAAGGTTTTGCACCGGCAAACAGGGGTTTTGGATCAGGAGCAAGCCGCTTTGGCGGGTGCTGGAACCGCGTTTTACGTATCATTTGGTGATAATTACGGAGGTGAAAACACTTCCGTGGTACTTTGGGAACTGATGGTCACCGAATGCCTTGAAACCGGGGTTGCGCAGCCCAAGCAAAATGAACCGGTCGTCAGTGAGAAACCGGCTCAACCTGTTGATACCGTTAAAGACAATAATCAGCAGCCCCGCTCTGATATCGCCATCTATATTAACGGACAACTGCAAACTTCCCCGGATAAACCGGTAATGGTTCAAAACCGTACCTTGCTTCCCATGCGCGCCTTGTTTCAAGCCCTTGGCGCGGAAGTAACCTGGCGGGCTGAAACCAATACTGCCGTGGGAATTCGGGAAGGGATCGAGGTAAGGATCCCTATTGGCAGCACCGTTCCCACTGTAAACGGCAAACCCTCAGCCATTGACGTGCCTGCGCAATTAATAAACGGCAGGACGTATATTCCCCTGCGCTTTGTTGGGGAAGCCCTGGGTGACGATGTGAAATGGGACGCCGCTGCCGGTTCCGTGGTTATTACCAAAAGGGAAGAAATTGCCGATGCAAGTGCACCGGCGGCCGGGTTTGCCCTGGACAAAGAAGGAACCATATATCTTTCTGTGGGGGAAACCGTAAAGGTTACAGCTATAATAGCCGGAGCGGAGAACCTGCCCTTTGAACAGTCCTACCCCCGTTGGGGCATTAGCGATGTGAGCATCGCCCAGGTCAGCGGTGAGGTGATGTCAGGCTACAACAATGTCTGGGGTGATGTGGTTGAGCGCTGGATTACCACTGCCGACAGAGCTGTTAATATCACAGGGAAAAGTCCGGGCCAGGCTACTTTGAGCGTAACCATAGGGCCATACGAAAACAATCAGGCCCAAACGAAGCAATTAACCGTCATTGTACAGTGATACAAGCGGGGCATCAATGCTTTCACAATCAGTTAAAGCTTGGAATATAAATACTATTTAATTTTTCGTAAAAGGCTCAACTGGTGGTTTTTGCCCGGTTGAGCCTCCTTCTATGATTTTCTGCGGGTGCCTATGGTGATGATGAACAGTCCCAGGATGGCCAGCGCGTAGCCCACCAGCATAACCCCGAGTTTATAGTTGTCTGTCACTTGCAGCGACAACGCCCGGACCAGGTAAACCCCCATGAAGGATGCAAACGTCCCCATTATCCAGCAGGTTAACCTTTTTGCCGTCATCATTATTTCAGCACCGGTATCAGGGTGATGTAAATCCCGGTTAAGATGGCGGAGGTAATCACGCCGCTGATATTGGCGCCGATGGCATAGGGCAGGACCAGCGCCTGGGGATTGGCCTCTGAAACCGCCTTCTGTGCCACCTTGGAAGTGGTGGGGATGCAGGAAACCCCGGCAATGCCGATTACCGGATTGAATTTTCCTTTGTTGATAAAGTACAGCACGTACCCGCCGATAATGCCCCCGATACCGGACAGCAGCAGCGCCAGGATACCCAGCACCAGCAGGATCAGGATTTTGGGGTTCATGATGGTGTTGGCTTCGCACAATACACCCAGCAGGATGCCCAGGAATAATGTCGACCCGTACAGCAGCGGCCCTTCAATAAAAGCGATATAGTGGGTCAGTTTGGCTTCTCTGATGGTCACGCCCAGGAAAAAGGACATGAACAACGGGGCGGCCACCGGGAATAAAAAGCTCAGCACGGTACAGGTAATTACGGAAAAGGCGATTTTTTCCGCCGGCGTGACATTGGGTATTTTGCTCAGGTCCATTGGAATTCCCCGCAGGCGCTTGGGAATCAGCAATTTAATCAGATACGGATAACCGCCGTAAGTCAGGCTGAGATAAAGATAAGCTACTATGGTTATGGGCACAAACAGGTCTTTGGCCAGCATCAGTGAAGTATACAGGACCATTGGTCCGTCGGCGCCGCCCACCATGGCTATGGAGGCGGCTTCGTTATAGTTAAGCCCCATGGCCACGGCGATGGGGAAGGTGACCACCGTGCCCAGCTCGGCGCAGATGGCGATAAACATGCTGCTGAAGGGGCAGGCCAGCACGTAGCCGATCTCGGTGATCACGCCGATGCCCAGAAAGATAAAGCAGGCAATCAGCCCGTTGCTGAATGTCAGGTTGTACAGAGGCTGCAGAAAGTCAATCTGCATGATTTCAATCAACTGCGCGGGGTCGCTGGCCAGCGGGTCGATGAATATGGTGCCCATTTGCCCGCCGGCCAGGAACAAAACGGCCGCGTTGACGGAGAGCATGCCGAAACCCATGGGGATCATCAGCAGCGGATCGAGTACATTTTTGGCGCCCAGGTAAACCAGGGCCATGCCCAGTACGATGAGCGCCAGCCTGGCCACGGTTACGGAAGTGTCCGCGGCCAGCAGCGTCGCAATACCCTGGAATAGGTTGATGAATTCAAATTCCGGCACTTTTGTTCACCTCGTTCCGCCTCGTTATGATTTGGTTGCCGCCGTAGCGTTGCTCCATTTTTGCTGCTCGCTGACACTCATCTTAACCCTGAGTCTCAGGCTCAAGAAAATCCCCTTGATCAGTGCCGCGGTTGCGAAGGAGATCAAGGCTCCGGCGAAAAAGACGATAAAAGCAATCATGATTGGTTCGTTCATTTCATATACCTCCTTTGTTTTTAACAGCCGGTAATGCAGGCAATTTATGCAATTTATATTTAAGCAATTTAGATGCCACTACGTTGGCGCGGGTTTAAATATCCCGATTATGCGTATTCGCATAGCAAACCATGGCAAATCCATTGGATTAGGCTGTTTAGCATAAATGCAGCAATACATAAGTTATGCGTAATTACATAGGGTGGGGATGGGAGTTTCCCGCGTAATGTGGTATTCTATTGTTGGTATCATTTTTGCAATTTGGCTTGTAATCAGGAGGGGGGAATAACAGTGTTAATTAAGGACGTGATGACCCCTGTAAAGATATGCTTGAGCCCGGATCAGCCGGCAGCCGAAGCATGGCGTTTGATCCGCCGGCATCAGGTGGCGGGATTGCCTGTGGCGGGACCGGACGGGGAAATCGCCGGGATGGTCACCAGGGACGGTTTGTTCGAGGCCGGCCCCGAAGTATTGGCCGGCCCGGCCCTGGTTGGCGATGTGCTGGACACCCGGGTGGTCCCGCTGCGGGAAGACGCTCCCATGGCGGATGCCTGGGCCCTGCACGGGCAGGTGTTCCCGGTGCTGGATCATAGAAACAACTTGTGCGGCGTGGTGGATAAAAACAGAGTGGTAACGGAGCTGTTCAACAAGGTGAACTGGATTCTGCTGCAGGTGGAAACCATTTTGGACTCGGTGGACAACGGCATTATCGCCATCAACACCCAGGGTATTGTATCCCTGTATAACCGGGCGGCGGAAAAAATGACCCGGCGTCCCAAAAGCCAGGCCATGGGCCGGCACCTTTCGGAGGTCATCATTCCCCAGGGATTGTTGGATTTCCTCCAGGAGGGCCGGAGCCATACCGAATGCAAGCTTTCCATCACTTATACCAGTGGCGACCGCACCTACCTGACCAACCGCAGCTCAATTTATGAAAACGGCCAAATCGTGGGCGCGGTGGCTATATTCCAGGATATTTCCGAAGTGGAGCAGATCTCCCAGGAGCTTGATTCGGTCAAGCAACTGAACAGCAAGCTTGAACTGATCATCGAGTCGTCCTACGACGGCATTTTGCTGACCGACCGGGACGGCAAAATCCTCAGGGCCAACAAGGCCCATGAGCGCATCACCGGTCTGCCGTCGTCCGATGTGCTGGGCAAAAGCATGTCCGAACTGGTGAAAAACGGGGTTTACTCGCGGTCCATCGTGGACGAGGTGATGCGCGAGGGCAGGCCGGTGACCATAGTGGAGAAGAAACATTTTCTGATTACCGGCAGCCCGGTCCGGGACCAGGGCGGTGAGATAGTCCGGGTGGTGGTCAACGTCCGCGACCTCACCGAGCTGAACAGTCTGCGGGAGCAGTTGGAGGAAACCAGGGAACTGAGCGTGCGCTACCAGGGTGAGCTGAACGAGCTGCGGGGCAGGCTGATCAGCCGGGAGGGGCTGGTGTTCAATTCGCCCAAAATGCAGGAGCTGCTTCAGGTGGCTTCGCGCCTGGCCGCGGTGGACACCACGGTTTTAATTCTGGGTGAATCGGGGGTGGGCAAAGAGGTCATCGCCACCACCATTCACGGGCGAAGCAAACGCAAGGACGGTCCCTTCATTCCCGTAAACTGCGGGGCGATTCCGGAAAACCTGCTGGAATCGGAGTTGTTCGGCTACGAACGGGGCGCTTTTACCGGGGCGAACCGGGAGGGCAAGGCCGGCATGTTCGAGCTGGCGCATAACGGCACCCTGTTTCTGGATGAAATCGGTGATCTGCCTTTGGGCTTTCAGGTTAAGCTGCTGCGGGCCATCCAGGAGCGGGCGGTGCTCCGGGTGGGCGGGAATAAACCGCGCCCCATCAACGTGCGGATCCTGGCGGCCACCAACCGCGACCTGGAGACATTGGTGCGGGAAGGGCAGTTCAGGGAAGACCTGTATTTCCGGATTAACGTGGTGCCCCTGAGGATCTGGCCCCTCCGGGAGCGTAAAGAGGACATCATCCCGCTGGTGCAAATGTTCAGGGAAAAATATGAGCGTCAGTACGGGCTGCGCAAAAACATAGATCCCCGGGTTTACGAGGCTCTGCTGAGCTATCACTGGCCCGGGAACGTGCGGGAACTGGATAATATCATTGAAAGGCTGATGGTGACCACTCCCGGCCGGGAAATCACGGTGAGCGACCTGCCGGCGTACATGTTTGAAAATATGGTGCAACTGCAGCCGGAAGTGTATGTGAAAGGGGTTATGCCGCTAAAGAACGCGGTGCTGCAGTTGGAAAGGCAGCTTATCGGCAACGCCATCAGGGAATTCGGCAGCGCCAACAAAGCGGCGGGCGCGCTGATGGTGGACCAGTCCACCATCGTGCGCAAAATGAGCCGGTTAAAGGAACAGGGCCTGGCCATCTAAGGGAAGCAGGGGGGCGGTTCTGTTGCTTCCCCCCGGCCAAGCCTCGTTAGAGTAATCCCTCCGTTATTTCGTGACAGTCCTCCCTTCCAAGGAGGGCTATTTGATCAGAGCTTTGCTCCAGATACTCAGCCCCAAAACCGTGCATCATCTCCAGGATGGGGATGATTTTTTTCCCGACCTCCGTTAATCCATATTCCACTTTAGGGGGAACCACAGGATACACCTTCCTGTATATAAGATTATCCTCTTCCAAACTCCTTAACTGCTGGGTGAGCATTTTTTGCGTAGCGTAAGGAAGCCTTTTTTTAATCTGATTAAACCGGAGGGTATTGTAGCTTAAATACCACAGAATTAATATTTTCCACTTGCCGGAAACTATTTTTTGCACCAAAACCATGGGGCAGATATCGTATTTAATGCATTTTTCCTTCATATGGCATTCCTCATGACGTTTTTCTTTATCGATCATTTTTTACACCCCAATGCTTTAAGTTTCTTTTTGGGTACTATAGCACTAATAAGTGCCTACTTGTTAAAAAGATATTACCTAAATAGTATTATAGCATATGTCATTAATTACACCATGGAAAAAATAATCATTTCAAAGGTGAGATGAGTAATGTCAAAAGTATTGTATATTAAAGCAAATCCCAATCTGGAGGAGAAGTCTTTCAGTGCTATTGTCGGAAAGGCTTTTTTAAACTGTTACCTTAAGGAAAAACCGGACGACGAGGTTATTGAGCTGGATTTATATGCAATGGATATACCGTTTATTGACCGTGATGTTTTAAGTGGGTGGGAAAAACTGCGGCGGGGAAGCGGTTTGGATGATTTCACTTTGGAAGAGATGGCAAAGACAACCGGTATCCACGAACTGACGGAGCAGTTTGTCACCGCCGATAAATATGTGTTTGTCTCTCCGCTGTGGAACCTGGGCATTCCGCCTCTGTTGAAAGCGTACATTGACGCCGTGTGCATTGTCGACAGGTCTTTTAAATATACGGACCATGGACCGGTGGGGCTGTTAAAAAATAAAAAGGCCATCCACATCCAGGCCCGCGGGGGCGTTTTTTCAGTCGGGCCGGCCCGGGACAGCGAATTTGGAGATCGCTACATCAGAGCCGTATTAAGCTTTATGGGGGTTCAGGTGGCGGATTCGGTTATTATTGAAGGCGTTAACCAAACACCGGAGCAAATCAATGCCATTATGGCCGGGGCAATGGAACAAGCCCGGGAAGCCGCGATTATATTCGCCCGATAAATCAGTTAACTCTCAACCGGTTTGATTTTAGTGTTCTCCTTTAAATCGAGGCTGCCGTCACGGATGATGATATCCCCCGCCGCCAGGCCCTCGGTTATTTCTATATATTCTCTGTCCCCGAGACCTGTTTTTACCGGTTTGTGCTGTACCCGGTTATTTTGCACCACCATTACTTCCTTGCCGCCGTCTTGCAGGGTGCGCACCGCTTCCCGGGGAATTACCGGCACATTCTTGACGGCGGAGGTTTCAATGGCCACCTTTACCTCGTAACCGGGTTTCAGATTGGCCGCGTCGTTCAGGGCGACGACCACCGGTACCCGCCTTTGGATTACCCCCAGGGCCGACTGCTTCTCCTCGGCTAAAGGATAGATCTCTTTTACTTCGCCATACAAAACATTAGCGCCCAGGACCGGGGCGGTGATTTTTACCCTTTGGCCTGTTTTTACCTCGCCCAGGTCATCGCTTAAAATATCCGCTTTAATTTCCAGTTTGTCCGGTACCGCCACGCTGACCAGCAGCGCTCCCGGGTTCACCACCTGTTCCTGTTCCGCCGGCAAACTCAGCACGATGCCGTCCACGGGACTTTGCAGCGTCAGCTGCTTCTCTTTGCGGTTAAGGTTCTGCAACGAGCGGTTCATACCCGACTGTTGGGCCCGGGCGCTTTCCAGCAGCGCTGTTTGCTCCTGCAGGCTTTGTTCCAGGGTTTTAGCCCCCACTTCGGCCTCTTCAAATTCCACAGTGGGGATGACCCCGGATTCATGCAGTGACCGGAGACGCTCCAGGTTATCCTGCGCTTTCTGCAGTTCCAATTCCATCCGCTGCACGGCTGCCTGGGCCGCCTGGATGGTGGCCGAGGTTTGGGACAATTGGGAGCGGGTGTCTTCAATCTGAATGGATAAATCCAGGTTTTCCAGTACCACCAGGGTCTGTCCTTCCTCAACCTGCTGCCCGACGGCAACGGGTACCCGCACCACCCTGGCGTTTTGGACGGCGTGCAGGTCGTAATTGGTGGCGGGCTGAATATAACCGGTATCCTCAACAGCCCGGGTAATCTCCCCGGTTTTAACCGCCGCCGTTTCTGCCTCGGTCCCGCCGTTTAAAACAGCGGCTGTGACTGCCAACCCCAATAACACCACGATGCCCGCCCACAAGAATATTTTCTTTTTGCGTTTGGTAACCGGTTTCATATCAGAACCCCCTGTTATGGTTAAGAATTCAGGATAAAATTCTCCTGACTCCTGACTCCTGACTCCTGACCTCAATCCTTATTCTTCAGCACTTCCACCAGGTTCAGCCGCCTGACGCCCCGTACGGACAGTTGGTGGGCCACCGCGATAAACAGCAGGGCGCCCAGGGCTGAATACAGGTAAGTGGTGGGATAAATAATCACCGGGATGGTATACAAATCGGTGCTGGCCGCGCTGATGTAGCCTTTAGCCATCAG
Organism: Bacillota bacterium; assembly: GCA_023439185.1. Taxonomy (GTDB): domain Bacteria; phylum Bacillota; class Desulfotomaculia; order Desulfotomaculales; family Desulfallaceae; genus BRH-c8a. Next base: position 13,419 of record JAEXOR010000050.1, on the reverse strand, counting down.
GTAGCCGAAGGGCAGGCCCAGGGCCACCCCCAGCAGGGACTGCAGCAGGTTTTCCTTGAGCAGGATACCGGAGACCTCCTGGATCGAGAAACCCAGCACCCGCAGCGAGGCCAATTCCCGCTGCCTTTCCGAAAAGCTGATCACCGAGGAATTGTACACAATGGCAAAGCCCAGCAGCAGGGCGAAAAGGACCATAATTGAAATGGAGTAAAGCATGGCGTCCATGTTCTGGTTGAAATTATCCAGATCCTTCTGGCGGCTGGAGATGGACGTGACGCCGGTCATGTCCTCCAGTTGCTCCTCCAGCCGGCCGGCAAAGGCCGGGTCCACGTTAAGCATCACTCCGGAAGCCACCTGTCTTTCCTGCAATATGAGGTTTGCCTGTTCCAGCGAAACAAAGGAACCTCCCCCCACCAGCTGGCTGTTGACGCCCACGATTTTGACCATGGCGTGTCTGGCGGGTCCGATGCCCAGCATGGTTTCCACTTCCACCATGTTGCCCACCCCGGCCCCCAGTTTTTTGGCCGTCCTCTGGCTGATCAGCAGGCCCGCTTCAGGCACCCGGACGGGCTGCTGCCGGTGGTCGAACAGTTTTTTCATGGTGGTTTGGGGGTTGATGCCGGTAATGGAATCATCCTCACTCCGGCCGTTAAACTTGATTTTGGCCGGTATTTCCAGCAGGGGTTCCGATTTTTGCACTCCTTCCAGGCGTTCGATGTTTAAAATTTCATTTTCTCTTACCGGCGCGGCGAACCGGATCAGGTAATCATAACGCTGGTTCTGGTAAAAATGTGACTCGATCATATAATCCACGGCGTCTACGGTAAACAATGACACCACCAGCATACCCACCGCGAAAACAATTCCCACCATGGTGATGGCAAAGCGGGTGCGGTTCCGGCCGGCGGACCTGACGCTCATCCGCCAGCCGGTGCCCAGCCGGCGCCACAGCCAGGTCAGTTGTTCAACCATGGTTTTGCCCCCGCTTTTGGGCGGCTCGCTGCGCATGGCTTCCGCGGGCTTGATGCCGGTGACGCTGCGGCAGGCGGTTAAACCCGCCAGGATGCTTACCCCGGTGCTGAGCAGAAAACCGTACAGGATGGCCTGGGTGTTCACGGCGCCGATGGTGGCCGGCAGGTTGAAGTACATGGCGTATGCCTGTGATATCACCGAAGCCAGGGACAGGCCCAGCAATATGCCCAGCACCGCGCCGCACAGGGCCACCAGTACCGAGTAACCGGTATAGTGCAGCATCACCTGTCTGCTGCTATAGCCGATGGCTTTCATAACCCCGATTTGCAGGCGCTGGGCGCGGATCATGCGCCCCAGGATGACAAACTGGATGGCGGCGGCAATACCAAGGAAAATAACGGGTAAAAAAGTCGCGGATGCCTTCAATCCCTCCAATTCCCCGTCCAGCGCGGCATGGCTGAGCTGCTGCTTGCGCGGGTAGGCGGCCAGGTTGCCGTAAGGTTCCAGGATGCCTTTGATCTGTTCTGCGATTTTTTCTTCATCTGCGCCCGGCGCCAGGGTAACCAGGATCTGGTTTACCTGTCCCTGCAGATTCAGGAGCTGCTGGGCCCTTTCCCGGGACATGGCGATGATGCCGAAGGACGTGGGATCCGGCATCAGGGTGGCGGCGTCCTTCATCAGGTAAACAAATTCCGGGCCGGTAATGGTGCCCACCATGGTCAGGGGCACGGTTTTTCCTTCGGCCACGATGGTGACGATATCGTTAAAGTCCAGCTTGTTGGCCGCCGCGTACTGGGGGTCCACCAGGATCTCAATGTCGCCGGTCCGCACTGCGGCGTCCCCGGATTGGGCATTGGCGCCCTCGGCGGCAAAAAAACGCCCGGTGAGTAATCGAAGACTGTTGATTTCACGCTCCATGGGCAGTGCATAGCCGGTTAACCGGGCCGTGGCCCGCTTGTTATGTTCGTTGACCAGGGTGACGTCCTTCTGGATGCGTCCGGTAACCCCGGTTACGCCGGGCAGGGCTTCAATTTGCCTGGTCACCTGCTGCGGCGCTTTAATCACATGAAAGTAATAGTCAGCGAAATTATGTTCCCGGTAAAACTGTTCCTTGGATTCGTTTAAGTTGAAGTAAGCGGTGGTCATACCGATATAAATGGCTACGCCCATCATCACCACCGCCGCCACGGCGATGAACTGGCCCTTGGTTTTGCCGATGGTGCGCCATAATTTTTTATGCAGCGCTCCCATTACCACTCGATCCTTTCCGGAGGCAGGGGGGAGGCGTTCTCCCTGATTTCCGCGATCACGCCGTCCCGCATGCGGATTACCCGGTGGCCCATGTCGCCGATGGGAGTGTTGTGGGTGACAATAACCACGGTGCTGCCCCGGTCCCGGTTGATTTTCACCAGCAGAGCCAGGATCAGCTTGCCGGTCTGGTAGTCCAGGGCGCCGGTGGGTTCGTCGCAAAGCAGCAGGCGGGGATTTTTAACCGCCGCCCTGGCGATGGAGACCCGTTGCTGCTCACCGCCGCTCATCTGGGAGGGAAAGTGGTCCATCCGGTCGGCCAGGCCCACGTCCCTCAGTACGTCTGCCACCGCCAGGGGTTCGTCCACCAGGTCGGCGGCCAACTCCACGTTTTCCCGGGCGGTCAGGTCGGGGATCAGGTTGTAAAACTGAAAGACAAACCCGATTTCGTTTCTTCTGTAACGAGTTAACTGGTTGTCACCGGCCCGGGCCAGATTTTGCCGATCAATAAAAACATCTCCCGAGGTGGGGAGGTCCATGCCGCCCATAATATTAAGCAGGGTGCTTTTCCCGGACCCGCTGGGACCCAGGATCACCAGTATTTCACCCTGGTAGATGTCCAGGGTGGTTTCACCCAGGGCGTTGACCGTCACTTCACCCATATGGTAGGTCCTGGTCACCTTGTTTAAGCTCATCAATATATTTTGGGTCATGACCGCACGCCTTTCAAGGTTTTTCCGAGTCTTTGTTTAGCTCACCCTTTGTCCAGCGTTCATATTGCAGCTTTATGTCTGATAAATACCAATTGACAAAACTAAAATAATCCTTTAAAACCATCAGATTTTCCCTGGATTCACGGTTTTGGAGCGGCACAACGTCCAGTCCCCGGTCGATCAGCTGCTCCCATAGCATCATAGATTCGGCCTTTTCCATGGAGGACTGGATCCAGGACTCTATATTGGCGCGGTAACGCGCTTTGCGTTCACCGGGCAGGCTTACCTTTTCAAATATGCGCATCAGCAGACCATGGCGGATGGTGAGGGATGCGGTGGCCTTGCTGAACATTAAGTATTCGGCTATTTCGTCCAGGGTCCGGGGCCGGTCGGTCAGCAACAAATAACCGAAGGTGCGGCCCAGTGTCCTGGTTGCGCCGGCACTTTCCATTAACAGGCCCAGTTCCTCAATAAATTTCAGTTCCTGTTCATTGATAACGCATCACCTCCCAAGTGCATTATAATTTTTACTTTGTTTAATTGCAACTAAACAAAGTAAAATAAACCGGGTTTTATTTAAGCAGTTCCCTTTGCGCGTTAAGCTCCCTGGCGATGCTCAGGTATCTTTCGCTGAGCCGGCTTTTTTCCTGCTCGTCCATTGGTTCGTTCAGCCTGGCGCCTAAAAAAGCCAGCTCGCATTCCAATCTCCTGATGTTGTCCGTTAAGTTTCCGTATTCGGGGCCGGTATTATCCCGCGCCTTTTGTTCCCTGCATTTGGCCAGGTAATAATCGTAATCCCCGTCATAAATGTTTAACTTTTGATCGGCTATGTTAAATACCCGGTTGGCCGCCCGCTGGATAAAATATCTGTCGTGGCTCACAAAAAGCAAAATCCCTTTAAATTCTTCAAGCACTGCTTCAATAGCTTCTCTGGATTGGATATCCATATAATTGGTGGGCTCATCCAGGAGCAGCAGGTCGGCGCCGGACAGGATCAGTTTGGCAAAGGCCACTCTGCCTTTCTCGCCCATGCTCAGAACGGCGATTTTCTTATCCACGTCGTCCCCCCGAAAAAGCAAATTGGCCAGGAGCAGCCTGGCTTCGTTGGCGCCGGCCCCCTGATCCAAAACACTGTCCAGTACGGTGGCGTGCTGATCCAGGTGTTCAAGTCCCTGGGCAAAATAGCCGATTTTAACGGCGGGGTTGACGGTCACGGAGCCTGTATAGTTATGATCCAGTCCGCAGATTGTTTTCAGCAGGGTGGTCTTGCCGGCGCCGTTGGCACCGATTAGCGCGATTCTGTCGCTGCGCCTGATCTGAAAGGAAATATCCCGGAAGATTATTTTGCTGCCGAAGCTTTTACCCAGGTTTTTAACCTGGGCCAGGAATGGGGGATATTTTTTGCCCAGCACGCTTTTATTGATTATCTCAAAGGCCGGGGAGACCGGCTTGACGGGTTTATCAATTTTGTTCGTCTCCAGCCTGGCCAGCTCTTTTTGCTTGGCCTTTAAAACATTGACGTGTTTTTTGGCCTTGGCCCGGTAAAAGTCGTTCTGACCCGCCGCCTGATGCGCGCTTTGGTACCAGTCCCGCCGGGTATTGATCACCTGGTTCAGTTGCCGGATCCTGGTTTGCTGCTTATCGTATTCCCTGGCAATATTCTTCAACTCCAGTTCTTTCTGCATTCTGTAGGCGGAATAATTGCCCGTATAGATTTTGAGCTCCCGGTTGTTCAGTTCCCAAATTCTGCTGACGGTGCGATCCAGGAAAAACCGGTCGTGGGATATAATCAGCACCGGTTGGGCGATTTGGCCGACAAGCTCCTCCAGCCACAGGCAGCTTTCCGCGTCCAGGTGGTTGGTGGGCTCGTCGAGGATGAGCAAATCAAAATCCGCCACCATGATTTTGCCCAGAGCCAGTTTCGTTTTTTCGCCGCCGCTTAAACTGCCTGCCTTTTGAGACCATTTTCTCTCGCTCAAGCCGACGGCGTGCAGAGATTTTCCGACCAATGTTTGCATATCCCCGGCTTGACGGCTGCCTGAAGCCGCTTGATATATGGTCTCGTAAACAGAGGACTGCGGGTTGAAGGCAGGGTGCTGTTCGATATAAAGGACCCTGAGACGGGCCGGCGAATACTCAACCTGCCCGGCATCACAGGCGTCAAGGCCAGCCACCAGCCTGGCCAGGGTTGTTTTGCCGATGCCGTTTGCTCCAACCAGGCCTATTTTATCCGCGCTGTTAATTTCTCCGTTGATGTTTTCAAATATGGTTTTGCCGTGGTAGCTTTTGCCGAGCTCATAAAAACGTAGACTCATCAAACTCATCTCCTTTGCCCTTTTTTGAACCCAAGAGATGACAGCAAAAAAAATAAAACTGCAGCCAACACCCGGGTGTTACACTGCAGTAGAAAAAATTGGCGGCCTCAATAACCTTAAAGGTCATTATTGCCTCTAATTTTTAGTCATGTTTGCCTGGAAGTGTTTTTTAACTGTCATCTCTTAAAAAGGCACACCGCTCCCTCAAACAACGGGCGCCTTGCTTAAGAAAATATTGAATTGCTTTCGTTAAAAAACACTTTCCTTCATTTCGCACCTCATCCTGAACTGCATTTATAGTATCATAAAACAAAATCTTAAGAAAGTCTTAATAATTATATCCACTGTTTTGCAAAAATTACCTGCCAGAATGATACAGAAAGGCAGGTGATTCAGTTGGGCGGTAATAAAACAATATAGCGGGGTGATGGTAATGGACAAACTGAATGTTCTAGTGTGCGACGATGATATCGCCATAGTGGACGCCCTGGAAATATACCTGAAGCAGGAGCATTACGGGGTAATCAAGGCCTATACCGGTATCCAGGCTTTAAAGGCTTTGTCTGAACAACCGGTGCATTTGGTTTTGTTGGATATCATGATGCCGGAACTGGACGGCCTGGCCGCGACAATAAAAATTCGTGAGGAACTGAACATTCCCATCATCATTTTATCGGCCAAATCGGAGGACACGGATAAAATCACCGGGCTTAACTTTGGCGCTGACGATTATGTTACCAAACCATTTAATCCTCTGGAGCTGATGGCCAGGGTTAAATCGCAAATGCGCCGTTACACCGCGCTGGGCTGTATGGCGCCCGCGGACAATGTTTTAAAAACCGGCGGCCTGGAGCTGGAGCCCGGGGCCAAAGAGCTGCGGGTGGACGGAGAAGCCGTCAAGCTGACCGCCACCGAGTACGGGATCATGCTGTTCCTGATGCGGAATATGGGCCGGGTATTTTCAATCGGCCAAATATACGAGCAGGTCTGGAACGAGCCGTCCTATTCCGCGGAAAACACGGTGCCGGTACATATCCGGCGGATCAGGGAAAAAATTGAGATCAATCCCAAAGAACCGAAATATTTAAAGGTGGTATGGGGCATTGGATACAAAATTGAAAAGTATTAAATACTCGCCGGGGGCAAAGACTGCCGCCTTCATTATTGTCTGGCTCTGCGCCGTCAGCGCCGCTTTAAGCATGTTGTATCTTGGCAATAATTGCAACATCGTAGACAGTAAAAGTTATTTTGACTACTATAAGTTTAAAAATCAATTCGGAGCCCTGGCGCACGACGCCGTGGTATTCAACGTCGAGCTGGTCAGTGAAGCAAAGATTGAATCTTCCGGTGCAGCGGAAGACGTGGTTGAAGAAAATCTGCGTCGTTACCATGCCATCAAAAACAGGCTCTCCAATACCGTTAATTTTGCTTATTACCTGGAGAACACCCAAACAAGTGAAAAATTTACCAATTTACCCGGTGACGCGCTGGCCTTGATTAAAAAACAGCCCACGGCGGTTTTCTATGACCGGTGGACGCGTGACCAGTGGTCGAATGTGCGGTATATGGTTGAGGACGATATAATGCAAGCACTTGCGGATACGCCGTACGAATTATATGCCGCCGTTATAGAACCATTAAAGCCGGGAGACGTGTTTTATGATGATTACCACAGCTACGCTAAAATCAAGGCTTTGTCCGGCAAAATAATCATCCTGCTGATAGCGTCATTAATTTTAATGGTCCTGGCTTTTATTTTCCTGGCGGTGGCTACCGGGCGCCGGGAGCAGGGGGAAGAAATTGCCCTTTCATTTGTGGATAAAATATATGCCGATGTGTATACCGCACTGGTATTGATTGCCGCGGTAATCTCCATAGCCATGGCCGCCCAGGTTTCATATTCATTATCCAACATGGTGAATGTAACTATCATTGCCGTTATCTTCGCCCTGGATGTATTGATTGGTTTGACCTATGTCCTCTCCATGATCAGGCAGATTAAAAGCAAACAGTTGATTAAAAACACCCTGATCTACAAAACTTTATATCTGTGCTTCAGCGGCAAGGCTTTTAAAACATGGATCCTGGCGTTGCTGCTGGCTTACGGGCTGGTTAACGGTATTTTGTACTGGTTGGGGACCGAAACCCATCAGGGTTTTTTGGTGACCGTCTTTTTAATCATCCCCTTTAATATAGCCGTCATTTACTTTGCGGCCCGGGGACTTATGTCGTTGGCGCAGATCATGCGGGCTGTAAAAGAGATATCAACGGGCAATATAGACTATATGCTGGATAAATCCAAGGTATCGGTGGCCTTTGCGGGTTTTGCGGAGGATCTGCAAAGCATCCAGGGGGGACTGAAAAAAGCCGTTGCCGAGGCTGTTAAAGGGGAGCGGATGAAAACCGACCTGATCGCCAATGTATCCCATGATTTAAAAACGCCGCTGACCTCGGTGATCAACTATGTCGACCTGTTGAAGCAGGAGGACTTGAACAATGAAAAAGCCCGCGAGTATATAAATATTTTGGAGGAAAAATCCGCCAGATTAAAACAGCTGATTGAGGATCTAATTGAAGCCGGCAAAGCTTCCAGCGGCAATCTGGCTGTCAACGCGGAAAAAATTGATTTGCACGAACTGGTCAGGCAGGCCTGCGGCGAGTACGAGGAAAAAATTAAAGCGGCGGACCTGGCATTGCATGTTCACACAACGGACGAAAAAACATTTATTTCCGCGGACGGTAAACACATGTGGCGGGTAGTGGAAAACCTGCTATCCAACGTGGTGAAGTATTCGCTGCCCCATTCCAGGGTCTACGTTAATGTTGCCCAAAATGATCAATACGGTTTATTAATCATCAAAAACATATCCGCCAATCCCCTGGATATCCCCCCCGAACAAATCACCGAACGGTTCGTCCGGGGTGACGCGTCCAGGACGACGGAAGGATCGGGTTTAGGGCTTTCCATTGCTCAGAGTTTAGCCATCATTCAGGGGGGCCGGTTTAAAATCGAAATTGACGGCGACTTGTTTAAAGTAACTCTGGAAATGCCCCTGTGGGTATAAAAATCAAAGCATGCCGGCAATAATTTTAAAAAAATAGACTTGATTTTGAAAAGCATATTTTGTAAGATAATTTTAGCTTAGCACTCATTAAAAGTGAGTGCTAACAAAATTTAAAATAAATAAACCGGCCCCGGGTTAAAAACCTGGGGTACGGTGTCGTTTAAAGGAGGAATCGCGATGACCGAAGAGGTTCAGACCCCGGAGCGGCAGACGATGGAATTTCAGGCTGAAGTCAAAGAGCTGCTTAACATTGTAATCAATTCCCTATATACCGACCGGGAAATTTTTTTGCGCGAATTAATCTCCAATGCCACGGACGCCCTGGAAAAATTCCGCTACCGGAGCATTACCGACAAGGATGTGGCGGATGCCGACCTGCCGCTGGAAATTACCATTGAGGTGGACGAGCAGAATAAAACGATTACCGTAACCGACACCGGCGTGGGCATGACCGGGGATGAACTGGTGGAGAATTTGGGCACCATTGCCCATTCGGGGTCCAGGTCTTTCATCCGCCAGTTGGCCGACTCGGACCGCAAGGACTTCAATTTAATCGGCCAGTTCGGGGTGGGTTTTTACGCCGCCTTCATGGCGGCTCAAAAGGTGCGGGTGCTGACCCGTTCCTACCGTCCCGAGGCCGAAGGCGTGGAGTGGGTTTCGGACGGCACGGGCGGATATTCAATAAACCCGGCTGAAGGGCTGCGCCGGGGCACCAAAATTATTTTGGAGCTTAAGGAGAACGCCCATGAGTTCGCCAACCCCGCCGCGGTAAAACAAATCATCAAAAAGTATTCCAACTTTGTGCCGTTCCCCATTTTGCTGGGCGGCGAAAAGGTCAACACCGTGCAGGCCATTTGGACCCGCAACAAGAATGAGATTAAGGACGAGGAATACAACGAGTTCTACAAGTTTATCGCCAACGCTTTTGAGGAGCCCAAGTACCGGATGCATTTTTCCGTCGACGCGCCGCTGGCCATCAACGCGCTGCTTTATGTGCCGGGGGAGAACATGGAGCGGTTCGGTTTCGGCAAATTGGACCCCGGGGTGCACCTGTACTGCCGCAAGGTGATGATCCAGCAAAACGCCGAGGCGCTGCTGCCGGAATGGCTGCGGTTTGTGAAAGGCGTGGTGGACAGCGAGGATATTCCGCTGAATATCTCCCGGGAGACCATGCAGGACAGCGCCCTGATGAACAAACTGCGCCGGGTGATTACCGGGCGGCTGCTCAAGTTTTTGGGTGAGCAAGCCAAGACGGACCCCGACAAGTACGTCGACTTTTGGAATACCTTCGGTATTTTCCTCAAAGAAGGGGCGGCTTCCGACTTCAACCACCACAAGGATATAGCGCCCCTGCTGCGGTTTGAATCGTCCAGGTCCGAGTCCGGCAAGTATGTGTCCCTGGAGCAGTATGTGGACGGGATGCGGCAAGACCAAAAACATATCTACTATATCAACGGCCCCACCAGGGAGGCTATTGAAGCCGGTCCCTACCTGGAGGCGTTTCGCACCAGGGATATCGAAGTGCTTTACACCCACGAACCGGTGGACGATTTTGTGCTCAACAGGCTGGCCGAATTCCGGGATAAGAAACTGGTCTCCGCCGACCAGGCCGAACTGGACCTGCCGGAAAACGAAGACGAGCCCGCCGAAGACGGGAAACTGGCCGGTGAAGATTTGAAAAACCTGATGGCCTGGATGAAGCAGACCCTGGGCGACCGGGTTGACGAGGTGCGGGAATCCAAAAGGCTGGTGGACAGTCCGGCGGTGCTGATTAACCTGGACGAGTATATGACCAGCAGCATGCAGCGCGTGCTCCGGGCCATGAACCAGGACGCGCCCGGCGGCCTTGGCCGCAAGGCCCTGGAGATCAACCCCGCCCACCCGCTGGTCAAAGGGCTGGCCGCCCTGCGGATGAAAGACGCGGACTTTGCCGCCCTGGCGGTGGAACAAATATATGATAACGCGCTGATTGCCGCGGGCCTGGTCACCGACCCCAGGGGCATGGTGAACCGCATGTATCAAATTCTGGAGCGGGCGCTGGGCGGGGATTAGCGGTACAGGCAATCTTGACTTGGCACTGTTAATATGTTTACAATAAGGTAAACATATCTGCAGTTTGGTCTGGGGGTTAAAAATATCCAGGATAACGGAAACAATATGGATCATTACCTCGCAAAACGCATGCTGTTTGCAATGTTAGCGTTCCATGATGAGCTGGAAGACGTTTTTGCGATGCATTTTGCCCGGTACCGCCTTTCCTGGCCGAAGTTCAATGTTTTAATCAATCTGTACATGGCGGGCGAACGGGGTTTGACCCAGTCGGAATTAAGTAAAAAGATGCTGGTTTCCAGGGCCAACATTACCGGACTGATCGAACGGTTGGAGAAAGAGGACCTGGTGACGCGCGGAGCCGACCCCGCCGATAAGCGGGTATTCCGGGTCCGCCTCACCAGCGGCGCCGCCACGCTGATGAACGTTTTCCTGCCTGTGCACAATAATTTTATGCATCAAGCCATGTCCGCACTGGACACGCATGAAAAGGAAGTATTTATCGCGCTGCTGGAAAAGCTGAAAAAAGGATTGGATTCCATGTAATAATCACAGGATGCCTGCGGCATGAGATGCTTACGGCATCTTTTTTGTGTTGCTCTGTTCTTGACTTTATACTGTTAATATGTTTACAATGGGTATTGTTAATATATTTACATTCAAACACGCAGGGGCGCCCTTTACGGGCGCCCGCACGGAAAGGGGTAATCGTTGGTGTCCCAGATTGATAATCCGCTGCAGCTTTACAAATTGCTCCCCAAAACAAATTGCCGGCAATGCGGCGTGCCCACGTGCATGGCCTTTGCCGCCGCGGTAATCAAGGGCGAAAAACGTTTGGACCACTGTCCCCATTTAGAAAGAGACACTATGGAACGGTACGACGTGAGAACCAGCAAGCGGGAGAACATTGAACAGCAACAGGAAAAAATGATCGAGCAATTGAAGCAAAAAATTGCCGCAGTGGATTTTTCTTTAGCGGCGGAAAGGCTGGGGGCTTCCCTGGCCGGCGGGAAGTTGACGATCAAGTGTCTCGGCCGGGACTTTACCGTTGATGCCAAAGGAAACGTCACATCAAGCTGCCACATCAATCCCTGGATCATGATCCCGCTGCTCAACTATATCTTGATCGGGGCGGGGAAAAATGTTTCCGGGACCTGGGTGCCGTTCAGGGAACTGACCGACGGAATGACCTGGAACCCGCTTTATGAACAAAGATGCGAAAAGCCGCTAAAGCAAATTGCCGATCAGCACCCGGAACTGTTTGAAGACCTTTTATATATATTTGCCGGCAAACCGGAAAAGGTTGGTTTCGTCTCCGACATTTCCATTACCCTGCATCTTCTGCCAAAGGTTCCCATGCTCGTTTGTTATTGCAAGCCGGAAGACGAACTCGAATCTACGCTTAATATTTTTTTTGATTCCACGGTGGAAGATCATCTTAATATTGAATCAATCTATTTTCTTGGCGCCGGACTTACGGTGATGTTTCAAAAGATTGCTTTAAGGCATGGTTATCAACCGCCGGTTACTTTGCAGCAGTCGTAACTTTAACATTGTCTAAGCTGCCTTAAACAGTTATACTTCATTGAAGAAAGATGTTGGCGCCAGATCATATAAACTCCGGTAAAAATGGGTATCTTAAGATTTACCGGGACACACTCGAAGTGTCCCCAACTTATGCCGGAGGTTGACAAAAACGTATGGCTGGAGCATATTTTAAACGCTTGCCGAAACACGTGGGCATTATACCCGACGGCAACAGAAGGTGGGCGGCAGGCAAAGGCCTGCCCAAACAGGACGGTTACCAAAGCGGGCTTGATCCCGGGATTATGCTTTACGAGACGTGCCTGGAACTGGGTATTCCCGAACTGACCTTTTATGGCTTTACCCAGGACAATACCAAGCGTCCGGCCGTGCAAACGGCGGCTTTCCGGAAAGCCTGCGTGGACGCGGTGCGCAGGCTGGCGGAACGGGACGCCGCGCTGCTGGTCATCGGCGATCACACTTCTCCCCTGTTCCCCGGGGAACTTCTGGAATATACCGCCAGAAAAACCTTCGGCCGGGGAGGCATCAAGGTCAACTTCCTGGTTAATTACGGGTGGAAGTGGGATTTAAACCATCTGGTCAAGCCGCCCGGCCAGGCGGCCGGCGCTGCCGGTGCCGCCGACATACATAAGGCGGTGGCGTCTTATGATATCTCCAGGGTGGATTTGATCGTCCGCTGGGGCGGCCGGCGCAGGTTAAGCGGTTTTTTGCCCATCCAGTCCATCTATGCCGATTTTTATGTGGTGGATGAGATGTGGCCGGATTTTGATCAACAGCACTTTTACGACGCGTTAAAATGGTACGAGGGACAGGACGTCACCCTGGGCGGTTAATGGTTTGACAAAAGGGAGGCTGGTCAAATGGCGGGGAAAGAGATGGCTGTGGCCGAAGCGCGTGATTTTCTGGCACAAGCCCGGTGGGGGCGGTTGGCCACCAACGGCCCGGACGGACCGTATATAACGCCGCTGCATTATGTTCTGGAAGGGGACAGGCTTTATTTTCATTGCGCGCTCCGGCGGGGGCGCAAGCTTGATAACTTAAGCCACGATAACCGGGTTTGTTTTGAAGTGTCCGAAATGCTTGAAATCAAGGAGCACGCCAACCCGTGTAAGTTTACGACCGGCTACAAAAGCGTTTTAGCCTTTGGTACCGCTGAATTAGTTGATGACAGTAAAGAAAAAGCGAGGATTTTAAACCTGCTGGCCGGGAAATACAGCTCCACCGGCGCCTATGAGCCGGTAACGGAGGAACAGGGCGGAGCTGTCGCCGTGCTGGTGCTGAAGATTGAACAGCTCTCTGGCAAAACAGCCTGAAATGGCAAAAAAATACCCGGTTACGACCGGGAGGAGACAAAACACTTCAAATTGCTTAATCAGGAGGAAGTAGGTTTGAAATCATTTATAGCATAACACCCCAATGTTAAAACATTTTATGGTCAGGATTAATTTATCATTAATAATGTATGAAACCGGGTTTAAATATTATAAAAGTTTCGGCCGGCTCTTGTTATTG
>JAEXOR010000015.1 GCA_023439185.1 Bacillota bacterium | reverse complement strand
GGGCGCCCGCAAGGGGCGCCCCTACACTAACATCAATAGGACGTAGGGGCGACCCTCGCGGTCGCCCGCCGCATTATTCCACTACAACCTCATAAACCATATCCCATAACATATACATTGAGACGCTGTAGCCGCTGTTTAAACTGCTTTTGCCCAGCGTTTTGCCGCTGGTGTAATGAATATACGGGTCGCTGTTCAAGTTGTATCTCTGCCAACTGGTTCCTTTGGTCAAGTAAATGGTTTCGTCGTCGGCTTTAACACTGAAGGCCAGTTTGCCGGACACCTTTTCCATAACCCTGAACATATACCCGCCGTTATCGTTTTCCACAACCTCCACCCTGTCACCCACAACCAGAGCGCTTAACGCCGAGTATACCCTGCTGCCGTTGTCTATCCGGCTGCCGCTGCTAAAGCTCACCGTGGTGGTACTGCCGTTGAACAGCTTTAAACCAACAATGTTTCTGGTTTGGTCAAGGGAGGCAACCTCTCCGTATAACGGGCTGAGCACTTCAACCGACTCTAAATCATTGCCGCTGAAAACAGCCCGCACAACATCCCCTTTATTTACATCGTCCACTCCGGGATAAGCAATGCCGGGGATAATCAAATCCACGCCGGACCTGATGCTTAACCGCTCGGTATCCCCGTCTTCATCCACCACGTCCAGCCGATCCACGGTATCCCTGACCGTTTCAACCCGGTAGACGCCGGTGTGCCGCAGGTCTATTTCAACCACTTTGTCACCGGACAATATCAAAGACGCGTAGTCACCCCGTCTAATTTCGTCCAGATCATCCCGGTCGTCCCTGCTGTTTACGTCGGCATTTTTGGTTATAAAGTAGGTTTTCCTTTCCCCGCTGTCCCGTTGGAATTCCATAATTAAACCTTTGACGTCGATGCTGGTGATGATGCCGCCGATCTTATTGTCGGTTTCCAGGTAAATAATATCACCGTCCATCAGGCGGATTTTCACATCCATATCCGTGTTCAGGTCGCTTAATTTGGCCTTGTCGTCATTATCCACTATAATACGCGCATTGCTTAAAACATCATAAATACTTAATGCGCCGGTGCGGTCCTTTAAAGTAACCCGGTCGTTTTTCGTATCCACGGCCATCACGGTGGCGGTAAAATCATTCCCTGCCTGGCGCCCGGAAACCGTCAGGGACGTTACTTCGCCGCTGTTGACCACAGCCGAAACCGTATCTCCCTCCCGCAAATCGGAAATATAGGCGCTGCTCATGCCGGAAACGCTTACCTGCACATTGGCCGGCAAAGTATAGACCTGCAGCTTGCCGCCCACTTCCAGGTTAATAAAGTTCTTCTCAGTATTAACGGTCACAATCTTGCCCGTTACAGTGAGCCGTGACGCAACCTCCAGCACTTCAATACCGATCACTTCGTCGTATTCAATGGTTAACCTGACCTGATCGCCCGCAATGATATCGCTTAAGGCGGGCAGTCTGACCCCCTGGGCGGTGACGTTTACAACCCTGCCAAGTCTGTAGGGCTGCAGACGATTGTCATTTAACTGCAGGGTCAACAACCCGGCCTCCTGATCCAAGTCGAATACAATCCCTTCCGTGCCCGAATAGCCGCCCCGGGACTTCACTTCAATGTTCAAGACATAACCATCGGCGTTCAGGGCAACACTTACCTCATCCCCCGGCTGCAAAGCATTTAAGCCCTGGGAACTGGACCCCACCACGGAAACGGAAGCTTCGCCGGGCAGATATAGGGTTCTCAGGTTGCCGCCCGCCTCTTCAACCACAAAAGCACCGCTTTCGGGATAAACCTTCACAATCAGTCCGTTTACAGTGCCCGACGCCTGCTGCACGAAGCCGCTGCCGGTCGTTCCGGTCAGCTTATTCGCCGCACGGGCCAAAAAGGAAACCATCTCCGCCCGGGTAACTCCGTTACCAGGCTTAAAAGAGTTGTCGGAATAGCCCGCAATCAGATCGTTATCCTTGGCCACCCGCACGTAGTACACGGCCCAATCCGGTATGATATAGGCATCCGTAAACGAGGGCATTAACAATTCTTCCTGGGCTTCCGCTTCTTTACCAATCATCCGCACCAGAAGCCTGGCCACCCAGGCCCTATTGGCGACGCTATAGGCGCTGAACTGGTCGGCGTCTTTGATCAAGCCATGCTGTAACGCCAGTTTGACATCATTTTCCGCATAGGCGGGAACAGGGAATGAAACCTGGGGCAGCGTGCCCGACGAGGAAGCCTGTAAGCCCATGGCCCGCACAGTCATGCATATGGCGTCCACCTGACTGACAGTATTATTGGGTTTGAAGGTTCCGTCAGGGTAACCGCCCGCAACCCCCCTGTCCGACATGGTTTGAATCACACCCGAGGCCCAATGGCCGGCGCCGACATCGGAAAAAGCAGCCCATGCCGCCCCGCTGAAAAATACAGACAGCAGCAAGGTTAACGACACAACCCATAATCTCCCTGGCAGGGTTCGCTTTCTCATGATAATATTCACTCCCCTGGCAAATTCAACTTATTTTTGTATTCTTTCGACACCATGCGCACCGGCTCCTGCCCTAAAAAGCATTAAAAAGGAATAAATATCAAGTTTATGGGCAGGTACGACCCCGCAGGGGGAATGAACTCCAGCACTTTTTCGGGGCCGGGCTCGACTACACCAATGACGCAGCCTTCCCGGGCCTGCAAGATGCCCTCGCTGGGCAGGCTGAACGCTTCCCCGTCCCACGCGCCGGCCCCGGCGAATACGCCGCCCCGAGAGGAGAACAGCACGCCAACCCGGTGTTTAGTCTGGATGTTGATGCGGTAACATAACCCGTAATTGCCTTTATTCCGGTAGATTACTTCCTCGTCCTTGCCATATAAAAACGAATCGTCCTCCCCGTCCGCGATCACCAGCCGGGCGGGCTGCTCCTTGTTAAGCCGCACGTTTACGGTCCGGTTGGCCCTTAAATAAGTGCCCCGGATATGCAAACCGTCCCGCGCCAGCAGGGGCAGTTTTTTTGCAAAATCATCCAACTGCCCGGGGCTGCTTACCGCCACCGCCGCGAAAAGCAAGTCGCCTTCAACGCTGACCCCGAAGATGCCGTGAGTGGTCAGGCCCGGTCTGATCACATTGCCGCTGTCTTCGTTCAGCACCATCATTTCCCCCGGCTGCAGTTCCAGGGACTGCGGCACATCGGGATACTTAAAATCAAGGTAGTTGTAAGCCGCCAAGCGTCCCACGCCCATAGGGTCGCCGGGTCCGGCAGTGCCCCATTTCCGCACCGTCATTTTTACGGGCTCCTTACCCTGGTTGACGGCCACCAAATAAATTATTTTGGTCTTGTCTGAACCGTTCAAATGGTGGTAATACAGGCGATTCTCGCCGCTTAAAACATCCTGGTACAGAATTCCGTCCCTCAATATCGTTTCCGGACTGTTGCTGACCATAATTTTTTCCTTGTTCATCATCACCACGGGATTCAGCCGTTCTATTTCCAGCACGGGAATGTCCGACATGTCCATGCGCCAGCCGGGGATGGGGTGATGCAGGTTGTAGGTCAGTTCGTCCATCTCGACTTTGTCGGTAACCTTGATTACCCTGGTGCAGGGCTCGCTCCACAGACCATGCCGGTCCTTAACCTGCAGGGATACCTCGTATTCCCCCGGGGCAAAAAAGGCCCTTTCATTGCCCGTCCACTTGCTCTCCGTCAACTCGTCGCCGTCCGGATCAAAGCTGGTGTCGGTGTAAACCATGGTTTCGCCCTGGGCAACGGTGTCCCTTAAAACCTCGAATTCCGCCACAGGGGGCTGGTTCGGGGGCGGCAGTTGCTTAATCAAAATATGTTTGGTTACCGGCTGGAAATTTACTTCGTAATCCAGATTTTCCACCAAAAAACGCACCGGCACCAGGGTGACGTCGTTCTCCACCACCGGAACCCCGGCCATGGTCTTTGCCGCGCCGTTTATGAGCGCTTCGCTTTTGTCGGGCCAAAACCGGATTTCCCTTTCCCCCTGGCGCAGGGTAATACTTTTATCTTCAATATTCCAGGTTACTTCCGCGCCAAAGGCCTCAATAATGAAACGCAGCGGCACCAGGGTCACGTCGTCCTTGATGCAAGGGGACGCCTGCAGCTCGTAAAACCTGCCGTCAACCTCAGCCTGCGGGCTGCCGACTTGCATGGTTACACTATTGGCCGGGGAACCGGCGGCAGTCGGAGACGCAAAGGCAAAAAGCAGGCTAAACAAAAAAAAGGCTCTCAAACAACGATGCAATTCAACTCACCTCATAGATACCATTTTCTATAGTTTGACTCCGTTACCAGCTTTTTTGTTCCCCATGCAACAAATAACTTTTAAAAAAGAATGGTTTTTTAATAAATTTTTAATAAATTATTATTTATTTAAACGGGACGGGCGCCCGCGAGGGGCGCCCCTACTTCATTGAAGTAATGGTTACTTCTAAAAACAAAGGTGGCGGTTTTGGTTTCGTCGTCCCAGGTTAGTTTCCCGCCAAAGCTCATCTCCAGGCTGCAGGCCAGCTCCTGCCAGCCTGGAGAAAAAAGCAACAGGATGCATACCTTGGAATTTTTACTAATACCAAGGTATGCACTCTGATCCATTTTCTAACTTAAAAAAGTTAACCAAGGTTTTGCAAAATTTATCTTTCCTAAAGCATAATTAATCTTAACGCTTAGTAAATCCACTTCAGTACGTACGATAGCCATTTCGCTTTCCAGCAGGTCGTCCTTAGTGATCATACCGCTGTCATACATTGCTTGGGCGGTTTTTAAACCCAGTTCCGCCGCATCCAGCGCCTCTGTTGCAGACTCATATCCGGCTTCCAGGGTTTTTAGGGCATCGTATAATTCGTTCATTTTTTTACGTGTCTCCACCCTGGCTTCGTCGTAACTTAATCCGGCCTTGTCGATATCAATTTTGCCGGCTTCGGCTGGCTGAGTTGTAGTCCACACATATTTTTGCAATTCGTAGCCTTCTTTTTTACTCCACAAATACGGGTTTTGGTTGGGATTCATGGCCTTGATGATTTCCGTGTCAAGGGATACTATTTCCAGTTTCTCAAATTCCAATGATGTTGACAATTGCGGTCTGAAATCATTATCCTTGCCCATCAATTTGTTCAATGTCCGGTAAGCGTTTTCCAGTTCTGCCTGCGCAAGCTCCAAGCCGCTTTTGGCACCCTCAAGCGACGCTTTTTTACCCTGCACCTCGGTGCCTGTGACCATGCCGACCTGATATTTAATATTTGCCACCTTATAGCCGCGCTCGGCTGTTTCCAATGTTAACTTCGCTTTATCCAGATCTTTGAGCTTTGCCAGAATGTCATAATAACTATTTGTAACCTGCATACTTATAGCATCCTGACTGATTTCAAAGGTTTTTTTCTGAATATGCGCGGCCCGATCCGCGCCGAGGGCTTGGAAAAGAGAATTGTCATCCATACCCGGTAAGCCCACAAACGCCTGTGCCGTATCGTTCCATGTTTTTCTCAACATGTAACCATGGTTATCCCAGGCCGCGTCCCGGACCTCTTCAGCCCGCTCAACGTCCAGCTTGGCCTGCCGCATATTAAAGCTGTTTTTAAGCGCGTTGGTTATCGCTTCATCCAGTGTAAGCTCCGCAACCGCCGTGTTTTGAGTATCCTGGACTTCCGCAGCGAATACACCATGGGTAAAACAAAACAACATAGCGATTACTGTTAGTGTGATAGTGACGGACCGTCGCAATGCGACCAACCCCTTCAGCAGATTAATAATTTACCTATTTAAGTATAATGGTACATACCTGGTTAGTCAAGCCAATATGTAAAGAGAAAAACCCGGGTTTACGAGCCCGGGCTTTTCATGGTGTTGCTCAGTTATTACTTAACGAACTTGAAAGTAGCGGTCTTGGTAGTGTCATCCCATGTAAGCTCTCCGCCAAAGGCCATTTGGATGCCGCGCAGAGTGGCATAGGTGTAATTATTGATAATCATGCCGCCCTGGTCAACAACCAGCTTGGTGCCATTGATGTAGATGGCGTTTTCGCCCATCGGGAAAGCAACTATTTTGCCGTTCAGTACGAAGTAAGCGGTCTTGGTTGCTTCATCCCAGCTCTTCTGCATACCGAGCACTTCGCACAGCGTGTTTACTTGTACCAGAGTACGGCCGTTCAGTACGGTTACGCCTTCGTCACCAACCTTGAAGGTGGCGACAACTTCTTTATCGTTGGCTACGGTAGCGTTGGCTACTCTGGCAATTACACCGGTGTCGTCGTATTCATCAATCATGTTAGCAACAGTATCATTTATCTTACCACCATTTGTCCAATCGCCATCATTTTCATTGTCAAGAACATCTCTATCAATGAAGTAAGCCTTCAGTTCCACATCACCGTTCAGGGCCATGCGGCCGGTATCGTAGTTGATGTTGTAAAGCCTGATTTCGCTGGCATCGGAGCTCTCTTTATCAACTTCAATGGCAATGTATTTGTCGTCGACTACAGTGATGGTACCGTCAAAGTTACCTTCTACTACGTCCAGTTTCGGCTTGCCGTTCAGCTCAATGCCGGAGGGCAGTTCCAAGACCAGTACGCCATCTTCTTTCAATGCTCCGTCAGCGGTTTCGGTGATGGTGATATCGCCGGCTTTCAGGTTAAGGGCTTCACCCAGAATCGGTGTTTTTTCAGCTGTCAAGGTGACGGGTGCGGCCGCAACGCCGATGGTTACTTCTTCGAGGTCGCCGTAATCACCGCCAATAGCCAGGGTAATGTCGCCGGGCTCAACATCGTTGGGCAAAATAATGTCGAAATTGCTCAAAACGAATTTATCTATCTCTGCTGCAAAAGACACATAGAAAGATTTATCGCTATTGTAAAGCTTTGTATCTGCATTGGCAGTTTTAGAGTCAGGCTTTATAGCAAACTCACCTACGTTAAGCGTAAATTCCATTGTATCATCTTTTTTGAATTTGGCGCCGCCTTCGGATTTAATGGTTATTTCAACATCCAACTCAGTCAGTTGCCCACTATATGCAACGGTGTCGTTGTCTTCCAGCTTGTCAACCACTGCCTTAGTGTCGCCAACGGTAGCTGGAACCACAGTGGTTCTGCTGACTTCACTGCTGCTCTTGCCAACAGAGCCATCAGTAGCAACATTGAAACTGCTTACGCGAACCTTGATATCGCCGGATACGTCGGGATCAATATCAAAATACGGTGTCAACACAATGTCTCCGGGGAAAATGACGGATTTATTATTTACTTTAACCGTAGCCCTTTCGCCATCCTCCGAGGTTACATCTAGATCAGCTGAGCTGCTTTTAAAGCTTACAGCTTGAACAGCAGTTTTGTTACTAAAAGTTACGCCATCGGTCAAGATATCATAAACTATATAGTGTGGTGCAGCAAGATTTCCAGGTTTAGTTTCATAAACTCTGATATCGGCGCCTTTCCTATCCTTACCTTTAGTAACCGACTTTGTGCTACCGGCGGTAACCATCACATCATCTGAACCGGAAACCTTAGCTATGGTTACGGTATCAGATTCGCTCCATACAACAGCCTCAGAGCCAGCGGTAGCTGTGTGCAGACCCCAGACTTCCAAGGTCACATCAAGGTTGCCAGTAAAATCGGAATCAACGTCAAGAAGGACATTCTTTGAGAAATCAAATTTTGCACCATTGCTGGTCCAATCGCTTGGAAGGAAACGGAAAGTGACACTGGAAGAATCAGACTTGATAAAGTAAGTATCTGATGCTACAGTAGCAAATCCCTTATCATAATCATAGTCACCAACACCTTGATCAGTTGGCTTATTAGTGAATGAAACGCCAGAGGGCAAAATCAACTTGACTTGCACTCTATCAACAGTAGCAGAGACATCAGTGTTCGGGCCTTTAACACCTTGTTGAACAGAAGCCGTACCTGCTGGTTGTTCGTCATCAGCGGAAATATAATTATAGGTACCACTGTACTTCGTATAGTCATTGTCAGCCGCAAAACCGGCCACCGGCATAATTACTGTGAACAGGAAGATCAAAGCAATAGCCAGCGAAATAGATCTTTTTCTGCTTGGTTTAAGCAAAATGTTTTCCCTCCTTAAATTTTGGTGTTTACTTTTAGGGATATTTCCCCGCTGGTCTTTCGACCAAATGATTGCCTAACTTACAATGTTGCACATCCCTCCTCCAGTTGGTTCTAATCTTGCTCATGTGCCGTTCACCTCTGGCGGCGGCATTTGCTTACCCAGTTTCAAAGCGGATGGGTAAGGCAGACAGAAAAAGCATATTCTACATTCTCGGCCATTTTTCCTGCCTGTTAAGTAAATTATGCAGTTGTGCATCAGCAAGGTTAAGCAGTGCATGTTTTACTAAATTGGCTGCCCCGCCCTTGCCACCTGACTAGTTAGACACGGCAGTTCCGGAAAAAGTTCCTTGAAACTATATTTTTTTTGCTCAGTTAAATTTTAGCCCTCGAAAATGGACACGCGTCTCAAGCTAAAAGTTCCAAGTCAAAAAATTTTTAACAACGCCGAAAGTCCGTTTAAATGATTAGACAGAGTATTTACGTACGTATTAACACGTTTTACAATATTAATTAAGAGGTGAGGAGAACGAATATACAGCTCAAGGGATATTGGAGCAGGCAGGACTGAAATAGCCTGTTATAAACCTGTTATAAAAACGAAAGGCAATTATTTAATATGAAATACGTTTATCCTGCATATTTACTCCTCTTCCTTCCAATGAATATGATGTTCGCATTCCTGATTTGCCTGGATGCATTACTTGCGGAAAAGACTTGGCGGATGCTTCGGGATTGGCCCTATGGCCTTCGGCGTTACGCCAGTCTCAGTGATTGAAAAACAAATGCCCGCAAAAATTACGGCTAACGCTAATGAACTTAACAACATGAAAAAACAGGTCGCAATGCCAGCACAACCCTTTGAAATATGTTCTGATTTGCAGTAAATTATTCATTAGGTTAACTAATATCTTTCGACTTTCGACTGAGAACTTTTTTTGGTCTGGCCCGGAACTTTTTTATACATATCTGTGTCTAAGGAGTAATCCGGAGCTTAAGGCCCGGGGGGTGTTTTCCCTTTGGACGACACAAAGCTCCTGGTAAAGCAATCCCAACAGGGAAATACCAGGGCTTTTGAGCAACTGGTAAATATGTACCAGGACAGAATTTATACTTTAAGCTGCCAGCTTACCGGCAACCGTGCCGACGCCGAGGACCTGGCCCAGAACGTATTCATCAAAGCCTACCGTTCTTTGCCGTCCTTTCGCAATGAGGCGGATTTCGGCACCTGGCTGTACCGGATTACTGTAAACCTGTCTATTAATGAAAAACGCAAAAGAAGACCCGACGTTTATTTGGATAACCCGGTCCAAACCAGGGAAGGCGAAATGCCCCGCATGCTGGCTTCGGATATCGACAGCCCGGAAGAGGCTTATGAAAAGAAGGAATTCCGGGGCATGATCCGGGAAGCCCTCGGGGAGCTTAGCGCCGAGCACAAAGCTGTTTTGGTGCTGAGGGAAATTCAGGGCTATTCTTACGATGAAATTGCCGTGATGCTGGATTGTTCCCTGGGGACTATCAAGTCCAGGATCAACAGGGCGCGGCAAACTCTGAAAAAGGAAATAACGAGGCTGGCTTCTAAAAACGGCAGCAGGCTTCCCTATAACAACAACCACCGGGGAGGTGAAAAGGGATGAATTGCAAACAGGTAAAAAACCTGATACCGGACTGGCTGGACAGCGAAATTGAAGCCGCCGGGGCCAAAACAATTGAAGATCATCTCTTTCACTGTGAGTCCTGCCGGGAAGAGGCGGCCTTTTGGCAAGCCGCCGGAGCCGTGCTGAGGGAAGATTCCGGTGTTCTTAAAGCACCGGGGGGGTTCGCCAAGGCGGTGCTGGCCAATCTGCCGGAACGGCAAAATAGCGGTTGGCAGGGGATTGCCATCCGGTGGAGGCGCGGCATGGCTGCCGCGGCAACGCTTTTGCTGGTGTCCGCAGGGGCGGTCACAGGTTATTTCCAATGGGGTGTAAATGCAACACCGCGTTTGGTGGCGGATCTTGATCCGCCAAGCCGTATTATTACTACGATCCCAGGCAACAACACCGCGACAGAACCCGGCGTGCAGCCAAATAATCCGGTTGCACAGCCCGGCGAAGACGACCCGGCTAAGGCCGGTGCACAGCCAAGTGAAAATAATGAGCCCAAACCGGCGGATCCGGTTATAAAAGACAACAACACCGACGAGGCAATTGATATCGGCGAAGCAGAGCTGATGAACACCGGCAGGGACCGGGTTGTTGAACGCACGCTGGTACGGATGAAGGTGGATGATTTTAACGAGGTGCACGCCCGGACGCTGGAGTATATCAATGGGGCCGGGGCGGGGTACGAGGTTATTGCTTCCGAGAATATTAAAACCGGAAGCCAGGATAGCCTGAAAATTGTGGTTGATAACAGCCGGTTCGAGACGCTGCTGGGAAATCTGTCCGGCCTGGGGCAGGTGGTTACCACGGAAAGCTCGAAAACCAGCATTGCCGACGAGTATAATAAGAATGTGGAACAGGTGTGGTCACTGAAAAGTCAGTTTGAGGCAAGCAGCGACACAACGGAGAGGCAGCAACTGCAAGTTAAAATAACCGGCATTATGTCGCAGTTAAAAACCTGGGACCAGGAATCCAAGAAGAAAACAATTATTTTACTGCTGGAGAATTAAATACAGTCGAAAGTCTAAAGTCGAAGGTCAAAAGTCTAAAAGGCTTTTGACCTTTTTATTTTAACTTTCGACTTTTGACTTTGGACTTTCGACTGTCCTGTCCTCTGTTAATGCGTAAAGAAAACGGTTCAGTGCGGCGGCGGTTTCGGCCCGGGTGATGTTTGCTTTGGGTGCGAAACGGTTTTCTTCCCGGCCTGTGAACAGCCCCAATTGACGGGCCTGCCGCACCGCATTCCGGGCCCACTCTGCAATGGCTCCCCCGTCGGCGTAGGACGGGCTTTCACCGGACAGATCCGGAAGGCCCTGTAAAATGTCGTAAGCCCGTACCAGAAGGGAAGCTGCTTCTTCCCTGGTTATAAAGGTCTGCGGGCGAAAGGTGTCGTCTTCGTACCCCTGCACCAGACCCCGGAGACAGGCCAGGGCCACGGATTTTTTCGCCCAGTCCGGGATTTTGTCCGCGTCTTTGTAGGGCAATTCCGCTGTGGAACCGCCGGTCCCCAGCAGGCGGGCCAGCATAACGGTAAATTCCAGCCGGGTGATGGCCTTGTCCGGCCCGAAATTGCCGTCCGGGTACCCGCTTAACATGCCCCGGGACACCAACTGGCGAACGTCGGTTCCCGCCCAGTGGTTCCCGATGTCGGAGAAGCTTTTTTCCTGCCTGGGCAGGTTCAGCTTCACTGAGGCAACCCCGCCGGTAGTGCCGTCCACGGCCGTCAACCGGATCTCTCCGACTTTATCCGCCTGCACCGGGTAATAAAAATCCCCTGCCGTGACAGTTATTTCTTCACTGCTTCCGTCCGGGTACCAGGCGTAAAGACGGGAGGCCGTGGTGCTGCCGGTGACCATGGAAAAGCTCTCGAAAGGGATGGTGGATTGCACTCTTAACCCGGGGGTCTCCGCCTCCGGAAGAGTTTGGGCCTCCAGGGTGACTGCGATTTTGCCGCCATCCGGGCCATACAGCGCGGTGACGCTGACCGGTTCACCGGACAGCAGGTCGCCGGCCCGCACCGGGATGCCGTTTTTGGTGATCTTTGAAATCGAACTAAGTCGGAATAAATCATCGTCCGCTGTTTTAAACAGGTTTGTCGCCGGGTAAAAGGAATCGAAAACAGCCTGCGCCCTGCCGGCATACTCGGCGACGTCCACCCGCAGGATTTGTCCGGAAACCGGCTCCCTGGCAACCCGCACCCACTGTCCGGGGTTTAAAATGGCGGTGCCGGAGGGCATTCCCCACCTGAACACCCGGACTTCCGGATGGAACCTGAACATATCAAACCCATTGCTACTTCCCATCAAGTACAGGGTGTCATTTTCGGTGTAAATTACCCGGCCGTGCATTACGTCCGAATAAGCGGTCAGGCCCAGCACCTGGCCGGAACCGGGAATCAGGTCCAGCATGGCCAGGTCGCCTTCTCTGATATCCTCCAATCCGGCGGGCGCCCCGTCCCGGGTAATTTTAATCCCGCTTACGACATGGTACCCGGAACCGGACGACAGTGCCAGGGTACCTTTCCCGGGCTCCAGTCCGGTCACCCTGCCCGTGGCCATGTATCGCTTCACCGACAGGTTGTATACCTTGTCGTCGGTGCCCAGGGCAATATTAAGCGGCATACCCGGCAGCAGGTTGTCCAGGCCGGCGGAAGCGGAAGCGCCGAAGGGCAGTTCGGCGGGGTCGCCGTCCACGATGATATCGGTAAAGGAAACCGAGGCCTGTTCAGCCAGGGTGTAAGGTTCTTCGTGGTCCAACAGCTTGATTTGCCTGCTTGCCGGGTCATAGGAGGCATAGATCCCGCTTTCCTCGCGGCTGCTTATTTCCGCTTTCCATATCGTTTGCGAGCGCGGGTTCACATAGCTGTATAAGCTGACGCCCGGCGGAATTGTCTGCCCTTCGTCCAGCAGGCGTCCGTTGAGGGTTAAAGCGTCCTTTGCCCCGCTGTCGACGGCGCGCCCGCCTTCCCGGTATTCGGGGTTCACCCGGACCAGGACCGTCTGGTTGTTTATGGTCAGCGTTTTAATGCCGTCCACCCGTTCAGTGCGGGCTACCGCGTATACCTGCCCCGGGTCGTCGGGAGAACCGGTCAGATACAGATCCGCGCCGGCGAGGGGAACGCTTTCACCGGACTGTAATTCGTCATTAACCAGGACAGACAAGCTTTCGGGCCGGGCCAGAGTGTTTCCTCCAGCCAAAAGAACACCTTCTCCGGTAACTTCGCCGGCTACCGCCCTGACGGGCAAACGGCCGAATACCAGGGCGTAATCCTGGGTGATGCCCTGGCTGCGCGAAGTGTCCTTCATGATGGATTTGCCCCGCACAATGATTTTATATATTCCCGGCCGGGGGTCGGGAATATATACCTGCTCCACGTTATTACGGCCGTCCCGCAGTTCCTGACCATCGAAATCGTTCCCATAGTACTTTTTACCGTCCGGATCAATTACCTCCAGGTCCAGATCGTTAACCAGGGTCAGGGGGAAACCCGGAACGGCGGCCGGGTCGGTCCAGGCCAGGGTAGCTTTAAAGGGCGCGCCGCCGTGGGTAACTGCCTTTTCATAAGTTATGCTGTCCCCGTCGGACACGCCGGTTGCGTTGTCCTCCACTTCGAAAAGCCGGTTTTCCAGGGCCATAACCGTACTGCCGATATCCAGCAGGCCGAAGCCCGCCGCCCCGGACGATCCTTCCAGACGCTGCGCGCCGTTAATTAACGCCGCTTTAAGGAGGGCCGCCGAGGGCTCCCGCATACCGGGTTTTTCCTGGAAGTATTGCCGCAGCAGGGCCGCGGCGCCGCCGGTTACCGCCGAAGCCATGCTTGTCCCCTGCATTCTGGTGTACTCCGGCCTGCCGGGCAGGTCGCCTTCCACCACCCGGGAAGCGGTGGAAATTATGTTGGTGCCCGGGGCCACCAGCTCGGGCTTGATGCGCCCGTCCTCCGCCGGACCCCGGCTGGAAAAGCTCGCCACCGAGGCGGTACCACCGGTTACATTGTCGAATACGGGACGCGGGCTCAGGGAAGCCCCCACGGTAAGGGCGTTTTTACTGTTGGCCTCGGTGGTGAGGCCGCCCGCCTGGGTGCCGGAGTTTCCCGCCGCGAAAACCGCCAAAAAGTCCGGATGGTTAAAAATAAAATTATCTATTTGGGCCGCCGGGCTGTTATACGTATTCTTTTTCCTGCCCCAGCCGTTTACATGCACCCGTACGCCGGCTTCATAGGCAGGCTGAAAGAGCGTCCGGAGATCCAGGGGCGGGGCCAGGTTGTCTTCTTCATCCACAATACCCTGAAAGTAAAGGCTGGCTTCCGGGGCCAGACCGGCGTACTTGCCGCCGGAGGCTTTTCCGCTGCCCGCCAGGGTCCCGGCCATATGGGTGCCGTGGCCCGCAGTGTCCGCCGGGGTTTCAACACCGGCCCAGGATTGGAGCATCAGCACCTTGGGCTTGCCGCCGGCCGGGTTTTCCAGGTCCGGGTGCAGGTTGCTCATGGAACCGGTGTCCAGTCCGCTGTCGGCCAGGCCGATAATCTGGCCGCTGCCGTTTAACGCTCTATCCATAATAAAGTTTTTAACGGCCAACGGGCTGGCGGCCACTATGTCTCCGGCCCGGTCATTGAGCAGCTCGGGCCGGTCGTATTGCTCAATATATAAAACAGATGCCGAAGCCTTTAGTTGTTCCAGGGCTGACCGGGGGATTTCCACCCGCAGGTAACGCCCCGGTTCCCCGTCGCCGGACGTAACGGCGCCGCCCAGGTTTTCCACCAGCCGCACGATGTTTGGCTGATCACTTTCGGCTGCCAGGGTAAGTACGACTTCCAGCATCCCGGTCTGTCCCCCGGCTCCCGCGCCGCCTGTGTCCCCGGCGTCACCGGTTGCAGTCTCGCCGGCCGGCGTGCGCAGTTCCCCGGATAATTTCCGTTCTTCGGGGTAAGGGGAAACATTTTTTACAAAGGCAAACTGCTCCAGCGCTTCAAGTTGGCTCGCTGTAACCCGCACGGGCAATACCGAGTTATGGAGATCCCCCGCCCATTCAACGGTTTGCCTGAGCCGGGGCACTTCACTGCCGTCGAGGTCTTTTTCCAGTTCAACGAGATATAAACCCGGGTTTTCATCCTGAACAACCGGCTGGTTGCTGTTGCTGTTATGTAAACCGCCGATGGCGGCAATGGCAGCGAGGATTAAGCATAATATTCCTATGCGTCTTAAATTAAACGTACCTATCCCCTCCCTGGTCCTTCGGCACGCAAAAGAAAACCTCCCCGTCGCGCTTTCTTTTATCGCTGTTAAGGAGTTTTCTAACATTTTCGACAGAAAAAGTTTTTTTCCTTTTGGTAATAATCATTTGATTAAGCCAATTACTGCATAATTTATATATGGACGCCGACGCCCGCAGTTTTGTTCCCTCCTGCGGGCGCCGGCAAGGGGCGACCTTGCACAGGAACAAAAAAGGGCTTGTCGGCCACTGAGAAGGTTAAATGTCAGCAGCTTCGAAGCCTGTCTTCTTTATCGGCATAGCAAAAATTTGGCTTATCCCGCATATATTTTTTGCTTGATGGCCTTTCTGATTAATCTCCTTTTGTGCTGCGCATTCAGGACATTTAACATGGTTAGCGCCCGGCCGGTGCCTATGGCCACGCAGGAGAGGGGATCTTCGGCCAGAAACGCGTTGAGCCCGGTTTCGTCGGCCAGGAGCTTGTCCAGTCCCCGCAGCATGGACCCGCCGCCGGTAAGGACGATACCCTTGTCCACGATATCGGCGGCCAGCTCCGGAGGGGTTTGCTCCAGCACCTCTTTTACCGCGCCCACCACCGACTGCAGGTTCTCTTTAATAGCGTGATAGATGTTTTCGCTGCTAATTGTAATTTCCTTGGGCAGGCCATTCACCAGATCCCGGCCGCGCACCCGCATGGAAAGCGGCAGGCTGTCATTGGGAAAGGCGTTTGCCACCTCAATTTTAATTTCCTCCGCGGTGCGTTCGCCGATAGCCAGACTGAACTCCCGCCGCACGTATTTAATGATGGCCTCGTCAAATTTGTCGCCGCCCACCCGCAGAGAAAGGCTATTCACAATGCCCCCCAGAGACAGTACGGCTACATCCGTGGTCCCGCCGCCGATATCCACCACCATGATGCCGCCGGGTTGGGATATGTCCAGCCCCGCCCCCAGCGCCGCAGCCATCGGTTCTTCAATCACATGAGCCTGGCTGGCGCCGGACTGCACGGCCGCTTGTTTGACGGCCCTTTCCTCCACTCCCGTAACGCCCGAGGGGATACAAACCATCACCCGGGGTCTGAACAGCAGCCGCCTGCCGGTGGCCTTGGAGATGAAGTAGCGCAGCATTTTTTCGGTGACGTCGTAATCGGCAATCACGCCGTCCCTCAAGGGGCGCGTAGCCACTATGTTGCCCGGAGTGCGGCCCAGCATGCGCCTGGCTTCACTGCCCACCGCTATTACCTTGCCCGAGGTTCTGTCCAGCGCCACCACCGACGGTTCTTTAAGCACTATGCCCCTGCCTTTGACATACACCAGTATATTCGCGGTGCCCAGGTCGATGCCGATATCGGTATTCAACATGAGAACTTGTCCCCTTTTAATCAAATTGTTAACTGGTAAAAATAATTTGGTATTTATTTCTACCTATTTGGACAAATTCCTTTATATTTTTTATTTTTTTTGTTATTGTTGGCGGTATTTTTTTCTGGTGGCTTCTCCCCCACGCAGGTGCCTTTCGGATTTATTATATTCCAGAACCTTGCGTACCTGGTTGGCAAGGTCCTTGTTTAATGATGGCAGCCTTTCGGTCATGTCCTTGTGCACGGTGCTTTTGCTGACGTCAAACAATATGGCTGCCTGCCGGACGGTGGCCTGGGTTTCTAAAATGTAGGCGCAGATTTCCAGCACCCGCTTTTGGATATATTCCTGCATCTCTTTACCTCCCCGGGCTTTTAGCAAAAAACATATAACATTATATGCGGGGGGACGGGAGAAATGCTTTCAGACTGTTCGCAAATATTTATTAATCAGCAACCATTTTCAAGCGCGGAAGCTTGTCGAGGGCCGGTTCATTACGGCCGTCCAGCAGCCAGCGTTTTAGCCAGCGGCGGTACCTTTCCACCGCGTCCTGGTCTTTTAGCCTGTTTTCAAAGGGCCACATGCAAAAACCACCTCCGTTTTTTGAACACCTCTGTGTCTACGGACGCCTGTTCGTGCGCGCCTGTTTTATTTTTACCTTTGGAGATGTTTTTTACTATGCTATAATTTGCTAATTGTCACTCCGGAGTAATAATGCTTGATAATTTCCGCATAGTTTTTACCGTGGTCCGCCAGACCGGCGGCGCCGTACTGGCACATGCCAACGCCGTGGCCGTAGCCGGTGGTAATGAAGGTAACCTGTCCCTTGTTCAGGCGCCAGGTAAAATTGGTGGAACGCAAGCCCAGCTTTTGACGCATATCGACGGTGGAAACGCGGTTCTCACCCGCCAGCACTGTTTTAGGCCTGCCGGAGGCGGTGGTTTCCAGTATCCGGAACAGGTCCCCTCCTCCGGAAGCGGCGGTGGCGCTAAAGGTGACCCCCAGCGCCTTCTCAACTCCGTCCAGCGGCACGGTCACGCTGCGCACGGGCTCGGGCGGCTCGTCGTGCGGGCAGTCCACCCCTCGCAGGTAGGACACCGCGAATTTCCATACGTCTTCGGAGTTTTCGGTATGGCCGCCGCAAGAGGAATGAAAAACCGGGTCGATGGGCTGGCCCTGATGGGTGACGATTTCTCCGGCGGTATCGTCCACCGCCATTCGGATTTTATAGTAGTAATGGTAGTACTTGAGGGTGCCCCAGCGCTCTTTCAGGGCACTGCGCGGCAGCCAGGCCTGGGCATGGGCCGGGTCGTCGCAGGCGTCGGCACCGGGATGGCAGCTATTGCTGACGCCGCCGGCCAGCATCCGTTTGACGATGTAGGTCCGGGCCACCACCGCCTGGGCTTTTAACGCCTCAACGGGGAATTCCGCCGGCATTTCAGCGGCCACCACGCCGGTTACATAGTCGTCCAGAGGGATTGTTTCCACCTCGCCGGTATCGTGCCTGTAAAGCCGCACCACGGCGCCCTCTTCCCGTACGGGCGGCTGGGTTGCCCGGTTGGTGATATAGGGCAAGCCGAGGATCAGCAGCAAGGCCAGGATCAGGGTGAGTAAAAAAATTCTGCGCACTGTACGCCCACCTTCCGGTAACAAAGCTTGTTCTCACGCCATAGATATATGCGGTGAAGAACAGAATTATTACCTATTATTACCATTTGGAAGGGGGATTAGTGGTTGGCTTTGATGGGGCTGTTGCACAACGAATTAAAAATTCGTAGTGCAGCAGCCCCTTTTTTGTCTTAAAATACAAACTGCGAGTTCCGAAGAACCCGCAGTTGCAGTACAATTAAGTTATGCGACTAACAAAATCATACACCAAAAATTATACAGAATTTAAAAGGACATATCAATTAGTTCTGCCATTAAACTTTGAAGTGTTAATACCGGAAGATGATTCAGTTCGACTGCTAAGCCACATATTGGAGGGATTAGATTACCAAAAGCTATACCAGGCATACTCCTTAACCGGGAGAAAACCTGCAGTCGACCCAATAATCATGTTTAAAGTATTGACCTATGCCTACATGAACAACATCTACTCCAGTAGAAAGATCGAAACCGCATGTAAAAGAGACATAAATTTTATGTGGCTTTTGGAAGGCAGCCGGCCGCCGGACCATTCCACCATCGCCAGATTCCGCAAGGAATATCTATCCGACGCAGTAGAAGACCTTTTCTACCAAATGGTCCAGTATCTACATAATATTGACGAAGTACAATTTGAACATCTTTTTGTGGATGGTACAAAAATTGAAGCCAATGCCAACCGCTATACCTTCGTCTGGAAAAAGGCTGTAAACAAAAATGAAGCCAAGATGTTTGTAAAAATCCAGTCCTTTATAGAAGAGATTAACCTTACCTACATGACCGGCTTTACAATCACCAAGGAAACCTTATTGGGTGACCTTAAGGTAGTACTTTCCTACCTGGAAGAAAAAAGACAACAAGAGCAGATAGAATTTGTCCAGGGTATTGGGAAGCGCAAATCAAAATTACAGAAGTACATGGAAGAATTGCAGGTTTTCTATGAACGCCAGGAAAAATACGATGCCCACAACCAATTATTCGCAGGAAGAAACAGCTACTCCAAAACAGATCCCGATGCCACATTCATGCACATGAAAGATGACCATATGCGCAATGCCCAATTAAAACCTGCCTACAACATCCAGATCGGAGTAGAGAGCGAATATGTAACAGGGGTTGGGGTATTTCAGGACCGAAGTGATAACGCCACACTTATTCCCCTGCTAAAAGATATGGAGTCTTACCTAAAGACCGGCTACCAAAACATCATTGCCGATTCAGGATATGAAAGCGAAGAAAACTACCTTTACTTGGAGGGCAATAAACAGCAATACTACATCAAGCCACAGACCTATGAGAAATGGAAAAAGAGAAGTTTCAAGAAAGATATCAGCAAACGGGAAAACATGACTTACAACCCTGATACCGATGAATATACCTGCCATTATGGAAAACAGCTTAGACCCATAGGAATCACCCATAGAAACTCGGCTACCGGTTATCGTGCGGAAATAACCGTATATGAATGTGAAGACTGCCGAGACTGTCCATACAAAGCACAATGCACAAAGGCAAAAGGCAACCGGAGAATGCAAGTCTCCAAAACGTTTGTGGAAAAGCGTCAGGTTTCCTATGAAAACATTACCTCGGAAAAAGGAACCTTGCTAAGAGTCAACCGTTCCATACAGGTAGAGGGAGCCTTTGGAGTCCTAAAAAACGATTACAACTTCAACCGGTTTTTAACACGTGGTAAAAACAGTGTAAAAAATGAGTTTATTCTACTGTGTTTTGGTTACAACGTGAATAAACTGCATGCAAAAATACAAAATGAACGAGTTGGGCAACCTCTTCATCAGCTGAAAACCGCCTAAATTTCTCCTTGAAAAAGTGCCTTAAATCGAAGGCTTATTAGGTGATGCCTAAATATCAGTCGCTCCGATAATTAATTAATTGTTAGCGGAGTAATGGCTGGTTTTTTATTTCATAAAAAGAAAGGAGTATCGCTCACTACTTGAAAAAGTAGTTTTGCGACACTCCCATCTTTGTAGGGGCGACGCTACAAGTCCTACTGAGTCACAGTTACCGTGCGGGATGCGGAATCCCAATCAACCCTTGTATCGAGGGATTCACTTATAAAACGCAGCGGCAGCAGTACCCGCCCGGATATAATCAGCGGCTGTACCGAAGCGTTGTCCCGGTCGATCTTAACTGTTTTCCAGCTCTTCCCGTTATTGGTGCTGATACTGCCGTTGCTGTTTCCCAGCCACACCCGCACCTGCATTTCACCCTTGATTACGGTGGCCATTTTATTCCGGTCGTCCCATTCCAACTCCCAGCCCAGTGGTTCGCCCACATGCCGGATGGGCAGCAAGGTGCGGTTTTCAATAATCCTGACGTTTAAGTCGGTGGGCTGGAAAACCCCGTTAACCCAGCGTCCGTTTTGGCCGACGATAAATTTAACCTGCATGTCAAGGGGATAGTCAACCACTGTCACCGCATCCGATTCCAGCGCGATGCGGTTTCCGGTATCCTTGTTCCTGACTTCCAGATCATATTTGGCCACGTCGGTGCCGCGCGGCAGGTTTATGGTCACTGAACCGGCTTTCGATCCGGATGTCTTGGAGAGGCTCACGGTTTTGGAGGCCAGAGCTTTGCCGTCCGGTTTCAGCAGCCTGAATTCCACGCTGTCCGATACGGCGGCTGTATAATTAAATTTAATCTCCACCCTGCCGTCATCGTTAAAACGAACCGGCTTATCTGCCGTGGGGGACTGAATTTTGACTGTCACCGGGTCTTCCACAATTACCGCCTGGGACTGGGTATCCAGTTCTTTACCGCTGTATTTTGACACAATTTCGACGTCATATTTGCCTATGGCTGCGCTGGCCGGGATGCTTACCGAAACGCTTTTGTTTTTCCAAGCGGCGGTTTTGTCAAGGGACGCGCTTGCTGAGGCCAGCACTTTACCGTTTGATTTTACTATATTGACGGCCACCTCCGATGCGCCGTTAGAGGTATAGTTGAATTTAACTTTCAAAGAGCCGCCGCCCTTAACCGTGCTGCTGTCGGATTTGGTGGGAGAAGTGATATCGGCGGTTACTTTGGCGTCGACAATAACGGCGTCCTGCTCGGTGTCCAAAGCGTCGCCGCCGGCTTTGGGCGTCACGGTGAGGCTGTATTTGCCGGGCTCGGCGTTCCGGGGTATGTTCAGCACAGTGCTGCCTGACGTTTTATCCTTAGCCAGGGTTACCTCTTTAAGCGCCGGCGGGTAGCCGCCGCCCCGGGACAGGCTGATATAAACCGGAGCGTCGCTTACCGCCTCGTATTTGTAGTTTACGGTTAAGCTGTCACCGGGTTCCACTACCCGGGGATCGCTTTTGACGGGAGAGGTCAGGTCCAGTTCAATAATACCGTGTCCGGCAGTTCCGTGCACGGTAAAAGCGTTAGACAGTTTTTGCAGTACGCGTTTTCCGGTTTTCACTGTAACGTCGTAATTGCCGGGGGAGACTGAATAATCAATGGGAAAATCTACCCGGACAGAGCCGGAAGGCCCCAGGTTCACCGGTTTGCTGTAATTGGTGGTACCGCCGGTAAAACTTACCGTGGCGGCCACATCGTAATTGGTAGTATTGGTCCAGGTAATGGTCGCCCTGATTGTTTCGCCGGGATAGGCGTTTTGCTTGCTTACAGATATCTCGTCAATAGTTACGGGGTCCTCCGCGCCCGCCACGGGCAATTGGAATAAACTCAGTACTAATAAAATGCCGAGGAACGCTGTTAATAACTTTTTTCGGCCGAATGTTAACTTTTCAATCATCCTTTTAGCCTCCTTGCTAATTGAATATCATCCATTATTTAACTTGACGTCAAACAAGCTGATTTTGTTTCATTCAATTTTTAACATTACTTATTTAGTTTAGATCTGCTTTTATATCCGCGCCCAGGCCGCGCAGTTTTTCCACCAGGCGTTCGTAGCCCCGCAGAATGTGGTGCACGTTGGCCACGGTGGTTTCGCCGTCGGCCTTGAGGCCGGCCAGAACCAGGGCCGCCCCGGCCCGCAGGTCGGTGGCCTTAACGTAAGCGCCGTTCAGACTTACCGGCCCCTGGACAACGGCGCTGCGACCGGCGCTGACCACTTTGATCCTGGCGCCCATGCGTTTTAGCTCGTTAACGTGCATAAAGCGGTTCTCAAAAATGGTTTCGGTGACTATGCCGGTGCCCCGGGAGACCGCCAAAAGGGCCATTATCTGGGGCTGCAGATCGGTGGGGAAGCCGGGATAGGGCATCGTCTTTATGTCCACGGCCCGGCATTCTGTGCAGCCGGTCACCCGGAGGCCGCCGTTTTCTTCCCTGATTGCCACTCCCGTCTCGCTCAGCTTGGCTATCAGCGGTTTGACGTGGTCCGCGATTACATTTTCCACCAGCACGTCACCGCCGGTGATGGCTGCCGCGATCATGAAAGTGCCGGCTTCAATGCGGTCCGGGATCACGGAATACCTGACCCCGTTCAGTTCCGTCACGCCGGTGATTTTAATCACCTTGGTCCCGGCGCCCTTGATTTTGGCGCCCATGGCATTCAGGAAATTGGCCAGGTCCACCACTTCGGGCTCTTCGGCGGCGTTTTCGATCACTGTTTGTCCGGCGGCCAGGGAGGCCGCCATCATAATGTTTTCTGTCGCTCCCACGCTGGGAAAGTCAAGGTAAATCCTTTCCCCCCTAAGTCCCTGCGGACCGGCGATTGTCCGCACGCATCCGTAGCCGTATTCGATGCCGGCGCCCAGCATGTACATGCCCTTCAGGTGCAGGTCGATGGGCCGGCTGCCGATGGCGCAACCGCCGGGCAAGGATACGGTGGCGCAGCCGGTGCGGGCCAGCAGGGGACCCAGCACTAAAAAGGACGCCCGCATCTGGCGCATGCAGTCATAGGGTGCTTCGCTGGCGGGTTTTTCCGGCGGGTGGACTATCAGGTTGCTGCCGTCGCGCTCAATTTGCGCACCCAGGTGGATCAGCACCCGGCAGATGGTGCGGACGTCCGCCAGGTCAGGGATATCTTCCAGGATACAGGGGGAATTGGACAGCAGCGTAGCGGCAATGATGGGTAATACGGCGTTTTTTGAGCCGCTGATCCGCACCGTGCCGGACAGCGGTTTGCCGCCGCGGATGACTAAATGTTCCACCGGATCTCTCCGTTTCAAGTTTTACATATTACCTATTGTTGCCAGATAATTACGGGGGCATACAAAAAGTTAAGGCCTATGGAGTTGCTGAAACAACAACTCCATAGGCCTTAAACAAAACCTCGACAGACGAGGCACAACAGCCGTATTACCAACACATCTTTTCCTATTTATTTCCTTATCCTAAATCCTTTTTCGTCCAGTATCACAAGAAAATTTTTCATATTATTAGGAGCAAACTTTCTCAAAAAAAGGTTCATTACTTTGTCCACCCTTTCCGGCACAGCAGGTCTAACCCTTATTACGATAATACCCGGGTGAATTGATGGTGGAAATTTATAAATATTGGCAAAATCCAAGTCCATTGTAATTATAATTCTATTCTCTTTTCGTGCGATTTTACTTACAACTTTATCTGAACAACCAACAAATTCAGTATCTTTTATATCGACCACATCGTTGCCGAGTATTTCTAAAATATGCTTGGTGGAGGGGAATATATTTTCATCACACAGAAACCTGGCCATCCAACATATCTCCAAAAGGAACTACGATCTCTTCAGTACTGCACAATTTGGAAGCAAATCTAACACAGTTTTTAATATCCTGTTCACTTATATGCGGGTAGAACTTTACAATATCTGTATGGGAATATCCTTCGGCAATCAAATCAAGGATAATATAAACAGGAATCCTCGTTCCTTTTATTACCGGCTTGCCATTTAGAACCGCAGGGTCTGTAACTATTCCCTTATGCATTTGTTATCCCTCCTCAAAATTAGCCTAACATATATTGCATGTTAGAGCAAATCTAATTTTGCGCACAGGAGAATCAGGGGAAGGTTCTTTGACTTACGGCCAAACGGGCTGAGCCAAAGAACCTTCCCCTGACTCACAACAATCAGGCTGAGTGGTCGGCTTTGATGCCTGTTGTTAAAAGGAGCAGCAGCTTTTCTCCGGAGAGAAAAGCTGCTGTGATTGGTTTGGATCTGCGGGTGCCCGCGAGGGCCGCCCCTGCGTACGTTCGTGCGTTTGGCCGGGCTGAGTCAAAGAACCGTCCCCTTGACTTAGCTTGCGGCTTTGATGCGGTTGATGGCGCGCTTCAGTGCCGCTTCGGCGCGGATCGCGTCAATTTCAGAACTTTGTGCGGACAGGCGCTGCTCGGCCCGCTCCCTGGCGGCCGTGGCGCGCTCCACGTCGATCTGGTCCTGGCGCTCGGCGGAGTTGGCCAGCACGGTGACTTTGCTGTCGCGTACTTCCACAAAGCCGCCGCTGACAGCGATTTTGGCCACTTTACCCTCGTTATGCACCCTGATCACGCCGATTTTCAAAGCGCTGACCAGCGCCGCATGGTCGGGCAGCACGCCGAACTCGCCCTCGCTGCCGGGCAACACCACCATCCGCACATCCTCGGTATATACTTTACGCTCGGGTGTGACGATTTCCAGGCGTTGCAGTTTTTCATCCGCCATAGTTACGCACTTCCTTCAGCCAGCTGTTTCGCCTTCTCGACGGCTTCCTCGATTGTGCCCACCATGTAGAAGGCGTCCTCGGGCAACTCGTCGTGCTTGCCTTCCAGGATTTCCTGGAAGCTGCGGATATTATCCTTCATGGTCACGTATTTACCGGGCCGGCCAGTAAAGGTCTCGGCCACGTTAAAGGGCTGCGAAAGGAAACGCTGCAGTTTCCGGGCCCGGGCCACGGTAACCTTGTCTTCGTCGGACAGTTCTTCCATCCCCAGGATGGCGATGATGTCCTGCAGTTCCTTGTAGCGCTGCAGCACTGTCTGCACGCCCCGGGCGGTGGTGTAATGCTCCTCGCCGATGACGTTGGGGTCCAAGATCCGCGAGGTGGAGTCCAGCGGGTCCACGGCGGGGTAAATGCCCAGCTCGGAGATGGCCCGGGACAGCACCACGGTGGCGTCCAGGTGGGCGAAGGTCGTCGCCGGGGCGGGGTCGGTCAGGTCGTCGGCGGGCACGTATACGGCCTGCACGGAGGTAACCGATCCTTTGGTGGTGGATGTAATCCGCTCCTGCATCTGGCCCATCTCAGTGGCCAGGGTGGGCTGGTAACCCACGGCGGAGGGCATCCGGCCCAGCAGCGCCGAAACCTCGGAACCGGCCTGGGTGAAACGGAAGATGTTGTCGATGAACAGCAGCGTGTCCGCGCCCAGTTCATCCCGGAAGAATTCGGCCATGCACAGTCCGGTCAGGGCCACGCGGAGACGCACGCCCGGGGGCTCGTTCATCTGACCGAACACCATGGACATTTTGTCGATAACGCCGGACTCGGTCATTTCATGCAGCAGGTCGTTGCCTTCACGGGTCCGCTCGCCCACGCCGGCGAACACCGAGATACCGCCGTGCTGCTTGGCGATGTTGTTGATCAGTTCCTGCACGATAACGGTTTTGCCCACGCCGGCGCCGCCGAACATGCCGACCTTGCCGCCCTTAAGGAACGGTACCAGCAGGTCGATAACCTTGATGCCGGTCTCCAGCTGTTCCTCCTGGGTGGATTGCTCCACCAGCGGGGGGGCCGGACGGTGAATGGGGTATTCGTTTTCGCTTACAATGGGGCCCTTGTTGTCAATGGGCTGACCCAGCACGTCCACCAGGCGGCCCAGGGCGGGTTTGCCCACCGGCACGCTGATGGGCTTCTCCAGGTCCACCGCTTTCATCCCCCGTACCAGGCCGTCCGTCGCGGACATGGCCACGGCGCGGACGATGTTGTTGCCCAGGTGCTGGGCTACCTCCAGGGTGAGGTTGAATTTCTTGCCGAACATGTCTTCCTTGTCGCTGGTTATTTTAACCGCGTTGTATATGTCGGGTACCTGTCCGGGCGGGAAGCGGATGTCCACCACCACGCCGATGACCTGTACCACTTCGCCAACATTAGCCATTAGCTTCTCCGTACCTCCTTTGCCTTCAATGTAACCCGCGCTGTGCGCCGCTTACTGTTACTCCAGGGCGGCGGCGCCGCCGACGATTTCGGAAATTTCCTTGGTGATGGCGGCCTGGCGGGCGCGGTTCATGGACAGCGTCAGCCTGTCGATCATGTCCGCCGCGTTGCTGGTGGCGTTGTCCATGGCCGTCATCTGAGCGCTGTAGAAACCGGCCTTGGTTTCCAGCACTGCTTGGAACAAAGCGTTTTCCACATACATGGGCAGCATTTTGCCCATGATGTCTTCGGCTTCCGGTTCAAAGATATAGTTTACCAGTTTATCGCCGTCCGTACCCTCGGGAGGCTCTACGGGCAGCAGCTTATGCACCAGCGGTTTTTGCACCAGCACATTGACGAACTGGCTGTAAATCAGGTACACCTCGTCAAATTCTTCAGCCGTGTATTTATCGATTACGTATCCGGCCACCTGACGGGCAAAGCCCACGTCCGCCTTTTCGATCATGCCCACGTACTGCTGAGCGATATTGTACCGGCTGCGGCTGTAGTCGCGTATCTTGCGGCCCACGGCCACCACTTCCACTTCCACGTTCGAACGCCCTTTAATTTCCTGGGCGGCTTTTTTCATCACGTTGGCGTTGAAGCCCCCGCACAGTCCACGGTCCGCGGTGACAACAACGAACGCCACTTTTTTCGGTTCACGTACCGCCAGCAGCGGATGCTTCATCCCCGCCGAAGCCGAACCTACCCGGCCCAATACGTCGCGTACCCGCTTCGCAAAAGGCCTGGACGCCACCACGTTTTCCTGGGCGCGCCGCATCTTGGCCGCAGCTACCGCCTTCATGGCCTTGGTAATCTGCTGGGTGTTGCTGATACTCTTAATACGGCGCCGGAGGTCGCGCAAACTTGCCATCTGCTTATCTCACCACCTCGCTGTTTACTCTGCCGGGTGCTATTGTACGAAGCTGTCCTTGAATTCCTTGATGGCTGCTTTAAGTTTTTCCTTCAGCCCTTCGTCGATTTCCTGCTTGTCGCTCAGTTCCTGGCGTACTTCGGGCTTACTGGTCTTGATAAACTTGAGCAGGCCGGCCTCGAAGGGCAGCACCTGTTCCACCGGCAGGCTGTCCAGGAAACCGTTGGCGCCGGCGAAAATGGCGATCACCTGGTCTTCAACGTCCATGGGCACGTACTGGTTCTGCTTGAGCAGTTCCACCATGCGCTCACCGCGGGTCAGACGGGCCTGGGTGGCCTTGTCCAGGTCGGAGCCGAACTGGGCGAAAGCCGCCAGTTCGCGGTACTGGGCCAAATCCAGGCGCAGGGTGCCGCCTACCTGCTTCATGGCTTTAATCTGGGCCGCGCCGCCCACCCGGGATACCGAGATACCCACGTTAACAGCGGGACGGATACCGGCGTAGAACAGGTCGGGCTCCAGGTAAATCTGACCGTCGGTGATGGAAATCACGTTGGTCGGAATGTAGGCCGAAACGTCGCCGGCCTGGGTTTCAATAATGGGCAGCGCGGTAATGGAACCGGCGCCCAGGGCGTCACTGAGTTTGCAGGCCCGCTCCAGCAGGCGGGAGTGCAGGTTGAACACGTCGCCGGGGTACGCTTCACGTCCGGGCGGACGGCGCAGCAGCAGCGACATTTCGCGGTATGCCGAGGCCTGCTTGGACAGGTCATCGTAAACGATCAATACGTGTTTGCCTTGCTCCATGAAATACTCGGCCATGGCCACGCCGGCGAAGGGAGCGATGTAGAGCAGCGGCGCGGGCTCCGAGGCGGTGGCGGACACCACGATGGAGTAATCCATGGCGCCGGTGTCTTTCAGCCTCTGCACCACGTTGGCCACGGTGGAGTTCTTCTGGCCCACCGCCACGTATACGCAGATGACGTCTTTGCCCTTTTGGTTAATGATGGCGTCCACCGCGATGGCGGTCTTGCCGGTCTGGCGGTCGCCCAGGATTAATTCCCGCTGGCCGCGGCCGATGGGAATCATGGAGTCGATGGCCTTCAGTCCGGTTTGCAGCGGCTGGTGCACCGACTTGCGCTCCACAACACCCGCGGCAATTCTTTCCACCGGACGGAACTGGTCGGTGTTGATGGGGCCGAGGCCGTCAATAGGCTGGCCCAGCGGGTTTACCACCCGGCCGACCATAGCCTCGCCCACGGGAACCGAGATGATCCTGCCGGTACGCTTTACGGTGTCGCCCTCTTTAATGTGGGTGAAGGGACCCAAAAGCACACAGCCGATGTTGTCTTCTTCCAGGTTCAGCGCCAGGCCCATGGTGCCGCCGGGGAATTCCAGCAGTTCCATGGCCATGCACTCTTCCAGGCCGTAGACCCGGGCGATACCGTCACCCACCTGGATGACCGTACCGACGTCGCTGACTTCAATTTCGGCCTTATATTTTTCAATTTGCTGCCGAATAATAGAACTGATTTCTTCAGGTCGCAAATTCATCTACTGTTTCACCCCTATCCACTTAACTTATTTGCCTGAGGTGTTCGCGCAGGGTATTCAGGCGCGCAATCACGCTGCCGTCGATAACCTTGTCGCCGAAGCGAACCACCACGCCACCCAGCAGCTTTTGGTCGACATCATAACTGAGCCGGACCTGTTTGCCGGTGCATTTGGCCATGGCGGCGGCAAGGTTTTTCTTTTCCCCATCGGTAAGCTCAACCGCCGAGGTTACTTTGACGTCGCTGATGTTGCGGCCCTTGTTGGCCAGACCGGTAAAGTATTCGGTAATGTCCGCCAGGAAAACTTCCCGCTGACGGTCCACCAGCATGTTCAGGAAGTTTAACGCCACCTCGGAAATGCGGCCGCCAAACAGGCCGGCCAGTACTTCCTTTTTCTGATCGGCGGTGATGCGGGGATGGAAAAGGATCTTTTTCATTTGCACGGTTTCGTCCAGGATACGCACAACCGCCTGGAGTTCCTCTTCCAGTTGATCAACCAGTTTGTTTTCCAGCGCTATATCGTACAGAGCCTCGGCGTAACGCCCGGCCACGGCTCCCTTTAGCATGGCAGATCGCCTGCCTCTTTGATAAACTCATCAATCATGCCGCGCTGGATATCGGCGGTGATTTTCTCATTGACTACCTTGCTGGCAACCAGGATGGACAGACTGGCCACCTGTTCGCGCAATTCTGCAACCGCCTTCTCCTTCTCCCGGTTTATTTCTTCCAAAGCGGATTCCTTGATGCGGTTGGATTCGGCTTTGGCAGCCTCGATAATTTCGCGGGCCTGTTCTTCCCCGGCTTTAGTGGCTTTTTGGATCACGTCCCGCGCCTCGTCCTTGACTTTTTGCATGTCGGACAGGTATTGCTGACGCAGGTCCTCGGCCTGTTTGCGCTCCTCTTCGGCTGCGTTGACGCTGTTTTCGATATAGTTCTGCCGGTCATCCAGCACGCGGACTATATGCGGAAATACAACAATGCGCAGGAAGATGAGTAATACAATAAAGTTAAAAACCTGTGCCACCAGCGTTGCGTTCAAACCCAGGGATTCAATAACTCCACCCACAGTTTACCCTCCTTCCATTGGCCTTTCTTTTGCCTTGTGACAAAAGGAAGGCGATAGCAGGTTTATAGGCTTGCGCGCCCCAACCCGCTATGCCGCCTTTCACCACAGTGCCCGTAAAGGGTGAGGTTAACCAATACGGCCCATCAGAATGAATGCGATAACCACGGCAATAATGGGCAGCGCCTCAATCAAACCTACGGAAATGAACATCATGGTCATCAGGTTACCCCGCATTTCGGGCTGGCGGGCGATAGACT
This sequence comes from Bacillota bacterium, assembly GCA_023439185.1. GTDB lineage: Bacteria > Bacillota > Desulfotomaculia > Desulfotomaculales > Desulfallaceae > BRH-c8a. The sequence goes on along the minus strand of JAEXOR010000015.1, from coordinate 3,862 downwards.
CAACCGTCCGGCCGGTTACCAGACCGTTACCAACACCGGCGCCGATTGAAGCCAAACCCACGGCCAAAGCGGTACCTAAAGCAGCAGCGGCTCCTACCTCCATACTTTTCCCCTCCCTTCAATCTAAAATTTTGACACATTAAATTGTGGTGGCATATCACAGTTAAATAGTAAGTGATAAGCTAGTTAAAATTGGCACAAGCCAAATAAGCGTTAGTGGTGCTCGGCGGATGTCATGGAAATATACACAATGGTGAGCATGGTAAAGATAAATGCCTGAACAAAGCCGACGAAAATACTAAATGAAAGCCAAATCACGGATGCGATGAACCCCCCGAATATGGTGGCGGTAAGCGGGATTAAACCCAGCAGCACCGCGATTAAAACCTCGCCGGCATAGATGTTGCCGAATATCCGGAAGCCGTGCGTCAGCGGTTTGGACAGTTCTTCAACAATATTAATCGGCAGGAAAAAGACAAACGGTTGCACGAAATGCTTGAAATAGCCGAAGCCTTTGTAATACAGGCCAAGCACCTGCGCCAGGATGAATACGGATATGGACATCCCCAGCGTGGTGTTGACGTCCGCGGTGGGGGACATCATGGTGGGGATCAGGCCCCAGAGGTTGCAGAACAGCAGGAACATAAAGAGACTGAAAACAAGAAACATCATGGAATTAGCCTTTTTGGTACCCAGGTTTTCCACAGCCAGACCACGCAAAAACAGGAATATTTCCTCCACCATCAACTGCATTTTGCCCGGCCGTTTCAGCTTCATGTTCCTGGTAGCCGTAACAGTGAAAATAATTACCAGAATCATGACGACCCAGGTCATGACCAGGGTTTTCAGGTTAATCGGCCCGAAGCCGAGGTCAACATCCCCGTTGTCCGGGAAGTTCCAGACGTTTAAATCGTGGTGCACTTTGGTCAGGATATCCTGACTGTGAGCATCGTGTCCTTCAGCGGCAGCCAATTTTTCTCACCCCTTTCTCTAAGTAAATTTTTTTATATCTTATCAACGGCATCTCCGGCCGCGTAATACCGGTACAGCGCCAGGTTGGCGTCAACCACCGTGATTACCGTGGGCATCAGCAGCCCGGCCCCGACGCCGGCCACGCTCAGGAAGTCAACCTGGCTGGCAAAGGCGCAAATGGCCACCACCATGCCGAAGCGGGGCCATACGCCCGCCTGCATGAATACTTTGGCTCTTTTCTGGCCGGCATTTTTGTTCAGCACCAGGTCCGCCAGGGTATTCACCCGGCGCATCAGGAAAAAGATGTTTAAAAGGCCAAAAAAAGCACCCACGAGGAAACCCAGGATCAACGGATCACCGGGGTACAGGACTGTACCCGGCAAAGCCAGGGCTCCCAAAAGGCCCATAATCCTGGTCGTGCGCGTAAATTGCTGGTTGATATTGCGAATAGGCGCCGGTCTTTCCAACCTGATCGCTCTCCCTCACCCGGTTTAAAGCTTTTCTCTATCTCTGTTTCTATCTCTGTTTCTATCTCTATTTATGTATGTTCTCTGTCTATGTGTGTTTGTATATAAGGTCTTCCGCTAATCTTTAAAGAACCGCTGCATCGTGTGCACAATACCGGCTATGCCCAGAGCCACCCCCAGCAGCACCCCCGCCACCAGAAACCACGGGTCGGTGCCCAGCCGGTTGTCCAGCGCCCGGCCGCCGTAAAAGCCCAGCAGCACGGTGATGGCCAGTTCGGTGCCGATGGTGGTGGTTACCGCCATCGCTGTGAAAATACCGCTTCTTTTGTTCTTTGGTTCATCCAAGGTTGCATCGCCCCGGAAATTGTCGAAAAATTGTCGCGTGGCTTACAATTCACCACGCATTAGTGTTCTACAAAAAAGGCTGTATTCCTTCAGTAAGATTTTATTTTTTTTGGGGGGGGTCAGACTTAGCAAAGTTTAAACTTTGCCAAGTCTGACCCCTAGCGGGGGCGCGGGCCGGGTTTGCGCCGGGTGCCGAACATGTACCGCTTCATTTTTCGCACCACGGTGGACTGATTGATGCCCAGCGCCTCGGCCATCTGGTAAGTATTGCCGTAACGCTCGTAGGCCTTTTCCACAAGCTGCCGCTCCACGTCCCGCACGGCGTCGTCCAGCGGGCAGATGTCGGGCACATAGATCTTATTGCTTTGCCTGCTCAGGTGGTTCAGTATATAATCCGGCAGGTGGGCGGGCTTGATTTCCACCGCGTCGGCGGTGACGGCCACCCGCTCGATGATGTTTTCCAGCTCCCGGACGTTGCCCGGCCAGTTGTAGCGCAGCAGCAGTTCCCTGGTTTCCGGGGCCAGCTTTTTGCCGATGCCGTACTTTTTATTGATGGCGTCCAGACAGTGTTCGGCCAGGGGAAGAATATCTTCCAGCCGGTGGCGCAAAGGCGATACTTCCAGCGGAATCACGTTCAGCCGGTAATAGAGGTCTTCTCTGAATTCTCCGTCCCGGACCATCTGTTTGATGTCCCGGTTGGTGGCGGCGATAAACCGCGCGTCCACCCGCTGGGGGGCGGTTCCGCCCACCGGGGTGACGCTTTTCTGCTGGATTACGTGCAGCAGTTTAACCTGCAGGTTCAGGGGCAGCTCGGCCACCTCGTCAAGAAACACTGTGCCGCCCTCGCCCATCTGGATCAAACCTTTTTTACCCGCCCTCTGGGCTCCGGTAAAGGCTCCCGGGGCGTAACCGAACAATTCCGACTCCAGCAGGTTTTCAGGTATGGCGCCGCAGTTGATGGACACAAAGGGACCTTCGCCCCGCCGGCTCAGCCGGTGAATGCGGCCGGCGACAATACCCTTGCCCACGCCGGATTCGCCGGTGATCAGCACCGTACTGTCCACCCCCGCCACCCGGTCCGCCATGGCCAGCAGCCGCAGCATGTCTTCGCTGTGGGCCACAATTTCGCTGCGGGCGGATTTGTCGCTTTCCAATTCCACCAACTGGCGGCGGTATGCTTCAGCCAGCCGCTCGGTCTCCATCAAACGCCTGCGCAGTTCGGTCAGCTCGGATACGTCCCGGGAGTTAATCACAATCCGCACGATGTTCCCCTGGTCGTCAAATACCGGGTTGCCGGTGACAATAAGCTCCTTGCCGCTGCGGGTTGTTTGGGCAATGGTCACCCGCTCTTTTTGTTCAAAGATCATCCGCGCCACCGAAGGCGAGAAAAACCCCTGTTCCTCAAGCTCCAGCACATTGCGGCCGATCAGCTCGTCCGTTCCGACGCCGTAAAAGGATTCCCCGGCCCGGTTAATCTTTTGGGTCACCCCTTTACCGTCAATGACGAATATTTCATCAAAGGAAGCGTCAAAGATGGCTTCCAGCTCGTTTTTATCGTGCCGTAGTTGTTTCAGCTCATTGCGGATCTCGTCCCAGCCGGAGACATCCTGCAGCACATATATGGAACCGGACAGCCTGGCGCCGTCATACACGGGCGTGCGGCTGATCGCCAAAGAGCGGCCGTGGACGGTCAAGTGTTCCACCCGGTCGGTCCTGTCTGTCCAGTAGACGTCGGTAAGCCTGCTGTCGGGCATAATCTCCTTGATTTGCCTGCCCACCGCTCTGCTGCTGCCGGTTTTCAGCAGCACTCCGGCAGCCTCGTTCATGGCGGCAATCCGGCCCGTCGAGTCGGTGGTAATAATGCCGGGGGCGCCATCGCTCGGCTTCATTGACCCACTCCCTTTCAAGCACCATTATAACATAGCGAAACCAAAAAAAAAGAAAGGCCTGTTGGAGGCCTTTTGAGGAGGACAGCATATATCAACGGGCCTAAAGGCCCGATGTTTTTACACTTCTTCAGGAAGAGGAAGCAGGGGGACGGTTCTTTTGCTTCCCTAGGAAGCGGGAAGCAAAAGAAC
>JAEXOR010000018.1 GCA_023439185.1 Bacillota bacterium | reverse complement strand
GTGATGCCTAAATATCAGTCGCTCCGATAATTAATTAATTGTTAGCGGAGTAATGGCTGGTTTTTTATTTCATAAAAAGAAAGGAGTATCGCTCACTACTTGAAAAAGTAGTTTTGCGACACTCCCTCTCTTTTTGGCTCCCCGAGCTGGATTCGAACCAGCAACCCTCCGGTTAACAGCCGGATGCTCTACCGTTGAGCTATCGAGGAACGGTGGTGGAGATGACCGGACTCGAACCGGTGACCCCCTGCTTGCAAGGCAGGTGCTCTCCCAACTGAGCTACACCCCCGTATGGGCGGGCCGTGGCGGCAACGGAGAACTCACGCCCCGAGTACTAATGCTACCATAACGGTTTTACGTTGTCAAGATCAGTGGTGCCAGGTGTTAAAAGCTGGTTTTGTTAAAAGTAGCGAACTATAGTTCACGACTTTTAACACTTTCAACTTTTAACACCTGGCACCAAAGCCAATCATCTCGGTTTCATGAGCGGAAATAGTATAACGTCCCGGATGGACGGAGCATCGGTGAGCAGCATCACCAGCCGGTCAATGCCGATACCCATCCCGCCGGCGGGGGGCATACCGTATTCCAAAGCGTTAACGTAATCCTCGTCCATCATGTGCGCCTCGTCGTCTCCGGCGCGCCTTTTTTCAAGCTGGCTCACGAACCTTTCCCGCTGGTCCAGGGGATCGTTCAATTCGGAAAAGGCGTTGGCCATTTCCCGGCCGCAGATGAACAGTTCAAAACGGTAAGTCAGATCAGGCCGATCTTCCCTTTTCTTGGCCAGGGGAGAGATATCCACCGGGTAGTCGTATATAAAGGTAGGCTGGATTAGCTTGGGCTCCACCAGTTCCTCAAACACTTTATTCAGTATGGAACCCCAGGACTCGCCACGCTCTGTTTCCAGGTGCAGGTGGCGCACCGCCTTGTAAGCGTCTTCGCCGGTCTGCAGTATGGCGAAGTCCACCCCGCTGTGCTGCTTGACCGCCTCCAGCATGGGTATCCTGGCCCAAGGCTTGTCCAATTTGATTTGCTGCTCGCCATATTGCAGATCCAGCGTACCCAGCACCTGCCGGGCGACGTTGATGACAAGGTCCTCGCAGAGGTCCATCATATCTTTGTAATCGGCGTATGCCTGGTACAATTCCAGCATGGTGAATTCAGGGTTGTGCCTGGTGCTGATGCCCTCGTTGCGGAAGTTACGGTTAATTTCATATACCTTTTCAAAGCCGCCCACCAGCAATCGTTTCAGATACAATTCCGGCGCGATGCGCAGGAATAAATCCATGTCCAGGGTATTATGGTGGGTGGTAAAGGGCCTGGCGGTGGCACCCCCGGCTATGGGGTGCATCATGGGGGTTTCAACCTCCAGAAAGCCCCGCTGTTCCATATAGCTCCGGATGGCGCTGATGATCCGGCTGCGCTTGATAAAGGTATCCTTGACCTGGGGGTTGACAATCAGGTCCACGTAACGCTGGCGGTAACGCAGTTCCACATCCCGCAGGCCGTGCCATTTTTCAGGCAGCGGGCGCAGGGACTTGCTTAACAGCCGCAGGGTTTGTACCGCCACCGTAACTTCCCCGGTGCGGGTTTTAAACACCTTGCCGGTAACCCCGATAATATCCCCAATATCCAGCTTGGTAAACAGCTCGTAGGTCTTTTCGCCCACATCGTTCAGGCGCGTATAAATCTGGATTAATCCGGTGGCATCCTGAAGGTTGGCAAAGGCCGCCTTGCCGTGCCCCCGCTTGGCCATTACCCGGCCGGCCAGGGATACCTCCCGTCCTTCATAAGTATCAAAATCCGCCGTAATCATGGCGGCATGGTGTTCAAACTCGTATTTGCCTCCGTACGGTTCAATGCCCTGTTCTTTGAACTCGGCCATTTTTTCCCGCCGGATTTGCATTAACTCATTGAGATCCCCGGTTTCCTGGCCGGGCGCCGGATGATCTTTTTTTTCCTGGGACATTGTCCGTTACCTCCACCTGATGCGCAAGATGCTCTAACTTTAAGCCTTTAGCAATTACCTGATAATATCGACAATCTGGTACTTCAACGCGCCGGCGGGCACCATAACCTCCACGGTTTCACCCTTGGAGCAGCCGAGAATGGCCTTGCCTACCGGAGATTCATTGGAAATTTTGCTGTTGCCCGGGTCGGCCTCGGCGGAGCCCACGATGGTGCATTCAAACTCTTCGTCAAACTCCATGTCCCGCAGCAGCACCCGGGAACCAATAGAAACAACCTCGGTACCGAGGTTCTCATCGTCAATTATTTTAGCGTTGCGCAGCATTTTTTCCAGGATCAGAATCCGGCCTTCAATAAACGCCTGCTCGTTCTTGGCGTCCTCATACTCGGAGTTTTCGCTGATATCGCCAAATTCAATGGCCTGCTTAATCCGCTGGGCCACTTCCCGCCGCCTGACGGATTTAAGCTGTTCCAGCTCTTCCTCCAGGTTTTTCAGGCCTTCTATGGTAAGAATGACTTCCTTGTTGCTATTCATTCATTTTATCTCCTTAATTGAATTTTAACAGCATTCAGATTTTGGCGGCACGCATTTTTAACACAAAATAATTTACGAACAATATATGATGTTTCGCACATTTTATTCAAGCAAAGAACCGGCCCGCGCGCGCAATAATCGGCACAAAAGATTATTAAAAGCACTGCCGAACAAAACTGTTTGGCAGTGCCTTGCACACGGTTATTTTTCCATAACATTATATGAGGGTCAATCACTTCTGTCAAGGTATGTTCAAGGACCGGTTTGATTATTTTACCATTTCAAGATTCAACCCGGCCCGGGCCCGTTCCCGAATCTCCTCAATTTCTTTAACATTGACCGCTCTTTCAAAGCTTCTGAATCCGGCGAGTTTAAAATTATGTTTTTTAGCCAACGCAGATATTTCCTCCACCTGCTGAAGCGTAAGGTCGCGTCCCAGGGTGAAGTTTTCATATCGTCCTTCCATGGAAAGCATCATGGTCTCAGCCATGCAGGCGTAAGACATGCCGGGCGGAAAACCAAAATTGAAATTAAAATTAACTTGGCCCGGCACTTCCACCACGCCGCCCTCGATCACCAGCACGTCCTTGCGCTGTTCCGCCACCTGTTTGGATACGTTGCGGGGACGGCTGACGTCGCACACCACGGTGCCGGGCCTTAAATCCTCCGGCCCGATAATGGTGTCTACGGCGCTGGTCACCGTGATCACGATTTGGGCATTTTGCAGGGCGTTTTTGATATCCGACGTAATCCGGGCGGCTACGCCCGTATCGTAGGTAATCCGGCGGGCCAATTCATCAAGCCGGCTTTTGTCCCGGGCCACCAGGGTCAGGGAGCGCACGTCTTTAGCCAGCATGCGGGCGCATACCCGGCCGATGGAGCCGGTTGCCCCAACCACCACGGCCTGGCTTTTTTTCAAGTCGTGCCCCATCAGCCGGGCCGCTTCCTTAGCTCCCTCCAATGCCGTGGCCACCGTGTAGCTGTTTCCCGTGGTAACCGCGATATCCAGATTTTTGGCTATGGAAACTCCGGCATCGCCCACCACCGAGGTAAAAGCGCCCAGGCCCACAATTTTGGCGCCCAGTTTTTGAGCCAGCCGGCCCGCCTTGATAATTTTATTCAGCACGTATTCTTCGGGCAAATCGACCATCAGTCGAGCTGTTAACGGGCAGGCCACAAACCAGCCCTCGGTCCCGGCATGTTCGGAATAAACACCGGTAATTTTTGAGACTTTAATCGGCGGAACCAATTTGAACAGGTTTTCCTGCATCCGGGGCGGCAGCTTGCCCAACAGGCCAAACTTTCTTGAAAAGTCGCTGATGTCCAGGGGATGGATAATAAAAGCGAATGTGTTCACACCTTGTCCTCCTTATTTCGCTCGCTGCTGTCGGCCTTGACGGCCCGGATGACCGCCAGCAGTTCAGTTGGATCTACATATTTATCTTCCCGGATGGGTGACTCGCCGATCTCCAGTCCTACCACTTCTTTATCCAGGGCGGCCCGGATAATTTTGATCCGCTTACCCGAGCCGATCACCACAATCTGGTCGAAAGAGTGCGCCCTGGCGGTCAGTTCCATGGTAAAGTCAAAAAGTTCGATGCCGCTTTTTTGCCGGAGAAAATCCCAGCGTTCGGACTCGCTCATCAGCAGGGTGAAATCCACGCCCTCCCGTTCCAGAAGATCGGCAATTTCTTGCCGGTTGGCAATGGGAAAACCAATCACGGCCACGCTTTTGCCTTTGCGCACCTCGCCCAGGTTCTCCAAGCGGGATACCAGGGTGCGGTCCACACCCAGGCGGGCGGCCACTTCGGTTTGAGATAACCCTGCGGAGCGCATTTGTAAAATTTCGTTAACTACGTAATCTATCTTGTACCTGCTTACCACCTTGTCGCCTATGCGTATCAGGTCCAAGTTCAAATTTCCTCCTCAAAAAATAATGTAGCTGTACACAATTTTGTGCACAGCTACATTGTACCAGCGTTGAATACAAAATGTCAAAATTTTTCTGCTCAGCTAATCTTCCGTAAAAATAAACACCTCTTCAATGGGCGTTTTTAATGCTTTGGCAATGTCAACGGCCAGTTTCAAGGAAGGGTTATATTTGCCCTTTTCAAGATGCACAATGGTTTCGCGGCGGACCCCCACCAACCTGGCCAGGTCTTCCTGGGTTAAGTCTTCCCTGGCCCGGAGTTCCTTAATTCGGGTTATCAAAGTCACCTGGCACCAACCATTTCGTAGTAGGTTAGTGAAAGACTGAAAATCAGCATCTGCAAACCAAAATTCAACATAAAGCCAATGACATAAATATCGGTGATCGCTTTTAAAGAACCTAAAGTAGCGAATAACGCAAATACCAGTATTGACGCAACAAAGGAGTTTGTCGCCGCCTTGCCCAGGTTTTCCTTAAATCGTTCATCGGGGATTACTTTCCGATAAGCAAAGAAACCAAAAGCCCCGAAGAAACCGTAAAATCCCACGTTGTCCGTAAACAAGCCCAACAGTCCCAGGAAACCCAAAAATCCCAGGTACTGCATATTATTTTTCACAAAACACGCCTCCATGTTATTTATTTTTAACTTATAGTTATAAATTTATAACATTAATGAGGTTATGTCAATGCTATTTGCACACCGAAGACCAGTGTTGTTATATTCCGATCATAACGCGTCCTCGCCCTGCAGCAGCGACCAGAATTCCCGGGTAAAAAAATCCCTGCTGCAGCCCTGGTTGATTATCCCTCGCAGGCGCGCCGCTCCGCGCAGGCCCCGGGTGTACCAGGCCAGGTGTTTGCGCATTTCACGGTTGGCAATATGCTCGCCCTTGGTTTGGACCAATAGCTCATAGTGTCGGATCGCGGTATCCCGGCGCGTTTCCGGCGCGGGGCCGGGCAAAACCTCTCCCGTGGCCAGGTAATATACGGTGCGGCTGAATATCCAGGGGTTGCCCATGGACGCCCGGCCAATCATCACACCCGCACACCCGGTTTCTTCGAGCATCCGGACGGCGTCATCAGGGCTGCCCACATCTCCGTTGCCGATAACCGGCACATCCAGCGCTTCCCGCACCTGTCTGATGATGTCCCAGTCGGCAGCGCCGCTGTAAAACTGGGACCTGGTGCGGCCGTGCACGGTCACCGCCGCCGCCCCGGCCTCCACCATCAGGCGGGCAAATTCCACGGCGTTCACCGAATCCTCATCCCAGCCCTTACGGATCTTAACCGTCACCGGGCAGCTTACCTGCTCCGCCACCGCGGACACAATGGCCGCCGCCAGGGCCGGAGTTTTCATCAGTGCCGCTCCCTCGCCGTTTTTCACTATTTTGGGCGTGGGACACCCCATGTTGATATCGATAATCCCGGCGCCCCGGCCGTCCACTATTTCCGCCGCCCGGGCCATGTATTCGGCATTGCTGCCGAACAACTGAATGCTGACGGGACCCTGTTCGCCGCGGCAATCCAGTAAAGTATAGGTTTTGGGGTTGCCATGAAGAAGGGCCTGGTCGCTGATCATTTCCGTGCAAACCAGGCCGCAGCCGTGTTCCCGGGCCAAAATCCGGTAAGCCCGGTCAGTAACCCCGGCCATGGGCGCCGCCACCACCGGGTTTTCTATTTTCACACCGCCGATACTGAACATTAAAACACCTGCCGTTAAATAACAGTCACAAGTTAAAAGTCGAAAGTCAAAAAAAATCATTCTTTATTGGGACAGTATTTTCCACTATCGACTTTCGACTTTCGACTTTTCTAGCTGTTGCGCTCGTAGATCAGCAGCAGTCCGGTCAGGGTGAGGTACTTGTCCACAATGTCAATGGCCGTGGCCTCGCTGGCGATCAGTTCCGCCAGCCCGCCGGTGGCTATCACCCGGGGCTCGCCATCCATTTCACGTTTCATCCGCTCCACAATGCCGTTCACCTGGCCGGCAAAGCCGTATATGAATCCGGACTGCATGCTGTTGACGGTGTTTTTGCCGATTACAGAGGGGGGCTTGGTCAATTCCACCCGAGGCAATTTGGACGCTCGGGCAAAAAGGGCCTCGGATGAGATACCGATGCCGGGGGCGATGGCGCCGCCCAGATATTCACCCCGGGCAGAGATGGCACAAAAGGTGGTGGCGGTGCCGAAATCCACAATAATCAGCGGACCGCCGTACTGTTCATAACCGGCCACGGCGTTAACAATGCGGTCGGCCCCCACTTCCCGCGGGTTTTCGTATTTAATAGGCATGCCGGTTTTAACCCCCGGCCCGATAATCAACGGATTTAAATTAAAATACCCCTGGCAGGTCCGCTCCAGTGTGGGATTGATGGGCGGAACCACCGATGATAGCACCACCGCCTTGATATCGGTCATGGACAGACCGGAGAATACAAACAGCTCTCTGAGCAGGATGCCGTATTCGTCGTCGGTACGGTGCCTGGTGGTGGACAGGCGCCAATCCTGAATCAGTTTTCTGTCCTGGAAAACACCCAGCACAATATTAGTGTTACCCACGTCAAAAACCAGTATCACGGGAATTCTCCTTTGCACAAATGAAATCACTACGCCCAATTTTATCAAAACTAACCGGTTCCATGCAATAAAGAAGACCTGGTTCAGGCCGCACTTATTTCGAGCTTACGGCCTGTTAATCCCCAGCCTGAATGTTATATAATATGGTCAGCTTTTATCAGGCGGTGGTTACAATGTGGACAGAGTCGAACTGGACGGGCTGGCGCGTGGTCGCCAAACTGGATCCCGACAAGCATATTGACCGGGCTGTCATGCGCATGGTCGCCGGCGCCGGGTTTGACGCTATAATGGTGGGCGGGACCCTTGGCATCACCCGGGAAAAGACGGTCCGGCTGCTGGATCTGATCCGGCAAAGCGATTTCCGGGGGCCTGTGGTTCAGGAGGTCACGGCAGTTGAAGCGGTGGCGAAGAAAAATGTCCGGGCTTATTTTTTGCCGCTGGTATTAAACGCCGGTGATATCATGTGGCTCTCCGGCATGCACCACCGGGCGGTCAAGCGGTACGGGGACCGGATTCCCTGGGGCATGACCCTGGCGGAGGGATACGTGATTTGCAATCCCGGCTCGGCTGCCGGGATACTGACGGGAACGGAGCCGGTGAATGTGGAAGACGCCCTGGCTTACTGCGACCTGGCTGAACATATACTGGGCCTGCCGCTGCTGTACCTGGAATACAGCGGTATTTTCGGGGATCCCGTACTGGTGGAGGCCGTGGCCCGGCATAAAAAGAAAATCCGCCTGTTTTACGGAGGCGGGATTGATTCCGCTCACCGGGCCCGCACCATGGCCGCCTGTGCGGACACCGTCATTGTGGGCAACGTTATTTACGAAAATCCCGGGGCGGTGGAAAGTATAGTCAAAGCGGTAAAACACCTCTGATCCCGGCCACTGCAACGGGATCAGACGGATGGTTTTAGAAGGCCGCAATAATTTGTGACTAATAAGCTTAAGTGCTAACACGGTTCCATACCCAGGTCGACCAGCATGGCCAGATCATCCTCCAGGGAGCCACCCCTGGTGGTCAGGTAATCACCCACCATTAAACCGTTAGCGCCGGCGGCAAAGGCCAGGGCCTGAGCACTGCGCAGCGCCTCCCGCCGTCCGCCGCACAACCGGATTACCGCCCGGGGCAAAATCAGCCTGAACAAGGCGATTACTTTAAGCACTTCCAGGGGGGACGGAACCCGGGCTCCCTCCAGGGGCGTACCGGGGATGGGATTAATTATATTCAGGGGTACCGAGTCGACACCAAGTCTGCGCAGTTCCAAGGCCATTTCCATACGCTGGTTCATATTTTCCCCCAGACCCAGAATCCCTCCGGCGCAGACCCGCATCCCGGCCTGTTTAGCGGCTTCAATGGTGCTGACCCTTTCCCGATAATTATGGGTGGTGCATATTTTCCGGTAATGATCCGGAGCTGTTTCCAAATTATGATGGTAAGTGGTAACTCCGACCTGTTTTAACATTACAGCTTCATTTTCCCTGATGATACCCAGGGACGCGCATACCTGCAATCCCGTTTCCCGCTTCAGCAGGCGGACGATGGCAAGGATCTCTTCCAGGTCGCGGCCTGCAATACCCCTGCCGCTGGTGACCAGTGAGAACCTGGCCACTCCCGCTTGCTCCATTCTAATTGCGTGTCTCAATACCTCGTCTGCCGACAATATCCCGTGTACCCTGGCATTCATGCCGTGACGGGCCGATTGGGCGCAAAACGCGCAATCCTCACTGCAGCGGCCTGATTTGGCGTTGACAATGGTGCACAACTCAACGCGGCGACCGTGGTTTTCCCTGGTCACCTTTCCGGCGGCGGCCAGCAAATTGTAGGTCTCATCAGCGGGAAGGGCCGCCAGTTCCCTGGCCAACTCCCTGATATTGCCGCTCTGCGCGGTGTTTTCCGCAGCCATCCACGGCATACCGTTCATAAGTATTTCCCCCTATAAATTGGCGCATTCAAGCCCGGCGGCACCTGTTTATCGATGTCCGCCAGGTTTAGGCAACCTTGCGCCCACCGCTTTTATCAACATCCCGGCAGCCAACGCTTTGAGCAAGTCAAACCCGATGAAGGGCACGAATCCGATCATCAGCACGGCGGGAATATCCATGGCCTTACCCATATAAAAGTTTAATATGGCATACAGGTAGGGCAGTCCGATAATGTAGGGAACCGCCACCCCGGTCAGCATGGCTGCCGTCAGGCGCACCGGGCCTGCGTCGCGTTCTTTTAAAATTAAACCGGTCACATAGGCCGCCACAATGAAGCCAATTAAAAACCCGAATGTGGGAGATAAAACATAAGCAGGGCCGCCAAAGGGAGGTTTTTCAAAAACGGGAATACCCACCAGGCCCATGATGACATAAATGCCGATGCTTAAGGCGCCAAGCCTGGCGCCCAGAAGGCCGCCGGCCAGCAACACCACAAAGGGCATCAAGCTGAACGGAACGATCATGCCGCCGAAAAAACGGAACAGCAGCGCCGCCGTTACAGACAAGGCGGCAAACAGCGCCACCAGCGCCATATCTCTGGGATTAAGCTTACCCAACACGCAACACTCCTTGATTTACATATAATTACAGCGACTTTTAACAAAATCACCTTTCAAGAAATTCGCGCTCAATCAGTTCCATCAGCGCGCGAATTTCAGTACTTTATTCCTTAGCTTTGGCAGAAGTTGGGGACATTCCTCCGAAAGAGGTGTGTCCCCTGACCGCAGATTGGCCAAAATATAATAAATAAAGTGTAACACCTGGCATCAAAGGTTAACCACTATTAACTAGCTGGTTAACGATTAGAGCAAACTGATGGGCTTATTTTTTTCTTAACGACACCTCCCCGGCCAGTAGTCGTTCAATGCGGCCGTCTTCGGTTTTCACCAGCAGCGCGCCGGTATCGTCAACGTCAATGGCGTGACCGGAGTAACTTTCCCGGATGGTGTGCACGGTCACCGGACAGTCCAGGGTTACGCAAAGTTCGCGCCACCTGCTCAGGATGGGGGCAAATCCCTGGTCCAACCAGAGGCGGTACCAGTCCTCAAAGGACTTTAACAGCGCCCTTAAAAGGGGCACCCGGGGAATATGCCGGCCGGATTCGGCCTGCAGCGAAGTGGCGGTGTCCCTGATTTCAGACGGGAACTCGCTGCGGGGAACGTTCACATTCAGGCCCATGCCGGCAACCATGAAATTCACCCGGTCCATTTCGGCATTCAGTTCCACCAGGATGCCGCAAAGCTTTCTTTCCCGCACCAGGATGTCGTTGGGCCACTTGATGTCCGCCGGCACCCCGGTATGCTCGCGGATGGCCCCGGCCACCGCCACCGCCGCCACCATGGTGGCCTGGGGGGTTTCAGCCGGGTTTACCGGCGGGCGCAGCACGATGGTAAACCATAACCCTTTTCCCCGCGGGGAGAACCAGGGCCGGCCCAGGCGCCCCCGGCCTCCGGTCTGGCATTCGGTGACCACCACCGTGCCTTCGGGGCAGCCGTCCCGGGCAAGCTTCGCCGCCATCTCATTGGTGGAAGGCAGTTCAGGCACATATTCAAGCCGCCGGCCAATGAACGTGGTGGATAGGCCGGTGATTATTTCACCGGGCAGGGGCACATCAGGCGCGTGCAGGAGGCGGTAACCCAGGTTTGACCTGGCTTCAATGTTATATCCCTCTTCCCGCAGGGTACGAATATGCTTCCACACCGCGGTGCGGGAAACCCCCATGGCACGGCATAGCGTTTCACCCGAAACCCATTCTTCGCTGTGTTTCAAAATTTCCAGGATCCTGGTTTTCATATCTTACTCCAACCGCATGTATTAATTGTATTTATTGCCGGATAAAATGTCAACCAAAAATAAACATCCGGTTTACGTTTCCTTTATCCCGGGCGAGGCCTTCAGCCGGCCCAAGTCCAAACTGATGTCCAGCGCGGGAGCGGAATGGGTCAACGCTCCCACGGATATTACGTCCACACCGGTGGCGGCCACGGACGCCAGATTGCCGGCGGTAATCCCCCCCGAAGCCTCCGTCAGCGCCCGGCCCTTTACCAGTTCCACCGCCCGGGTCATGTTTTCCGTACTCATGTTGTCCAGCATGATGATATCCGCTCCGGCCTCCAGGGCCTCGCTCACGCCGGCCAGGTCCTCGGCTTCCACTTCAATTGTAACGGTGTGGGGCACGGACATTCGGGCCTGTTTGACTGCCGTGTTGATGCCGCCGGCGGCCTGGATGTGGTTGTCCTTGATTAATACCGCGTCAAAAAGGCCCAGCCGGTGGTTGTGACCGCCGCCCACCCGGACGGCGTACTTTTCCAGCACCCGCAAACCCGGAGTGGTTTTACGGGTGTCCACCAGCCGAACCGGGTAATCCCCAGCCAGCCGCACCAGCCGGTTGGTCTGCGTGGCCACCCCGGAAAGGCGCTGCAGGAAATTGAGGGCCAGCCGCTCGCCGGTCAAAATTGTCCTGGCCCGTCCTTCCAGCCTGGCCAACACTGTACCGGCGGTAACTTGCGCCCCCTCGGCCACCTGGGGCGTAAAAACCAGTTCGGGGTCCAGCCGCTGAAAAACCGCCCGGGCCACGGGCAGGCCGGCCACCACCCCGTTCTGCCTGGCCTTGATAAAAGCCGTTGTTTTCAGCTCCGGCGGAACCACGCTGTTGGTGGTGATATCCCCCGGTCCGATGTCCTCTTCCAGGCAGCGGTCGATCAGCCGGTATAAGGACTGCAGGTTAATATCCATATCCTCACAACCTTTAAAATTCTGTAGGGGCGCCCCTACAATATTTTTTATGTAATTCACCGGCGCATCACTTACGCAGGATGATATGTTTCTGCCAGCTTACCCGCGATGCGGGGTAATCGCTGCGAAAATGGCCGCCCCTGCTCTCAGTGCGCATCAGGGCAGTTTCCGCCACCAGCCGGGACACCAGCAGCCGGTTGCGCAGTTCAGCGCCCTGAATGGTCCTGGCGGCGGTGCTTTCCAACTCGGTTAAGCCGTCCAGGTAGACCAGCAGACGCTCCAGACCCCGGCGGTCCCGCACCGGACCGGCGTACAGGCTCATCAGCTTCCGCAGTTCCTCCCGCACCTCACTGTGGTTTACCTTATCTCCCGGGGCAGGCATCCGGGAAGCAAATTCAACCGGAGCAGGCATGGGCTCACGCCACAGCCCGGCGGTACGCTCGGCAATGCGGCCGCCGTACACCAACCCGTCCAGCAGCGAGTTGCTGGCCAGCCGGTTGGCCCCGTGCACCCCCTGGCAGGCTACTTCACCGCAGGCATACAACCTCTCTATGTTTGTTTCCCCGAAATAGTTGGTTTTAACCCCGCCCATCATATAATGGGTGGCCGGGGCCACCGGGATGATTTCCCGGGTGATATTCAGCCCGTGTTCCAGGCAGGTGCGGTGGATATTGGGAAAACGGCGCAACACCAGTTCGTCATCCAGATGCCGGAGGTCCAGGTATACCGCGCCCGAGCCGTCCCGGCGCATTTCTTCCAGGATGGCCCGCACCACCACGTCCCGGGGCGCCAGTTCGGCCAGCTCATGACAACCAGGCATAAACCTGTCGCCGTGCCGGTTGAGCAGATACGCGCCTTCGCCCCGCACCGCCTCGCTGATCAGAAACCGGGGCGCGCCGGGCAGGTTAAACACCGTGGGGTGGAATTGAATGAATTCCATGTCCATCACCTCGGCCCCGGCCCGGTAGGCCATGGCAATGCCGTCGCCGGTGGCCACATCGGGGTTGGTGCTGTGGTCAAAGAGCTGGCCCAATCCCCCGGTGGACAGAATCACCGCCCGGCTGCGAAAAACCTTCAGCCGGTCTCCCAGTTCGTCGTAGGCCAGCACGCCGTGACACACGTTGTCTTTAACCAGCAGGTCCACGGCAAAGTGCCGTTCTAATACCTCCATATTTTTCTCGGCCAGCGCCTGCTGATTAAGCACCCGCTGAATTTCCGCCCCGGTGGCGTCACCGGCGGCATGCAAAATACGCCGGCAACTGTGGGCTCCTTCCCGGGTCAGGGCCAGGCGTCCGCCTTCAAAGTCAAAACAGGCGCCCATGTCCATCAACTGGAGTACCCGGCGGGGGCCTTCATTAACCAGAATGCGCACCGCTTCCCAGTCGCACAGCCCGGCCCCGGCCAGCAGGGTATCCTGGTAGTGCAGTTCGGGTGAATCGGCGTCGTCCATGGCGGCGGCAATACCGCCCTGGGCCTTGTCGGTGTTGCTGTCCTGGGTGGTCCGCTTGGTAATTACCGTTACCGTCGCTCCCAGCCGGGCCGCCAAAAGGGCGGTGAAAAACCCGGCGATGCCGCTGCCCAACACGATGAGGTCGGATTGGTGTTCGGTCAAATCCCGGGTATTAAAATTCGCTATTAAATGGTAGGCCACCGTAAACCCTCCGTTATTGTACGGCCAGCATCCGCTCCAAACATTGCAGGGCCCGCACCCGGATATCCTCCGGTACGGTTACCCGGGGTTCCAGTGTCTGCAGCGCGGTCAGCACCTTATCCAGGGTGGTGGCCTTCATATTGGGACAAACCAGCTTGTTCGAGGCCGGATAAAACTTTTTACCCGGGTATCTTTTGCCAAACTGGTGCAGAATTCCCGTCTCAGTGGCCACAATATATTCCGTGGCCGGATTTTCTCCGGCATAACGCAGCATTCCGGTGGTGCTGGCCACGTGATCGGCCATGGCCACCACTTCCGGCCGGCATTCCGGGTGCACCAGCAAAAGGGCGCCGGGATGCTCTTCCTTTACCGCGCCCACCTCCGCGGCTGTCAGGCGGTGGTGGGT
Source organism: Bacillota bacterium (assembly GCA_023439185.1). GTDB lineage: Bacteria > Bacillota > Desulfotomaculia > Desulfotomaculales > Desulfallaceae > BRH-c8a. The sequence goes on along the minus strand of JAEXOR010000018.1, from coordinate 19,791 downwards.
ATGGCAGTAGCCTTCCCACAGCATCATGGGCCGTCCCGTCCGGCCGGTCACATAAGCGCCCAGGTTTTGATCCGGCACAAATATCACCGGCCTGTCCTCCGGCAGTGAGGCCACCACCTTAACGGCGTTGGCCGAGGTACAGGCAATATCGCATTCGGCTTTGACTTCAGCCGATGTGTTCACGTAACAGACCGTCACCGCACCGGGCGTCTCGGCCTTCTTGGCCCGCAGCGCTTCGGCGGTGACCATATCCGCCATGGGACAGCCGGCGTCTTCCTCGGGCAGCAGCACGATTTTGCGCGGTGACAGGATGGCGGCGCTTTCCGCCATAAAATGCACCCCGCAAAAAACGATTACATCGGCCCCGGTGCCGGCGGCCTTACGGGACAACTCCAATGAGTCACCTACAAAGTCTGCGGCTTCCTGCACTTCAGGCCGCTGGTAGACGTGGCTGAGAATAATGGCGTTGCGCTCTTTTTTCAGCCTCACTATTTCTTCTGTTAGTTTTTGTACTTCGGCGGCGGTTGGCAAGTGATCACTCCTTAGGTCTGCAGATAAAGCGACAAAAACACCTGCGCCGGATAACAAGTTACCCAATTATTATACACAATTTTCACTCTGTCTCAAATAGATATTTCACAGCCAGGCTAAGCCTTTTGGCCGTGGATCTCCTCCAGCACCCGGACGACCCGGTTGTTTTCGTCCACCAGCACCGCCGTGGGTTTATAGGTCCGGGCTTCTTCCCTGGTCATCATGGCGTAAGTGATGATAATCACGGTGTCCCCGGGCTGCACCAGCCTGGCCGCCGCCCCGTTCAGACAGATCACGCCGGAACCACGGGGACCCGGGATGACGTAAGTTTCCAGTCGGGCGCCGTTGTTGTTGTCCACCACCTGCACCTTTTCGTGGGGCAAGATATCGGCGGCCTCCATCAGCGCCTCGTCAATGGTGATGCTGCCCACGTAGTTCAAATTGGCTTCGGTAATCACCGCCCGGTGAATTTTGGATTTAAATAAGGTCACCAGCACCGTCTACACCTCCACAATGACGTTATCAATCAACCTTGTGTTGCCGAACCGCACCGCCAGAGCGGCAATAACCCCGCCCCGCAGAGTTTCCAGGGGCTGCAGTTCCGAAATCCCCAGCACTTCCACATAATCGGGCTGCGCGCCCGGAACGGCGGTAATCATGTCATACATCATCCCGCGCAGCTTGCCCGCGTCCCGCTCGCCCCCGGCCACCGCGTCCCGGAATGCGCACAGGCTGCGGTATAAAACCAGGGCGTTTTGACGTTGCTCCCCGGTCAGGTATACGTTGCGCGAACTCATGGCCAGTCCGTCCTCCTCCCGCACCGTGGGCAGAACGGCGACTTCCAGGTCCATGTTCAGGTCTCTGGCCATACGCTGAATCACCAGGGCCTGCTGGGCGTCTTTGCGCCCGAAGAAGGCCCGGTCGGGGGCAACAATGTTGAACAGTTTGGTCACCACGGTGGTGACGCCGCGAAAGTGGCCGGGGCGGGACTGTCCGCACAGTTTATCGGTCAGCCCGGTTACTTCCACGTAAGTGCTGAACCCCTGGGGATACATCTCCCGGTCCCCGGGGGCGAAAACCGCGTCCACCTCCACCTCCCGGGCCATGGCGCAATCCCGCTCAAAATCACGGGGATATTGGGCCAGATCCTCCTTGGGACCGAACTGCATCGGATTGACGTACAGCGACACCACCACGGCGTCGCATGTTTTCCGGGCTTCCCGCATCAGGGACAGGTGACCCGCGTGGAAGTAGCCCATGGTGGGCACCAGGCCCACTGTTTTACCGGCGGCCCGGGCAGTCCGGACAAACTCTCTGATTTCCGCTATGGTGCGGCAGATAAGCATAACGATAGCTCCTTTGTAATACAGTCGAAAGTCAAAAGTCGAAGGTTAAAAGTCATCTCAGTAACACGTTGGCAAATTACTTTAGACTTTAGACTTTAGACTGTTAAGTACCGCCTCGTCCATGCCGAAACCGTGTTCCGGGCCGGGGAAGGCGCCGTTTTCAACCTCAGCGCGGTAGTCGTGCAAACTCTGCATGATGGTTTCGTGCAGGTTGGCGTAGCGTTTGACAAATTTAGGCGCAAACCGGCCGGAGAACCCAAGCATGTCGTGCAGCACCAGCACCTGGCCGCTGCAGTGCGGTCCGGCGCCAATGCCGATGGTGGAAATACCGATACTTTCGGTCACCAGTTTGGCCAGCAGAGTGGGCACGCATTCCAGCACCACCGCAAAGGCGCCCGCCTCTTCCAGAGCCCTGGCGTCACTCAGCAGTTTTTGGGCCGCGTCTTCATCCTTGCCCTGCACCTTGTACCCGCCGAGCTGGTTAATGGACTGCGGCGTCAGGCCCAGGTGACCCACCACCGGAATACCGGCGGCGGTAATTTTTTGCACGGTTTCGGCCACTTCGGCGCCGCCCTCCAGCTTGACGGACTGGGCGCCCGCCTCCTGCAGAAAGCGCCCGGCGTTGCGCACGGCCTCTTTTTTGGAAACATGGTAGGACAGGAAGGGCATATCGGCCACCACCATGGCCCGCTTGACGCCGCGCACCACCGCTTTGACGTGGTGCACCATATCATCCATGGTCACCGGGATGGTGGAGCCGTACCCCAGCACCACGTTGCCCATGGAGTCGCCCACCAGGATGGAGTCAATACCGGCTTCGTCCACCAGCATGGCGGTGGGGTAATCGTAAGCGGTAAGCATGGTAATTTTCTTGCCCTCGGTGTGGTATTTCCTGAAGGTCGCAGTAGTTACGCGTTCATCAGCCATTGATAAACCCTCCTTCGAAAATTTGGTTTAACTCGCGTTCCTGTGCTTCGTTAATACTGCCCTTTTCCAGGGCCACCCGCACTGTGTACCGGCCAAGCTTACCGTACAGTTCCCGCAATTCAGGTTCCAGTTGTTTAAAAGCTTCCATGTGTCCTGCAATAGTGCCGCTGTCTCCCCTGGCCACCGGTCCGGTCAGCGCTCCGGAGGGGCCGGCCTCGGTTATGTTGGCCACGGTGCCACGCACCAGGGGCAGCAGTGCCGCGAAGGCTTCTTCGGGTCCCAGGCCGAACCGGCCGTATAACCCGGTGGCAAAATGCATCAGGGAAACTAAATAATTTGAAGCAATACAGGCGGCGGCATGGTAAAGCGGTTTATCGGCCGCCGGGATCACAAAGCACCGGCCGTCCAAATCGGCGACCACCTGCCGGGCCACAGGCATAGCTTCTTCATCGCCCTCCAGGGCAAAATATGAGCCAGGCAGATTTTCCATGGCCGACTGCACTCCAGCAAAGGACTGCAGAGGGTGAATGCTCACCGCCAGCGCCCCGGCCTCTTGCACGCCATGCAGTTCCGAGGCCGGATGAGCGCCGCTGGTGTGTACCACCACCCGGCCCGTTCCGACCCCGCCGGCGCCTGAGATGGCGGCGGCCACCGGGGCAATCATCCGGTCCGGGGTGGTAATGAAAACAAGCTCGGCCCGGGATGCCGCTTCTTTGGCCTTCAGAACCGGGCATTGCAGCCGGAAAGCCAATTTTTCCGCCGACTGAGCGGTGCGGCTGGCCACGCCTGAAACCGGGTAACCCCTCTGCTGCAGCAATATGCCCAACGCGGAACCGACTTTTCCGGCGCCAATGATAGCTATAGATGGTTTGGTCATCGCATTTTCCTCCATGGTAAAAAGCCTAGTGGTGACGCCCAAGCCTGTTGGTGGTACCTTTACGCTTACTAAAATAAAAAACCCTCCGGACAAGTCCGGAGGGCACTAATTTCCCTCTTTAACCCGTCTCGGTCCAAGCGGCTCCAAGCGGTACATAAACAGTAAAAATAACAATCAAGGTATTCCCGGGTGCGCTACCGTGGAGGTTAACGCCCCATACCATAAATATTGTAACATAGAGGGTATAACCAGGCAATAAATTTTGAACATTTAGCGAATTAAATTAAAATGTTTGCTTAGCCTTATGCCAGGTGGTAAATTTAAGTTATGCAATCAATCACAATAGAGCCGGGTAAAAATTACATCCTGAAGACCGGGCCGGTGCTGGACGGCGAACAGGGCCTGATCATGAACTCCGGCAGTATTTTTATTGAGTCGGGCCTGATCGCGGCCCTGGCGTCCGGCGACGGGGCCGGCTTCCGGTTCACTGCTCCCCGCCAGGAAACGGTTGTCCTGGACCTGGCGGGGCTTACGGTACTGCCGCCGCTGGTGGACTGCCACGTCCACATGGCCCTGGACGGCAGGGATTTCGCTGCCGCCTGCGAGCGCTGGAAGCAGCCCGAAGAAATAACCCGGCAGGTGCGACACGAGCTTGACGACACCCTGGCCCGGGGCATCCTGGCTGTCCGGGACGGCGGTGACCGGGCGGGCATTGGCCTTTACGCCCGGGAACTGGTCGAAATGGGTAATATGGCCGGGCCGGTGGTCCGGTCGCCGTGGTTCGCCCTGCGCAAACCCGGCGCATATGGTGCATTTTTAGGCCGGGGTCTGGAAATGAATCAGTTGGAACAACGGCTGGACCGTCTGGCGCAATACAGGGTCGACCTGGTTAAGGTAATCGTCTCCGGGGTGGTCAGCTTTAAGGAGTACGGACGGGTGGGCCCGGTGCAGTTCACCGCCGCCGAGCTGACGGCCATCGTGCGGGGCGCCCGGGACCGGGGGCTGCCCGTAATGGCGCACGCCAGTTCCGACGCCGCGGTGCGGCTGGCGGTGGAAGCCGGAGTGGATACGGTGGAACACGGCTATTTTCTGAGCCGGGAGTCGCTGCTGCGGATGGCGGAAAAAAATATCGCCTGGATACCCACCGTGATCCCGGTGGCCGCCGGGCTGAACATCCGGCAGGAAGATGGCGGACCGGACCGGGAGCAGCGACTGGTGCTGGAAAGAACCGTGGACAGGCAGTTGTCCATGATCAGCGAGGCGGTTTCCCTGGGCGTGACCCTGGGGGTGGGCACCGACGCCGGGGCGGCCGGGGTGGAACACGGCAGCGCCTACCTGGACGAATTGGCGCTTTATCGCCGGGCAGGCCTTGCCTCAGCGGAAATTTTCCTCTGCGCCACGTTAAACAGCGCCCGCATCCTAAATTTGGACTGGGGCGCCATAAGGCCGGGGCGGACCGCCGTGCTGATTGCCGTGGACGGAGACCCCTTGGGTGATATTACAGCGCTGAGCAGAGTGAAACATGCCTGCTTGCCTTTACCCGATTTTTTTTAAAACTCCGGGCTCAAAAGCCGGAGATTAACATAATGTTTGAGGCCCTGCCGGGGAATTCTAAATCAAAATGCAAGAAGAAAACTAGAACTTGAGTTATGTTCAATCCCGGCAGGTGTTAAGAATGTTCATCCCCAAGCGGGTTTTTTTTGAACAGGACGCCCTTGCGTATCCCCTGGGACGGGAGCTGCAAAAAAGGTTTAAGGGTGATAAGATCCCGGTAAGCATTATTACCAGCCATAACCGGTTCCGCTTTGTCACCAAGTTCACCGGTGTGGACGGCCTGCTGAACGCTTCCCATAACGGGCATACCAGGTTCAGGTTCAGTATCAATACCGAACACATCATCAGATCCTACGAAGGCGGCACACCTGCTTCCGCCGCCCGTCTGCGGGCCGCCCGCCGGGTGGCGGAAGCAGGCTATCCCCTGGGATTTCTTATTGCTCCCATTTTTGTTTACCCCGGCTGGCAGGATGACTACACCGGTTTAATTCGCAACCTGGCCGGGGAGTTAAAGGATCATCCCGCGGAGAATGTCACCTTCGAGCTTATATCGCACCGGTTTACCCTTTCCGCCAAAAAACGGATTATGGAAATATACCCCGACACCACCCTGCCCATGGACGAATCAGAACGCAAGTTCAAGTTCGGGCAGTTCGGTTACGGCAAGTACGTTTATCCAAAGGAGACGCTGCAGGAGATGGATGAGCTGTTCCGCCGGAAGCTTGATAAGCACTTTCCTGGGGCCAAGGTGGAGTACCTGGTGTAGGCAAGTAGCCCCACTTTAAGCTGTAGCCGAGTGGTGCATTTTATGAATAGCACTAAACTGCTGGCGCAGTGGTTTTAAAACAACATTGTGCCTTTGCTCTTTACCCATACTGCTGCAAATTTGTAGCAGTATTTTGTTTTTATGGTTGCCCCTCTAAAATATTCATAGTGCCTATGCGCTGAAATATTCTAAAGGAGCCTATACTCATGACAAAAGAAGAAATCCTTAAAAAGCTAAAGTTTGACACTCAAATCAGAGGGCTGAGCTAAAACACTCAAGATGAGTATTACACCAAAGCCAAGCGTTTTCAGGACTACTACAACAAACCTGCAACAGAGCTGGACATCGACGATATCAAAAACTACCTGTACTATCTCTTAACGGAAAAAAAGCTTGCGCCCGGATCAATCAACACGTATAACAGCGGCCTCAGATTCTTGTATAACGTAATTTAAACAACCCTGTCAACGGGAACCAAATCCCCTGCCAACACAAACAACGTCGTATCCCAGACATTTTAACCCGCCATGAGATCACCAATCTTTTCAACGCTTGCGATAACTTGAGAGATAAATGCATCCTCATGACTATGTACGGAACCGGGCTTAGGCTGAGTGAAGTAGCCAGTCTCAAAGTCAGTGATATTGACAGCAAGAAAATGCAGATTTTCATTCGAAATGGCAAAGGCGGTAAGGATAGATTTGCACTATTATCTCAGTCCAACCTTAACATCCTACGCCAATACTACCGGGAATACCGGCCCAAAGAATGGCTATTCTACAGCCGCAATAAAACCGGAACACATATTACATCCAGGGCAACTCAGAATATTTTCAATAAGTATAAGAATATTGCCGGTATTAAGAAAAAGTGTACAACGCATACATTGAGACATTCCTTTGCAACTCACTTACTTGAAAACGGGGTAAGCATCTATCATATCAAGCAGCCTCTCGGCCATGCTGATATCAGTATGACCTGTTTTTATCTGCATATTGTTAAAATCAGCGAATTAAACGTTGTTAGTCCTCTCGATACCTTATCTCCAGAGGTTAACTGATAATGCCTGAAGTCCAGGATATTTTCCTCATGCACGGTAATGAGTACCACCACAAGCATACACTGCCCATACATTTGTTGAAAGCTATGTCCGCAATCGAACAGTGCAGGACCGCTGATTTAGGTGATCATAAGGATGTTTGCGATGAATGCGGGCATACAAGAATATCCTACAACTCCTGCCGCAACCGCCATTGCCCTAAATGCCAAACGCTTTCTAAGGAACGGTGGATTGATAGTCAGAAAAACAATCTATTAAATGTAGGATATTTTCATGTGGTTTTTACAATTCCGGATACGCTAAATACCCTTGTTTTTCAAAATCAAAAGGAACTGTATACGATCCTGTTCAAAGCTGCTGCCGAAACCTTGCAGGAGTTATCCTCCGATAAAAAGTACCTTGGTGCTACATTGGGCTTTACTTCCATATTGCATACGTGGGGTCAAAATCTTATGCATCATCCGCATTTACATTGTATCGTTCCGGGAGGCGGTTTAAACTCAATAGACAAATGGGTCAGCTCACGCAAGAAATTCTTCCTGCCCGTTAAGGTGTTATCCCGTAAATTTCGGGGCAAGTTTTTGTATTATCTAAAACAAGCTGATCTTAAATTTTATGGAGAGTAAACTTATTTATCGAACCCCACCAGTTTCAACGGTTTCCTTTCTCAGCTTTATCACAAGGAGTGGATTGTTTACTGTAACACAAATAACAATCTGGCTTGGACCGATTAAGCAGCCGCCTCTAATAGCTCGTTTTTAATCTGCACCAAAGTTGCGGCCAAAAACGTAATCAGGCAAACCATAACATCAGTGAAAGCCTTGTCTATACCACGTTTGGTCAGCCGGTCCATAGAAAGGTGGCCTTTTAACACCGAGAACAGCCTTTCAATAGAAGTACGCCGGCCATAAAGCTCTTTCCAGGTACGGTTGCCGCGATGCGGGCTGCAAAACATACGCGGTTTCTCTTTAATGGATACCCTTTTGACATAACCGTAAGAACTGATACACCCGCATTCGCCGTTGCAATCCGCCTGTTGGCCGCAGGCCTTGAGACAGCGGAACTTATTAGCCAGGCTTTTCTTCTCAGTACCGCAGTAAACCATCGGGTTATTACCCGGGCATAAAGGCATACCGTCATCGGTATGTTCCATAGGTGGATATATACAATCTGTTCCGGCTCACTGGAGCGGGGAGCCTCACGCGGAGCCGAGGCAGAAACGGCAGGTTCGGGAACCGGCTTCCCATCCGGCAGGGGTGACGTGCGCTTTCCTGCCATGAAGTCAATCACCTGCGGGTTTCGGGCCTTCCTTGTTTCTCCCGCCTTTTGAGCTGGGGAAGGCTCCCGGCCCTTTTCTGCTTCCGGGGTTTTACCTTCTTTGCGGGAAGAAACCTCCTGTTTAGCCTTGGCCTTCTCGGTCTTGGGAGGCGATTCTTTCCGCGCCGTCTGCTCCTCCGGGGCCTTCTCCTGCGCGGAGGATATGTCAGGCCCATCTTTCGCAGCCTGTTCAGCCTGCTGCGCCGCAGCTTTCCGTTCTGATACAAGTTCTTCGATTTTTTCAAGCGGAACAACCACATCGCCGAAATCGAGGATATGCTCGCCGCCGATGTCAAACGGTGGGCGGTTCAAGCTGTTCCTCACCAGCATCTCGCAACACTGCTTCGCCCTCTTGGACGAGAACGGCGGCTTCCTCGCTGGTCAATTCATTGCGTATTACCTCCTTCGTCTTGAATGGCATGAAAAAAGGACCTGATTTTTCAATCAAGCCCCGTGGGCAATTCCTCCTTTCCACTTCGGGCCATGTTGGCCCGAAGTAATGGTTATCAGATAGAAACGCCACCCTTTGTCTCATTGAGCAGCGATTATATTTCAAAAAGAGCTTGACAGGAATATATACCCTGTGCTATTATGTAAGCATATTAGCTTACATGTGAACGGAGGAAGGTTATCTTGCCAACAAAATTTGGGGATTTTATCGCAGAAAAACGAAAAGACCTAGGTATTTCATTAAGGGGCATGGCCGACGAGTTAAAGATCGCTGCGCCTTACCTCTCTGATATTGAAAAGGGGCGTCGTAACCCCCCTAACTTTGAAATGCTTGAAAAAATTGCTTCAATATTGAAGTTAACAGAGACAGAGCGCGATTTAATGTTCGATTTTGCAGGCGAAGACAGAAAAGAGGTCTCACCAGACCTCCCAGAATATATCATGGATATACCCGAAGCTCGTACAGCTTTACGCAAAGCCAGAGACAAGGGTAAAAGCGCTGAGTTTTGGACTGAAATCAATCAAAAACTTGATGAGGATGAGTAAAATGTCAAAAGAGATTACAGATGCTTTTATAAAGGTAATCAACAGAGAAATCTTGGACGTCGCGTATACTCCGCTCTCAACCTACATTGAAGATAACTATTCGCGCCTTGACCTTACATACAAGGCTAAGATCGTTGGAAATGTAGAACAGGCAACATTGATGGATTTTGAACTCATCAGAGTTGCCGACATTACTCAGAATAATGATAAGCTTATGTTTCAGGTTGTTGTTGATGCCGAAATAGAAATTGAAGAAACCATCCGCCGCGATAGAGAAGTGGAGGGTGTGAACAAATGGTTTGTTTTATCTTGTTCCGCTGAGATAGATAATATTCCGAACTCTTTTGCAGTTGAATTTATTAAAGCATACTAGAGGGGGATGAAGGTGAAGCTGTCGAATAATTTGGTGCCGATTCTTCACAAAGGTGAGTTTGATACCATCGCATCAGACTTTTTAAAAAAATACTATCCACAAGCGTTGGACAAGCCGATGATGGTTCCTATTGAGGATATTGCCGTACAGTCAATGAAGCTTCAAATAAGAAGGGTTCATCTATCAGAAGACTTAAGTATTTTGGGCCAAGTATTCTTCAATTCTGGACGCACCGAGGTTTACCGGAAGGATACAGATGAAATTGTGTATGAAACAGTAAACAAAGGCACAATGTTTATTGATCCTGATGTGGCTATTGAACGAAATGTCGGGAGTGAAAAAAATACGATTGCGCATGAGTGTGTGCATTGGCACATTCATCGGCAGTATCACACTATACAGATAATGGCAGGTGGAGAGAAAGCGGTTGCCAGTAGGTGTCCTATTAAACCTCCGTCTGAACAATTCAAGTCAAAATGGACAGATGAGGATTGGATGGAATGGCAAGCAAATGGTATCGCCCCCAAAATCCTTATGCCTCAAATTCCTTTTATCCATTATGTGAAAGAGCACCCATTATACATAAAAATACACAACGGTAATCATATCGTGGTATCTATGCATACAGACTTACTGGTAGACGATTTGGCTAATTTTTTTCAAGTATCTAAACAATCCGCATCTATCAGGCTTTCAGAGCTTGGTTTAATATAGATATTTTTTTGCACTTTTGTTAGCAAATAAGCTGGCAAGCATACTTGAAAGGGAGGTGAGAAAAATGGCAAAATCAAATCCAAAGCAAACATCACGTACTGTAGCAAGCAAAGCGTCTTCCTTGCTACGCAGTGGGCGTACTGGCACAAAAACCAAGTCTGTTGCCGGAAGCGCACTATCACAGACTAAACCCAAAAGTAAATAAGGGGAGTAACTCTGCGAAAGCCACCACCCTTAAAATAGGGATCACAAGCTTGGTTATAACCCTGCTCATGCCTAAACTCTGTAGCGAACATTATACTCGAATCATGTTTGTTTGGCAAGAGAGAAATTACAAGCTGGAAAGGAGCACTCAAATTTGAGGAACGGATATGAAGATTAAGTATAAATATTATCTCTGCGCCTGTGGTAAAAAGGTCATACCACTCACAAACCCGTGCAAATGCCCCCATTGTGGTCGAATAACTAGATTGAGATAGGAACAATACTTATCCGCTTAATGCACAAACGCCGTTTTAGCAAGTTAAAACGGCGTTCGTATTTTATTGTGGGCTGGCAAATGATAAGCCGATAAGCCGCGCTCTTCGTGGTTCATAATGATACTCCCATGTTCTCCGCCAGAATTAATAAAAGACAAGGGATTCTTACTGTTTAAGGTGAGAATCCCTTGTTGATTTTGGGGAAGGATATGGGAAGTAGCCGACGGAGGAGCCGACAGTGGTCACCAATAGACGCCGGAATAGGTGAAAATAGGTAGAGTTAATTAAGCTTCACTATGGTACCTAATTGATACGGCTTAGATCCTGATGTTTAAAAGAACCATTATTCCTGTCTTTCTTCAACGTCCACTCCTGCACCATCTCATAAATTTTCACAGTTATATTAAATAGATTATAGCCTTTTCCTATATATATTCCGACATATCAGAGCTAGCAATTCCGGAGAGTGAGAGCCATGGTGGTAAGGGATACGCCCTTTTGTACAGCATTGAGCATAAAGTGTACCGGAATTTGTGTGGGTGCATTGCGATCCCAACGGCGTCCCCCAGTCGGCGCAGTAGCCTGTTGAAGGCCCCCCTGGGCATGCTGGGCGATCGTTGGGTAGGATCAGACGGTCACTGGCGGCTAGTTTGCTGGCTATCTAGCCTTTCCTTTCAGTGACCATGTATTCCCTGATCGTCTCGGCAGCTTCGGACCGCAGTGGGATCTTGACGGATTTGCTGCCCTTGCCAACAACTCGGAGTTTGCTGACCACCAGGTCCAGTTTCCGGGTGCGGATGCTCATCAGCTCGGACACACTGATGTCTGTGTACAGCAGCAGGGTCACGATTATTCGGTCCTGGCGGGGGTGAGGTTCGGATCCTGCACCCGGAGCATGACCTCTTCTTCGGCGATATTTTCACCATGCGAAACCACAATGGTTGCAGCTTGCATATGATGCAATGATATTTTGCGTAATGCGGTATGGAGTGGCCATATTGCGAGAATATTAATATATATGCGAAAAAAAATATTGCACATTTGGGTGGTGGGTGTTATGCTGGTTATGAGCATTATTCCGCAGGTAAGAAAGGAGCGGGAGAATATGAAGTTGTGTAGAATGCTAATTGACGGTTTCAGAAACATTAAGATGACAGAAATAATTTGCAGCGAAATGGTTGCTTTAGTGTCTTTGAATAGTTACGGCAAGTCTAACTTACTTAAGGCAATTGACTTTGGTGTAGAATTTATTATAGAAAATGAGGACACTAAGAAAAAGATGATGTCCTGGGAAAAGGGTATTCCCTTAAATAAGAGTATGCCTTCTAAAGATTTTAGAATAGAGTTTGAGATGGAGACAAAAATAAATGAAAGTAAATATACTATTATATATGGATATCAGTTTAGATGGGTAAGAGATGATGACACGGGTGCTTGTATTGTTGCCGAGTGGCTAAAAGCTAAACTTAACGAAAAAAAACAAAAATATAAAATTCTAATAAACAGAAATAAAGAGGGGGCACTTTATCGCAGTGCTGAGTCAGGTAGATGCAATAATAAAATTGTTATAGAAGATAATAATTTAATTATTAATAAACTAAAGGCATTTGACTCTCTTTATTACCATGAAATTGTTAAAAAAATTAATGACTTAAGTGTTTATATTGATCATAATCTGGATGCTGGTCCTTCATACACTCCTGACCCAATAGTGAGGAAAGATGTTAATGTATTAGGAATGGAGGCAATTTATAACCTGCCTCGTGTAATTTTTCATTTAAGGAAGCAATATCCAGAAAAGTATAGGCTGCTAATGAATGCTTTTATGCAGCTATTTCCACAAATTTTGGAAATGAATGTTGAAGAGCTTAGCGTTGAAACAAAAATTAAAAGTAATATTCCTGATGACTTGCCCTTTAGGCTAAGTAAGGAAGTGTATGTATTATATGTAAGTGATTATAATTTAAATCAGCCGATAAGTTTTGAAAATATGTCAGATGGTGCAAAAAGAGTTTTTCTTTTGTTGACAAATATAGTTATTGCTGATATAAATAAAATTTCGCTTATAGCGGTTGAAGAGCCTGAAAACTCTATACACCCAAGTCTGTTGCAGAATTATTTAAGGGTTTTATCTCAACTGTTGGGAGAGTCTAGAATAATCATAACTAGCCACTCCCCTTATATTATTCAATACCTCGAGCCCAACAACATATATGTAGGTTTGCCAGGGCAATATGGTGTTGCGCAGTTTAAAAAAGTACGGACTTCAGCCCAGAAAACTTTAATTAATGATGCATCTAACTTGGAATTATCAACCGGTGATTATTTATTTGAATTGCTTAGTGGTACGGAAGAAGACATGAAAATGATTGAGCGGTACCTGGAGAGTAGGCATGAGTAGAGGAGTTGTTATCTTTATTGAAGGAGACACGGAGGCAGAGTTTTATTCAAAAATTATTAATTATCTTCACTCAATTGCTCCATTACAAAGATTTAAAGTTGATAGATTGATTATAAGAAACCTCAAGGGTATTGGTAACTACAAAAATAGGGTAAAAAGAGTGTATGAAAATGAAATTACTGGCAGAAACCCAGGTGTGAATTTTACTGTAGTATTGTGTTATGATACTGACGTATTTGACCTATCTTCTAAACCGCCAGTTGTATGGCCTGAGGTAGAACGAGAGCTAAAGGCAAGTGGAGTCAAAACAATCATTCATATTAAAGCTAAACGGTCTATTGAAGATTGGTTTTTATTAGACATTAGAGGAGTACTTCAATTTTTGAAACTGCCAGAAAACACAGGTATTCCAAAAACAGTTGGTTCAGAAACTCTTAAAGTCTTATTTAAAAAAGCTGGCAAAGTATATATCAAAGGCTCTGCTACCAAAGGATTTGTAGATGCTTTAGATATTAAAGCAATAATCGAAATGATTTGTCAGGAAATCAAAAAATTATGTAAAGAACTAGGCATAAAGTGTATCCACAATAAGTGCAGAGGGGGTGGCAAAAAAAGATAACATTTTTAGCAACTTGACCGTTTTTGCTACATGTAAGCTTAATTATCATATAGTTACCAGTTCCAAAGTCCGGAGTTCAAAAACAAGAACATATTGTATAATAGATAATATTTTAGACGTGTAAAAGTCAGTATCACAGTGGAGCAAACTATATGAAGACGCTTCAAAACAGCGCTATGATTTGCAGTCGCCAGCTAGCCGCCCGTTATATTTGAAAACTTCGGTATGTACCTTAAAATTATATGTAAGAAGCAATAACGGGCGAGGAACCTGAATTAGAAAATGCTGTTTAATTTTATAATGCGCTATTTCGTAAACTCACGCTAGTTTAAAAAATCTGGCGGTATCTTACCCGTGATTGAACGAAAAACTATTGTGGATTGGGATATCTCAAATCGACATTTAACCATAAAAGCTTAGGCTAAATAAATAACTGATTTTAATCCCCAACCTAAGAGGCCGGGATATGGCTGTACGAAAATAAGGCTCAGGACCGTCTTTAAAGATATACTTTCCCTTCCTCCCCGTCCACGGTAACCGTTTGTCCGTCCTTAATAACCTTCATTACTCCCGGAACGTTAATTACCGCTGGGATGCCGAATTCACGGGCCACAATAGCACCGTGCGAGAGAGTTCCCCAGGCCTCCATTATCAGGGCAGAAGCCTTTAAGAACAAAGGTGTCCAACCCGGATCGGTGGATGGGGCCACAAGTACTTCACCAGGATTTAGCCTGCCTCCTTCATCGGGGTGACGGATCAGTCGGGCCGTACCGGTTATTTTCCCAGTGGCGATACCAATGCCGAACAACGAGTTCCCCTCTGTAACGGGAGTAACGTCGGCGGCAGTGGAATGCCGGGGGATTTCGTCAGCGACCACGTCGGGCGCGACCAGGCTTTCCAGATATTTTTTTCTTTTCTTGCGGTCTTCCACCAACACAACAAGCCCGCGGCCGTCCCAATGGCCGGACAGAATGGCGGCCAGGTCGGGGAAGGAACAGTGAAACACATCTTCCTTTTTCTCCAACACTCCCCGCTCAACTAACCGGCGGCCCACATCCAAGGCTATGGCGCGCATGGGTACGAGCATCCTGACCAGCCCGGACCTGGCTTCTTCCCTCATTTCCATGCCCCGCACGGCCTTGCCGGCCCAGTAGCGGACCAGCATGCGTCTAAACAGGGAGACGTCCTTGTGGATTTCCCGCCAGGCCCTTTCTCCTTTTTCCCGCTGGGTAGCCCTCAGTTTGGCACTGTCCGCCATATGCAACATAGAACGGACAATCCCCAGGAGATAGGTCGGGTCCTCCCGCCACCTGGGGTTGGCCAGGTCTCCCTCGTAAACCGTCCGGTGTCCATACTCCTCCAGGTAAGCCTGGAATGCCTGTTTAAAAGCAGAACTATCCGGCAGCTTTTCCTTCCATAAACGGGGCTCGTAATTTACCGCAGTAAAAAACACCCGGGCGGCCGGCTCCTGGCGGGCTGCTTCGGCCAGTTCCATCAAACGGTAGCCGTGTTCCGCGGTAGTAATAGTCCCCTGTCCCGTCAAAATGTCATTGGCTAGGGCACCCCCCTTGCCGGGGAAACTTTTTTCCAGGGTGTCCGTCAGCATTTTTGCCGGGAAGCCTGTAGAGATATTCATCACGCCCGGGATACTTGTATAAGCCGCAGCCAACCGGCTGCTTTTCTCCAGCGCCGTCAGTAGGTCTCCATCACTCATAACCGGAAGGTCGCAATTGAACCAGGTAGCTGCCTGTCCCCGGGTTATTGCAAATTCTTGCTTTGCCTTTCTTTGGAACCTGGATATAGCAAGCATCAGCTTAACCTTGCGCCAGCTTCTGTGGCGAACGGCCCTTTTATCCTTTTTGCCGGGTGGTATTTGTATTTCCGGGGTGTGCCCTCCCGCGGCCTCGTTAGATTCCGCCGGCGTAAACCCCAGGGCATCGAAATATTCCCATTGAACTAATGACATATTCATATAAACCCGGCCCTGATAAACCCTCATGTATTTCAGTCCGGGCAGGATAGGATAACCCACCGCCCGGAAAGGTGCCGAGGCCATGCCTCCGAAGAGGCTATCCACAACCTTGCGGGTCAGAGTGGATAAAACCATGGGGAGGGCATCCTTCGTGTTGGCGCTAGACCAGTAGTCCGGCTGCCCCTTTAGCTCAGGGTAGGTGTACCGGAGCAGGGAAGTCACCGGCCTGGACTGCGTCAGGAAAAAGTCTCTGCCGTCATATACCCACTCCACATCCTGGTGCTGTTCTCCTTCCCCCAGGGTCTCAAAGGCCCTTTGGATCAGCAGAGCCAGTTTAAGGATATTTTCATCAGAAAGGACCTGGCCTCCTTTATAATCCTTAATGCTGTCTTTACCCAGAAAAACCGTACCGCCCCCTTCCTTCTCAACGGTTTTTCCTTCTTTTTTGCCAATCAGTTTTTCAATTATTTTCGGCATAATGATATCCGTACACACATGGTATTCATCCGGCTCCACCATACCTCCCACCACCGACTCGCCCAGACCGTAATTGGCGTTGATGATTAAAACATCCTGCCTTCCGGTTTTGGGGTCGCAGGTAAAACCAATTCCAGCCGCCTCGGCCTTCACCATATCCATGATCACCACTGCAGGGAGCAGTTCCTCATCGGGTATTTTTAATTTTCTCCTGTAGGATACCGCCCGGGGCGTCCACAGGGAAGCGTAGCAGCCCTTTATTGCCACGGCTATATTCTTTACGCCGGTGACATTGAGAAATGAATCGTGGACGCCGGCAAAGGAGGTCGCACCGGAGTCCTCCAGGGACGCCGAAGACCGTACCGCCACCGGCCGGCCCGGATTACCGGAGCTCTCCAACCAGGAAGCGATCTCTTTTTCTACCCCGGACGGAAGCGTACCCGACATAATCTCAACCCTAAAATCGGCCAGGCACTGCCCGGCGGCCTGCTCATTGATATTGGCCGCAGTAATTCTCTCCAACATCTTTCTCCGGGTAGATATGAGATCGTTTTCTTTTATAAAAAGGTTATATGCTTCAGCAGAAATGACTCCCCCGGCGGGCACCGGAAAACCGTACCTGGCTAAACGCCCCAGGTTCCAACCCTTCCCGCCAGCCTTTGCCGGACCGGCCTGGCAGGCTTGTGCCCAATCCAAAAAAAACTTTGTTTTTGAACTCATAACCAATCCACCCCTGTCACAAATGGCAATATTTAAAACAAAGCGCTTTCGGTTAATGTTTTTGCGCCCCGCCGAGAAAAAGGTCGACTGATTCGGCCAATCTCAACTCCAGGTCTGATGATCCCCGGTCAAACAACCAGCCACTAAACGGTACCAGATACATTACTTTGTAATAGAGAGCCAACTTTTGCGCTGACAGATCCTGCCGCAACTCCCCAGTATCCTGGCCCACCTCAAAAATTCTGGTTAAAACATACTCAAGGCCGCTCAGGCGGTTATTTTCAATACGGCCTGACAACAGGTCCTGAAAGCGGGCGGAAGCATGAAGCTTAACAATATCCCTGTTTTCCTCATTCCATTCAGAAAGCTTCGTCAACAGGGCCAGTAGTCGCGATCTGGTATCGGCATTCTCTGTAATCAGCCGGTCTGTCTCCGCTATTTTTTGCCGTACGGCTTCATGCATATAAGCGGCGGCGATAGCCTCCTTATTTGGAAAGTATTTATACAGGGTCGCCTTGGCTATGTCCGACTCCTCAGCGATTTGCTCCATCGACGTAGACTCAATCCCCTGTTTTCTAAACAGTTCCAGAGTGGTACTAATGATGGTATGCCTGGTCTGCTCCTTTCTTCTTTCCCTGCGGTCCTTTGGCCTTGTCTCCATCGCCAGCCTTTCACCTCCTATCATATACTACGTTTAAATTCATACGACGTATAGAATTATTATATCAACAATATTTGGTGTAGGCAAAACAAAAAATGCGCTACTTTCGACAGCCGAGTTGCGCATTTTATGGATTCATGTGAAGTTGAAATTATCTCTTTAATTCTAAGGCTTTATGATGATACAATATTTTTAAATTTTACAGGCAGCATATAAAAACTTGAAAAAACTTGGCTCAAGCTCGTTGACCAAATCGGGGGTAAAAGAGGCGTGAGAAATGCGCAGATGATTATAAAAAATTTTTCTCCAGCCTGGTTTGCCAGCGTCATGGGCACGGGTATTGTGGCGATCACCAGCTATTTTTACTCTGCTGGTTTTGTCTGGCTTAAGGATTTGGCAACAGTGCTTTGGGTTTTAAACATCTTATTATTTGGATTTTTAATTGTGCCCTGGGTGTTAAGATTTATTCTTTACAGGCAAGAAGCCATGTCTGATTTTAGTGAACCGGTTACCGGACAATTTTATGCCACCATGCCGATAGCCTGCCTGGTAATTGCCGCCGGCCTGCTGATTATTGGCGTAGATGGCCCGGCTCCGTATTTGGCCATCGGGTTGGCCAAGGGGTTCTGGATTTCCGGCACTTTAATCGCTTTGATATTTGCCGTGATTATTCCGTTGCAGAGCTTTACCAACCGGGAAGTACGGATTGAAAATGTTAATCCGGCCTGGTTTATGCCGCCGGTAAGTTTAATTGTCATCCCTGTCCCCGGAGCTAAATTAATTGCTCACTGGCCCGAAAGCTGGCAGCAAATTATGCTTATTGTCAATTATATTTCCTGGGGCAGCGGCTTTTTCCTTTTTCTGCTATTAGAAGTGATTTGTGTATACCGATTTATCTGCCGCCCGCCCTTGCACGGTAGATTGGCTCCCACCGTCTGGATCAACCTGGGGCCAATCGGCGTCGGTACCATAGCCCTTTTAAACCTGGCCTCCGCCGGCATGCCCTTTGAGGGGCGGCATGTGGAATCGGTTTTACAGTTATTGGCTCTTTTTTTATGGGGTTTTGGATTTTGGTGGATTATTTGCGCTATTTGTTTAACCATTTACTATCTGAGGAATAATGATTTGCCGTTTTCTTTGGCCTGGTGGGCTTTTACTTTTCCCTTGGGCGCATATACCGGAGCTACGTATTTGGTTGCTGTCTTACTAGATTCGTCATTTATTTACGGCTATGGTTTTCTTTGTTACCTGCTGCTGCTCACGTTATGGTCTGTTGTTTTTGGACGCACGTTGGCAGGTGTTAGGAAAATGGAGTTTTTTAAATTTTCTACGCTTGAAAAACAAGACCACAGTTATTCCGGTCATAATGACCACGCCTGACGGCGCCAGTGTCCCGGTTAATGTGGCTGTATCCTGCCGCGGTTGCCGCACTCCCCCGGGCCGGTTGCCGCCGTTGCCTTCTTCCGGCGGCACACCGCCGGGCTCTGTACGGCCTCGGCCACGGGCCATCATTTCCAGCATTTGCTCCGGAATGTCCAGTTCCACGGCTTTAGCCCGCAATTCATCGGTTAAACCGCCCGCCCGGCTAATTTCTTGCCTCAGCGATTCCACGGCCTCCATGTCCACACTCTGCGGCATCATCATTCCTCCGGACCGCCGCTCCATACCTTGCCCCTCCGGGGGAGCGGCATTGCCGCCGAACTGCCGTGCGCCGTCCGCGCCGCCGAAACCGGGCATACCCCCGGGCATACCTTTTCCCGTGCCCATGCCGTCGCCGTTGTTGGTGGAAAGCAGTTCACCGCTAAGCTGCTTTTGAATTGATTCCGATACGGTGGCGGCAAACTCAAGAATCCCCGGGACATTGCCGCCGGAATTCCACCCGCCGGCATTGGGGAAACCGCGGCCCTGCGGTTCAGCGGCCTGCTCCTGGCGACCAGGCGCCGCGTCAGCCCGGCTTTCGTCTTCGGCGCGGCCCGCGGCGCCGAAGCCGCCCCCCGCAAA
>JAEXOR010000035.1 GCA_023439185.1 Bacillota bacterium | reverse complement strand
CGCCATAATTATGCACCTCGCTTGGTTTTCGGTAGTTTTGTTGGGCATTACTACCTAATTCGTCAAGCGACGGTGCATTTCCTATTTTTAGCTGAAATTCTTTATGAAACTTTTCGAACAGACTCTTGAGATATACTTTACCGGATGATGGAAGTACATGGGAGGTTTCGGGAACTATTTTTATATTTAGAAGTTATAATGATACTTCCCTTTATGGTTATAGATTTAGTGAAACAAGAACAACATCAGGCAAGTTCACAGGTGTATCCATAGGCCAAGCAGTAAATGCTGCAAACTCGGCGAAATCTTCGGCGGATAGTGCGAAATCAGAAGCAACTTCTGCAAAGAACAACGCCGCAAACGCCAAAACAGCCGCCGATGCGGCTAAATCTGAATCAACCGCTGCTAAGAGTGCCGCTAATACAGCAGCTTCTAGGGTATGGGACAGTGCTGAAGGCAAATCGGCGGCTACCTTGTCCAAAGAGGCCCGGGACAAAGCGAGTGCGGCATCACAAGATACAACTTATATACGTAATTAGAAGCGGCGTCTTCACAATAAACAGACCAATTCCCAGGGTTTATAACTTTTAAGTCTAAAGATTTTAAATTTGGAACACTGTTGAGACTTAAAGAGATAGTAACTGGATTATAAACTTGGCGAGTGCTTACTAAACTACCATTGGCATATAACTGGCAATATACACCTTGATAAGCTCCAGAACCAATGTCAACCATAACAGAAAAAACAACATCTATGATACAGGTTCCATCAGGTGCATTATAGCTCCATATCGTAACGTAATTTCCGTTTGTATTTAAAGTACTCCCGCTTACATTTATAATTTGGTCATATCTTATTTTAGATGCCGCATTAGCTTCTACTGGGAAAACTGACAAGATACAAAAACAACCAATTATAATAGAAAATAATAATTTTTTCATATTAGTTTTGTCGCCCCCTTTTTCAAACTATGGTAAAACTAAATACGTATATATGTTGTATCTTGGAAAGTCTGGTTGGCTTTGTCCCTGGCCTCATCAGCAGATGCTTTTGCTTCAGAAGCGTCGCTTGGTATTTTTATAGTTTTAGATATAACAGGTCCTGTTGCTCGGTCCATAAAAAAACCATAATATAAAGAATAAGTATAATACTTTTCCGGATCGACGTTCATATCAGTATAATTAACACCATATTGTTCTCTTGATTCGTCTTTTGGACTGCGTGTAACAATATATCTCATATTACTAACAGGAGTATTCTGAATAATAGACATTAGAACATACCTATCCCAAGTTATAATAGGCTCAAATCCATCAACAGAATATATTCTATACTTTATACGTGTTACTGTAATATCAAAATAGGCTTTCTCTCTATCATCTGTTAAATCAATATATCTAAACCCCAAACCATTATAACCGCCGTCTGGTATACTTATAGTTAAAGTTGTCGTTCCACTATAATCTCCATACTGCTTGGAACCTACTCCTATAACTTCCGCAGTTTTAATTCCCTGTGGTATGCCTCCATTTATACCATCCCAAGCTCCTGCACGATATATATCCAATCTCCATTCTTCATCATATCTGCCTACATCACTGTCTATGCAATCTACTGTTAATGTAACCTCAGTCAAAGAACCAACCCTATTATCTACTGGCAACGCTAAATCACAATATACATAATTAAAATCATCAATCCTACCATTGAAATTCCAACTCCCATTTTGAGTATGATTAGTATAAGATGCATAAACTGGATTTATAAAGATTGAAGAAAAAAATATTGCCGGCAATATCATAAATAAGTATAAAAATATTCTTTTCATTACTATTCCCCCTCAACTTAGTTATTTTTATAATGCAACTTATGGTTGTAAGCTGCAATAACTCAAAACTGTTTCATAATCAAAATCACCCCCTGTAAAACAAAAATACTGGCATTATAGCCAGGGTATGTGCCTCAATTTTTTAATTTGCAAAATGCTGGTTATAAGCTTGTTTTGCCCGTTCAACTGATACCTTCCCATATCCGAGCGTGGTATTCGGGCTTGCATGTCCAAGGATAGCTTGCACGTCCTCAACCCTCGCACCACGGTCAAGCATGGCCTTGACAAAGGAAGATCTAAATATATGAGGGTGAACATTTTTTGTAACAGTAGTTCGTTTTGCTATTTTTTTGATCACATCAAACATCGACCGCTGAGAAAGTCGTTTAAGTCCCCCCCTCCCCGTGATAAATAACGCATCTAATTGATCATTTCGGCTCTTAAGATATTTCTTAAGCGCATGGGCCGCCCTGGCATTAAAAAATACGATTCTCTCCTTATTTCCCTTGCCGGTAACAAGGATAGTTCTATTTTTCCAATCAATGTCGTATTTATTGGTTTTATAGATCTCGTCAATCCTGCAGCCCGTTGAAAACAACGTTTCCAGTAAAGCCATATCCCGCAAGGTTACACATCCGTCCCGCAATACTTCAATTTCTTCTACCGACAATGCCACGGGGATTTGCTTTTTTATTTTTGGCGTCTTAATCTTTCTCGTCGGGTCTATGCTCACGAATTCCTCAACCAAGAGAAACTCATAAAAACTTCTTATGACACTTAAATAATATCGTATAGTACTCATGTTACAATCGGAGCAACCGGAAAGCCATTGCCTTATGTCGTCAGAGGTAATCTGATTCACGGGCTTATTAATATATCCGCCAAATTTTCCTATGGTTTTGCGATAACCAAGCAAAGTCCTTTCACTCAGACCTTCCATCTTCTTGGCCATTAGGAATATATTTGTTTTTTCTGTTATATCGGGATGTGCCGCCCCAGCAGCTATTTTCTTGATATCGTACTGGCTTAATAAGTCACACAGTTGTTGTTTAACGCTTTTTTTCTCTATCAGACACGCAAATATCAATTATTTGATCAATTAAAGCCTCAATCATAATGAAACCTCCCAATAAATGATTTTGGATCAGACAGAGGGACCGATATCCACCATTCATAAACACCGCTATGATGCAATATTAGCATTGCTATCAAAATACCAATCCCCACAAAATAAGGTAGCCATACTACTACTGAACCCCGGCTATCCTTTATAAATCTAAAGATCTTCACTGATAGCACCACCTTTAGCTTTAAAATCCTCTTTTTAAGGCTTAAGGTTTTTCTTTCTTAAACACCGTTGTGTAATCAATAACAAACTGGTCAGGCCATGGGCTGCCTCCCACCAGTATGGGTAGCATTGGGGCTATGGACGGCTGCAGATATTTGACGTTCACAGTAACATAATTTGAGTCATTAACCTCATTGACTGCCTGCAAATTCTCCAGCCTTAAGCCGCCTTCTTCAATGGACTGCTCAACCCGTTCTTGGGCAGTGCCGAAGTTGAGGGCGGCATGCCTTGCCCCGTCCCTGGCGCTGTCGGTAGTTACCAGGAAAGCGTAAATTAAAAGCCCGAAGGACATCATCACACCCAATAAAAAGATCCATATGTTCATGAGAATGGAGGTAGTAATCAACTCACTGCCTCCACGCTGGTCCCGCCATATGGTTTTAATGTAAACGGAAACTGAAATCATTAAACCGCCCCCCATTTTAATCCTGCCGTAAATACTATAGCCACCGCCATGGCCAGGGGTACGCCAAAGGGTACAGTAATGCCGGGCAGCTCGCCCAGGTCAACTTTCTCCTTGCCCCCCACCGCCATCCTGGCCGTTATATACTTTGTTGTTGTACACAAGCTCCGCACAAACTCCATCAGCTTACCACCCTTCGCCATTACGAAGATCCCGTAAATAAGCATCAGCACGGAAGCAATCATGACACAAAGCCCGGCAAAAGGTCCTCCATGCAGCGCTCCCAATGCAACAATCAGCTTAAAATCCCCGCCCCCGATGGCACAGAACCAATACATAACAAACGCCAGCAACCCAGCCAGCAGCAATCCTTTAGTAAAAAGCCACAGCCCCGGCGTCCCAGCGGAAATGAAATGATAGGCCAGGGCAAACGGCAGCGCCGGCGCCACAACCGCATTGTAAATGATTCCGTCTTTGCCCTTTGAATAAGTGTAGTAATCAGTTATAGCGCAAACAATAACCAGCGGCAAAGTAAAGTATAACAGGGGCAGCCGCAGTGTCGCATAATAAGCGCCGGATAAACCGGCGCTTATTAATAGCGCAACCCAAAGAACCATTTTTTTGTTATTAGAAAGTGAAAGAAGCTGCGTCATCCATAACATCCCCCGCGCCTTCAGTAGTGTCTCTTATCTTCGGTGAAAGAAGATTCACAGCTCCCAGCGCCATTATCGCCCCCACCGCGACAAGGATCATTGTTACCACCAGTGGGCTTAACCCGTTCTGGTCGCTCCAAATTTCCTTAACAATATTCACGCCGTTACCTCCCTTCAAAATAATATTAATATAGCTCCCAGCGATACTATCGCCACCACCGTGATAAGAATCATTGTTACCACCAATGACAATGGGCATGACCCGTTCTGGTCGCTCCAAATTTCCTTAACAATATTCACGCCGTTACTTCCCTTCATCAGTAAATATTAATTGCCCAGGACACCCTGGCTCCGTTCATTTAGATTTTTCAGCTTCGGCGCCCACGACGCATAGATCCCCAATGCCATGGCCCCCGCCATGGCCGCAATAATAACCGTTACCACCAGTGGGCTTAAACCCTTCTGATCCGCCCAAATGTCACGCAATACCTCGCCCATTAAAACACCCCCTTTCACCCTTCCAATAAATTAAAACGTCATTGCCTGCATGGCCGCAATCGCACCCGGTCCGATCATGATTATGGCGCTGGCGGGAAAAATCATCCCGGCCAGTGGGATGGCCAGCAATCTGTCCGAACTGCCCTTTTTCTTGGTGGTCAAAATGTCGATGTTGTGAAACGCGGTGCCTATAAGCTGCTCAATTATGTTCATCTGGGTGCCTTTTTTGTCGGCCTCGATGATAGCCTCGATGAACCGGGTAAAATCCTCAAGCCCCACCCTTTGCGCGGCTTCCATAAGAGCAACTTCTTTATCAACTCCACGGGCTACCCGGCTAAAGGCGCGGCTTAGCTCCCCCGCCAGCACTCCGTTGGAATCCTCTATAGCCGCCATGGCCAGGGCGTCAAAACTATTGCCGGCGCTGGTACTGGATAGCGTCTTCATCAGCATCAAAAGGGGCAGATATTCCCTGTCCGCTTTTGCAAGTCTTTCACCCGCGGTTGTCGAGACGTAAATAATAGGGATGGAAAACACCAGCGCCCCAAACAGCAGGGATACCAAAGCGGCCCTGGCCGGGTCAACGCCGTTTAGCAAGGCAAACATGACGGCGGCAGCCAGCGGCGCACTGGAATAACTGACCGCGAATACCTGTTCAGGCGCATAATCCAGGCCGGCCCTGGTCAGCATGCCGGACATCCAGACAATCCCCTGCTCCCCGGGCAGGACGGGCCGCAGTACCTTTATAATTTTGTCAATTAGTGAGCTGCCTTCCTTGTCCTTGCTGCCGGGCTTGCCCTCAAGATAATCCCTGAACGCCCGGCTCTTGCCCTGCCTGTAAAACAAAAAGCCCGCGTAACCGCAGACAAGCCCCAAAAAACAAATTATACTTAGCTGCAGCACTTTAACAATCACTCCTTTTAAAGCCCCTACATCACCTTGATATGACTTATTTTCCTGATTAAAATCCAGCCGCCCAGGATCAGGGCAGTGGCCAGAAAAAACATTTTCAGCCCCAAAGCGGTATTAAAAAGGGGCATGAGATATCCGGGGATAAATATCCTCTCAAGCATCAAGATTACTACCGGGAAAACCGTTATAAAAACCCCTTCGCCGATGGCCCCGCTGTTGTAAGCCCTAATGCTCTCCAAAGCTTTATTGCTTTTGTCCACCTGGCTTGTAATATCATTAAGGCTTTGCGCTAGATCGCCGCCCATACGGTAGTGGGTCCGGACCGCCAATAAAAACATCCGGTACGGGGTAACCGGTATATACGCCTCTGCCTCCTGTACGGCATCAAGGGTCTTTATATTGCCCTGACTTATTTTCCTGGCCAGCTCTTTAATCGGCGCCCGCAAGGGCAGGTCAAGTTTGGGCGCTACCGATGCTATTGCCTGTTCAAAAGAGTTGCCCGAAGCAATCGAATTGGCCAGCCTCAAGCAAAAATCGCTCATCTGCCGGTACATGGCAAATTCATTTTTCTCAATTGTCCGGGCCAGATAACTGTAAAATATAAACGGCCCGATCAGGATAAAACCGGCAGCGGCGTATAAGGAACCGGTAATCAGCAGGCCAATCAACCAGCCAACCGCAGCAGTTATCACCAGCGCAAGCAGGGCATGTGTTTCCCCCCAATCCGGATAGCCGGCCCGACTGAAAAAGATATTAACTGAGTTTGACTTTCTGCCCTTCTTAACCACGGTATTTACATCATCGGCGCCGGTTAAAAAACCGGACAATTCCCGGCGTTTCAGGTTACGCCGATGAATCAGCCAGCCAAACATGAACAGTCCGCCGGAAAAAAACAGGGCCATGGTCAAATAATCATACATCTTGTTTCCCCCTCTCCAGCCATGCTGGTGGGACCACCCCGCGCTTTCTCAAAAGCTTTGCCATATGGGCCGGACCCGGACCGGACGCAATAACCTCCCGGTCGTTTGCCTCGTCATACAAAAGGACGTCCTCAACCCGCACGGAGTCACCTTTCATACCGAATATGCCGGATATGCGGGTCACCCGCCGGCCGACGGTTTTCAGTCCGTCTTTGATAATTTTGATGTGAATGTCGGCCTGGTATCCGGCAGCGATAAGACTTCTGGCCACCCGTTCGGTTATATTGGGGTTATTCATCATGGCCAGGGTTTCCATACGGGTAACAGTGGCCTGGCCTTCGCTGCCGTCCTCACCCATGTAGTCGCCGGTGTGGAATGTGCAAAGAAGCAAGGTATGGCCGGTGGTGGCCGCCATAAGAATCAGCAGGAAAGCACCGTCCCTGGCCTCACCCATGAAAAAGTGGTCCGGCGACATGCTCAGCGTAGCCTTTATCAAACTATCGTAACCGACGCCGAACTTACCTTGTTCGTTGGCGTCCCTGGTAACGAGCCTGACCCAGTGTTTCTGCGGCAGGTTCAATTCAAGGCGGTCCTCGATGCTGATGTATCTCCTGTCCTGGGGAGCAAGGCCGCAAACAACGTTAAGCAAAGTGGTTTTTCCGGACCTGGTGCCGCCGGTTATGCCCATATTAAACTCCGCCAGTATCATGGCCGCAATCAATTCGGCGGCCAGCGGGCCTATGGTCTTATTTTCTTTGAGATCATCAAAGGACAATCCTTCCTTCTGGTGCAGCCTGAAAGACACGGAGGGTCCGTCCGGGCAGGTGGGGTCCATGACAATATGCACCCGCATCCCGTTATACCAGGCGTCAACAATAGTATTGGTCTCATTGGCTTTTTTGCCGATTGGCGACAACACGCGGTCAATCATGTGATATACATCGTCAACAGAAGTGTATTCGTATTCCCACTTGTGCTTTTGGCCTTTCCTGTCCTGGAACCAGATTTCGCGGCCCTTGACGATCCAGGCTTCCTCTATGTCCTGCTCCAACAGCGGCTGTATAAGCCCCAGGCCGGTGATTGATAGCATTTCTTCCTCTACAATCTCGTTTAAGGCGTCTTTCAGCGACGGGGGAAATTTACTTCCCAACTCATGGACCTGATCGTGGACAATTTTGCGTATTTTGTCCTTTACCTCGGGCTTGTGCTTTTCTTTCAGCAGCTCATCGGTCAGCAGCGTGTCCAACCGGGGCTTTAAATCCTTTTTGAGCTGCAGACGGTCCTTTTCACCGAGAATTCCTTTTGATGCCACGGTCTCGCCCTGCTCCACAAGCAGATCCTGCAGCAGCGTTCCTTCCTGTTCGTCAACCTGCAGATATTGCAGCGGATCAGTAAATAGACTCATATGTTATACCTCCCCCTTACCTACCGAACAGACCTTTAAGCTTGTCCGCAAACCCTGCATTTTTCCATCTGTTTTGGATAACGCTCCTGCCCAGTATCTTGTTGCACACCTGTATGTGCGCCTGGGTATAGCTTTTTGCCCGTCTGGACAGACAGGCCACGGACCCCCTGTTTTCTTCCACCTTCACAGCCGCGTCCTCCGGAATCAGCCCAATGCACTGAAATGGTATTTCGTTTATGGCGTCCTGTACATTAATCGACGGTTGTTTCGGTACCATGTTAAGCACAAATTTCACCTTGCTCTTATCAATCTTAAGCTGGTCAAATATGCCGTCCATGGCCCGGACATCCTTTAAGGTGGGTTTTTGCGTAGTTCCCAGCAACACAATGGTATCCGCCCATTCAAATGCCTTGGTGTGGTGCAACTTGATCGAGGGGTTGGTGTCCACCACCACGAAGTCATATCTCTTGTTCAGGGTGTACAACATTTTGTCAACCACTTCGGCGGTAATAGCTCCGGACTCCAGGGGATTGGGAGGGGCTAAAAGTATGTCCAAACCAGACTCATGCTGCACAACCAGGTTTGAGAAGTCTTCTTTGAAGTCACTCTTAATCCAGTTGATCAGATTGGCCTGGTGCCGGAGGTCCAGCATACTGGCAATGTTGCCGAATGAGGTATCCAGATCGACCAACACGGGACGTATTTTCTGATCCTTGAGCAAAGAAACCAGGGAGAAGGCAAAATTCACGCTGAAAGTGCTTTTGCCCACCCCGCCCTTGGGGGAATATATCACCACTATCTGATCCCGCAAAGTATCCCTGCCCTCTTCACCGCGCCGGCGGCGGCGGGAAGCCCTGGTTGGAGACGGCTCCTGCCGGCCGGGCAGTTTCAGACCCGGCGCCGGCGTCTGCACCGGGGCCGCCGGTACACTCCGCATAGTGTTAGGAACTCCCGCATTGACAGGGGCGGGGGCGCTGCGTTTAAGGGGCTGGCGCAAGGACCGCCCTGCCTTTCCCGGGCCTCCCTGCCCCTGGGCCAGCAGCTTTAAGTAGTTGCCGGCTTCAATACCGGCATTGTTCCAGTTTACCAGGCCGGAGCCGCCTATCTCCGGTATGAGCCGGTAGGCTTCAAGAGAAGGTTCGCCCAACAGGTAAGCGAAAATGCCGCGGGCCGCCAACTGGGAAATCAAATCGTACCAGGCCGGACTTTCAGACTCCTGGGTAATAAAGGCGGCTATAAATTGCTCTCTCTGGTTAATCTCTTCCGGAGAATTTATCATTACGGGCTGAAATCCAAGCTGCCGGGCTGTTTGAGCAATTTCAGCGGCCCGGTTTTCGTCAAAATCGAAAATCAGTATTTTCAACATAGTAAGTCCTCCCTTCCCTATTCAGTTTCTGTAGTTTCCGCAACCTTTTCTTCTGCTGTGCCGACAGTCTGATTATCCGTATTTGCAGTAACCATGTGTCTGTTTACAAATGTCTCCGGCGTGGTCGGCACGGCAACGCTGTCCTCTACATCGTACGGGCAGAGCATCAGCCCGATTTTCCCGCCGTTGCCGGTAACGAAATCAATATCCTGACCTTGCTGCTTGGTGACGGCAAGCTTTATACCGGTCATCTTGTTGCTGTTGGCGTCCCTGATTATGCCCAGCACCATTACTTTTTCGGCTATGGTCTGGCTTACAGGCGTTTGTACGCCATGTAAGGGAAGCTTTAAGGAACCGGTAACATCCACCCTGTCCCCCACCATCAAGTCCCCGTCAAGGCCCATCAGGTTTTCCACGGGCAGCGATTTGCCCCGCTGGTTGGTTTCCGCCATATCCGTTAACTGGGCAGTCAGCGTGTTTTCGCCTTTATAGCCAAGCTGCCCCAAATATACCGGCGTTCCGGCAGGTATTTCACTTTTAGTGATCTGGCCGATTACGTTGCCGGCGTCCTTAACCACTCCCGTGATCACATTGCCGGCGCCTTTAATCATTCCCGGCTTTGCGTTTTTAACGGCAACGTAATCAATCTCAACCATATCCCCGGTGATCTTTGTATATGGCGGTATGGTTTTTACCGCTTTAACATAGGGCACAGCGTTGATCATCATGTAGCTGCCTTTAACCAGCAAGAAAGAAAAAGCCCCGAGCAAAAGAAGGGCTGTAAAGAACATCACTATTGAGCTTTTATTTTTCATTTTACAAATTAACCTCCGATCTAATCTTGCCGTACTTTTGCCACAACCGTTTTATCAAAAGGGATACGGTCCGAGAGCCCCAATACGGGGCCAAAAAGGGGAGCGTCTATGGTTCCCCGGAGCCTCAAACTATAGCTTTCAATGTAGCCGTCGCCGTCCGCGTCAACGGCCGCGCCATAGGTTTCCTCCAGGGCAATACCCCGCTGGTTAAACTTCATGGCTGCCATGTTCACATCCAACGTTCCAGCGGCGTAGGTGTCCGCAATTATGGGGTTCAATACCGGCATTTCGCCAATAGAATTACCAAAATCGTCAAAAACCAGTTTGCCCTCCACGGCGCTGCTGCCGGCCAGCGCCGCGGCGTCGCCGGCGTTAAGGATGATATGCTTTTTTAGTACCGCTGTGCCGCCGTCAATGACCACGGCACAAATCCCCAGGAAAAACGCAATGAGTATAGAAGCCCAGATCAGGCTGAAGTTACCCCTCTGATCAGCCCAAAATTTTTTCAGGTTGTCCAATCAGATACCTCCAATCTTGAAAGCGGATTATTCCATGTGGAATATTAAACTCCCGGATCAAAAGATTCCTGGATATTGACCATCAAAAAATCGGCGTATTCTTCAAAAGAATGCTTCAGTTCCTCCCTGTACAACACCGCCGGCACACCGGCCTTGATACTTTCAAGCACCCCGAGGCAATCGGCTATTGATACATCCGCCTTTAACCCGGCGGCATTCTCGGCGTCTGAAACAACCACCAATTCGCTGCTCACCACCCTGTTGGCCGCGAGGCTGCACCGGGCGAAAAACTCTTCCGGCATCCCATCCAGCACGGCTTGAATTTTTCTAAGGTGGTTAAAATCACTGTCCGTCACCAATGCAACTTGCCCGGCTGATGCTATTACCTCCTGGGTAGCGGGAGTTTTAAAGTCTGCGGCCGTGTCCGCGACAACAAAATCAAACGTGTTGCAGAGATTTTTCAACACGGAACCTACGGCCTTTTTCCCGGCCCCGCCGCCGGATTCTATTGTCGACGCGGTATATATATACAGCCAGGGCAACAGATTGGGGTTATATCCATGCTCAAGGGCGTTGCCCGGGTCTTTTAGCAGGCGGTATACCCCGTCCTCCCCTTCCGGCACTTCAATCCAGTTGGCCAGTGACAACTGGGTTAAATCCAGATCAACCAAAGCCACGGAATTGCCGCGCAAAGCCAGCACGGCGGCCAGGTTCAGCGCCACCATGGTTTTTCCCGCCGGCACCGGGGAGCACACCCCAATCAAGTTGACTATGGCTCCCTTCCCGGCCACCTTTCCGTCTCCTTTATTTTTTCGCTGGGCGAGCTGGGGCAGGTTTGACTTAATCCGGTTCAAGGCACCTTCCCTGGCCTCGTCCCCGTCCTGCCCGTCAAGCACAATCACAGGCCTGCCGGTATTAGGTCGAAACTCACTGGCGGGGTTAACCAGCGCATCCTTAAGCCGCCCGATGGTAACAGGCTCAAAAAGTATGTCATACACTCCGAGCTCCACCAGTTTCTTGATTGTAAGGTTATTGGGATTAAGCCGCCCGGCCAGGAAAACGGTCCGGATGTTTAAGTCAAGCAGCTCCTCAATAATATCAATGACGTCCGTTTCCCCCGGCAGCTCCGGAGAGAGCACCACCACATCGGCTCCGGCTGTTTCCGCTGCATATATAACGTCTTCTCTGACACCAACCGGAGTAACCATGAACTCTCTGATGGCTGACAGCGGCTCAAGGAAATCGTCCGCTACGGCAAGCACGATGTTCAAAAAAATCCCCCCTATTTTGATAATTCTGTACCAAGCTCCATCAGTTTCCTAAAAATCATGACGTTTTTAGCATCCGCGCCGCTATACGACCGCCACGAGGCGCCGGCGTGCAGGGGAATAATCATATCTTTCCCGGGGTATCCGGAAGACGCGGGAAACGTGAATGTTTCCGTCTCCTCAAACCGCTTACCCCTTACGACGCTAATCGTAACCCCTTTGTTCAGCGTAACCGGTTGCTGGTTCGTGACGATAACATCACCCCAGGTGCCGCCGCTTAACCGGTATTCAATGTTTTTGCTTTCGCCGGTAACCCTTAAACGCACGTCCGCAATTGCCCCATCGGGATCATCGGGGCCGGGCGGCGGGAGATAACCACTGATTTTCACCCTGAAGGTCCAACTCTTAAAGGGTTCCACTCTACCGGGCGCCATTATTTCCACATTGATATCGCCGGTAATAGCCGGCAGCGGCACATCTTTTTTAATGGTGCAAGACGCTGCGTTATCCGTCCAGGTTGTTTCATTGGCCGGCATGTTTTTATCCGGGTTGATTAAAAATTCCACCACAACATCTTCATTGGGCATGGCGAAGTTCGCCGCTGTTTCCTGGTAACTGATGATATCAAAGTTGCTTTTGTCGCTGACAACTTTGCCGTTAACTTTTATCACCAGGCGGGTGACAAGCATTTCACCGGACTGGTTGGTTACCCTGGCCGACACACTTACCGGATCACCCGGCAGTGCCGCCTCGGGGTAGTTGGTTATTTCTATTTTCAGGTTTTGCAATAGTACCGGTACGATAACCGTTTTTTCGTTGTTGATCAGGTCGGTTTCCGGCAACGCCGGGTCGGGCGGAAGATTTATTGTCGCTTTAATCGTGCTGCTGTTCGTGTCGGTTGGCCCGTGCCAGGTAAAGGTTAGGGTTTCGGATTCACCCGGGGGCAGAGTAAGGGATTGTATTGCTTTGCCCGCCCGGTCTTTCACCGCAGCTTCGTAGCCCTGGTGGGTTACTTTAACACTGGCCGGTTTGTCCATTGTAATGTCCGACAGATTTTCGACCACCACGGCGCCGGTGTATTGTTGGCCAGGCCGCGCTTTCTCGCCGGCCGGCACGCCGGAGTCAAGGGCGGTTACGGCCAAGTCCAGCTCCGGAGGCGGCCCTGCTTTTAGCGGCGCCATGGGCACGGTCAGGTACCGGATTCCATCCGGCCTTTGGTGCCACATGCGGCCCATACCCCAGGTGTAATCAGTGGGCGGCTGCAGCACGTGGACATAGGTGTGCCAGGGGGTGTTATCCCTCACAAAATTGATCGTAGCGCCCTCGCCTTGCCGGTAGCTTTCCAGACCCCGGATAATACTGTCGTTTAATTCGGAGTTGCCGTTAAATCTATTTGCTTTTAAAAGAGGCTCTCCGCGATCCTTTAGAGATTTTTTCACTTCATCAGAACGCCATGGTTCAGGTATCCAATCCCAATCGCTTATTAACCCCGGAGTCGGATTGGGGTCATGCCGAAACAGCGTGTTTGTATATTTTTCCCCGCGCCTTGTTTCGCCCAGATACCGGTGGTTACCGGTGCTGGGGTCGAGGTCGTGGGGCGAACCATAAACGATCAGCGCCCGGGATCTTAAAAGGTCTGCGTTAACCAGCAGACCATTCACATTTTCCGGTGAGTAATAATTTACCTCACCATATTTTTCATTCAGTTCTTGATTGGCCAACTGTATAGTTCGCGCAACATCTTCCGGCAGGCCGTCAAAAGTGCCGGCAGAAACAACAGTGCCGGCACCAAGTGCCAGCACTAAGAAAAGGGCGATTATTATCTTTTTCATTTATCTTTCAACCTCCGTGCTTTTTATTTCCAGACAACAATATAAATATCGGAATCACCTTTAGAACCGTCAGCCATAATCTCACGATCGTTTAAGTTAAACATTTTTTGAGGTACATCGTCCCACCGGTCTTTTTTAGGACGGACATAATTTATAACCGTCTCCGCCGTTTCATGGCCCAGCTTGCTGGCCAGGATATTATAAGCATCCCGGAATTGCGGCTCCAATGGCTTATATATGTCCATCAATATGTCAATCTCACAACCACCGGACAAATTCTCTTCAACTTTCAAATCTGTTTCCAGCGGAACGATATAACCGTTAATCACCTTAGTGCCAGCAGCGGGTTTATCGGCACTGACGATATGCTCCAGTACGTTGCCGATGTCCGGTTTCTCCGCTCCCCGGGGCCAGCATAGCACAACACTGTTTTGGGCGTCCCACTCCACCTGGTAGCCCAAGGCCTCGGCCACCCACCTGGCCGGCAGGTAAGTACGGCCTTGTTTTGCCAGCGGAGCCACGTCCATGTTGGTGATTGCGCCGTCACTCTTAAGCTGCTTGCCGCCCACGGCCAGCTCCACCACCGGGAAGCCTGGTTCATCCAGCGTTACCCGGGGACTTTCCCAGCCGATATATTCATCGGTCACACCCAGGGCGTTGCCCAGGAACCGCACCGGCACGAAGGTGCGGCCCTGCTCGGCAAACGGCCTGGCGTCCATCTTTACACCGGGCGTTTGGCCATTGACATAGTATTGATCCACGTCCAGTTTAAATACCACAGATTTAACCAGCTCTTTTTGCCGGTCGTATACGTCCACCTGCTCTTGCTCCTGGGCGGCGGCGCCGGTTATGAAGGGCAGGTTAATGGTTAATACAGCCAGCAGCATTATAAACGTAAAAAACATCAATAATCGTTTCATATAACTTGATACCTCCGTTAACTAAATATTGAGCCCCAAGGGGGATCTAATTTACCATAGTTGTCTGAGTTAAAAATGTTAGCTTTCAAATTTTTCAGCAATTGACCAATTGTAACCTTGTGGGCAGGATAATGGCTGAGCCTGCCCATACAATGCATATGAAACTCCGGCTTATATTCCATATCCTCTTCAGCAACATATTCCGATTTTTCATATCTAAAAAATTTGTTTCTGTCTTGCAACAGTTCAAAATGGAATGAGTATGAACTTAAATACAGTTTCCTTTTCATTTGAAAAATGGTTATTTGGATTTTCATATTGAACATTTCCTGCACAACATAACCCACTTCGCCTTGACCAATATTTGGCGCATTAAAAATAAAGCTTTCTCCATATGGAACTTTTCTATTTTTCTTATCATAAGCAAAAATGGGCTTCCCCATTTTGGAAAAGCCCATGCTAACTTTTTTTATGCTGCTAAAACCTGATGTCCATATTTCGCTTTCCACACTGGAAAAATAACTGCTAGGGTTCCTATGTTCCCTTATCTCATGTTTTTTAGCAGCTTCAATTATGTTGTTACTTGTTACATTTCGTGTCATTTAACCATTTTCCCTACGGTTAAGTATAAAGTGGCCCAATTATTAGCATCCGCTGCCTCAATGTCTAAGCAGGAGCGAGAATACCTTTTTGAAATGAATTCATCGGACGACATTTTATACTTTTTCTCAAAGTATTTGATGATTCTGTTGGTTTCGGATATCTCTTCCTTATATTTCTCCAAAGGATCTTGGTTGCGATGATTCAAAAAATCTAACAACTTTGAAATGACGCAAATCATATGGACCACCTCCTTTGGTAAGATTGTCTATAAAAATTTAGACTAATCATATTTTAAAACAAACCAAAATAAATAACAAGATTAATGTGCCTTTAAGCTTGTATATCAAGCTTGTAGAACACTAGATTTAGCTGGCCATATCCAGCGATATTTCTCTGAACGCCTTGCTTATTTCCCTGGAGAAGAGCGCCGGCGGGACCCCGCTGCTCATTCCTTCCATTGCCTCGGTGGTTTGTTCGGGAACCCGGTAATCAACCCCGATTCCCAACCTACTGCGGATATCCTCCACGCTGGATTCCGCATCGAGATTATGGCTTTCTATTATCCTGTTGGCCACCAGGTACAGCTTGTTCATGTCAAGAATTGATTCCAGTGAGTCCAGCGCATTGCTTATCGAATCCAGCCTGTGCGGCTCCTGGTCTGCCACCAAAAGCACTTTTGACGCCAGGTTTAATACCGCCTGGGTTTCGTTGCCCGTGGCGCCGGTGTCCACTATTACATAGCCTGCATGGCGGGAAAGAACAGTCAAAAGATTAATCAGGACACTTTCATTGACCGCCAGTTGGTCGCGTCCGGAATGCGTGAGCACCAGCAGACCCGGCACTTCCCGGGGCATAAACCCTATAGACCAGGGGTCGGCGCCGGGGTTCGCCAGGAATTGTTTAAGGCCTCCGGCGCCCTCAATGTTGAACCAGCTATTAACAGCCAATTGCCTGATATCCAGGTCCAAAAGAATTACATTATGCCCTTTCCAGGCCAGAGATACGGCCAGGTTAACCGCGGTGAAGGTTTTTCCCGCCGGCACCGGGCTCCAAACAGCAATAAGATTGCCCAGCAGTTCCCCGCCGCGAGCAGGTTTTTTCGACCTCCGTTTAAAAAGAGTGCTGATCATATTTGCTATTTTTCCGGGACGGAATTTTGCCGGTCTGTCAAGCTTTCCGGGAACCAGCGCAACGCCGGGCTGTGGAGCATGGGCCACCCGGTCCCGCCTTTTAGGCCTGGATAATAGCTTGTGTATTTTCTCAAGCCGTTTGGGTTTTTCCGGATTAATGCTGCTATCGGTTTCCTCCGAAATTTCTACCTGATATGCCGCCGGCGTCGTCCAGTCGGTCTCCAGAGGCGGCAGCACCCTGCGCCAGGCAGCCGGATTTATTTGTTTGACAGCCAGGTTTCTGATGGACTCCGCGCCCAACACGGAGACGGACATATCAGCCCGGGACAGTTCCATGATTATACCCCCGGCTGCGTCCTGCAGCGCCTCTTCGGTAAGCCTGCGCCTTTCCTCCGCGTCCGCGGGGCGGCGCTGAAGATCCACCATGCCGGGAATGGCTCTTAGCCTGATGTGATACTCTGTTTTCCTGGCCAGAGCATAGTCTCTGTGGTGCCTTACTCTAGCCAGGCCCAGGTCCTTCAGTCCGCCGTCTTCCAGTTGGCTATACTGGGCTTCCCTGAGGTCCCATTCCTCACGGCACAAATCCCGGTCCACGTCGGCGTATTCCGTGACCTCCAATCCGTATGATATTGCCCTTGTGACGGACGCCGCAAAGGTGTTTTCCTGTTCAATCTTTTTAGTGTCGGTCTGGTACTCCCACGGCGGCGGTGCCACCTTTAAAAAGACCGCCGCCGAACCGTCCTTATAGTGTAAATATGGCCCGGAAAGGAAGGCGGCGCCGATCATTTCCTGCAACGATCCCTTTTCCTCCGGGGGACCGGACTTTCTGCGGCCTGGTTCCTTCAGGTAGCGTTTATAACGGCGCAGCCGGCCGGGTATATCCATGAGCACTGTTATACCCCCTACGGCGGGGAAGAAGAAAAGGCTGGTCAACCGAATGCCTGTGGATAGGGGTAAGAATAAAAAGAACAGCACCCCCAGCAGTATCGGTATGACCAAAAAAATAACCGCCCGCAATAAAGTAACGTTGCCAAAGATGGCCACGTCTTCCCGCACGTCCTCCGGAAAATAAATCTGATTATCACCCTGAGCCACTTAACACCACACCTTCCGCTCGTTAACCTTGCCAGATGCCCATGTTGACTCCGTTTGGAGGCGTGGACATTAATCTGACAGGCAACCGGTCTTGAATAACAATGAACTGGTTGCCGGCTTCCCAGTACGGAACCAGTTGCTTGCAGTATTCTTTTGCCAATTCTTTAGCCTCGTATGCATAATTAGGTGATACGCATAGGGTGTCACCCTGTATTTCAATATTTTTTTCAGGTATTGATCCCGCAAGATGTTTAGCCAAACCCGAAACAACGCTTCCGGGCACCCGGATGCGAAGATCCCCGCCTTTCTCTGTCGGGGTTTCAATTTTGAAAACAACCGGAGTTTCGTAATGGGGTTCGCTTTTAGGCATTTTTATTGGCGCTTCAATCGGTGTTGCGGGAGTGTTGCGGTTCATATTGCGCAAGTCGCGGCCGAAATCCCGCATATCTCTGGCCTTCTGATGCACCCGGTACGCGGAATCCTGCACACCTTCCCAACCAAACCGGGAGCCCACGCCATGAGCGAACTTGGTCATTCTCATACCCGCGTTGCCCGCTTTTTCGATGAACTCCCCACCGTTTAACGTTAAGGGAGTCATTACCGCTTTGGCTCCGGGTAATACCCAAATCAGTACGGCCACAACCACCATTACAAGCATAATCAACACATTAACCAACATGGCGCTTACCCCGACCACAGCCGCCGGACTGCCGGCCGTATCGTTAGCCGCCCTTACCGCCACCATCATTATCCAGCCGGCAATAAACAAGCACTGCAGCAGCAATGTTCTCGCAAAGAGATTCAACCAGCCAGCAAAAGGCTCCCAGGAACCGGCCAGGGCCGAGGCGGTAAAATAAAAAGGTCCTGTGATGCCTAAACCGCAGAGAACCAAATACCTTAGGCCTATAATTAACGCAAGTATGGCAATAATACACCCTCCAATACCGCTTAAAAGGATACCGCCAGCTGCCCCCAAAAAATAACTTACTCCATGCCCCTGGGCCACCGCGGCATCTATCTGTTCTGGAGAAACCAGAGTGGCAAGAAGCAGGATATTGCCGTCGACAACGTTTGATTGGGGATCTCCCAGCAGCGAACTTTGCACTCCCAGCTCAACCAAGTACTGCCTGACTATACCTTCAAACACATAATTTGAGATACGTATGCATAGTTCCACGAAGTATAGAGAGAAAATTGAGGCCACCATGGCCGCGCAGAGCACTTGCAGCGGTTTTGATATTTCTGTTACACCTTTGGCCGATATGATTCTGGCCCCTGAGATTACTATGGCCAGGGCAAATAGACCCAGACTAAAGAAAAACGCCGTGCTCCAGGCCGACTTGACCCACTCCTGGCCGGCAACGGAGGGAGTAAATAAGAATGTTCTCCCGAATACTCCCAATACCGGTCTCAACGCGTCGTCAAATATACTGAAAATCCAGTTCTTAATAGCCTCGAAAAGTTTTGTTCCGGAAACGAGATCTATAACTGCTTGTAAAAACTGATCAATTTTACTTATCAAAGTTGAAATTAAACCGCCACCGTCACCATCGTCGTCGTCTTCCTCTGCCTCTTTCGGCTCATCCGAGCCCTGGTCCTGACCGGTTTCCTGGTGCTGGTCATTTTGTTCAGCCGCCATTACATTGTCCGGCATTACCGCGCCCGTAGCCAGGGCAAAAACCAGCGTAATTAAGCATAATATTACCGCATGCTTTGGTGTCAGTTTAGCTCACCCCTTCCGCCGGCTATCTCCCCGAAACGGCATTAATGATGGGAACAAAGATTTTATCCCAGACGGCCAAGAGAAGGACGTACCACATACCGGTCAAGGCCAGCAAAAGAACAAGAACGGCTACACCAATAGCAAGAAAACGACCTTGCTGAGACTTCAAATCTTTCTTGCCGGATATCAGGTCTTTCATGTCCCAGGCCAGCATCGCGGCGGCATATGCCAAGAAAATCACAGAAATCAGACCGATAACAACATTTATCGCGGCTATAAAACCCTTTGCCGATTCACCTGATTTCTGCAGGTCCGGTTTAAAGATGTCGGGGTCTGGAAGCTCGAAGTCGCTTGCCGCAAATGCCGGCATTGCTAAAGTTAACAGAGCAAAAATAATTAACAACGCTAAACAAACGTGATTTTTGGTGATTTTCAAATTAACACACACCCTTTCTTTTCATCATGGTTTTATGAAATTATTGCCGTGAATTTGTTACCGGCCAGAAGCCAGACGGCAGCAATCCATAAAGCCGGCTGAAGGACCAACGTTTCAATACGCGACCCCGTGCTAAAAGTAAATGGCCAGGGCAAAATCCTGGCCAGCGAGAATTTTATTTTTAAAGGCCATAGCCATTGGACCCCTCGAGGGTTAATGGTATCGACTAAAGGATGGCTGATAACTCCCGCCACCATGGCAAAGCATAATTCGCGGGGTATGACAGGTAATAAAGCTAACCCTATGGATATTAAAAAAATTGCCGCCAGGCTGTGCATGAAGCCCCTGTGTGACGCAACGGCCCCTATGACCGTTCCCGACCCGGGTACGGCCCGGGTCGCTTTTGAGCCTTTTTTATCCAAGTCCGGCAGCAGGGCTGCCACAGACGCGGCAACAATCATTACCGGCCACATTTTTACCGGAGCTGCGGTCAGTTTGACCACCAGCGCCCCGGCCACGGCGCCGGCCGCAATATGCGTGGGATACAGCACTTGAACTCACTTCCCTATTAATTAAATTATTTAAACTCATTTACACCGTGGCGCCGAACATTTCTTTACCTCTGATCCCGGACTCACGCCGGCGGCTTTCAACCAACTCGCTTATTATTTGACGGACGTTTCGGGGATTTTTTATGCTATTGAGAGCCAGAACCGGATCTGTGGCGTCCACTGCATATATCAGAACCGTGCCGAGTCCCAATATGCGTTCCAACAAGCTCTGTCTCAGCGTGATATCCAGAACCCTGTATAACAACAGTTCCTCTTCGCGCAAGTTAAAGATCCCCGTTTTGACATAAATCCTCTCTGAGGTCAGCGTATACATGGTGAAAATGGGCACCCCCGCCCACCGCGCCCGGTCGATCCATATTTTTGGTGCTTCTTCTTTTGAAGAGGC
The DNA here is from genome assembly GCA_023439185.1 of Bacillota bacterium. Lineage (GTDB taxonomy): Bacteria > Bacillota > Desulfotomaculia > Desulfotomaculales > Desulfallaceae > BRH-c8a. The sequence continues at coordinate 6,517 of JAEXOR010000035.1, read as the reverse complement.
CGCCTCTTTTGAAGAACCAAATCTAAAAGACATTTCGGGCCCTCCTCTCTTTATGAACGTATAAAAACCCCGTGCTATTAGGCTTACGGGGCATTGTTACTTAAACAGCGCATTTTTGATAGTTTCCTTATGCACCTTGCCAGGTTTAGATGCTTTGTCCGGTATCCTGAGATAGAAATTTGGGTGAAGAAGCTTGCCGCATTGTTCGCAGGCAAAGAATTTCCTTGCCCCGAAACATAACCTCCCGTTATCATCCAGCTCAATATATTCCGCACAGTTCGCGCTTTTTAACGGAATGGTTTGGCAAACACCGCACAGTATTTTGCTCCCGGGAATTTTTATTTCTATTCTTGCTACTGGAGGGCTGAATTTTTGTACGGCTTGTTCACTCTTTGTCAGATCAAACAGTGTTTCAAGCTTGAGAACTCGAATCCCTAATTGTTTCAAGTACTTCGCAGCGCTCATATACGACCTGTTACCGCCAATGGGAAGCGCTAAAGCTTTAAGAGTAACCTCCAATGGAACCGCTGTATCAATGGTTGCAAGTTTTTCTGAAAGGGATATCACCTCTCTGTTATTGCGGATATTCGCACCAATCTTCCCGGGAATATTATGTGCTTCAGCTAATACTTTTTTCAGGGAACCGTATTCTCTTAATAGGGATAAGGCTGTTTTTTTGCCAATCCGCGACGCCCCTGGTATGGAATCGGACGGGTCGCCGGCAAGGGCCTTGATGTCTACCGTCCAATAATGATAGTACCCCGCCACCAGGGTAGTTGTGTGGGGGGTACATTCTATAAACCGGCCTTTGTTATGCAAAAGTACCGTTGTTTTATCGCTGACCAACTGCAGGCAGTCTTTGTCGCTGGTCAGAATCTCCACCAGAAAGTTGTTTTTGACTGCTACCTCTGCCGCGGTGCCGATAATATCGTCGGCTTCGTAACCTTCTTTTTCAATGTAAGTAATGCCTATTTTATTAAAAACCTCACGCATCAGGGTTAATTGTAAGGCCAAGTCATCGGGAGTAGCCAGCCGGCCGGCTTTGTATTTCGGGTAAAGAACGTGCCGAAACGTTTTCCCGGGGTGATCCATGGCCACCAGTAAATGATTGGGCCCCCTTGCCGTTACAGCGGCAATAATTGTTTTCAGCGAGCCATATATTCCATTCGTGGGTCTGCCATCCGGCGCATTTAGTTCCGGAGTACCATAGAAAGCTTTGTTGATAACTGAATTACCGTCAATAATTAGCAGCTTCGAGGGTTTTTCTTCGTCAATAAAAAATCTGCCCGTTTTTTTATTAGTTCGTTGTTGGGCAGAAAAATTATCATACTCTGGCTTAAAATTTTGGCTTATTTTAGCGTTTTTATCGACTGCTAAATGGTTGATGCCTTTCTTATAGTTATAAGCCGTTGTACAGGCTTTCTCCCACTCCTGGGCGGGGATGTTGTCGGCACCAGGATGAACACATTGCATTACTTTTGAGCATTCATCCCACCTTGAACACGCGTCAAACCGGTTCAACCCCAAAACCTCCTTTCTTTTCAAGTTATCACGCACTTCGTTGGCCGTTACTCTCCACCGACTGCAGGTCCCTCTTCTTCGCCCAAGCGTCCAGGTTGGCCTGCGCTTCTTCCCTGGTATCCACCATGGGCATGGCCGGAGTTTTCACGCGGTGAAGGCCTCCGGAAGGGCTCCGGCGAAATGAACCGAAGGTTTCGCCGCCCGAACTAGCGGAAACAAATATCTCCTGTCCCTTTTCATCCAGGTAGGACCGTAGCTGAACTTTTTTGCATACTGCGCAACCATCGGGATTAACCGCCGGTTGTGGACACTCTCTGCAATACTCATCCAGCAACGGCCGCCCGTCCGCACCGCACAGCACCCCCCCGGCGGTCTCTTCAAGCTCGCATGCCGATACATCGTCTTCGTTTTCCAAAGTTGCCGCCGGCGCTCCATAACGCATCAGTATACCGTCTTCAAGTGTAATACCGTGAATAATACTAAAGTTTTTCTTTTTGCTATGAGGCTCTTTGTAATTAATGGTGTAATATCCATCATCATTGGGACCAATCACGTTAATAATCACCCCGGCGCCGGCGTCAATGGTCTTAATGCGTCGCCCCATAAGCGCATGAACCGGATCAGGTACGGTCTCCTGGGTGTCCACCTCCGCGCACCTGCTGCACAAATCCGGCTCCACCCACCAGCAGCCGCCCAGACAAGCATTATCATCGGTGCAACCACAAACGCGGCAGGTGTTGACGTCAAATAGTGGTTCATCTTCTTCATGACCGGCTTCTTGTGCCGGCGTCTGAAGTCCACGCCGCCGGGCCTCGGCCTGAAGCTTCCGTAACCCGCTGCTCCTTTTCTCATTTTCAATGCAATACAATAATTCCTCATCCGTCAACTTGGGAATAGCAGTGTTATAGTTTATATCGCCGACGGAATTGCTTAAAATCCAATCGACATTTCCGGATATCGTTTTACTTGCCTGCCCTTTGAAAAACCACTCCACTGCCTGGGTATCAAACCCCAGGGCCAGGGCCGGCCACTCCAACATAATCTGGATCAACTTTTCGTCAGTCAGCTCGTCAAGGATCCGGAGCAACTTCGGCCAATCGCCACGGAGTAATTCATCAGAGTCTAATTCCTCCAGGTTTCGACCGGTGACTTCGTGGAGGTAATCAATAACACCGTTTATACCGAAGGCGTCACAGGTTTGCAGAATAACCCCTGCCAGGTAAATAATCTTACGGTGGTTGAACATCACCAGGGCGCCTTCGTCACAGCCACCGACTCCAATTTTCCCGGCTACCAGCTGCCTGAGCTCTTCCCGCGTCTGGGCATCTTTTTTCTCGCGTTCCTTTGCCTCGGCCTGTTTATACAGACCGTGGCAATTTTGGTACTCTTCCGGGCTCTGGCAGATATAAAAAATATTTTCGCCGCCGCGTTGCCGGGCCTGTTGGAAATACTCGCACCCTTTATCAGTACACCGGTTAATAAGACCCTCATCCCACCTGTGCATAATTACATAGGTACTGCGGTCCAATTCATTTACAATAACTGCGCTCGGGTACTTCTGCTGCAGTTCAGTCTCCTTCCCCTCCACGGACTGGAGTTCACTGTCTTGCTGCTTGGTATACCAGCAGTCAGAATCCAGGCAACGTAATTGCTCCCCATCCTGATATGGCAGCTTTAGCATGGTTCTCTTCTTGCACTTCTGGCACCCGGTTGTATCAAACTTCGGATCGCTAAACCATCCGGATGCGGTGAGTGGACGGGAGGAATTCCACAACTCCCGGGCCACCTCCGCAGTCACCTGCCGGACAGTCAAGCCTTCATCCGCGGCTTTCTGGGCAACCTTTTCAATAACCGCCGGAGCCGCTTTCTTGCAGGCCAGTAGTTCTTTGGCATGCCCGGGACCGATTATTCCATGTGAAATATTTTGCTGTACAGAATCCGGCAGCTCCAATAGCCGAAGCCGGTTAGCTATATGGCTTTGACTAATGCCCAGTTCAGCGCCCAGGGCCTCCTGCGTGTAGGTGTGCTCGTTCAAGAGCATCCGGTACGCGTGCGCTTCCTCAATGGGGTTCAGGTCTTCTCGCTGGACGTTCTCAAGTAGCTGCAGCTTGGTGGCCTGCTTCTTGTCAATAAACATAATTCGCGCCGGCACCTTTTCCAACCTGACCAGTTTCGCCGCCCGCAGCCGGCGTTCGCCGGCAATCAGGTCAAAACAATCGTTTTGGAGATCGGGTGCAACCTCTAGGCTGTTAGCCCTGACGATCAGCGGCTCAATAATCCCGTTTTCTCTGATGCTATCGGCCAGCTCATGCAGTTTCGCTTCGCTGAAATGTTTTCTGACATTGCTCATCACAACGATCTGGCTGGGCCTGAGTTTCACGAAACAGTCGTGCCCCCGCAGTTCTTCCGACACACTCAACACTCCTCTCTTTTCCGGACTTGAGCAAACCCGAGGTTCCGGCTGGAGCAGCGCCCGTTCCCACCAGTTGGCTCCGAACCTCCGCTTCCGCCCGCCGGTCTCCTGCGGCGGCCACCTAAAGCAATAGTTTAGTAATGTTTCTCTATTTCTTTTTACTTTTGAAATTCAGACAGAAATTCAGACATTTTTTTAACCTACTTTTCGGTAAGAACTTTAGCAAGAGCAGGAATTTGACCTTGTAGCCCCCACCTATATGCCTGGGCAACCAGCGCAATAAATATTAATTTAAAGTCCATCGAAAAGGCACTGGATATGGTGTCTACCTTAGGGATCTCCTTACCATTATCATCCCGCCAGCCACCCCAACTGCAGCCACCCCATAGGCCAAAGGCCCAATAAATGGCAGCAATGTACCCTGAGCTGAAATCGTTAGATAAAATACCGTACCAATCAATATCGCGTTTCTTTGGACTAAGATAATGCACTGTCTTTTTTCGCATTTCATGCGTCATTGTGAGCATATACACGGTCGGCACCCATTCAATATCTACGCGAAGTTTGCCGGGGGTTAGTTCTTCAAAAGACTTTAAATGTGCTAAATCCAGAAATATGAGCCCATATCTGTAGATAAATTCAATACCATGAAATGGGTTAAATAATTGGTCCATTCCTTCTGCTGTTAATTCATTGACATTATTTATTATCATAAAAAACACTCCTCTGCGTTTTTAGTATTATTAACAAAGTGTGGTTTTGGTTGAACTACGCAGCTAAACCAGTGTTCCTTGCTCCTGGGCATACGCCATATAGTGCAGTATTTGACATTTCTTTTGTTCGAGCGCCGGCAGGGTACCTACTTTGGGGATAATCCCATTGTCTTCAAGTAGTTCGATAACTGCAACGATGTCGGCGCATTCTTTAGCGATATCTTGAGCATTGGTTGTGGTCTTTTCTGGATGTCCATCGTTAAGGCCGAATCTTAGAGCTTTACATACTGCCTGCTGTATTTCGGCACATTCCTCCGCCAAGCAACTTAATAAATGTTCGGTTTTATTCATCCTCCAATAATCTCCTTTCTTTATCTGAACTATGAAATATTTTGGCTCCGGCTATGCCCCGCCCCCTCATAGCGGCCCCGGCTATTACATTGGGATTACGGCCACCCTGCACCAACCAACTACCGGCTATATCTTCAACCCCTTGCGACAGAGCCAAAATTATCTTGCGGACGCTTAAGTAGCGGCATCCAGTGCGTAACTTCCATGCCTACTCCGTGCCGGGCCGGCATCCTCAAAATCCCCTCGGGGTTGCGATACAGCCAGGCCTTGCGACCTATGCAAATATGATCGGCAGCAGCATCATAGGCTAAAAAAATATCGGTGTTAGGGCTAATATCAGATACTTTGATCCAACCATCTTCCATCCTTTAGTCACCCCCCGATGCTTCACTTTCTATCTGACTGTGCATCAGGCCAACTGCTTTATTTTCAAGTTTACCGTCGCTGGCCTGGCCCAAAACTGTTGGAATCTTGCCCACTCCAAATCCCTTTCTCCTTTTTTGTCCCGATACAACATAGCCATGGGTAAGAATCCGGCTTTGATAGTCTGTGTCAAGCGTGCTTCTGCCTTGTCGAAGGTATCGCCAGGATAGCCGATCAGAACATAGCAGCGCAAAACCTGTGACGTTACTGTGAACCCTGCAGAAAGGAGTTTCTTTCCGGCTGCCACCAGCGGTTCGTAATCATCAGGTGTATCATAAGCGAAAAACATTTCCTTCGGCCGCAACTTGCGCAGCATCTCTACATGCCAATCCTTTAACCGCTTAGCTTCCAGACCGCCGGTTAGCATCGGTCTGCCATACTTCTGTCTTTTTAACATTTTAAACACTTCCCGGGTGTGGCCGTCCGAGCAAGCAAGTAAATTGTCGTCAAGCACATTATTCCCTTCGGTTACTGGTAATTCCCGTACTTCGCGGCCCTCACGCCGCCAGACACTGCAAAACCAGCAATTATTTGGACATCCCCTGGATGTAATAACATACCCAGGCTTCAAATACATTCCTGGAATAAAATCACCGCCAGGCTCATTAAAAGCCGGTCCTCCAATTTTAACGGGAGCTATATGTTCCCATTGTTTTGCTAAATATTCAACCTGTTCGATGTCATAGGTAAAGACAACCGATATATGAATTTCGTCAATAGGTGGGAGAAACAGCCCTGGCCCGTCGAAGAAAGTATATTCATCCCGGGGAGTTGCGTTCGTCACCCTCGGAAATACCCGCGCTATCTTCAAAACCTCACCCCCCTGATTTTTGACATCATTATCTGGAATGCGAAATTAATAGCTTAATTTTTGACCACAACTTTTACAATACTGTCCATTGACCAATGAGCCACATTTAGGGCATTGTTGGCTTGATTCTCTACCCTTAATGACCTTCTGAGGTATTTGTTTATTTATTGCTTCCATGGCAATTAGCATTGCTTGCTTTTGTTCGTCAGTCCAATTTGCCCAAGCCATTCCAGCCTGGATGATTCTTACGCTCTCTTGTAACTCCACATCTAAACCTCCTGGTTG